>CAKTKC010000043.1 GCA_934569225.1 uncultured Oscillospiraceae bacterium | reverse complement strand
AGAAACGAGGTGACTTTTTATGGCTTATGTAACTGTCCCCAAGGATTTAACCAAGGTCAAATCCAAGGTAGTATTCGGGCTGACGAAACGCCAGCTCATTTGTTTTGGCGGTGCGCTGCTTATTGGCGTTCCGCTTTTCTTTTTGATCCGGGGCCGCGTCCCGACCAGCGCGGCGGCGCTCATTATGGTGTTCGCCATGCTGCCGGGCTTTCTGCTGGCGCTTTACGAAAAACACGGCCAGCCCCTTGAAGTGGTGGTGCGCCAGATCGTAGAGTGCTGCTTCATCCAGCCCAAGGAACGCCCCTACCAGACCAACAACGCTTATACCGCCCTTGTGCGGCAATCCCAAATGGAAAAGGAGGTCAACGCCATTGTCCAAAAAGCAAAAGAACGAAACGAGCGCAAAAGCGCCGGTCAAGCTCACCCGCGCCGAAAAGAAAGAAATTCAGGCCGTCATCCGAAAGTATAAGGGCGACGGCAAGCCCCATTCGGCGCAGGCCAGTATTCCCTATGAGGCCATGTATCAGGACGGCGTATGCCGGGTGACGCCCCGCACCTTTTCCAAGTGCATTGAGTTTACGGACATCAGCTACCAACTGGCGCAGGCGGACACCAAGACCGCCATCTTTGAAAACCTGTGCGACCTCTACAACTATCTGGACGCCTCCATTCATGTGCAGTTTTCCTTTATCAACCGCAAGATCGACCCCAAGCAGTACGCCAAGAGCTTTGAAATCCGGGCGCAGGGGGACGACTTCGACGACATCCGCAGCGAGTATTCCGACATTTTGCAAGACCAGCTTGTGAACGGGAACAACGGCCTGATGAAGCGGAAATTTATGACCTACACCATTGAGGCGGACAGCCTGAAAATGGCCCGCGCCAGACTGCGCCGGATCGAAACCGACCTTTTGGGCTATTTCAAGAGCATGGGGGCCTCCGCGTGGGGACTGGACGCCAAGGAACGGCTGGAAGTCATGCACAGCATTTTCCACCCGGACGGGGAACCGTTCTCCTTTGACTGGAAGTGGCTTGCCCCGTCGGGGCTTTCCACCAAGGACTTTATCGCCCCGTCCTCGTTCCGCTTCGGCAATGCCCGGATGTTCGGGCTGGGCGGTAAATACGGGGCGGTGAGCTTCCTGCAAATCCTCTCCCCGGAGCTGTCGGATGAAATGCTGGCCGATTTTCTCAACACGGAAAACGGTATTGTGGTGAACCTCCATGTGCAGGCCATCGACCAGAGCGACGCCATTAAGACGGTCAAGCGCAAGATCACCGACCTTGACGCCATGAAGATTCAGGAACAGAAACGGGCTGTCCGCAGCGGCTACGACATGGATATACTTCCCAGCGACCTTGCCACCTACGGGCAGGACGCCAAGGAGCTGTTAAAGACCTTGCAGAGCCGGAATGAACGGATGTTCCAGCTTACCTTTTTGGTGCTGAACACCGCAGACACCCGGCAAAAGCTGGAAAATGATGTGTTCTGGGCTGCCGGTATTGCACAGAAATACAACTGTTCCCTTGTGCGGCTGGACTACCAGCAAGAACAGGGGCTTATGAGCAGCCTGCCGCTGGGGGCCAGCCACATCCAGATTGAACGCTCCCTGACGACTTCCAGCGTGGCCGTGTTCGTCCCCTTTGTGACGCAGGAGCTTTTTCAGGGCGGCGACGCCATGTATTACGGGATCAACGCCAAGACCGGCAACATGATTATGCTCGACCGCAAGCGGGCGCGCTGCCCCAACGGGCTAAAGCTGGGGACACCGGGAAGCGGCAAAAGTATGAGCTGTAAATCGGAGATTGTGAGCGTGTTCCTCTGCACCCCGGACGATGTGTATATCTGTGATCCAGAGGCCGAATATTACCCCCTTGTGAAGCGGCTGCATGGGCAGGTGGTGAAGCTGTCGCCTACCAGCAAAAACTATGTGAACCCGCTGGACATCAACCTGAA
>CAKTKC010000042.1 GCA_934569225.1 uncultured Oscillospiraceae bacterium | reverse complement strand
ATCGCGGACATCATGCTCAAGGAGCTGCAAGAGAGCCTTTCTACCCGCGGCCTGACCCTTTCCTGGGACGACGATCTGCGCCAGCTGCTGGTGAAGAAAGCCTATTCCGTGACCTACGGCGCGAGAAATCTCCGCCGCACCATCCAGAAGGAGCTGGAAGACCCGATTTCCGAGGCAATCATCGATAGCTTCCAGCATCCTATTTCCGCCATCCGCATCCGGGTGGAGGGAGAGACCGTCAAGCTGGATATCACCTGACATATGGGAGGGGAAAAATCCCCTCCCATTTTTTCACGAATGCTGTAAGATTTTCCCCATTCCCGCGTCTAATGGGTGTAGGAGGTGAGGCCGTGACGGAGTTTGAACGGATATACCGGGTGTATTTTCAGGATGTGGAGCTGTACCTGCGGGCGATCAGTCATAACGAAAGTCTTGCGGAGGAGCTGACGGAACAGGTATTCTTTCAGGCGTTGAATGCTCTGCCGAAATTTCGGGGCGACTGCGACGTCCGCACCTGGTTATGCTCCATGGCGAGAAACGCCTACCTCAGCCATCTGCGCAAGGAGCGCCCGTCCCAGCCTATCGACGAGCTGGAAATCAGCGACCCAAAGCAGGCGGTGGAGGAACAGATCATGGACACTCAGCAGGCCATGGCCGTTCACCGGGTGCTTCACGACCTGCCGGAACCCTATAAGGAGGTTTTCTCCCTGCGGGTCTTCGGGCAGCTTTCCTTTGGTGACATCGGAAACCTGTTCGGACGCACGGCAAACTGGGCCTGTGTGACCTACCACCGGGCAAGGCAGAAAATACGGGATGAAATGGGGGAATATGTATGAAGGTCAGCTGCGACATTATCCGCGACCTGCTGCCGCTATACGCGGAGAACATGGTCAGCCAGGCCAGCCGGGACATGGTGGACGAACATTTGCGCGGGTGCGGCGAATGTACCGGGGAATTGGGAAAGCTCCAAAAGACGGAGATTATAGTACCGGAAACCGACGTTTCCGGGATGAAACGGGTAGAAAAGGCAATCTGCACCCGCAGATTACTTGCGGTGGCAACAGCGGTTCTCGCGGTTTTGTCAATATTCGCCTGGCTGTGGGGATTTATGAATGCACCGGTCTATTTGAGCGCTGAGGACGCCATTGTATCCGTAGAGCAGCAGGCGGATAACGCCTTAACCGTTGACTACTATGACTACGTTCGCGGCTGGACAGGAATTGGCTACCCGGGCTGTCAGCGTGGAGTGATTTGCAGCACGACGCGCTGGGACTGGTTATCCTATAAGTATGGGTGGAGAGATAACTTCCCGGATAACCGCGAAACGTATTATGGGACAATATGGGAAGTCGATGAGCAGGGCAGGAAAATGCCGTCGGCTGCTGATGCCGGCACCGATCCCGCTGAGATCACGCAGTGGGCTTGTGACAAAAATATGTGGTATATCAACTACGCTGACGGTACACGGGGCGAGCTTCTTTGGGAGGGAGAGAAAGGAGAAAACCTGTTTGCCGGGCAGACCCTTGCCATTGCGGACAGAACGCTGCTGTACGCCTGTATCGGGGCAGCCGTATTGGCTGTCATAACAGGACTTGTGGCGTGGATGATCAAAACCCCCGGAGGGAAACGATTATGTACCGCTCTATCGACCGCAGCAGCGGCCTATGCGCTATCCTCCGTCCTGATTACGGGTGGGCAGCTGATTTGCTATTCCGGATATCGTCCGCAGCTGGATTACATGATCACTCTGTCGGTATTGCTGACTGCCACGGCTTTTTGCGCAATAGAGCTATACAAGGTGAGCAGACGGGATAAAACAGTCTGACGCCAGCCCCGGGAGGCATTCGCCTCCCGGGGACATTTTGTCAGAGAACCTCGTTCATTTTGTCCTCAACCTTCCAGGCAAGGTCTTCGGCCTTGTTGGCAGCCTTTGCCGCAACGCGCCGCACGGGATTCTGCCTGGGCATCATCAGAACTGCCACCGCACCCGCAGCAGCGCCAAGACCGGCGGAAAGCATCCATCCTTTTGCGTCCATAAAATCTCCCTCCTTTCACAGGTAGTATACCCAGAACGAAAAAAATCAGGACTGGAAGGTTTTTATCTTTGCAGATGGAAAAAGTTGTGATACAATAAACAAAAAACATGCCGGAGGCGGGATTATGTCTATTGATATATTACAAGAAAAGATTCGCAAGTTGAAGAATCCTTCCGTGGTGGAGCTGATGCTGCCGCTGACCGACTTGCCGCCCCGGTATGCTCACGACGCTAAAGGGTACGGTGAATT
>CAKTKC010000041.1 GCA_934569225.1 uncultured Oscillospiraceae bacterium | reverse complement strand
GCAAATCCATGCTTTTCAATAAACTCACAGGGCAGCGCACCTCCATCGTAGAGGACACCCCCGGCGTCACCCGGGACAGAATTTACGGCAGCTGTGAATGGTGCGGGCGCACCTTCTCCCTGGTGGACACCGGCGGCATCGAGCCGGGTACGGACAGCGAGATGCTCAAATTCATGCGCCGGCAGGCGGAGATCGGCATTGAGCTGGCCGACGCCATCATCATGGTGGTGGACGTGCATTCCGGCGTCACCGCCGCCGATCAGGACGTAGCAACCATGCTGCGCAAATCCGGCAAGCCCATCGCTCTGGCCGTGAACAAGTGCGACTCCGTCGGCCCCGTGAATCCCGATGTGTACGAATTCTACAGTCTCGGCATCGGCGACCTGTTTGAGACCTCCGCCATCCACGGCCACGGCACCGGCGATCTGCTGGACTGGGTTTTGGAAAACATCCCGGAGGATTCCGGCGAGGAGGAGGACAGCGACGTCATCAAGGTCGCCATCGTGGGCAAGCCCAACGTGGGCAAGTCCAGCCTGCTAAACCGTATCCTCGGCGAAGAACGGGTCATCGTCTCCGACGTGGCCGGCACCACCCGGGACGCCATCGACTCCTATTTTGAAAACGAGACCGGGAAATACTGCTTCATCGACACCGCCGGTATGCGCCGGAAGAGCAAGGTGGACGACGCCATCGAGAAATATTCCAACATGCGCTCCATCAGCGCCATCGACCGGGCGGACGTGTGCCTGATCCTCATTGACGCCAACGATGGCGTCACCGAGCAGGACACCAAGATCGCCGGTCTTGTCCACGAGGCGGGCAAAGCCGCCGTCATCGTGGTCAACAAGTGGGATGCGGTGGAGAATAAGGAAACCAACACCATGCGGGACATGGAGACAAAGGTTCGTCAGGGCTTAAGCTACATGCTCTACGCCCCGGTGCTGTTCCTCTCCGCCCTCACCGGCCAGCGGGTGGACAAGCTCTTTCAGGTCATTCAGGACGTTCATGCCCAGAATACCAGCCGCATCACCACCGGCGCACTGAACAGCGTCCTTGCCGACGCCACCGCCCGGGTGCAGCCGCCTACGGATAAGGGCCGCCGCCTGAAGATTTTCTACATGACCCAGGCCAGCACCAAGCCGCCTCATTTCGTCATCTTCTGCAACGACGCCCGGCTGTTCCACTTCTCCTATCAGCGCTATCTGGAAAACCAGATCCGGGAGGTCTTCGGCCTGAACGGCACCCCCATCCGTATCACCATCCGGCAGCGGGGCGACAAGGAGGACGAATGATGCTCCAGAGAATTCTCATTACCGCTCTTGTCTCCTATTTTCTCGGCAACCATAACGGTGCCATCTGCGTCAGTGCCATGCTTCACGACGACGTGCGCAGCCATGGCAGCGGCAACGCGGGACTGACCAACTTCATCCGCAGCTACGGCGCGGGGCGCTCCGCGATGGTCATTGCCATTGACGTCGGCAAAGCCGTCCTCGCCTGTCTGCTGGGCGCTCTTGTGTTTGAGCCTTACGGTCTGCGTCTGGAAGGCATGACCCTTGCAGGTGCCTGCGTGATGCTGGGACATGACTTCCCCGCCTTACAGGGCTTCCGGGGCGGCAAGGGCATTTTAAGCGGCTGGTTCATCGCGTGGACGATCGACTGGCGCATCGGGCTGCTCATCGGTGTCGTTTTCTTCGTGACCTATCTCATCACGAAGTACGTCTCTCTGGGCAGCGTGCTGGCCTCCATCACCTTCGCCGTCGGCTTTATCGTCTTTCAGCATGACCACGTGTACGTTATGGCCGGGGGTATTTTCATGGGCGCGCTGTGCGTCTTCATGCACCGGGCAAATATCCTCCGCCTGATTCACGGCGAGGAACGGAAAACCAATCTCTTTGGGAAAGGAAGCAAATCATGAAAGCAGCAGTAGTTGGCAGCGGCGCCTGGGGTACCGCTTTGGCCGTCCGTCTGTGCAAAAACGGTCACGACGTGACCATGTGGACGTACGAAAAGGACAAGATTCCGGAAATGCTGGAAACCCATCACAATCCCCGCCTTCCCGCGGCGGTATTGCCGGAAACCTTAAAAATCAGCGGTGATTATGATTGTGTCAGGGGCTGCAAGATGGTGGTCATGGCAACGCCCTCCTTCCCTCTGCGCGCCGTCAGCCGGGGCGTGGCTCCCTACATTGACGACGACGCCGTGGTGGTCTCCGTCACCAAGGGCTTGGAGCAGGGCACCCATCTGCGCATGAGTCAAGTGGTCGCTCAGGAGACCGGCAAGAACGTCGTCGCCCTCACCGGCCCCAGCCACGCCGAGGAGGTCTGCATCAATCTTCCCACCGG
>CAKTKC010000040.1 GCA_934569225.1 uncultured Oscillospiraceae bacterium | reverse complement strand
GTGGATGTCCCCGCTTCCAACCTGAAGAAGGCCATTGCCCAGATTCTGCTGGATGAGGGCTACATCAAGTCCTTCTCTCTGCAGGACAACGGCAACCAGGGCGTCATTCACATCACCCTGAAGTATCTGGGCAAGAAGCAGCCTGCCCTGTCCGGGCTGAAGCGCGTTTCCAAGCCCGGCCTGCGTATCTACGCCGGCGCCGACGAGTTGCCCAAGGTTCTCAAGGGTCTGGGCATCGCCATCGTTTCCACTTCCAAGGGCGTTATGACCGACAAGAAGGCTCGCGAAAACCACATCGGCGGCGAAGTCCTGGCATTCGTCTGGTAAGGAGGGTTTCGTAAATGTCTAGAATTGGTAAGAAGCCGGTTATTATCCCGGCAAACGTTACGGTGACCATTGCCGATGGCAACGTCGTCACCGTGAAGGGACCCAAGGGTACCCTGACGCACACCTTCCATCCCGATATGATCCTGAAGCTCGAGGGCAATGAGCTGATCGTTGACCGTCCTGATGAGGAGCATCTGCACAAGTCCCTGCATGGCCTGACCCGTACCCTGATCCACAACATGGTGGAAGGCGTTGAGAAGGGCTTCACCAAGGAACTGGAAGTCAACGGCGTTGGCTACCGTGCCGAGAAGAAGGGCAACCAGCTGGTCATGCGTCTGGGCTACTCCCACGAAGTGTTCGTGGACGAGATCCCCGGCATCACCATTGAGGTTCCCGCTCCCAACAAGATCATCATCCACGGCATCGACAAGCAGACCGTTGGTCAGTTCGCCGCCGAAGTCCGCGGCAAGCGTCCCCCCGAACCCTACAAGGGCAAGGGCATCAAGTATACCACTGAGGTCATCCGCCGTAAGGTCGGTAAGACCGGTGGCAAGAAGTAATGGAGGTGTGCCGAAATGGTTAGCAAGATCAATAAGAAAGCAATGCGCATGCATCGGCATGTCCGCGTTCGTGGCAAGATCTCCGGCACTCCTGAGCGTCCCCGTCTGAACGTGTTCCGCTCCAACGCGAACATCTACGCCCAGATCATCGACGACGTCAATGGCGTGACTCTGGTTTCCGCCAATACGCTGGAGAAGGAATTTGAGGGCGCGACCGGCAACTGCGAGGCTGCCAAGAAGGTCGGCGCTGTTCTGGCTGAGCGTGCCAAGGAAAAGGGCATCGAGGAGGTCGTCTTCGACCGCGGCGGTTATGTGTACCATGGCCGTATCGCTGCTCTGGCCGATGGCGCCCGTGAAGCCGGGCTCAAGTTCTAAGAGTGAGGAGGAAAGATAATGGCTTATAATAAGACGAACAATGATGCTCCTGAGCTCATTGAGAAGGTCGTTTACCTGAACCGTGTCAGCAAGACCGTTAAGGGCGGCCGTGTCATGAAGTTCTCCGCTCTGGTTGTTGTTGGCGACGGCAAGGGTACCGTGGGTTACGGTCTGGGCAAGGCTGCCGAAGTTTCCGAGGCCATTCTGAAGGGCATCGCCGATGCCAAGAAGAACATGGTTAAGGTTTCTCTGGCCGGCACCACCATTCCCCATGACACCATCGGCATCTTCGGCGCCGGCACTGTTCTGCTGAAGCCCGCTCCCGAAGGCACCGGCGTTATCGCCGGCGGCGCTGTCCGTGCCGTTATGGAGGCTGTTGGCATCAAGAACATCTGCGCCAAGTGCCTGCGTTCCAACAATCCCCAGAACGTTGTCAAGGCCACTATGGCTGGTCTGACTTCCCTGCGTTCCCCCGAGCAGGTTGCTGCTATCCGTGGTAAGAGCGTAGAGCAAATCGTAGGTTAAGGAGGGCAATTAACATGGCAAACCTGAAAATTAAGCTTGTTAAGAGCCTGAACGGCCGTCTGGAAAAGCACATCGCTACTGCTGAGAGCCTGGGTCTGCGCAAGATCGGCCAGGTGACCATCCAGCCGGACAACACCCAGACCCGCGGCAAGATCGCCAAGATCGGTTATCTGCTGCAGGTCACCGAAGTTGAATAAGGAGGGGAAGAATATGAAGCTTCATGAACTTTCTCCTGTTGCTGGCTCCACCCAGGTGGGCAAGCGTAAGGGTCGTGGCACCGGTTCCGGCAACGGCAAGACCGGCGGCCGTGGCCACAAGGGTCAGAAGGCCCGTTCCGGCGGCAAGATCCGCGTGGGATTTGAAGGCGGCCAGATGCCTCTGGCCCGGCGTATCCCCAAGCGCGGCTTCCACAACATCCATGCAAAGCCCCTGACTGCCGTCAACGTCGCTGCGCTGAACTGCTTCGAGGACGGTGCAGTTGTGGACGCAGCCGCTCTGATCGAGGCCGGCGTCATCTCCGCCTGCCCCTATGGCCTGAAGGTGCTGTCCAATGGCACCCTGACCAAGAAGGTTACCGTTAAGGCCGCGGCTTTCTCTGAGTCTGCCAAGGAAAAGATTGAGCAGGCAGGCGGAAAGGCCGAGGTGGTATAAGTGCTGCAGACACTCAAGAATGCCTGGAAGATTCCTGAACTGCGGAAGAAGCTCCTCTTCACCCTGTTCATTCTGCTGATTTACCGTTTGGGCAGCGTCATTCCGGTTCCGTTCATTGACGTGACCACTCTGGCGAATTACTTCGACAGCGTTCTGTCCAGTACTATCCTGGGCCTGTACAATGCAATGTCCGGCAGCGCGTTCTCCCGCGCCACCGTGCTTGCACTGGGCATTCAGCCCTACATTAACGCCTCCATCATCATCCAGCTGCTGACCGTCGCCATCCCCGCTCTTGAGCGGCTGGCGAAGGACGGCGGCGAGGAAGGCAAGAAGAAAATTGAGCGCATCACCCGCTACACCACGGTCGGCCTCGGCCTGCTGATGGGCTGGGCGTACTACATGATGCTGCGCAACTACTCTTCTCAGATCTCCATCATTACCTCCGAGGGCTTCCTGCCCGCGCTGGTCATCATCCTGGCGTTCACCGCCGGCTCCGCTCTGGTCATGTGGCTGGGCGAGCAGATTACGGAATTCGGTATCGGCAACGGTATCTCCATGATCCTGTTTGCCAACATTATCTCCAGCATCCCCGGCATGATCGGCACGCTGACGACCCTGCTCTGGTGGCAGATCATCATCGTGCTGGTGGGTATTGTTGCTCTCGTGCTGTTCATCGTCTTCATCAATGACGCCGAGCGCCGCATCCCCATTCAGTATGCCAAGCGCGTTGTAGGCCGGAAGGTCTACGGCGGCCAGAATACCAACCTGCCCATCAAGGTGGCAATGTCCGGCGTTATGCCTGTCATCTTTGCCCAGTCCATCTGCAGCCTTCCCGCTACCATCTGTGCCTTTACCGGCAAGACCAGCGGCTGGTGGTATGATCACGTCTGGAGCTCCTCCAGCTGGATCTACGCAGTGATCTACTTCATCATGATCTTCTTCTTCAGCTGGTTCTACTCCACCATTCAGTACGATACCGTGGAGATTTCCAACAACCTGAAGTCCAACGGCGGCTTCATCCCGGGCTTCCGCCCCGGCAAGCCCACTGCCGACTTTATCCAGAAGGTCATCAACAAGATCATCGTGTTCGGTTCCGTTTACCTCGGCATCGTCGCCCTGTTGCCCATTATCGCGGGCAACCTGATGGAAGGCGTCAGAAACCTGGCCATCGGCGGTACCTCCGTCATCATCGTTGTGGGCGTTGCCCTTGAGACGGTGAAGGCGCTGGAGGCACAGATGCTGATGCGGCACTACAAGGGCTTCCTGGACTAAGCAGGAGGTATGGCAGGATGAATCTCATTCTACTGGGCGCTCCCGGCGCCGGAAAGGGAACACAAGCAGAGCTTCTTGTGAAGAAGCTCTCCATTCCCGCCATTTCTACCGGGAACATGCTCCGGGAAGCCATGGCCAACGGCACGGAGCTGGGAAAGAAGGCCAAGCAATACATGGACGAAGGTGCGCTGGTTCCCGATGAGCTGATCCTCGGCATCGTAGCCGACCGGGTGGCTCAGAGCGACTGCGCAAACGGCTTCATTCTGGACGGCGTGCCCCGCACGCTGGCCCAGGCCGAAGCCCTGGAAGCCAAGGGCATCCGCATCGACCATGTAATTTCCATCGAGGTTGACGACAGTGCAATCGAGAGCCGGATGACCGGGCGGCGTGTCTGCCCCAAGTGCGGCGCAAGCTATCACATCGTCGCCAATCCTCCCAAGAAGGACGGCATCTGCGATGCCTGCGGCAGTGAGCTGATCGTCCGCAAGGACGACGCGCCGGAAACGGTGCGCAAGCGCCTGCAGGTCTACCACGCTTCCACCGAAGTCCTGAAGGACTTCTACGGCAAGCTGGGCAGACTCCGCACGGTGAACGGAAGCCAGTCCATTGAAGGTGCCAATGAGGATATCCTCAGGGCGATAGGGGCAAAGGCATGATTTCAATTAAAAATGAACATGAGCTGGAAGCGATGCGCGAGGCCTGTAAAATTACCGCGGCAGCCCGTGCTTTGGCAGGGAAAATGGTAAGACCCGGCGTATCGACGAAGGCAATTGATCAGGCCGTTCACGATTATATCGTGTCTCAGGGCGCGAAACCGTCGTTCCTGAACTACAGCGGCTACCCCGCCAGCGCGTGCATCAGCGTCAACAGCACGGTCATCCACGGAATTCCGGGACATTACATCCTGAAGGACGGGGACATCGTGTCGGTGGACGTGGGCGCGTACTACAAGGGATTTCATGGCGATTGCGCTGCAACCTACGCCTGCGGCAGCATCAGCACCGAAGCGCAGAAGCTCATCGACGTGACCCGGCAGTCCTTCTTCGAGGGCATCCGGTTCGCCAAAAAGGGCATGCGTGTGCAAGATATCTCCCACGCGGTTCAAACGTATGTGGAGTCTAACGGTTTTGCAGTTGTGCGTTCCTTCGTAGGTCACGGCGTAGGACGCAACCTGCATGAGGAGCCGGAAGTTCCGAATTTCGGAAATCCCGGCCGGGGGCCAAGACTGCTCCCCGGCATGACCATCGCGGTGGAGCCGATGGTGAACATGGGCACTTATGAAGTCCGTGTTCTCAAGGACGGCTGGACCACGGTGACTGCTGACGGAAAGCTCTCGGCTCACTATGAAAATACTGTACTCATCACCGACGGCGAGCCGGAAATACTCACCGTCACCGAAGGATTTTGATTTATGGATTCCGATTTGCCAGACATTCAGATTTCGGACGTGGTGATGTCAACCGCCGGGCGGGATCAGGGCGAATGGTTTTACGTGATAGACGCAGACCCTGTCTACCTGTTCCTGGCCAACGGAAAAGACCGCACCATAGAGAAACCAAAGCGGAAAAAACGGAAGCACACAAAAAAAGTCCTTCGCTCTGAGACCAGAGTTGCCGGCAAGATCCTGTCCGGCGA
>CAKTKC010000039.1 GCA_934569225.1 uncultured Oscillospiraceae bacterium | reverse complement strand
GGCTGTATGAGGTGGAGCAGGGGGCAACCTCTGTTTGGGAATCCTGGGATGCCATTACCCCCGGCTCGGAGCCGAGGATCACCAGCTATAACCACTATGCCTTTGGCTGCGTAGATGCCTGGATTTTTGAAAATATCGCCGGGATCAGGGCACTGGAGCCTGGTTTTCGGCGGGTAGAAATTGCACCTGACCCAGATGGATTGCCGCTGGAATACTGCCGCCGCAGTTTTCGGTGTGAATACGGAGACCTTCTGGTTTTCTGGGATCGGCAGACCCTCTGCGTTTCCATTCCGTGCGGCGTTCGGGCAGTCATTCGATGGAAGGGCGCGTTGCACGAGGTCGGCAGCGGCGAATATACATTCACAGAACCTCATAGAGGAGGAGAGCAAAATGAAAGAACGGGATAATATCCGATTTTATGACACTTCCGCACTGGTGGAAACGCCTGGAATCCGGCAGCACTGCCGGGCGGACTATGTGCGGGATGCGCTTCAAGAAAAATTACCAAACGAGGTCTTTAAGGTCACTTCCGTGAGCATCAATGAAACCGGCAGCTATGCGGCAAAACTCCACTGGCTGGTGAAGCTGCTGTGGAACAACGGAAAAGTAACGGGTCTGCCGCCCTACTGTGAGGTGATGATCGAGCATTGCACCGGAACGGAATGGGAAAACATCATCGTCTGGTCACCCCTTGCGTGGAATGATCGCTTTGCCGGAACCGCCGGAGGCGGGACATGCACCGGCGGGGTCAGCCAAATCACCCAGCCGAACAACGGGCAGCGGGGGTGGACTCTGCCCTTTGCCGTTATAAACGGCTTCACAGCGGCGACCTGTGATGCCGGGAACGAAAAATACGGCTCCAACTGGGCCGTAGACAAATCCGGAAAAGTGGTTATGGAACGGATGGAAAACTGGCGTGCAAATGCCACCCATCACATGACGGTCTTCGGAAAGGCTGTTGCGGAGATCCTTCATGGGCGGCCTGTTCTGTATTCCTACATGAACGGCGGTTCCGGCGGCGGACGGCAGAGCATGGTGGAGGCGCAGGAGTTCCCGGAGGATTACGACGGCATCTGGGCAAGCTGCCCGGCGATCAATTGGACGAAGTTTTTGATCACGGGCTTCTGGCCCATGGCCTGCGCCAATGACCGTCACGCACCGCTGAAATATCACAAGCTGAACGCGTTTGCCAAGGCGGTGCAGGACAGCGTCGGCGGAAAAGATGCCTATTACAAATTAAGTCAGCGGGTAGAAATTGATCCTTTTACACTGGTTGGACAAAAAACCAAACAGGGTGTCATCACGGAGGCGGACGCCGCTGTGGTGAAGGATATGTGGGACGGGCCTTGCCGGAGCAGCGGAGAGCGGCTTTGGTATGGCTTTCGTCCCGGCTCGGTGCACTGGTGTGTTGGGCTGCCGATTTTTTCCATTTCCTTCATTCTTCCGTTCCTGCGGGCAAGGCCCTTTGCGCTGTGCAGCACCTATGCACGCTGGGTCTTAAACGACCCCAAGGCAGAGTTCCGCAGCATTACAAAAGCGGAATTTGAAGAGCTGTTCGATAAAAGCATTGCCGCCTTTCCAAAGGCCGGCGCGGATGATCCGGATCTGCGCCCGTTTGCGGCTCACGGCGGAAAGCTCATGATCGACCATGGGCTGGACGACCCGCTGATCCCCGTGGATGGAACGCTGGATTATTACAGAAGGATGCGTCAGGTTATGGGAGGTACGGCAGTTCAGGGCTTTTGCAGACTGTACATCGGTCCCGGCGATAACCACGGCAACTGCATCGGCAACGGCCCCGGCATCTCTGAATCCGACGGAATGAAAGCAATGATGGATTGGGTCGAACACGGCATTGCGCCGGGGCAAATTCGGGTCGTGCAGTTGAACCGGAAGACCGGAGAAACCATCCGCGAGACCACCAGAATGCCTTACTGCGAGGATAACATATGAAATACGATCTTGCAATCGACATCGGCGCCTCCTCCGGGCGGCACATTGTGGGCTGGCTGGAAGACGGCGAGATCAGGACAAAAGAAGTATACCGGTTCCCCAACGGTGTCACAGAGCAGGACGGACATCTGGTGTGGGACATCGATGGGCTGCTTCAGCATGTAAAAGAGGGCATTGAGGAGGCGAAAAAGGCGTTTCCTCATATCGCTTCCCTCTCCATCGACACCTGGGGCGTGGACTATGTGCTTCTCAAAGACGGCCATCCCATATATCCGGTTTACGCCTACCGGGATACACGGACGGAACGGCTCTTTGGAAAGGTCCACGAAAAAATCTCCTTTACGGAGCTATATCGCCGGACCGGCTGCCAGTTTCAGAAGTTCAATTCCATCTATCAGCTCTATGACGATTTAGAGCGGGGTCGGCTGGAACAGGCGGATAATTTGCTCATGATCCCGGAATACCTTCTGTACTGCCTCTGCGGCGTTCCGGCCCGGGAGTATACCAATGCCACCACCATGGGCCTGGTAAATGCCCAAACCCGGGAGTTTGATACGGAAATTCTGGAAAAACTGGGCTATCCAAAGAAGCTATTTCCGAAGCTCACCCAGCCGGGGACTGTCCTTGGAAACTATCAGGGCCTCACCTGTATGCTCTGCGCCACCCACGACACGGCTTCCGCCGTGGAGGGCATTCCCATGGCGAGAAACCAGCCCTATATTTCCTCCGGCACATGGTCCCTTTTGGGGGTCAAGACCCCGGCTCCCATCACCAACGGAACCAGCCAGCTTGCCAACTACTCCAACGAGGGCGGCGTGGGCTATAACCGCTATCAGAAAAACATCATGGGCATGTGGCTGGTGAACGAGCTGAAGCGGGAGCTATGCCCGGAGGCCACATTCCCGGAAATCCTGAAAGCGGCCCGGGAAAGCAGCTGTTCAATTCTTGTGGATGCCAACGCCCCGGAATTTCTGGCCCCCAAAAGCATGAAAGCGGCCTTTGATAAAAAGTCCGGGAACGGGCTGCACACCCTGGGCGATTATTTCCGCTGTGCCTACCGCTCTCTGGCAGACAGCTACCGGAAAGCCCTTTCGGAGCTGGAACGGAACACCGGGAAAACCTATGAGCAGCTCTATATTGTAGGCGGCGGGGCCAAAAGTGAATTTCTGAACGATTTGACCCGGGAAGCCACGGGAAAAGAAGTCATCGCCCTGCCCATCGAGGCCACGGCCCTGGGTAATCTGAAAGTACAAATGGAAAGAGCGGAACCCCTTGGCTCTCCCTATGGGAGAGCTGGCACGGCGGAACGCCGTGACTGAGAGGGCCCCTCTCAGCCGTACTCAAGTACGAAATAAAGGAGGACAAACAATGCTTGTAGAAACCAAAGCCCGTATCGGCGTATTCGCCATTGCCTTGGGGGCCTATCTCCCCCAGTTCCCGGAGCTGGTGCCGGAATTTGAAAGCCAGTACGCCGACTTCAAGAAGCGCATCCCGGATTCCGTGGAGCTGATCGACGGCGGCCTTGTCACCACCAAGGAGCAATCTGCCGCTGCCGGGGACAAGTTCCGCGCTGCGGATGTTGATCTGGTGATTATGCAGCTTCTGACCTACGCCACCTCCTACAATATGCTCCCCGCCGTTCGGGATCTGGATGTGCCGGTGGTGCTTGTCAATCTGCAAAAGAAGAAAGTCCCGGACTATGCCCACACGGATACCCCCACCTGGCTTGGTGAACTGTACGCCTGCGGCGCCGTGGGGGAAATGGTGGCCGACCTGGAGCGGGCCGGAAAACGCCATGCTGTGATCACCGGCGTTGTAGAGGGCGGGGACGATGCCGCCCAGGCGGAAATCGAGGACTGGTGCAAAGCCGCCCAGGTCCGCCGCCGGTTCCGGGATACGAACCTGGCCCAAATCGGCCGCCCTTACCCCGGCATGATGGATCTGTACATTGACGAAACCAACCTGTACCACCGGATGTGGCTGTACACCAAGCAGTTTGACTGGGAAAAAATGTGGGCCATTGCCGACAACATCACGGACGAAGCGGCCATTCGCACCAAGGCCGAGGATATTCTGAATACCTTTGATATTGAGGGCGGGGCTACGGCAAAGACCGTCTGGGATATGGCGAAATATGTGCTGGCCTTTGAGCAGTGGGTCAAAGACGAGCAGATCGCCTTTGTGGCTTCCCACTATGACGGCTTTGCCCAGGGCGTTGCGGGCAAGCTGGACTCCATGCTGATTCCCGCATTCTCCATGCTCATCAAGCAGGGTACGGCTTGCGCCGTAGAGGGCGATATCAAGGTCGCCATGGCTATGGGCATTCTCAAGACCATTTCCGGCACGGGACAGTTGTCTGAAATGTACTCAATCGACTTCAACGAGGACATCTGCATCATCGGCCACTCCGGCTCCGGCGATGCCGACATTTCCCAGGCACGGAAGCCCACCATGAAGATCGTCCCCGTGTTCCACGGCAAGACCGGCGGCGGGTATCTGACCCAGTTCTATCCCCCGGTTGGCGCTGTAACCTATCTGGGCATTACCCAGGACAAAGACGGCCATTTCAAGTTCGTGGTGGCCGAGGGCGTCAACGAGGAAGGCCCCATCTTTACATTTGGCGACACCAATATGCGCACCCGCTTCACCTGCGGAGCCAGGGAGTTTGTCAATCGCTGGAGCGAGGCAGGCCCCACCCACCACATGGCCGCTGCCGTAGGCCGTCACATCGACACCATTCTGAAGGTCGCAAAAATCTTCAACGTGCCGGTAGATATCATTACCCGGTAAAGGAGAATCAAGCAATGAAAGACATTTTGACTGCTTCCTGGATGGTGGAGATGATCCGCACTGTCACCAATATGTACAACCACGGCTGGGACGAGCGCAACGGCGGCAACGTGAGCCTGCTGCTGGACGAGGCCCAGGTCTGCCAATACTTAGATGTAAAAAACGTCATCCGCACCATAGATACGGGCTTCACCGCCCCCACCCTGGACGGAAAATACTTTCTGGTCACCGGCACCGGCAAGTATTTTAAGAACGTCCAATACGCCCCGGAGGTCAATCTGGGTCTTATTCACCTGACCGATAACGGCGAAACCGCCGAACTTCTCTGGGGCTTTGCTGACGGCGGTAAGTTTACCTCCGAATTCCCCGCCCACATGATGAGCCACGCCGAGCGTTTGAAGGTCGATCCTCAGAACCGTGTGGTCATGCACTGCCACCCGGCAAACCTCCTGGCCATGACCTACGTCCACAGCCTGGACGAAAAGGCCTTCACCCGCACCCTCTGGCAGATGTGTACCGAGTGCATCGTGGTGTTCCCGGACGGTGTCAATGTCCTGCCCTGGATGCTCTGCGGCACCAATGAGATTGGCCTGGCCACCGCCGAAAAAATGCAGACGGCCCGCTTGGTCATCTGGGCGCAACACGGCATTTACGGCGCAGGCAAAGACCTGGACGAAACCTTCGGCCTGATTGAAACAGCCGAAAAAGCGGCGGAGATTTACATGAAGATCGCCCATCTGCCCAGGGTCAATACTATTACCGATGGGCAGATGCACCTGTTGGAGCAAAGATTTGGGGTCAAGGCAAGAGACGGGTATCTTGAATAAAAAAGTCTTGACATTTGCGAATGTATGTTCTATAATACAGGCAAGCTGAATCATCACAACTAAATAATTCCCGTACTCAAATCGCGCAAGCGGAGACAGTGATGTGTCATCATTGAGCTACCAAGCACCGTAAGAGATGAACCTTCAGACAGGAGAAATCCTGCCTGTGTGGTTCGTGTCTTGCGGTGCTTTTTTGTTTTCCAGATGCGGGGATTGTGATGTGAGGCTATGCAGCTTGACAAGTGCATACCTGCCAGAAAATGGGATACGACTTTGCGAGGATAAGAGCGAGGCGACGCTCCGGTGAGATTCCGGGGTAGGAACGACATTAGAATAGGGCAGCAAAATGATGGTACATTTGCGGGAGGCAGGGTGCAGGCTTATAATATGTGTACCAACTGAAAATGAATTGGAGGGACACATATGGAAATTACCTATACCCTTGTTGGAGACTATTATCGCCCCAATCTGATTGCGCCGGAAAGTCCAAAGGTTGGCCGTTGGGGAATGCTGCGCTTCAACTATTTAAGAAAACATCGTGAGTCACTTTATACCATCATGCTTGTGGAGAATACACTGAATTCCCACCTGGAAGAAATTGACCGTCAGGCACAGGAAATGGAGCAGCAGCTTATTTCTCAGCTGGCGCAGCAGGAGGGCATTACCGAGCAACTGAAAGCGGAAAATCAAATGGAATGGGTTGCCAGGATGAACAGCATTCGGAACCGGGCAGATGAAATTGTGTTGAATGAACTGATTTATGCCTAGAAAAAGCATATAGCAAAACCGCCATGGTGCGTACTGATTCTGTCAGTAGTACCGTGGCGGTTTTTGTCATTTCTAACAAAAATAGTTTATTTTCAGAAATCATATTAAAAAACGGCCCGCCTCGATG
>CAKTKC010000038.1 GCA_934569225.1 uncultured Oscillospiraceae bacterium | reverse complement strand
AGAGAGGATTTGAACCTCCGACCCCACGCTTAGGAGGCGTGTGCTCTATCCAGCTGAGCTACTGAGACATTTTTAAGTTTTATGCAATTTTCAAGGCTCGAAGGAATCGAACAATCTGCCGCTTAGGAGGCGGTCGCTCTATCCAACTGAGCTACTGGTGCATACGCTCCGTTATTCTACCCAAATTTTTCTTGTCTGTCAAGAAAATACGTCACTTTTTTTGCTTTGGGAAGCATATACTGTCAGGTAGCGTTTTCAGAAGGAAGGTGAAACCGTGTACAGCTGTGACGATCCCCGCGCCGATCTGGATGATCTGATCTTTGAAAAGGGTGACGGCGGCCCCAGCGAGCGCTGACCCCGTCCATACCCGCTGCCTCTCCCCTTCCGACGGGGCGGGGCATTTTCCTTTTTCACAATACAATATATAATATTGCACAATTCGTTGCCCAAAAGGCGGAAATCTTTGGCGGGATTTCGGCTTGCGCCAGGCGGCACGGAATGGTATGATACCGGGGATTTGAAATTTGAAAAAGAGGAATATCATTATGGAAATTTATCTGATTGGTCTTGCCGTGGCGCTGGTGGGCGGACTGCTCATGTCCCGCCTTACCCGCCTGCTGCATCTTCCCGCCGTCACCGCCTATCTGGTCGCCGGACTGCTTCTCGGGCCGTTCTTCCTGGGGCGGCTGAACGTTCCCGGTCTGGGCTTCAACACCCTTGACGAAGTGAACGTCCTCAGCATCGTCAGCCAGACTGCACTGGGCTTCATCGCCTTTGCCATGGGCAATGAGTTCCGGCTGAGCCAGCTGCGCACCATCGGCTCCCGGGCAATCATCATCGGCATTTTACAGGCCGTGATCACCACTGTGGTCGTGGATGTTGTGCTTCTGCTGCTGCATCTGTTCTTCCCCCACATCATTTCCGTTCCCTGCGCCATCACCCTGGGCGCCATCGCCGCCGCGACAGCCCCTGCCGCCACGCTGATGGTGGTTCGCCAGTACAAGGCGGACGGCCCCATGACCCGGCTGCTGATGCTGGTGGTCGCCCTGGACGACGCCGTGGGTCTGCTGCTGTTCTCCGTGTCCTTCGGCGTTGCAACAGCACTCTCCAACGGGCAGGTCAGCGTGCTGGCCGTGGTCGTCGAACCCATCGTGGAGATTCTCCTGTCCGTGGGACTTGGCAGCCTTATGGGACTGCTGCTGCACTGGGTGGAGCGGTTCTTCCACTCCCGCAGCAAGCGTATGTCCCTGTCTGTCGCCTTCGTCATGCTGACGGTGGGGCTGAGTATGCTGGAATTCCAGATCGGCCCCGTCCACTGCGGATTCTCCCTGCTGCTGGTGTGCATGATGACCGGCACCATTTTCTGCAATGTCTGCCCCACCTCCGAGGAACTGATGGAGCGTGTGGACGGCTGGACGATGCCCCTGAACATCCTGTTCTTCGTCATTTCCGGCGCGGAGCTTGACCTCAACGTGCTGTCCCAGCCCGTGACCCTGATCGTCGGCATCATCTATATTATCGCCCGCTCCGCCGGCAAGTATTGCGGCGCGAACCTGAGCTGCCGCATCACCAAGGAGCCGAAGTCCATTGTGGATCACCTGGGCATCACGCTGCTGCCCCAGGCCGGTGTGGCGCTGGGCATGGCCATCACCGCCGCTTCCCTCTCCGACGGCGCGCTGGCGAGAAACGTCGTGCTGTTCGCCGTGCTGGTTTACGAGCTGGTGGGTCCCACGCTGACGAAGCGCTCCCTGCTGGCCGTGGGCGAGATTCGCCCCGAAGGCCGCACCAACGCCCGGAAGCAGAACGATCCGAAGGAAGTTAAATAAGCCTCAAAAAGTACATTGCCCGGTTCGGCACACGCCGAACCGGGCAATTTTCTTTAATTCTGCACACCATGGTGAACGCCGGGACTGTTTTCCGTCAGGCGTTCAAAGGAATAACCGTTGTTCAGTCCCCAGACGATGATATCCTCCACCGCGTCCACGCTGAAATCGTGGATATCATGCTGCAAAACCACAGAGACACGGTTGTGGCTGACGCCTTCCGTTACATTGTTGAAAACCGTCTGCGCCTTTTTCGCGCCGCCGGCGTCGTTGCTGTCCACATTCCAGTCGAAATACTGGAAGCCCGCGTCCTGCACCGCCCGGGTCAGCAGGCTCATCAGTCCCACATAGCTGTGGGCGCTGACGGTGTTGGAGCTGCCGCCGGGGAAACGCATCAGGGTGGTTTTGACGCCGGTATTCTGGTAAATAACGTCCTGCATCCCCAGCAAGTCCGCAAAATATGCCTCCGGGCTGGCATAAATGCGCTCATAAACGTGGGACATGGTGTGAATGCCGATGCTGTGTCCCCTGTCCACGATCTCCTTCATCATTTCGCCGTAGCCCCGGTTGGTGACAAAGAAGGTGGCCTTTACGCCGTAGCTGTCCAGCACGTCCAGCAGCTGCTCCGTATAGGGGCCGGGGCCATCGTCGAAGGTCAGGTAAATAACCTTTCCCTCCGGCCATACAACTTCTGGTCGGGGGACGGCCTTTACCTCCACGGTTCTTGTAACGGTGGTCGTGTTTTCATAGCCGTCGGTCACGGTGTAGGTCACGCTGTAGGTTCCGGGCGTCAGCCAGTCCACCTCGCCATCCACCTGCACCTGCCCGGTCAGGTCGCCGTCCACGTTGTCCAGCGCTGTGTACCCCGGCTCCTGGTAGAAGGTGCCGGTGGTGATGGCCATATCCGCGCCGCCCTCCAGCGTGATCTCCGGCGGGATCGGGTCGTAATAGGGCACTTCCCGCTCCGCGTAGCCGGGATTTCCGGAGGAATCCGTCACCGCGTAAATGATCTTTCCGTATTCCTCCGACCGAACCACCCGGTCAGTGATGTCGCCGTCGTAATTGTCGATGGCCTTGAATCCCGCCTCCTGATAAGGCGTGCCGGGAAGCAGCGTCCCGCCCGCGTCGGGGGTCAGGATGATCTCCGGACACACCGTGTCCACAACGCGCACAATGCGCTGCGCCTCGGCGTGCATTCCCCGGTAGTCCGCCGCGTAGGTGAGGATATATTTCCCCGTTTTTTCATCATCGACCTTGCCCTGAATGCCAACAGAAGCATTCTCCGGAGACATGCCGTCCTTCCAGAGCAGCGATCCGCGGACACAGAGCTGCGCCCCGGGATCCTGAAAATGCCCGCCGTATTCCACCGTCATTTCCGGTTCGCCGTTCAGCTCCACGGAAAGGGAAAGCCGGTTCGCAGTCAGCACGAAGGCCACTGCGCACAGCAGAAAGACCGCCACCGCGGCAATCACCAATATCCACGTTTTCCCGCTTCTGCGAGGCTGTCTGTAAATCTGTTCCTCCATATGCGCCCCTCTTCCATTACGCCATTAGTTTACATAATCTTACACCATTCTATGCAAAAATGGAAGAGGTTTTTCAAAAAAATTTTTGGCTGCCTACTGTCCCAGCATTTCCATCAGCTCCGGCAGAAGCGGCTCAAATTTGACGCCGTACCAATGGGCGGGGGCGTTCACCGTATTCTCAATGCACCGACAGGTGAAATCCGCGGCGATTTTCGCCGCATCCAGCCGGTTTTTCCCCTGCATCAGCGCCCCGGTGAAGACAGAGGCAAAAATATCGCCGGTTCCGTGGCAGCCCTTCCCTATCCGCTTATGCCGATATTCGTGCTGCATCGTTCCCTCCCGCAGAACGACGCCGGTGCAGTCATCCCCAAAGTCAACGCCGGTGAGGACGGCGCAGGGATGATGCAGTCCGTCCAGCAGATGGTTAACATAATTTCTGTCAATTATTTCCTGATATGGTAAACCGGACAGGATCGCCGCTTCCGTGACATTGGGCAGAATGACGTCCGCCCTCTCGGCCAGCGCGCCGATAGATCGGGCATACTCCTCGTCAAATCCGGAATACAGCTTTCCGTTATCCGCCATGGCCGGGTCAACGACGGCCACGCCGCCGGGAGCAAGCAGCCGGTCGATGATCTCCCCCGCTGCCTTCACCGCCGCCAGACTGCCCAGATACCCCACAAGGATCGCGTCAAAGGTGATGTCGTTTTCCAACCAGTGGTGCCAGATATCCGTCAGCGCCCCGTCAAAATGCACCACGGCAGGCTTACCGAAGCCGCCGGTATGGGTAGACAGCAGCGCGGTGGGCAGAATGCAGGTTTCCAGACCGCAGGCGGACAGAATCGGCAGCGCCACCGTGGTGGAGCACTGTCCGACGCAGGAAATATCCTGCATAGTCAAAACACGGCGGTACATTCCTTCAGTCCTCAACATCCATGTCCAGCCCCAGCTCTCTCGGCCGGAACCGGGGGCAGACGCTTTCGGAGGTCACGATCACGGACGCCGCCAGCATGGCGCCGATCTCACAGGCTTCCTTCAGCCCCTTGCCGTAGGTCAGGCCGATGGCCGCACCCGCGCAGAAGGCATCCCCCGCGCCGGTGGTGTCCTTCACCTCCAGCTTTCTCGCGGGGCAGTAGCCGCTCTCCCCACGGAGATTGGCATACACCGCGCCGTCCGCGCCCATGGTCACGATCATGGCCGGAATGTGGGCAGCCTGTACTTTCCCGGAAATAATGGGGATCATTTCCGCCGGGGTCTTGCCGGAATAGTCATCGGAAAACAGGATTCCCGCCTCCTGCTGGTTGCAGACAAAGCAGTCCGTGGACTGAAGAAAATCCCGTCTTTCCAGTGCGATGCTCATGTTCGCCACCACAGCGTAGACAGGTTTTTTGTGCTTCTGCGCCAACCGGAAGGTGCGCTTGACGATCTCCTTGTCCATGTCGATCTCAATGACGACGCTGTCCGCATTCTGGAAAATCTCGTCTCCGTCCTGTTCCAGCGTATGGGCAATGGGCAGCAGATTCGGCCGCTGGGAGATGGACGCCGCCACATCCCCGTCGTCATTGAATACCGCCAGCCAGGTTCCCATGCCGTTTCTGGTTTTGCGGATATAGTCGGTGTTCACCCTGTGGCTTTTCAGCTTGCGGACAACATCCGCGCCGGTTCCGCTGTCGTCCACAAGGCTGACAAAGGTGGGGCGCAGCTCGCAGTTTGCGATGTCCTCCGCCACGTTTCGCCCGACGCCGCCGTGAATCTGCTCCACACGCCCCGCGTTCCGTCCGGTGGGGATAAACGCCGACGTGGGATACCCCTTGATATCCACAAACACCGCGCCGATGACAACCATTCCCATGACAAGCCCTCCATTTTTCTATGGACGCCCCCGCGCAGCTGTGCGGTGCGCCCTTTTTTCGGTTATTATACCATAGCATTTCCATTTTGCAACAAAGCGCCTTTTCTTTTTGCGGAAAAAGATTGCAAAAGGTTGTTTCATCCGGTATAATGAAGCCATTATCTACCCGGCCGCCGCGCCGGTAGGCAGAAAATGGAGGAAGCTGAAATGTCAAGCAATGTACGTCCCGAGTCCATGGAGCGCATCACGACCCCCGCCCTTGCCAACGCCTTTATCGCCCGGCAGATCGAGGAGATCCGGGCGCAGGTGGGCAGCAAGAAGGTTCTTCTGGCGCTGTCCGGCGGTGTGGATTCCAGCGTAGTGGCGGCGCTGCTGATCAAGGCCATCGGCAAGCAGCTGGTCTGCGTCCACGTCAACCACGGTCTGCTGCGCAAGGGCGAGCCGGAACAGGTCGTTAAGGTCTTCCGGGACGAAATGGACGCAAATCTCATTTATGTGGATGCCGTCGATCGTTTTCTCGACAAGCTGGCGGGCGTCTCCGACCCCGAGACCAAGCGGAAGATCATCGGCAAGGAGTTTATCGAGGTATTCAACGACGAAGCGAAGAAGTTGGAGGGCATTGATTTTCTGGCGCAGGGAACCATCTACCCCGACATTCTGGAATCCCACGGCGTCAAAGCCCACCACAACGTAGGCGGTCTGCCCGAGGGCATGACCTTCGAGCTGGTGGAGCCGGTCAAATTGCTGTTCAAGGACGAGGTGCGCGTCGTAGGCGAAGCGCTGGGTCTGCCCCACGGCATGGTCTACCGTCAGCCCTTCCCCGGCCCCGGTCTGGGCGTGCGCTGCCTCGGCGCCATCACCCGCGACCGTCTGGAAGCTCTGCGGGAAGCCGACGCGATTCTGCGGGAAGAATTTGACAAGAACGGTCTGGCCGGCAAGGTCTGGCAGTATTTCATTGCCGTGCCGGACATGAAGAGCGTCGGCGTAAAGGACGGCAAGCGCTACGAGGGCTGGCCTGCCATCATCCGCGCGGTCAACACCACCGACGCAATGACGGCCACCATTGAGGAGATCCCCTATCCCCTCCTCCATCATATCACCGACCGGATCACGCATGAGGTTGAGGGCATCAACCGCGTCGTGCTGGATCTGACCCCCAAGCCTACCGGGACGATTGAGTGGGAATGAAAAATTTGTGATACTCCAAGAAAAAATAGCCTAGAGAAATCACAACATTTGGAAATCCTACATCTGATTTGATAGCAAAATGATAGCAGCTCTTCCGTACCAATTGTTCATTCCTTTCAAAAGGGACAACTGGTTTGCAGGTTGCTTCCCAATCCTATAACGAGCAAAATGCTCTGCTGAGTTTTTGAAGCGAACTCAGCAGAGCATTTTTTGTTTGTCTTACAGA
>CAKTKC010000037.1 GCA_934569225.1 uncultured Oscillospiraceae bacterium | reverse complement strand
TTGGCGACGGTGGAGGAATCGGCGGAGATAATGCCGGGGAAATTCATCATTTCCGCAAGACCCAGAACCCGGGGGTGGTCAAAGAAGCTGTCGATGTCCCGGTAATCCAGATTCGCACCGCTTTCATCCAGCGCCGACGCCGGGACGCAGGAGGGGATCATGAAGTGCGTGTCCAGGGGCAGCCCTTCTGTGGCGCAGAGCATATAGTCGATGCCGTCGGTTCCCATGACATTGGTGATTTCGTGGGGATCGGTGATGACGGCGGTGGTGCCGTGGGGGATGACGGCCCGGGCAAATTCCGCAGGGGACACCAGACTGGATTCCAGGTGGATGTGGGCGTCAATGAAGCCGGGGCAGACGATCTTGCCGGTCATGTCCACTTCGTCCCGGCCTTCGTAGCTGCCGAGACCCACGATCAGACCCTCCGCCACGGCAATGTCCCCGGTGTCCAGCTCCCCGGAAAACACGTTGACATAGGTGGCGTTTTTCAGAACCAGATCGGCCTTCTCCCGCCCGGCGGCGACATCGATGATGTGCAGCTTCTTTAGAAGCTTGCGGTTGATCTTTCCCGACCAGCTTTCTGTATAACTCATAAAATCTGCCCCTTTCCAAGTTTTTGACCAGTATAGCACACCCGGGAGAAAATGTAAATTGCCTATTTTGCGGCGGCTGGGATGAATTGAGACTTGCAAAAGAATGTAAAGTTGCTATAATAGAGAAAACGTATGATGGCGGGGTGTGCCTGCCGGAAAGGAGCGCAAATATGTCTCTGCGGGGAAAGCTGGTGGTCTTCTGGATGAAGCACCGACCCAGGCACATTGCTACCACGCAGATGGTTGCGCTGATGTTTGCCGCAATCATTCTCCTGGGGGCGCTGCTGCTGACTCTGCCCGCCGCGTCCCGGGACGGGGGGTCCTGCGGGCTGCGACCGGCGCTGTTTACGGCCACCTCCGCCACCTGCGTGACGGGACTGGTGCTGTACGATACCTGGAGCCAGTGGAGCGGCTTCGGGCAGGTCGTGATTCTGTGCCTGATTCAAATTGGCGGATTGGGCTTCATGTCCGTGGCGACACTGCTGATTTTTCTGCTGCGCAGGAAGATCGGCCTCCAGCAGCGGCTGATGATCGCCCAGTCCCTGAGCGTAAACGACATCATGGGCGTGGTGCGGCTGCAAAAGCTGGTGCTCACCGGAAGCTTTTCCGTGGAGGCCGTGGGGGCGATCATTCTGACCCTTCGGTTCTGGCCGGAGTATGGGTTTACAAGAGCGCTGCGCTGGGGCATTTTTCACTCTGTTTCCGCGTTCTGCAATGCGGGCTTTGACATTTTCGGCGCCATTGCCCCGGGGCAGAGCCTGATAGAATTTAACGCAGATCCCGTTGTGCTTCTGACGCTGTCGGCGCTGATCATCATCGGCGGCCTGGGCTTTCTGGTTTGGGAAAACATCGTTCAGAAGCGCTCTTTTGGCAAGTTCAGCGTCTATGCCAGAATGGTTTTGCTGATGACCGCGGCGCTGCTTGCCGTCGGCTGGGCGGGAACCTGTCTGCTGGAATGGAACAACCCGGAGACGCTGGGCGGCATGACTGTGGGCGAAAAGCTGCTCAACGGCTTTTTCCAGTCCGCGACACTGCGCACCGCGGGGTTTGCGGCGATTGATCAGGCAAAGCTTACGGAAAGCGGCAAGGCCTTTTCCAGCGTGCTGATGTTCATCGGCGGCTCCTCCGGCTCCACCGCCGGCGGCATCAAGACCGTGACGTTTCTGGTGCTGGTGCTGACCATCTGGGCGAGAGCCAGAGGGAAAAGCACGGTCTGTGCCTTCAAGCGGACGATCCCCGACGAGCAGACCCAGAACGCCATGATCATTGCCTTTCTGGTGCTGGCACTGGCCGTTTTCGGCGGCATCTTCATCAGCGCCACATCGCCCATGAGCTTTACGGACGCCGTGTATGAGGCGGTTTCGGCGTTGGCGACCGTGGGATTAAGCGCGGGCGGTACGGCTTCCTTAAGTATCCCGGCGCAGATTCTGATCATTATTTATATGTATTTCGGACGGGTCGGCGTGCTGACCATCAGCCTGGGCTTCCTGGCGGGAGACCGGGCGGAGGAGCGGTTCCGCTATGCGGAAACCAATTTGCTGATCGGATAAGGAGAGAATTATGAAGTCCTACATTGTCATCGGTCTTGGCCGTTTCGGCGGCTCTCTGGCGCGGCAGCTGTGCACGCTGGGGGCGGAGGTGCTGGCCATGGACGTGCACAACGACCTTGTGCAGCAGCTTGCCAACGACGTCACCCACGCGGTGGTGGGCGACGCCCGGGACAAGGAAGTCCTGCGGGCGCTGGGCGTGCGGAATTTTGACTGCGCGGTCATCGCCATCGGCGACGATCTTGCGGCCTCCGTGCTGATCACCATGAACTTAAAGGAGCTGGGCGCACCCTACATCGTGTGCAAAGCCCACGACGAGACCCACCGCCTGGTGCTGGAAAAGCTGGGGGCTGACCGGGTGGTCATTCCGGAGCAGGAGCACGCCCAGCGGCTGGCAAGAAGCATGTATTCCCACAATGTGCTGGATTACATCGAGCTTTCCCAGGACTACGGAATTCTGGAGGTTCCCGCCCCCAAGAGCTGGATCGGCAAGTGCATCAATGAACTGAACGTCCGGGCAAAGCTGGGCGTGAACATCATCGCCGTGGAGAACGGGGACAAGACCAACGTTTCCCCCGCCGCGGATTACCGTATCCAGGAGGGCGACGTGATGGTGGTGCTGGGGGACAATTACGCCCTCAGCAGGGTGCAGAAGCTGTGACGGAGCAGAGAATCACCTCCCGGAAAAATCCCCTTTTGCAGCAGGTGAAAAAGCTGCTGTCTTCCCGGAAGGCAAGGGAGGAAGCGGGGCTGTTCGCTGCCGACGGGGTCAAGCTTCTGGCGGAGGCCGTCCGCTGGTATCCGGGACTGGACACGGTGATCTTATCCGACGGCGTTTACGCAGACGTGCCGGAATCGGTGCGGCTTTTTCGGGTGCCGGAGGACGTGATGGCCTCCATCTCCCCCATGGAAAGCCCCCAGGGCGCCTTGTTTTTGTGCCGCCTGCCGGAAAAGAAGGCATATGAACCCAAGCCCGGCTGCCTGCTGCTGGACGGCATTCAGGATCCGGGAAATTTGGGAACCATTCTGCGCACGGCGGACGCGCTGGACATTCCCGTGACGCTGCTGGAAGGCTGCGCCGACCCCTACAGCCCCAAGACGGTACGCGCCAGCATGGGCGCGGTGTTCCGTACCCAGCCGGTGAAAGCGGACTGGGCGGAGGTAAAGGCCGCCTGTGCAGAAGCCCAAATTCCCGTTGCCGTGACGGCATTGAGCCAGCGGGCGAAGGATTTGCGCCATGCCGACCTTCGCGGCATGGCGGTGGTCATCGGCAGCGAAGGGCAGGGCGTGCGCCGGGAAATCCTGGAAAGCGCCGACGGGGAGCTTATCATCCCCATGAACCCCCGGTGTGAGTCCCTGAACGCGGCGGTGGCGGCGGCCATCGTCATGTGGCAGATGAAGCAGTAAAATAGAGAGAAACAGGTGAGAAAATGCTGGTACACTGGATATGGTTTGCCCATCGCCCCGGGCTGAACGACCGGGACAAAATGGCGCTGCTACAGCATTTTCGCGACCCTGAGGATATTTTCTTCGCCGACGACGGGGCGTTTGACGCCATCTGTCTCAGCGGGGACGCAAAGGCTGCCCTCCGGGAGAAGAATCTGACTTCCGCAGAGGAAATTCTGGAAGCCTGTGACCGGGAAAAGCTCCACATTCTGACCTGTCAGGATGCGGCCTATCCCGCGCGGCTGAAAAACATTGCTGACCCGCCCGTTGTGCTGTATTACAAGGGGCGGCTGCCGGATTTTGACGGAAGCCCGGTGATCGGCGTGGTCGGCACCCGGAAAGCGTCGGCCTATGGCCTGACCACTGCCAAACGCATGGGCTACCAGATCGCCCGTTGCGGCGGCATCGTGGTATCCGGAATGGCCTACGGCATCGACGGCATGGCCATGTCCGGAGCGCTGACCGCTGGCGCACCGACAGTTGGCGTGCTGGGCTGCGGCGCGGATATCGTCTATCCGCTCTCCAACCGGGCGCTGTTCCGGGACACGGAGGAATACGGCTGCATCCTCAGCGAGTTCGCACCGGGGACGCCGCCTGCCAAATGGACGTTCCCCAAGCGGAACCGCATCATCAGCGGCCTGAGCTGCGGTGTGCTGGTGGTGGAAGCGCCGGAGAAAAGCGGCGCGCTGATCACCGCCCGCTTAGCCGCCGAGCAGGGGCGGGACGTGTTTGCCGTGCCGGGAAACATCGACCAGCCGTCCTTTGTGGGGAGCAACCGGCTGCTGCGGGACGGGGCGATCATGGTTTCCTCCGGCTGGGACGTTCTGAGCGAATACGAAGCCCTGTTTCCGGATAAGATTCGGAAAGAAGACGCGCCCGCCCACCAGACGGCCTATCCGGACGAGGTGCGCAAGGCTGCGGAAGCGGAAAAACCGCTGCTGAAAGTGGCGCAGAAACCCCGTCTTCCCCGGAAAAATGAGAATCTTAAAAAAGATTTAGCCCCTCAGGGCATTGACAAGACGCCCTCCGCGCCTTATAGTGACGTAGGTTCGGTCAGGCCGAAGCTGTCGCCGGAGGAGCAGACCATTGTGGACGCCCTGAGCGGCGGGCAGCGGCTGGTGGATGATGTGATCGCCGAAACCGGTCTGTCCACCGGAAAGCTGCTTTCCAGCCTGACCATGCTGGAACTAAAAGGCATTATCAAGCGCCTGCCGGGCAAGCGCATTGTTCTGAGCGGAAAATAGAGAGACGTAACCGCTGAATCTGAAGTACGAAACGGAGAATTTTCATTCATGGGTAAACCTGAAAATCTGGTGATCGTGGAGTCCCCCTCCAAGGCAAAGACCATTGGCAAATATTTAGGAGACGACTATGTCGTCAAGGCCAGCATGGGGCATCTCCGGGACCTGCCGAAAAGCACGATGGGCGTGGATTTGGAGCATGATTTTACCCCCCATTATATCCCTGTCCGGGGCAAGGAAGCCCTGATCAAGGAACTGAAAACCGACGCGGAAAAGGCGAAAACCGTGTACCTCGCAACCGACCCTGACCGGGAGGGCGAGGCCATTTCCTGGCATTTGAAAGAGCTGCTGAACCTCCCCGACGGGAAGGCGCAGCGTGTGACCTTTAACGAAATCACCCAGAAGGTGGTCAAGGAGTCCATCTGCCACCCCAGGGATATCGACTATGATCTGGTAGACGCCCAGCAGGCGCGGCGGATCCTGGACAGGATCGTGGGTTATCAGCTTTCCCCGCTGCTGTGGAAAAAGATCCGGCGGGGTCTGTCCGCAGGCCGCGTCCAGTCCGTCGCCACCCGGCTGGTGGTCGACCGGGAGAATGAAATCCGCGCATTCCAGCCCAAGGAATATTGGACGCTGGACGTGACATTGAACCGCATGGGCAAGCCCGGCTCCTTCACCGCCCGCTATTGGGGCGAGGAAAAGAAGCGGGAGCTGGAAAATGAGGAGCAGACCCTCGCCGTGATCGGCGACATCGACGGGAAGGAATTCGACGTTACCAACGTTAAAAAGGCGGAGAAGAAGCGCTATTCCGCCCCACCCTTCACCACCTCCACCTTGCAGCAGGAGGCGTCCCGGAAGCTGGGCTTCACGCCGAAAAGAACCATGATGATCGCCCAGCAGCTGTATGAAGGCGTGGATGTGGCAGGGGAAGGCACCACCGGTCTGATCACCTATATGCGTACCGACTCTCTGCGGCTTTCCGACGAGGCCATGGACGCCGCTGCCGGGTTTATCCGCAGCCGTTACGGAAACGAGTATTACTACGGCCAGCACCATGTATTCAAGACAAAGGCGGGGGCACAGGATGCCCACGAAGCCATCCGGCCGTCCCATGTGGAGCTGGAGCCGGAACGGGTGCGCACCAGCCTGACCCCCGATCAGTATAAGCTCTATAAGCTCATCTGGAGCCGCTTCCTTGCGACGCAGATGGCCTGCGCCGTTTATGACACCGTGTCCATTGACGCCATGTGCGCCGGACATGTGTTCCGCGCCAGCCACCAGAGTCTGCGCTTCGCCGGCTTTATCGCCGTTTACGAAGAAGGACGGGACGATGAGCAGGAGGCCGTCGGCTCTCCGCTGCCGGATCTCGCGGTGGGGGAGAAGACGCTTCCTTCCAATATCCAGAAGGAGCAGCATTTCACCCAGCCCCCCGCCCGGTATACCGAGGCGACCCTGGTCAAGGCCATGGAGGAAAAGGGCGTTGGCCGTCCTTCCACCTACGCCGCCACCGTGTCCACCATTGAGGACCGGGAGTACGTGGTCAAGCAGGACAAGCGCCTTGCCCCCACGCCTCTGGGCGAGATCGTCACCGGGCTGATGGAGGAGCACTTCACCGACATCATCGACGTGGAGTTTACCGCCAACATGGAGTCGCGGCTGGACGATGTGGAGACGGGCAAGCAGAACTGGAAAAATCTGCTGGCGGACTTTTACAAGGATTTCAGTAAGGAACTGTCCGACGCGGAGACGGCGCTGGAGGGGGTTCGCCTGAAGGTGCCGGAGGAGGAGACCGACGAGGTCTGCGAGCTGTGCGGACGGAAAATGGTGGTGAAAACCGGCCGGTTCGGAAAATTTCTGGCCTGCCCGGGCTACCCGGAGTGCAAGAACACCAAGCCTCTGGTGGAGCGAATGCCGGGGCGCTGCCCCAAGTGCGGCAGCGGAATCCTCAAGCGCAAGTCCAAGAAGGGCTACGCCTACTATGCATGCGAGCGGGGCGCGGAATGCGGCTTCATGACCTGGGACGTTCCCACCGCCGAGGACTGCCCGGAATGCGGTCAGACCCTGTTCAAGAAATCCGGCAAGGGGCGCATGAAGCCCTTCTGCATCAACGAGAAATGCTCCCGTTTCCTCCCGGAAGACCAGCGGGGCTACTACAAAAAGAAGACCGCCGAGGACGGAGTGTCCGCCCCGGAGGAAAAGCCCGCCGAGAAGAAGACGGCGGCAAAGAAAACGACGGCAAAAGCCCCGGCAAAGAAGACGACAGCAAAGAAAACTGCGGCGAAAAAAACCACAGTAAAAAAGACCGCCGCCAAAACCATAACGAAGAAGACGGCGAAAACATCCTCTGAGAAGGAGAGCAAGGCATGAAGGTAAAAGTCATCGGCGCGGGGCTGGCCGGAAGCGAAGCGGCCTGGCAGCTGGCAA
>CAKTKC010000036.1 GCA_934569225.1 uncultured Oscillospiraceae bacterium | reverse complement strand
CAGTACGTCAGCGACGAAAGCATTGAGAATTTCCAGCCCATGAATATCAATTTCAGCATCATCGCACCGCTGGAAAAGCGCATCCGTAAGAAAGCAGAAAAAAATCTCGCCATTGCCGCGCGGTCGCTGGAAGTGATCGACGAATTGGTGGCGAGGGGCATCTGAAAGAAAGAGGTGAAACGGTTGAAGATCATTCTTGACGCGATGGGCGGCGACAATGCCCCCGAGGCTCCCGTTTTAGGCGCTGTGGAAGCGGCAAAGGCCTACGGCATCGAGATCGTGCTGGTAGGCCGGGGAGAGGACATCCTGGCGGTTCTCAAGAAGCACGGCATTGACAACCTGCCCGAGGGCATGGAAGTTTCCAATGCCGACGATGTGGTGGACATGCATGACGATCCTGCATCCGTCATCCACAAGCGGAAGAATTCCTCCATGGTGATCGGCCTGAAAATGCTGGCGGACGGGCTGGGCGACGCGTTCGTGTCCGCCGGTTCCACCGGCGCGCTGCTCACCGGCGCGACGCTGCTGGTCAAGCGGGTCAAGGGAATCCGCCGCGCCGCCATGGGTCCCGCCATGCCCAACAAGGCGGGGGGAAAGACCGTGATCGTGGACTGCGGCGCGAATGCCGAGTGTACGCCGGAATTCCTGCTGCAATTTGGCCTGGTCGGCTCCGTTTACGCGAAAAAGCAGCTGGGTGTTGAGAATCCCAAGGTGGGTCTTCTGAACATCGGCACCGAGGACAGCAAGGGTACCGCTTTGCAGAAGGAAGCCTACGCGCTGCTGAAAGACGCGGGAGAGAAGGGGCTTGTCAACTTTGTCGGCAATGTGGAAGCCCGGGACGTGCCGCTGCGTGCGGTGGACGTTGTGGTCTGCGACGGCTTCAGCGGCAACGTGCTTCTGAAGAGCATTGAGGGTACCGCCATGTTCATGGGCAGCCTGATGAAGAAAATGTTCAAGAAAAGCCTGCTCAGCAAGCTGGGCTATCTTCTGTGCGCCTCCGGGGTCAAGGATCTGATGAAGATGCTGGACTACCGGGAGATCGGCGGCACGCCGTTCCTGGGCATCCGCAAGCCGGTTATCAAAGCCCACGGCGCTTCCGATGTGCTTGCCTTCCGCAACGCGGTAAAGCAGGCGGCGGACGTGGCCGCGTCGGACATCGCCGGGGAACTGGAAGAAAATCTGCGGCTGCTGGCAGCCCAAAACGAGAAGGTGACGGAACATGATTAAGGATCTGGAGGCCGTCATCGGCTACCGATTCCGGAATATTTCCCTTTTGCAGAACGCGCTGACCCATTCCTCCTACGCAAACGAGCGCTGGCATAACAGTCTGCTCAGCAACGAGCGTCTGGAATTTCTGGGGGACAGCGTGCTGGGAATGCTGGTAGCGGAGTATCTCTACCGCAATTTCCCCAACCGCCCGGAGGGCGAGCTGACCCGGATGCGGGCGGATATGGTCTGCGAGACCACCCTGGCAAACGCTGCCAACCGCATCGGTCTTGGGAACCATCTGCTCCTTGGCCACGGCGAGGAGCAGGGAGGCGGTCGGAGCCGGGACTCCATTCTGGCGGACGCCATGGAGTCGGTGATCGCCGCGTGCTTCCTGGACGGCGGTCTGGAAGCGGCGCTGCAGGTGGTCAGGACGTTCATTCTGGTGGAGGTGCCGGTGACGAAGCTGCACAACGCGGACTACAAGACCGAGCTCCAGGAGCTGGTGCAGCAGAAGAAAAACCAGGTGCTGGCCTACGAGCTGGTGGGGCAGTCCGGTCCCGACCACGACAAGCAGTTTTCCGTGGAGGTTTCCCTCAACGGCGCGATCGTGGGCAAGGGCATCGGCAGCAGCAAAAAAAGGGCAGAGCAGGACGCCGCCCGCTGCGCCATCGAAAGCCTGTTCCCGGACAAAGCGTAAAACGTCAAAACGACGCGGCCTTTCATGGATGGTCGTAAAACAGTGTATGGAGCGTATCGGTGCAGATACGCTCCGTTTCTCATGTCGGGGCACAGCCCCTTGGCTCTCCCTCTGGGAGAGCTGTCACCGAAGGTGACTGAGAGGGTACTGCACCCCCATTTCCCCTCTCCGTCCTCGCTTCGCTCGTCCACCTCTCCCAAAGGGAGAGGCAAGAGGTGCAGTTCATGATCCCACTGCGCCATTTTTCTATGCATGCAAAAATGGTTCTCCGGAGACGTTGTAACGGCAAAACTTTCCCTTGCTGTATTCGACATATTGTGTTATAATAAACTGAACTATGCAGATAAAACAAAGTACCCGCAGACAGCTGTCCGCGGTGAAATACAGGATGTGAACAAAATGGGCTCCAAAAAGCCGATGAAACTGAATTTGGGCATGGCGCCGAAGGTCATTTTTATTATGATGCTGGACGTGCTTGCCACCGTCGTCTCCTTCTTTCTGGGGCTGTGGTTCCGGTATGATTTTTCCTTTGCCGAAATCCGCCCCGTCCATCTGGAGGGCTTTCTGTCCGCCATCGGCCCCTGGTGCGTGATCACGCTTCTGGTGTTCTGGATTTTTAAACTTTACAACTCCATCTGGGCCTTCGTCAGCACGCCGGAGGTGTTCCGCATTACCGGCGCGTACGTGGTGCTGGGCGTGATCGGCGTGCTGGTGTTCCACTTTGACGGCAATCTGATGCCCCGTTCCAGTATGGTGGTGGGCTTTCTGTTCAGCTTCGTCAGCACCGTGGCCATCCGGTTTTCCTACCGGCTGCTCCGGACGGCGCAGCGGCGCATCAGCCACTTTACCCACGCCAACGGCGTGAAAAACGTCATGCTCATCGGCGCGGGGGACGCCGGGCGGGCGCTGGCTGTGGAATTTACCAACAGCGACCATATTCAGGATCATCTGTCCTGCGTCATTGACGACAACCCGGTGAAATGGAACAAGCAGCTGTGCGGCGTGCCCATCGTGGGCGGGCGTCAGGACATCCTTACGGCTGTGAAGAAGTACAGGATCAGCAAGATCATCTTCGCCATTCCCAACTGCACCGCAAAGTCCCGGAAGGAAATTCTGGACATCTGCGCCACCACCGGCTGCGAGGTGCAGATGCTTCCCGGCATTTTCCAGATGGTCAACGGAGAGGTCAGCGTCAGCAAGCTGCGCAAGGTCGATCCCCAGGATCTGCTGGGCAGAGAGCCCATCAAGGTCAACTTAGACGAGATCGTGGGCTATATCTCCGGCAAGGTGGTGCTGGTCACCGGCGGCGGCGGCAGCATCGGCAGCGAGCTGTGCCGCCAGATCGCCCACGCAAAGCCGAAGCAGCTCATTATTCTGGATATTTACGAAAATAATGCCTATGATATTCAAATGGAGCTGCGCCGCACCCACCCGGAGCTGGATCTGGAGGTCATCATCGGCTCCGTCCGTGACGCCGGACGGGTCAGCCATGTGATGGAAACCTACCGGCCGGAGCTGGTGTTCCATGCTGCGGCCCACAAGCACGTCCCGCTGATGGAGGAAAGCCCCAACGAGGCCATCAAGAACAACGTCATCGGCACCTACAAGCTGGCGAAAGCCGCTGCGGAGTACGGCGTCAAGCGGTTTGTCCAGATTTCCACCGACAAGGCCGTGAACCCCACCAACATCATGGGCGCGTCCAAGCGCCTGTGCGAGATGGTGGTGCAGATGATGAACCGGAAGTCCAAAACGGAATTCGTGGCGGTGCGCTTCGGCAACGTTCTGGGCAGCAACGGCAGCGTCATCCCGCTCTTCAAGAAGCAGATCGAGGCCGGCGGCCCTGTGACCGTCACCCATCCCGACATTATCCGCTATTTCATGACCATCCCCGAGGCGGTGAGCCTGGTGCTTCAGGCGGGATACTATGCCAAGGGCGGCGAAATTTTCATCCTGGACATGGGCGAGCCGGTGAAGATCGACACCATGGCGCGGAACATGATCCGCCTGTCCGGTTACGAGCCGGATGTGGACATCAGAATCGAGTACACCGGCCTCAGACCGGGGGAGAAGCTCTACGAGGAGCTGCTGATGAAGGAAGAGGGAATGCAGGAGACTGCCAACAAGCTCATCCACATCGGCAAGCCCATCGAAATGGACGACGCGCTGCTGGAGCAGCAATTAAAGCGGCTGGACGAAGCCAGCCGGGCGGAAAGCGAAGACATCAAGGACATCGTCGCGGAGATCGTGCCTACTTACAAACGCGAATGTAAGGTCTAAAATAAAGAAACGAGGGAAGCGGAATGTACCGAACGTTTTTCAAACGCCTGCTGGATATCATCCTGTCCGGCTGTGCCATTGTGATCCTGTCGCCGCTGCTGCTGATCATTGCCGTCGCCATCCAAATTGACGACCCCGGCCCGGTGATGTTCCGCCAGAAGCGGGTGGGAATTCACAAGACCCATTTTTCCATTATGAAATTCCGCACCATGAAAATGGACACCCCCAGGGACACTCCTACCCATCTGCTGGAAAACCCGGAGCAGTATATCACGAAGGTGGGGAAATTTCTGCGCAAGTCTTCCCTGGACGAGCTGCCCCAGATTTTTCAGATATTTACGGGGAAAATGTCTATCATCGGCCCCCGGCCTGCCTTGTGGAATCAGTTTGACCTGATTGCCGAGCGGGATAAATACGGCGCCAATGACGTGCGCCCCGGCCTGACGGGCTGGGCGCAGATCAACGGGCGGGACGAGCTGCCCATTGACGTAAAAGCCCGGTTTGACGGGGAATATGTGGAAAAGCTGAGCTTCCTCTTTGACTGCAAATGCTTCTTCGGCACCATCGTTTCCGTGCTGAAGCACGACGGCGTGGTGGAAGGCGGCACCGGCCAGCTGGAAAAGGAGAAGAAATGAAGAACATCCTTATCACCGGTGCCGGAAGCTATATCGGGGTCTCTCTGGAAAACTATCTGGGGAAGTGGCCGGAAAACTACCGGGTGGATTCGCTGGATATGCGCGGCACCGATTGGGAGAACCATTCCTTCCGCGGCTATGACGCGGTGTTCCACGTAGCGGGGCTGGTGCATCAGCCGGACAGCAAAAATGACCCGGCTCGCTCTGGCCTGTACGATCAGGTCAACCACGTCCTCGCGGTGCGGACGGCCGAAAAGGCCAAGACCGACGGCGTGGGGCAGTTCCTGTTTATGAGCTCGGAGAGCGTGTACGGCCTGACTGCGCCCATCGGCAAGACGGTGGTCATTACGAAGGATACGCCGCTGCACCCTGCGGACAACTACGGCGTCAGCAAGGCCAAGGCGGAAGCGGACTTGCAGGCGCTGGCGGACGACAGCTTCAAGGTCGCGATTCTCCGCCCGCCCATGATCTATGGCAAGGGCTGCAAGGGCAACTATGTGACCATGGCGAAGCTTGCGAAAGAGCTGCCGTTTTTTCCCTATGTTTCCAACCAGCGCTCCATGCTGTATATTGAGAATCTGACGGAGTTTGTCCGGCTGCTCATTGACGACGAGGCGGCGGGCATTTTCTGCCCCCAGAACAACGAATACGCCAACACCAGCGACATGGTCAACTGGATCGCCCATGCAAACGGAAAGGGCATCCTGATGGTGAGGGGATTCACCTGGGCGCTGAAGCTGCTGCGTTTTGCCTCGCCTGCGGTGGATAAAGCCTTTGGCAGCCTGTGCTATGATTTTGCGCTGAGCCGGTACAGCCGGGATTACTGCGTGAAAACGCTGGAGCAGTCCATTCTGGAGACGGAAACGATCTGATTTTTAGGAAGCGAAAGAGGGCGGTTGCTTGAAAAAGAAGCGGGATATCCTGTTTTTGTGCCAGTTTTTTTATCCCGAATATATTTCCTCCGCCCAGCTGCCCTATGACACGGTGCTGGCGCTTCGGGACGCCGGGTTCTCCGTGGGCGCGCTGTGCGGCTACCCAAGAGAGTATGCCGAGGGCGGGAAGGTTTCCACGAAGGAGAATGTGAACGGCATCCACATTCACCGGCTGAAATACATCCAGACAGGCCGGTCGGGCTTCCTCGGCCGGATCATCAACTATTTTTCCTTTACCTTCCATGTGCTGCTGCATTTGCCGGAGATCGCAAAATACCGGGCGGTGGTGGTGTATTCCAATCCGCCGATCCTGCCATGGATCGCCTCCTGGGCGAAGGCGCTGTTCGGCACGAAGCTGGTGTTCGTGTCCTACGACCTCTATCCGGAGGTGGCCACGGTGACGAACACACTTCGGGAAGGCAGCATGATCTGCAAGCTGATGAACCACATCAACAAATGCGTGTTCCGCCGGGCAGACCGGGTGGTGGCGCTGTCGTCGGAGCAGCGAGACTGCATTCTCCGCACCCGAAACGCCGCCGACGAGCTTGTGACGGTGATTCCCAACTGGTACCGGGACGAGGGTGAGCTGCGTGACCGGGAGGAAAACCGGTTCCGGGATCTGACGGCGGGACGGTTCGTGGTGTCCTATTTCGGAAATATGGGCACCATGCAGGACATGAATACCATCCTGGGCGCCATCCGGGCGCTGCGGGAGGAGAAGGACGTCTTTTTCCTCTTTGCCGGGCACGGCAATAAAATGGAGACGCTGCGGGAGATCATTGCCAGTGAGGGCATTGAAAATGTCCGCATTTTCAGCTTCCTCCACGGTCAGGACTTTCAGGACGCGCTGGCGGTAAGCGACTGCGCGCTGGTTTCCCTGGAAAAGGGCGCGACAGGGCTTTGCGTCCCCAGCAAGACTTACAGCTACATGATGCAGGGCATTCCCCTGCTTGCCGTCATGGACGAGTGCGACATCGTCCGGGACATTCAGTCCGGCGCGGGGCTTTGGGTGCGCAACGGCGAAAGCGAACGCCTGGCCGAGGCCATCCGCTTCCTGCGGGACAACCCGGAGAAAGCCCGGGACATGCGCAAAAACTGCCGGGAACTGTATTTACGAAAGTATACCACCGAAATTTGCACGGGAAAATATGTATCTCTTTTCCGGAAGCTTTTGCAGCCGGAAACAGGGGAGGAGAATAGAGTATGAGTATTTTTGCCAACAAAACGCTGATGATCACCGGCGGCACCGGTTCCTTCGGAAACGCGGTGCTGAACCGCTTCCTGGACACGGACATCCGGGAAATCCGGATTTTCTCGCGGGACGAGAAGAAGCAGGACGACATGCGCCATGAATTCCAGGCGAAAATGCCGGAAGCGGCGGGGAAGATCAAGTTCTTCATCGGCGACGTCCGGGATCTCGCGTCCGTGAAGAACGCCATGCACGGCGTGGATTACATCTTCCATGCTGCCGCCCTCAAGCAGGTGCCGTCCTGCGAGTTTTTCCCCATGGAGGCGGTGAAAACCAACGTGTTCGGAACGGATAACGTGCTGACCGCCGCCATTGACGCGGGGGTCAAGGCCGTCATCTGCCTGTCCACGGACAAGGCTGCCTACCCTGTCAACGCCATGGGCACCTCCAAGGCCATGATGGAGAAGGTCATCGTCGCCAAATCCCGGACGGTTTCCCCGGAAAAGACCAAAATCTGCTGCACCCGCTACGGAAACGTTATGTGTTCCCGGGGCAGCGTCATCCCGCTGTGGATCGACCAGATCAAGGCGGGCAACCCCATCACCATCACCGAGCCGAGCATGACCCGGTTCATCATGTCTCTGGAGGAAGCGGTTGACCTGGTGCTGTTCGCTTTCCAGAACGGCATCAGCGGAGACATTCTGGTGCAGAAAGCCCCGGCGTGTACCATTGAGACGCTGGCCAAGGCCGTCACCGGCCTGTTTGCCCCCGGCCACGAGATCAAAGTCATCGGCATCCGCCACGGCGAAAAGATGTACGAGACGCTGCTGACCAACGAGGAATGCGCCCACGCCATCGATTTGGGCAATTTCTACCGCGTCCCCTGCGACAAGCGGGATTTGAACTACGACAAATACTTCAAGGACGGCGACACCCAACGCAACGTCCTTACGGAGTTCAACAGCAATAATACAGAGCTGCTGAACGTGGAGCAGGTGCAGCAGAAGCTTTTGAGCCTGAGCTACATCCGCGGCGAGCTGGAAGGCATGAAGAACAAGTGATGAAAGGTGAGCTGGCATGAACATTCTGATTACCGGCGCGGCCGGATTTGTGGGCAAGAACCTGACGGCGGCGCTGGAATGCATCCGGGACGGCCGAGACAAGACCCATCCGGGGCTTGCGGTGGGGGAGCTGTATCTCTACGACATCGCCTCCGACCCGGCGCTACTGGAAACGGCCTGCCAAAAGGCGGACTTCGTCTTTAACCTCGCCGGCGTCAACCGCCCCAAAAATCAGGAAGAATTCATGCGGGGAAATTTCGGCTTTGCTTCTACGCTGCTGGACACGCTGAAAAAGTACCATAACACCTGCCCCGTGATGCTGTCGTCCTCCATTCAGGCGACCATGGTGGGGCGCTATGCGGGTAGCGAGTACGGCAGAAGCAAAAAAGCGGGGGAGGAGCTGTTCTTCTCCTATGCCGCCGAGACCGGCGCGAAGGTGCTGGTGTACCGCTTCCCCAACCTGTTCGGAAAATGGTGCCGTCCCAACTATAATTCCGCCGTAGCCACCTTCTGCCATAACTATGCCCACGACCTGCCCATCACGGTGAACGACCCCAGCGTGGAGCTAGAGCTGCTGTACATCGACGATCTGGTGGATGAAATGATCGCGGCGCTGGAGGGCAGGGAGCATCACTGCGAATTTGAGGGCGTTGACACGGTTCTGACGGCGTCCGGGCGCTACTGCGCCGCGCCTGTCACCCACCGGGCGACGCTGGGGCAGATTGTTCAGTTGCTGGACAGCTTCAAAGCGCAGCCCCAGACCCTGCTGATGCCGGAAATTCCGGCGGGCAGCTTCGGGAAAAAGCTGTATTCTACCTATCTTTCCTATCTGCCAAAGGAAAAGGCGGCGTTCCCCCTGAAAATGAATGTTGACGCCCGGGGCAGCTTCACGGAGCTGCTGAAAACGGCGAATTGCGGCCAGTTCAGCGTGAACGTCAGCCGTCCCGGTGTGACCAAGGGGCAGCACTGGCACAACACCAAGTGGGAATTTTTCATTGTGGTGTCCGGCCACGGCCTGATCCAGCAGCGGAAGGTCGGCACTGAGGAAGTGCTGAATTTTGAAGTTTCCGGGGAGAAAATTGAGGCCGTCCACATGCTGCCGGGATATACCCACAACATTATCAACCTGAGCGAAACGGACGATCTGGTGACGCTCATGTGGGCAAACGAGTGCTTTGACCCGAAAAAGCCGGATACATTCTTTGAGGTGGTTTGACATGGAAATGAAGCTGGACTATTCCG
>CAKTKC010000035.1 GCA_934569225.1 uncultured Oscillospiraceae bacterium | reverse complement strand
CAATACTCCTTTCGGGAAGGGAAGCCTTCCATTTGGGGCGCGGGCACCCGAATAGTGACATTATACACGAAAGACGCGCTAATTGCAATGCTTATTTTCGTCACTTTGTGAAATTGTGTAAATTGGTGGGTGGACACTTGTTTTTGTGTGCAAAACAGACAAATTCCGGCATGAAAATCCAGCAAGGTATACAATCGCCGTGCGGGGAAAATGGTAAAATAAAACCGTCCCCGGCGCTTGCGGCTCCGGGGACGGTTTGGGTGAATGTGGTATTACACAGCTCTCGTCCATTCCGTGACGAGGAAGCCGGGGATCATCCAGATGAGCTGATACAATAGCACGTTGGTGGGGGTGAGCAGCTCCGTGGAGCCGAGGTAGCCCAGCGCCAGCATGGTGAGCATTCCCAGAATGCCGCCGATCAGGTGGATGACAGTGCCGAGGGTGGCGGCGGAGCGCAGGCTGCGCGCGCCGGTGACGGCGTAAGCCGCGCTGACCAGCTCGTCCCGGGTGGTGATGGCGAGAGCGGCCGCTTCCGGGTCGGGACGGCGGTTCAGCAGGTCGTTGCGAGTCTCCCGGGTGGGGAAGACGATCCGGCGGGTCTTGATGCCGAATTTGGATTGCAGGAAGCCTTCCGTGAGCATGAAGTCCCCGCACAGAATCACGGGGGTCACCGACCGGTGGCCGCACAGGGTCACAAGACCCGCCGCGGCGGAACGCATCTTGGCGTAGGAAATGGCGAACACGGCGCACAGCTGGCCGTCGATGGCGGCGTACACCGCCTGATTGACCATGGTGCCTTCAGGGATCACCACGCCCATGTCCTGCAAAAAGTTCAGGCTGCCCAGCAGTACCGGCTCGTCGCAGACCTCGCCGCCGATGCCGCCGGTGCCGTAATTCTGGAAATTCTTCACGGGATGCTCTTCCACGTTACGGTTCTTCATCAGCTGCTGGAACACGGGAACCAGCCCGCCGCCGGCGGCGGTGATCAGGGAGGCGGTCAGAGCCACGACCTCATCGGGGCTGCGCTTGCCGTAGAATTTGACGCCGTTGAGCTTGGTGCTGCCCAGGGGGAACAGGTCTTCATCCCGGAGGGGGAAGGCGGCCTTGCCGCTCAGACCCTTCACGCCCTCCCAGCCGCACAGCACGGTGCCGACCATGTGCAGCCGCTTTTCCAGCACTGCCATGGGGCGGGTGTAGGAAATGAAGAAGCTGGCGGGGACGGCAACCAGCAGACTGGTGGCGAGGATCTGAACGCCCAGGCTCGTGCCGTGGAGCATTCCCGCGAACACGGCAATGCCGATGCAGATTAGCAGACTCAGCAGGGCGTACACGCCCTGCACCTTTTCGGGGGCGGAGGGACGACTGTAGGTGTCCATGAAGTCCTCGACTTCCGCTTCGCCCCGCACCAGACCGGGCTTTCCTTCGTAATAGTCGGAAACCTTCGTGATGCCCTTGAGGCGGACGGCCTTGCGCAGAGTGTCCATCTGCCCCATTTCGGTGGAGCGGCGCTGGCAGCGGGCGGCCATTGCCATGGTCATTTCCAAGCAGAAGGCGGCGCAGCAGGGAACCCGCAGCTCCACAAGGCAGGACGCGGCGTCCACGCAGCAGGCGATGAATGTAAAGGTAAGCAGAGAATTCAGGTTGAACCGGCCCCTGAAGATGCTGCCCAGCCCGTCCAGCATCAGATGACTGCCCAGCAGTCCGGATACCAGCATGGCCAGTACCTGGCTGAAGATCACCAGACGCATCCGGTTTTCCGGCACCATGTCCAGCGCCAGCAGCGTGGTGACACCGGCGCACAGCAGCACGATGACAAGGTTCAGCAGAATGCCGATCTGCAGCTTGCCGATGCCCAGCTCCGTCAGCTCATAGTACCGCTTTTCGGGGCCTGCCACCAGCTTCTTTTTCAGATCCCGCAGACGCTGGCGGGGATCAAAGGTGATGGGCGGCGTCTGGGGCTGCGGGGGGGCTTCCGGCGCGGGGGCGTCGGAGTTGCTGCCCGCCAGCGCTTCGGCGATCAGATCGTCGATGGCTCTGGTGTCGTCGCTGGGAGCGGCTTCTTCCTTTTCCTGGGGAAGCGCTTCGGCGGGGTCAAAGCGGACGGTGGCGTCGCTGGAAACCGGGTCGGGGGTTTCTTCAGGGGCTTCGGCAGCGTCGGGGGCTTCGGCTTCAGGCTGCTCCGGTTCCGGGGAAGAGACTTCCTCTGCCAGCAGCGCGTCTACGTCCAGTTCTTCCTCTGACGCCGTATCCTTGACGTCGTCGTCGGAATCTTCGTGAAATTCCCGCAGGATGTCGTCAAGATCAAATTCCTGGGATTCGTTGGTATTGTCCATATGGGTTTCCTCCTGGTGAAATTCGGCTGCTGTCAGCCGATGCGCTGGCGTACCGCTTCGTAGAGCAGAATGGATGCGGCGGCGGACGCATTGAGAGAGCTGATTTTCCCCTTCATGGGGATGCTGACCATCACGTCGCAGTTCTTGCGAACCAGCTGGCTTAAGCCCTCGCCCTCATTGCCGATGACAATGGCGGCGGGGACGGTCAGGTCGGCTTTGTACATGGGAATGGAGCCTTCGGCGGCGGTGCCGAACACCCAGACGCCCTTGTCCTTCAGCTCGGCGATGGCGGTGTTGATATTGGTCACCCGGGCGACCTTCATGTACTCCACGGCGCCGGCGGAAGCCTTGGCCACGGTGGCAGTCAGACCCACGCTGCGGCGTTTGGGAATGATGACGCCGTGGGCACCCGCGCATTCGGCGCTTCTGAGGATGGCGCCCAGATTGTGGGGGTCGGACAGCTCGTCGCAGATGACGATCAGGGGTGCTTCCCCACGGGACGCGGCCTCCTCAAGAATCTCGTCAACGGTAAAATAGGCGTGGGCGGCGGCCAGGGCGATCACGCCCTGATGGGCATGGGTGAAGGACATGGCATCCAGCTTCCGCCGGTCAACGCTGACCACCACAGCCCCCGCGTCCTTTGCCTCGGCGGCCAGACGCTGCAAGCCCCGGTCGGTGTCGCCGTCGGCGATGAATACCTTGTCAATGGTGCGCCCGCTTCTGAGCGCTTCCTGGAGGGCGTTGCGCCCTTCCAGCTGCCCCTCAACTTCCTCCGCAGGCGCTGCCTGGGCGGGGCGGGGCGGGAAATTCCGCCCCTGGGGGCGGCGTTTTTCGTTCATAAATCCAAGTTCCTTTCCTGGAAAAGTGCTTTCATATACATACAAGCCATACTATTATATCAGATTTTTTCCGGTTTCACAACTCTTATTTTTCGTGCGGGGCGGGAGAAATGGCTGTTTCTGGCGGAAATTAACAGAAAATTTACCGCACGAAGGGGAATCGCCGATTGCCTACCACGGAAAAATGTGTTATGATAACCCCAATGCAATGCATAGGAGGCGAGGGAATGGACTTTAATCGCAATGACTCCCCCAACAATAATAACAATAACAACAACGGGAGAAAACCCGGCGGGAACAGACCCAAAGGCAGCATCGGCACTGCGCTGCTGGTCACGCTGGCGATCGTTCTGCTGGTCAACTGGATCTACGGCAGCATCTCCAAGAGCCAATATACACAGACCTCTTTCTCGGACTTTCTCGCGGCGAAGGACGCGGGGCAGCTGGCCGAGGTGGAAATTCAGTCCGACCGCATCATCTATCTGACCAAGGAAGAGGCAATCAAGCCTGCGGCGATGCAGAAGGCATGCTACACCGGCCTTCCCGGCGGCGGCGACCTGATCGCCCTGTCCGAAGAGCTGGACGCCATGGGCGTCAAGGTGGATAAAAAGATCGTGGAAGACAATTCCCTGATCATGATGATTCTGTCCTACGCCCTGATGATCGGCGGGCTGTTCCTGGTGATGAATCTGCTCACCAAGCGCATGGGCGGCGACGGCATGATGGGCGGCTTCGGAAAATCCAAGGCCAAGGTCTACATGGAAAAGCAGACCGGCGTCACCTTCAAGGACGTGGCCGGTCAGGACGAGGCCAAGGAGTCCTTACAGGAGATCATTGATTTCCTTCACAATCCCCAGAAGTACACCGCCATCGGCGCGAAGCTGCCCAAGGGCGCGCTGCTGGTGGGTTCTCCCGGCACCGGCAAGACGCTGCTGGCCAAGGCCGTGGCGGGCGAGGCCAACGTCCCCTTCTTCTCCATTTCCGGTTCGGACTTTGTGGAGATGTTCGTGGGCATGGGCGCAAGCCGCGTCCGCGACCTGTTCCAGCAGGCGGCGAAGGTCGCGCCCTGCATCATCTTTATTGATGAGATCGACGCCGTGGGCCGCGCCCGGGACAACCGCTACGGGAACAATTCCGAGCAGGAGCAGACGCTGAACCAGCTGCTCAGCGAGATCGACGGCTTCGAGCCGTCCAAGGGCATCGTGTGTCTGGCGGCTACCAACCGCCCCGAGATTCTGGACAAGGCGCTGCTCCGCCCCGGCCGGTTCGACCGCCGGATCATCGTGGACAAGCCCAATCTTCAGGGACGGCTGGATACGTTGAAGGTACACACCCGGAAGATCAGGCTGTCTGATGACGTAGACCTGCGGAAGATTGCCCAGGCCACGGCCGGCGCGGTGGGCGCCGACCTTGCCAATCTGGTCAACGAGGCTGCCCTCCGGGCTGTGCGCAAGGGACGTCAGCTGGTGAATCAGGAAGATCTGCTGGTGTCCTTCGAGACGGTCATTGCCGGTACGGAGAAGAAAAACACCGTCCTGACGGACATGGAAAAGCGGCTGGTTGCTTACCACGAGGTGGGTCACGCTCTGGTGGCGGCGCTGGAAAAGCATTCCCAGCCCGTGTCCAAGATCACCATTGTCCCCCACACCTCTGGCGCGCTGGGCTACACCATGCAGATGCCTGAGGAAGAAAAGTTCCTGTCCACCGCCGAAGAACTGCGTACGGAGCTGCGGACTCTGGTGGGCGGACGTGCCGCCGAGCAGGTGGTGTTCGGCGTCCAGACCACCGGCGCCGCCAACGACATCCAGCGGGCGACCGCTCTGGCGCGGAACATGGTGACCCAGTACGGCATGAGCGAAAAGTTCGGGCTGATGTCCACGGCTTCGGTGGAAAACCAGTATCTGGACGGGCAGGCGTATATGGACTGCTCTCAGGAGACTGCCGCCGAGGTGGACAGGGAGGTCATGGAGATTTTGCAGAAGGCCTACGCCGACGCGAAGCGCATCCTGACGGAGAACCGGGGACTGCTGGACGAAATTTCCGAGTTCCTTCTGGTAAAGGAGACCATCACCGGCGACGAGCTGATGGCCTACGTCAACGCGGACAAGAACGCCCTTCCCGCAGCGGAAAAGACGGAAGAATAAAAACGGTCAACAGCCACGGCGGTTTCGCCGTGGCTGTTTCAGTAAATCAGGATTTCAGGTGATGAAATGAAGACAACCATAAAAAGATGGACTGAGATTGTTATTGAGTCCGTAAACTACATTGTGATAAGCTATGCACTCAGCTGCATGACCTTTCTTTTCAAAACAAATTGGCTGTTTATCCCGTTCTTTGCTTCGGAGATCTGGCTGCTGAGTAAATATTTTGTGACCTTAAATAAACTGACAAAGAACAAAATCGTATCCGGTGCGGTATGGGTTTGCAGCCTGATTATTGTAGGACTTCTTATGTATTATATCGGATATGTTGATGGAACGCTGGTTCCTTTCGCTTCTTAAGACCAGGTTTCCCATGAATAAAGCTGAGCCGCCGGGATATTTCCCGGCGGCTCGTTTGCTTCAAAGAGGAAGAAGGTTTTTTATTCGCCCAGCGCGAGGAAATCCGCCGGGTTCATAGGCTCATCCTGATGGGTGACGCTGAAATGGATGTGGCTGCCCAGCGTGGTCTCCACCAGAGCGCTGTCGCCCACATAGCCGATGACCTGCCCCGCGCTCACCGCGTCCCCGGACTTCACCGGGATGTCCTGACTCAGGCTGGCGTACCGGGTGAGGTAGCCGCCGTCGTGGCGGATGACCACGGTGTAGCCCATGGAGTCGTCCTCGTAGACGGTGTAAACCTCACCGTCCGCGGCGGCGCAGACCTCAGTCCCCGCGTCCGCGGCGATGTCCACGCCGTTGTGGACGCGCCAGTCCCGGGTGGTCTCATTGTAGCTCAGCGCCTCCATGGAGTAGGCGGAGATCTCCTCGCCGGAAACCGGAGACGTGGTCCTGAACGGCTTCTTCGCGGTGGGAGCGGGGGTCGTGCCCTGAGTCGCGGGGGGCGTGGACTGGGTCTGGGGCTGGGTAGCCAGTGCCGGGACGTCTTCGGATTCCATGGTTCCTACGAGGATGTCCTCCCCCACGGATTCCTGAATGGAGACTTCCTCCACGCGGTTGGCGTTTCGATAGTATACATAGCTGGTGATCCCGATGGCGGCTGCGCACAGGATCAGGGCTATGTAGTAGCCCTTTCCGCCGCGGCCGGCATGTTTGTTGTCGCTCATTTGTTAAGCACCTCCGAGGCTGATTATTGCCGGGATTTCCGGAGGTTAAACATAATGGGTGAAATATTTCGGGGAAAAAGCGGGATTATTCTCCCAGTCGCTCGACGATCTCCCGGATGGCGTCCGCCTGCTTTTGCGTCAGCGCCGCCTGTCCGGCGTCGCAGCGGACGAAGTATTCCGTCAGGTTCACTTCGTATTCGGTGCCGATCTCGGTCTCCACCGTAAACTCCGCGGAACAGCTGCAAATGTCATCGCTGTTATAGTCCAGATTTTCCAGAATGGCCGTCAGTGTAACGGCGTCGCTGCCGGAGAGCGTGTAGGCGCTTCCGTCCAGCGTTACGGTGGCGGAGGTGTTCCCACAGTAACCGTCCTCCGTGCCGCCGGTGGTTTCGGGTTCGCCCGCGGGGGCGTGGGTGTGACCGCCGTCCGCAGGAGCGGCTTCCTCAATGGCATCGAAATTGGGGGCGGCGTTCTTCTGAGCGGCCGCTTCGGCAATGGACATCGGGGATTTATCCACGGCCGCGGCGGTTTTGGAGGAACCCATGTGGCCAAAGAAGCGGGAGAACATGGTGCCCGCCAGCAGCACTACCGCGAGACAAGCAGCCATGGCCGCCCAGCGTTGCCAATGCACCTGAGGCTTCTTGGCCTGAGTGCGCAGGGCGTCCGTTTCGGTGACCAGGTCGGCGGGAAGCAGATTCAGCGCGTCATGAAGTTTTTCGGAAGTCATACGCTAAAGCCCTCCTTTTCCAGGTATTCCTTCAGCCCTACCCGGGTGCGGTAGAGCAGGCTCTTGCACTTGCTTTCCGACATGCCGCAGTAGGCCGCGACCTCTTTCAGAGAGTCGAGGAAATAGTACCGCCCGATGAAAGCGTTCCGGGCTTCCTCGCTTTGCAGCCGCAGGTAAATGCCGATGGTGTCGGCCAGCAGCTTGACGTTGATGATCTCCTCGGTGGTGTTGCCCCCGGACACGCAGTCGTCCAGCTCGGACAGGGACAGGGCATATTGGGAATCCCGCCGCTTGTCCCGGGTACGGTAGCGGAAGCGGTCGATGGAAATGCGCCGGGTGAGCTTGGCAAGGTACGCGGAAAGCACCGACGGCCGCTGGGGCGGCATGGAATTCCATGCCGCGAGGTATGTATCGTTGACGCTCTCCCGGCTGTCCTCCATGTCCGCGAGGATATTGCAGGCGATTTTGGTCAGGTAGCGGTCATATTTGGTCTGGGTCTCCTGAATGGCGGTCTCATCCCGTTCCCAGTACAGTGCGACGATCTGCTCGTCTTCCATTTGCGTCACTCCTTCCTATATAGATAATATCTCGACAAATTTCTGACTTGGTTGCAAAATTCAAAAAACTTTGTAAGAATACGCGCCCCGCCGGGAAACCACGGCGGGGCGCAGCAATTTACTCTTCTTCCAATACCGCGATGTGAACGGTGTCCAGCTGGCTCTTGTCCACGGTGGTGGGCGCGCCCATCATCAGATCCTGGGCGTTCTTGTTCATGGGGAAGGTAATGACCTCCCGGATGGACTCTTCGCCGGTGAGCAGCATGATCAAGCGGTCAACACCGGGGGCGGCACCGGCATGGGGGGGTGCGCCGTAGGTGAAGGCGTTGTACATGGCGGGGAACTTGGCCTTGACGTCGGCCTCGCCCAGACCCACCATCTCGAAAGCCTTGACCATGATCTCGGGGTCGTGGTTCCGCACGGCGCCGGAGGCGGACTCGTAGCCGTTGACCACAAGGTCATACTGGTCTGCCTTGATGGCCAGCAGCTTGTCCATATCACCCTCGGCATCCTCCAGCGCTTTCAGGCCGCCCTGGGGCATGGAGAAGGGGTTGTGGCAGAATTCCAGAGCGCCGGACTCTTCGCCGATCTCGTACATGGGGAAGTCCACGATCCAGCACAGGGCGTACTGCTCCTCGTCAAAGTGGCCGGGAACCCGCTTGCCCAGCATGGTGCGGATGACACCGGCGGTCTTCTGGGCGACGGCCTTCTTGCCCGCCGCCATGCAGACGAAGCTGCCGGGTTTCAGATCCAGCTTGGCGGTCAGCGCATCCTTGCATTCCGTCAGGAACTTGGAAACGCCGCCGGTGAGATTTCCGTTTTCGTCCACCTTCACCCAGCAGGCCTTGCTGCCGGTCTGGACTTCCACGTCGGCCAGAAGCTTGTCGATCCACTTTCTCGCCTGGGTGAAGTTGTCCACGGCCACGGCCTTGACGGTCGCGCCCTCGAAGGGGGTGAAACCGCAGCCCTGCACCTCGGCGGTAATGTCCTGGATTTCCAGATCGATACGCAGATCGGGCTTGTCGGAGCCGTAGCGCTCCATGGCTTCATTATAAGGAATGTGGCGGAAGGGGGCAGTGGAGACCCGCTTGTACTTGCCAAACTTGTGGAACACGGGCACCAGCACATCTTCCAATACGCTCAGTACGTCCGCCTGACTGGCAAAGGCCATTTCCATATCCAGCTGGTAGAACTCGCCGGGGGTGCGGTCGGCACGGGCGTCCTCGTCCCGGAAGCAGGGGGCGATCTGGAAGTAACGGTCAAAACCGGAGGTCATCAGCAGCTGCTTGAACTGCTGGGGCGCCTGGGGCAGAGCATAGAACTTGCCGGGGTGGTTCCGGGCGGGAACCAGGTAGTCCCGGGCGCCCTCGGGGGAGGATGCGGTGAGGATGGGGGTGGTGATCTCCAAAAATCCCTTCTCGGTCATCAGCCGCCGCAGCTCGGCAACCACCTGGCAGCGCAGGACGATGTTGGACTTCACGGCAGGGTTGCGCAGGTCGAGGAAGCGGTATTTCAGGCGGGTGTTCTCGTCGGCGTCCTTGCTCTTGTTGATCTCGAAGGGCAGCTGGTTGTGAATGCACTTGCCCAGCACCTCGATTTTTTCGGGGACGACCTCGATCTCGCCGGTGGGGAGCTTGGGGTTCTTGCTCTCACGCTCCCGGACGGTGCCGGTGACGGAGATGGTGGACTCCTTGTTGATGGGCTTGATGAGCTTCATCATCTCTTCATTTTCAATGACCACCTGGGTGGTGCCATAGAAGTCCCGCAGGACGCAGAACGCGAAATTCGCGCCCACCTCCCGGACATTCTCCAGCCAGCCAACGATGGTAACGGACTTGCCCGCGTCGGAAAGACGCAGCTCGCCGCAGTT
>CAKTKC010000034.1 GCA_934569225.1 uncultured Oscillospiraceae bacterium | reverse complement strand
TAAGCGAAGCCGCACTGATAGCCGATGGCGAACCAGGTCCACTTGGCGTTGTTCATCTCACGCTTGATGGCGCCGATAGCCGCGAAGCAGGGGGCGCACAGCAGGTTGAACACCAGGAAGGAATAACCGGTAATGCCGTTAAAGGCAGTGGCAAGATTCTGATACACGGTGCCGTCTCCGCCGCCGTACAGGATGCCCAGAGTACCAACGATGTTCTCCTTGGCGACCAGGCCGGTGATGGAAGCGACAGCCGCCTGCCAGTTGCCCCAGCCCAGAGGCTTGAACACCCAGGCCAGCACGCCGCCGATGGCAGCCAGGATGGAGTAGTCGATTTCCTCCTCGCTCAGCATCCGGAAGGTGCCGTCAACGAAGCCGAAGTAAGTGGTGAACCACACGAAGATGGTGGACAGCAGGATGATGGTGCCGGCCTTCTTGATGAAGCTCCAGCCCCGCTCCCACATGCTGCGCAGGACGTTGGACACGGTGGGCAGGTGGTAAGCAGGCAGCTCCATAACGAAGGGAGCAGGCTCACCGGCGAACATCTTGGTCTTCTTCAGCATGATGCCGGACACGATGATGGCGGCCATGCCGATGAAGTAAGCGGAGGTAGCAACCCATGCGCTGCCGCCGAACAGGGCGCCCGCGATCATGGCGATAAAGGGAACCTTCGCGCCGCAGGGGATGAAGGTGGTGGTCATAATGGTCATCCGGCGGTCACGCTCGTTTTCAATGGTACGGGACGCCATAATGCCGGGAACGCCGCAGCCGGTGCCGACCAGCATGGGGATGAAGCTCTTGCCGGACAGACCGAATTTCCGGAAGATACGGTCGAGAACGAATGCGATACGAGCCATGTAGCCGCAGGCTTCCAGGATGGCCAGCAGCAGGAACAGCACCAGCATCTGAGGCACGAAGCCCAGAACCGCGCCGACACCGGCCACGATGCCGTCCAGGATCAGGCCGCTGAGCCATTCAGCCGCGTTGGCCTTCTCCAGCAGGTCGCCGATCAGAACGGGGATGCCGGGTACCCACACGCCGTAGTCCGCGGGGTCAGGCTCTTCGCCGTAGCTGTCCAGAGTGGCGACTGCTTCCTCGTAGTCAGCCAGGGAAGCGGTTTCTTCGGTGATCTCCAGGGTCTCCTCATCCTCGACCTCGTAGGGGAAGTCGCCGGTGGGAGCGGTGCCGTTCTCTTCCACATAGGCGTCATAGCCGTCTACGATCAGGGACGCTGCGCTGTACTCGTCAGCCGCGTCGCCGTAAGCGGCTGAGCCGATGCCGAACAGGTGCCAGCCGTCGCCGAACAGGCCGTCGTTTGCCCAGTCGGTAGCGGCAGCGCCCACGCCGACCATGGCGATGTAGTAAACAAGGAACATGACAACTGCGAAGATGGGCAGGCCCAGCCAGCGGTTGGTCACGATCTTATCGATCTTATCGGAGGTGGTCAGCTTACCGGCGGAGTGCTTCTTGTAGCAGCGCTTGATGACCTCGCCAATGTAGATGTAGCGCTCGTTGGTGATGATGCTCTCGGCGTCGTCGTCCAGCTCCTTCTCGGCAGCTTCGATGTCAGCCTCGATGTGGGACATGGTCTCCTTCGTCAGTCCCAGCTTCTGCATCACCTTGTCGTCCCGCTCGAAGATCTTGATGGCGTACCAACGCTGCTGCTCCTCGGGCATGCCGTGAACGGTGGCTTCCTCGATGTGGGCAATGGCGTGCTCCACAGGGCCGGAGAAGGTGTGCATGGGAACGGTCTTGCCGTTCTTCGCGGCGTCGATGGCGGCCTCGGCAGCGGCCATAACGCCGTCGCCCTTCAAAGCGGAGATCTCAACGACCTTGCACCCCAGCGCCTGGGACAGCTCGTCGATATTGATCTTGTCACCGTTCTTGCGGACGATATCCATCATGTTGATGGCGATGACCACGGGGATTCCCAGCTCGGTCAGCTGGGTGGTTAAGTACAGGTTCCGCTCCAGGTTGGTGCCGTCGATGATGTTCAGGATGGCGTCAGGCCGTTCCTCGATCAGATAATTCCGGGCGACCACTTCCTCCATGGTGTACGGAGACAGAGAATAAATGCCGGGCAGGTCGGTGATGGTGACGTCGGAATGCTTCTTCAGCTTGCCTTCCTTCTTCTCCACGGTGACGCCGGGCCAGTTGCCCACGAACTGGTTGGAACCGGTGAGGGCATTGAACAGTGTCGTTTTGCCGCTGTTGGGGTTGCCCGCAAGGGCAATTCTGATATCCATGATACGCTCCTTTCGTTAGCGAAAGCTAACCTTTCATCAAATAAATTCCTGTGGTTTACTCGATTTCGATCATTTCGGCGTCTGCTTTCCGGATCGACAGCTCGTAGCCGCGGACGTTGACCTCGATCGGATCGCCCAGGGGAGCAACCTTCCGCACGTAAACGGTGACGCCCTTGGTAATGCCCATATCCATGATTCTGCGCTTGACAGCGCCCTCGCCGTGGAGCTTCACCACGGTAACGGTGTCGCCGACCTTGGCCTGCTTCAGTGTTTTCATACCGATTCCTCCTTTTTTCCTCGTTAAACCATGATTTTCTGCGCCATTTCCTGACTGATGGCTATCCGGGACTCCTTCACCTTGACAATGACGTTGCCGCTCATCGTGTTGATGACCGACACCACCCCGCCGACGACGAAGCCCAGATTCTCCAGATGCTGTTTGACTTCCGGCTTTCCGCCGATTCGCTTGATGACGTATTCCTCGCCGGTATCCGCAACCGTAAGCGGCATGGAGAACACCTTCTTTTTCTGAGTCTACAGATTAGCTATCGCTAACCCTTAGGCGTTAATATTGGTTAGCTCTCGCTAACCTTCTGTATAATAGCCCACCTTAAAGAATTTGTCAAGTGATTTTTAAGGATTTTTTCATTTTGTCCAAGTATGACAAATTATGCCAGGAAGCGGCGGCAGAAACCGGTCAGAATGCGTTATTGCTGCGGGCGGTTTTCCTCGTGGGGAAAACCGCCCGCAGCTCTATCACGATCTGTCATGGATGAACTGAAGCATACAGTCCTTCAGGCTCTGCATACCGTCCGTCAGCTTCATTCTGCGGCTGGTGCCCATGCCCAGCTCCCGCAGGGTCAGCGGCTCCACGGGGACGCAAAGCACATCGTCCGTCCTGCCCCGGATCATCAGTTCCGTCATCATGGTGACGCCCAGTCCGTGTCCCACCATCCGGATAACCGTCTCATCATCCACCCTGGAAACGCTGGCGTTGAGCTTCACGCCCACGGAGGCCATGGCCGCGTTGACGTCAATGTCGAATCTGCCGTAGGGCATCAGAAAATCCTGCCCGGAAAATTCCTCCAGCGGGAACGTGGTGCGGCCGTTGAGGGGGTAGTCCTTCGGAAGAATCGCGTACATCTTTTCATTATATAATGGTGTCCAGTCGCAGAAGCTGTAGTTCTGCCGGCTGGCGAAGATCACGTCGGTCTGGCCGCTTTCCAGCAGCTCGTAGGGTTCCAGGGCGTTATCCACCATCCGGAGATCCACGCTGACATCCGGACAGACGCGCTTGTAGCGGTAAAGCAGCTCCGGCATCCAGTGCATGGCGATGCTGGCGTAGGCCGCAATGCGGATGACCTCCTTTTTCTGCTCGGCAATGGCATTGATCTGGTTTTCCAGGTTGGCATTGGCCTGTAAAAATTCCCGGATGGCGGGCATAAGCTGCCGCCCCTGGGGGCTGAGCTGGATGCCGTTGTGGTCGCGCTGCAACAGGGAAAAGCCCACCTCCCGTTCCAGGGCGTCCATCATGTGGGTCAGCCCCGATTGGGTGTAGCCCACCACCTCCGACGCCTTGGTAAAGCTTCCAAGGTCGATGGCCGTCATCAGAATTTCCAGTTTCTTGCTGTCCATATGTCGCACTCCATTTCATATCTATTACATTTTCTAATACCCCTATTATAAACATGGACTTCTCAGAATGCAAGAGGGGTGATAAAATATCGGCAAACAGAAGGAGGCAGAAAAAATGAAAAAACACCTTACTTTCAAGCAGAAGATTCTGGTGGCCGGAACGCTGTTCGGCATGTTCTTCGGCGCCGGCAATCTGATTTTCCCCGTTCATCTCGGTCAGCTGGCCGGACGGAACGTCATCCCCGCCATGATCGGCTTTATCATCACGGCAGTCGGTATTCCGATCATGGGCGTGGCCGCCATCGGCAACACCCACTCCGACGGCTTGCAGCAGTTGTCCAAAAAGGTAGGAAATGGCTACAGCTATTTCTTTTCCTGCCTGCTCTACCTGACCATCGGCCCCGGCTTCGCTATCCCCAGATGCGCGACCACCTCTTTCACCGTAGGTGTCGCGCCTATGCTGAGCGCCGGTGCGTCCGAGTCCGCCGCGCTGCTGATCTTCTCCGTAATTTTCTTCGCCATCGTGCTGATTCTGTCCCTGCATCCCGGCGAGATCACCGTCTGGATCGGCAAGGTCATCACCCCCATTTTTCTGGTTTTCCTCGCCATTCTGGTGGTGACGGCGCTGGTCAACCCTTCCGCCTCCGTTTCTGCCGTAGAGCCTGCCGCCGGTTATCAGACCGGGGCGCTGTCCCTGGGCTTCATTGAGGGCTACGGCACCATGGACGCCATCGCCGGTCTGGCCTTCGGCATCGTGGTCATCGACATCATCCGCTCCATGGGCGTTACCGACGATTCCGACGTGGCGAAGGACGTTCTGTCCTCCGGCCTGCTCACCAGCATCCCCATGATCGTGATTTACGTCACCACCATTCTCATGGGCACCCAGTCCAGAGGCCTGTTTGAGACCTCCGAAAACGGCGGCATCGCCCTGGCGCAGATCTCCGGCCACTACCTGGGACGGGCGGGCAGTCTGGTTCTGGCGGTCACCATCACCTGCGCCTGCCTGAAAACCGCGATCGGTCTGGTCACCAGCTGCGCCGACGCCTTTGCCCGTATGTTCCCCAAGGGACTTTCCTACCGCGCCTGGGCGGTGATATTTACCGTACTTTCCTTCCTGATCTCCAATTTCGGTCTGTCCAAGATCATCAGCTATTCCCTGCCGCTGCTGCTGTTCCTGTATCCGCTGGCAATTACGCTGATTCTGCTGGCGCTGTTTGGGAATCTGTTCCATCACGACCGGGCTGTCTATGTCAGCGTCACGGCCTTCACCTGCATCGCCGCCCTGTTCGATCTTGCCAAGGCGCTGCCCGCGAATCTGAAAACCGCCCTTCATCTGGACGGCGCGGTCGGCCTTGCGGAGAAGATTCTCCCCTTCTTCGACATCAGCCTGGGCTGGGTTCTCCCCGCCTTTGTGGGTCTTGTTCTGGGTCTGATCATTCACTTTGTGAAAAAGCAGAAAGCCGCCTGATAATTATATAAAATGTGCCAAGACATTTGATGGGTAGCCGTAAAGCATTGAATGGAGCGTATCGATACAGATACGCTCCATTTCTCGTGCTAAAATGCGGGTACACCCCCTTGGCTCCCCCTCTGGGGGAGCTGTCACCGAAGGTGACTGAGAGGGTTTTGCACCCTAGTATACCCTCTCCGTCCCCGCTTCGCTCGGCCGCCTCTCCCAGAGGGAGAGGCAAGAGGGTGCTCGCTTATTTGCCCCGGCACATTTTTTCAACTTTCAGTGTGCAAACTGGCTCTGATACAATTTGGCATAGAAGCCGTTCTTCGCAAGCAGCTCTTCGTGCTTGCCCTGTTCCACGATATGGCCGTCCCGCATGACGAGGATCATGTCCGCTTCCCGGATGGTGGACAGGCGGTGGGCGACGATGAAGCTGGTACGCCCGCGCATCATCGTGTCGAACGCCTTCTGAATCCTGATCTCCGTCCGGGTGTCGATGGAGGAGGTTGCCTCGTCCAAAAACAGCATGGGCGGCAGGCACAGCATCACCCGGGCAATACACAGCAGCTGCTTCTGTCCCTGAGAAAGGCTGCCGCCGGACTCGCCGATAACGGTATCATACCCCTGAGGCAGACGCATGATGAAGCTGTGGGCGTGCGCCTGCTTCGCGGCGGCGATGATCTCTTCCTCAGTCGCCTCCGGCTTGCCCATGGCGATGTTCTCCCGGATCGTCCCGGCTTTCAGCCATGTGTCCTGAAGCACCATGCCCACGCTCCTGCGCAGCTCGCCCCGGTTCATTTTCTGGGTGTTGACCCCGTCGAGAAGGATTTCGCCCCCGTCCGGGTCGTAAAACCGCATGAGAAGATTGATGAAGGTGGTCTTTCCGCAGCCCGTGGGGCCGACGATAGCCACCCGCTGGCCGGGCTTGACGGACAGGTTGAAGTCCCCGATCAGGGGCTTGTCCGGCGTGTAGGAGAAGCGAAGATCTTTGATCTCCACCGCGCCCTCCACCTTCTCGGGGCGTTCCGGATGCTCCGGCTCCGGCGTCCGCGCCGGGGCTTCGATCAGCTCGAATACCCGCCCCGCGCAGGCCAGCGCGTTCTGCAGTTCCGTCACCACGCCGGAAATCTCGTTAAAGGGCTTGGTATACTGGTTGGCGTAGTTCAGGAAGCTGGTGAGATTGCCCACGGTGATGCCGCCGGAAATGGCGATCAGTGCGCCGCTTAAGCCAACTCCCGCGTACACCACGGAGTTGACGAACCGGGTGCTGGGGTTGACCAGAGACGAGAAGAAAATCGCCCGCAGAGACGCCTTTTGCAGCCGATCGTTGATCTCGTCGAACTGCTCCATGGAGGCTTTCTCATGACCGAAGGCCTGCACCACCTTGATATTGCCGATGGTCTCGTCGATCAGACCGGTCTGCTCGCCCCGGGTAACGGACTGAAGCTTGAACATGGAATATGTCCGGGTGGCAATGAAATTCGCCACCAACAGCGACAGCGGCGTAATGCAGACCACCACCATGGCAATGCCCCAGTGAATGCGGACCATGAAAACAAGCGTTCCCAGAATGGTCATCACGCCGGTAAACAGCTGGGTAAAGCCCATGAGCAGTCCGTCGGCGAAGGTGTCCACATCGGCGGTCACCCGGCTGACCACGTCGCCCTGGGGCTGCTTATCGAGATAGGAAAGGGGCAGCACCTGAATATGCCGGAAGGCTTCGTTCCGGATGTCCCGGGTGACGCCGTAGGTCATGTGGTTGTTGATCTGATTCATGAGCCACTGCGCCAGCGCCGCCACGGCGGCGCAAATCGCCACATTGCGCAGATAGCCCCACATGGCGGAGAAATCCACCCGGCCGGCGTCCACAATGCAGTCAATGGCATTGCCCACCAGAATGGGGATATACAGGCTCATGACCACGTACAGCGTTGCCAGCAGCAGCGACGCGACCAGCCCCACCCAATAGCGCCGGATGCGGCGCAGTACCTTCCGCAGGATCGCCATCTGATTAGCCATTTTGCACCGCCTCCTTGGGGAACTGGGAATAGTAGATTTCCTGATAAACCGGGCAGGATGCCAGAAGCTCGTCGTGGGTACCCTTGCCCGTCAGAACGCCGTCGTCCAGCACCAGAATTTCGTCCGCATACCGCACGGACGCCGCTCTCTGGGAGACAATAAAGGTCGTGGGCGGATTTTCCATTCTGCGGATGGCCATACGAAGACCCGCGTCGGTGGCGTAGTCCAGTGCAGACGCGCTGTCGTCCAGAATCAGAATACGGGGCTTGCGCACCAACGCCCGGGCAATGGTCAGGCGCTGACGCTGACCGCCGGAGAAGTTGACGCCCCCCTGCTCTACAGGTGCGTCCAGCTGGTTATCCTTGCCCTCGACCACTTCTTTCGCCTGAGCTATGGTCAGCGCTTCCCACAGCTCGTCGTCCGTGGCGCTGGCGTTGCCCCAGAGCAGATTCTGCCGGATAGTGCCCTTGAACAGCACCGCTTTCTGGGGAACAACGCCAATGGTCTGCCGCAGGGACGTCAGGTCATACGCCGTCGTCTCCACGCCGTCCAGCAGCACCTTCCCGTCAGCCGCGTCATAGAGCCTTGGAATCAGGTTTACCAGGGTTGTCTTGCCGGAACCGGTGCCGCCGATGATGCCGATGGTCTGCCCCGGCTGGGCGGTAAAGGAAATATGCTCCAGGGAGGGATTTCCCGCGCCGTCATATCGGGCGGTCACATCCTGAAACTCCACCTGTCCCTTCAGATCCGCAGCCGTGCGGGTGCCGTTTTCCTGACCCGGCTCCAAATCCAGCACAGACGCCACACGGTTTCCGCAGGCGACGGCCTTGGTGATGGTGATGATCAGGTTTGCCATCTTGATCAGCTCCACCAGAATCTGGGACATATAATTGTAAAGTGCGATGACCAGGCCCTGGGTCAGCACGCCGCTTTCCACCTTCAGCGCGCCCACATGCACCAGCAGAACCACCGCCAGATTGATGACCACGTAGGTCACGGGGTTCATCAGGGCGGAAATCCGTCCTGCGGACAGCTGCTTGCGGGTCATGTCCTCCGTTTTTTCCTCAAAGGACGTAACCTCCGCGTCCTCCTTGCAGAAAGCCCGCAGCACCCGGACGCCCGTCAGATTCTGCCGGGACGCGGACGTCACGCTGTCAAGGGATGCCTGCACCCGCCGGTACATGGGCATGGTGATCAGCATAATGCCAAAGACGATGACGCACAGCACCGGAATGACCCCAGCGAACACCAGCGCCGCCTGAAAATCGATGGTAAAAGCCATGACCATGGCGCCGAACACCACGAAGGGCGACCGCAGCAGCAGCCGCAGCGTCAGGTTCACACCGTTCTGCACCTGGTTGATGTCGGAGGTCATCCGGGTGATCATGGTAGAAGCGCCCAGCTTATCGACCTGACTGTAGCTTAAGTTCAGAATATGCTCCAGCACCGTATGCCGCAGCCGTGTGGAAAAGCCCACCGCCGCCACGGCAGAAAAATACTGTGCCGTCACCGAGCTTGCAAGCCCCACGACGCCCAGTCCGATCATGACGGCGCACATTTTCACAATGTAGCCCCGATCGCCGCTGCCGATGCCCTTATCCACGATGCTGGCCACAACCAGCGGCACCAGCAGCTCAAACGTGGCCTCCAGCAGCTTGAACAGCGGCCCGAGGGCGCATTCCTTTTCATAGCCCTTCAGATATTTGAGAAGTTTTTTCATACGCTCACCTCATAACGGCGTCATTATAACACCCTTTTTGCCGGAAAGCAATGACCTATCCCGCAAAACGGAAGGATTTGTCAGCGCCGCTTCTGTGCCTGCGCCGGGGAAATCGGCGGTTTGGCTGAAAAAGCAGTTGACATTTCCGCCAATTCCGGATATAATGAGTTGACTAAAGAAATGCTAGTGTAGCACAGTCGGTAGTGCATCTCACTCGTAATGAGAAGGTCGCCTGTTCGAGTCAGGTCACTAGCTCCACAAATTGCCCCCGAAACCATGACGGTTTCGGGGGTTTAGCGTATTTTTAGAACTTTTTGAGAAAACCGGTTTTTGCTGTTTTAGGTACTGCCTAACATTTGCCTAACAAGTGTGGAATTTATGCTTGCCTTGCAAGTAGTCGCTCCATATTGGCGGCGGCTTCCTGTTCTGCAGTTTGCAGGCTGTGGCTGTAGATGTTCATTGTGGTGCTTGTTTCACGGTGGCCCAGAATGGCGGAGACGGTACGAACGTCCGTTCCTGCCGCAATCTGCAAGGTGGCCTTTGTGTGCCCTTACGGTATAATTACGACAAACCGGAAAAGCCCCGTATATCAAGGGTTTTCGGTTATCTGGCAAGGTTTTTCATCCTTTTCCAAACCGAAAAATCGAGCCGCGAAGTAGTTATATCGTAGGGGGTGTTATAGTAACGACAAAAATAAAATACCGTTTGGGCGGGCTGTCAGCCCGTCCAAAAAATCAGGACATTTCCTCTGCAAAGAAGAAATGTCCTTTTTTGTACCCAAAATCAGATGCCGACAGGAGGAACACAATGCCTGAAAAAACAGTGCAGAAGGAACCGGGCAAAAAGCCCGTGCCATCCAAAAAGCCGAAACCGCAGCAGGAAGTAGTCGTTCAGATTCCGCTCTCCGAGCTGCATCCATTCCCGGATCATCCCTTTCAGGTGCGGGAGGATGCGTCCATGCAGGAAACCGCCGAAAGCGTCAAGGAGTACGGCGTCCTCGTCCCCGCGCTGGCGCGGCCACGGGAGGACGGCGGCTATGAACTGATCGCAGGCCACCGCCGCAAACACGCCTGTGAGCTGGCGGGGCTGGCCACCATGCCCGTCATTGTCCGCGACATTGACCGGGACGCTGCCACCATCATCATGGTGGACAGCAACCTCCAGCGGGAGAACATTCTCCCCTCCGAACGCGCCAAAGCCTATAGCTGTACCCACCAGCCACATTTTAGCGGTAGATGCACGTCCAATCCCCTGCACAAATATGTTTCCCTAATCAGTTCAAAAACGTCTCCTGCTCGATTGTAACGCCATAGCTTAGGATTTTTTCAATAGC
>CAKTKC010000033.1 GCA_934569225.1 uncultured Oscillospiraceae bacterium | reverse complement strand
CCGTTGCTGCACCGAAGCTCCAGCCTGTCCCCCACCAGCGCGCCCTGAACCGGCGCATTGGGGGTCACCACGAAGAAACCGGAAACAGGGGGCTTTAACTCCTTGCGAACCGCCGCCACCAAGTCCGACCAGAAACCGACGGGGGCTTCGCTTTCCGCCACCGGCGGCGCGTCCTCTGCCGGGGGTGCGTCGGCATCGTCCGGCATGGGCGGGCGGTCGTCGTCATAGGGTTCCTTCTCCGGCGCGGCCTTCTCCGCTTTCACGGGAGCCACCGGAACGAAGGCGCCGCTTTTCACCTGCTCTTCCAGACGGGTGAGACGGGCGTTCAGTGCTTTGGTATCCAGGCTCAGCTCCGGCTGGCACAGCTCCACAATGCACAGCTCCGCGTCCATGCGGCGGCTGGCGCTCCGGGTGAAACCGGCCATCGTCTCCTGAAGCCGCTCCATCATGCGCACCAGCTCGGCGCTGGTCAGCGCTTTTGTCAGTTCCAGCGCTTCCTTGTCCGACGCCACGCCGGAAAGCATGGTGATCCCGGCGTTTCCGGCGGTTTTCAGCACCAGAAGATCCCGGGTCAGGCAGGCCATTTCATCCAGCATGGCGCCCAGGTCTTTGCCCTCGGTATAGAGCCGGTTGAACAGCTCCAAGGCGTTTTTCGTATCGTGGGCGGCAATATAGCCCATCATTTCCCCGCATTTCCGTTCCCCGGCAATGCCAAGGCAGGCGTATACCCGCTCCGCCGTCAGCTCTCCCGTGGTCGCGGAGGCGCACTGGTCAAGCAGACTCAGGCCGTCCCGCATTCCGCCGTCCGCCAAACGGGCGATCACTCGCGCCGCGCCGTCGTCAAGATCAATATTCTCCTGATAGGCGACGTATTGCAACCGCGCTGCGATGTCCTCCTGACTGATGCGCCGGAAGGAAAAGCGCTGGCACCGGGACAGAATCGTGGCCGGAACCTTGTGAAGCTCCGTGGTCGCAAGAATGAACAGCAGATGCTCCGGCGGTTCCTCGATGATTTTCAGCAGCGCGTTGAAGGCCGAAATGGAGAGCATATGCACCTCATCGATGATATACACCCGCATTTTCACCTGAGACGGCGTATAAATGGCGTCGTCCCGCAGATCGCGGACGTTATCCACGCCGTTGTTGGAGGCGGCGTCGATCTCCAGCACGTCCATGCAGGAGCCGGAATCGATGGCCTTGCAGGCTTCGCAGACATTGCAGGGGTTGCCGTGGTCGGGATTCAGGCAGTTGACCGCCTTCGCCAGAATTTTGGCGCAGCTGGTCTTACCCGTGCCCCGGGAGCCGGTGAACAGGTACGCGTGGCTCATTTTCCCGGTCATGATCTGGGTTTTCAGGGTCTGCGTCACCGCCATCTGCCCGGAAACATCGTCAAAGGTCTGGGGGCGGTATTTCCGGTATAACGCCTGATAAGCCGACATTGCGCTTCTCCTTTCTGCAAGTCTGAGGAAACTCTAAAAAGCCATCCGGCTCATAACAAGATCGCACACCCACATTTGAACAAGGCGAATACCCGGACCTGACGCAGTTAGCTCAAGAACGGCAACCCCGCGGCACACGAGAAGATCCGCTTAATGCTGCTTGGTTCCCCACCTGACATGGTTCACGGGATCTCGTTGCGCAAGACCAATCTATCAACACTACTTGCGCAGGTCAGACAATATTCAAACTTGCCCGGGTGTGGGAATTCATCCCTGCTGTAGCGGATTGCAGGTACAGGGCACCGCTATCTCCCCGACTAGTGCGACCTTGTTATAAGCCGGACAGCTCAATACAAGGAAATTTTGAAAATTGTGAAATTGCAATCAGTTGAGCTTCGACTCGATGAAGTCGGCCAGCTCTTTGAAGGTGGTAATCTGCTGATCCTCCAGATCCAGCTCCACGCCCAGCTCGGACTCCAGATCCATGATCATTTCAACGATATCCAGAGAATCGATGCCCAGGCTCTCAAAGGTAGCATCCGGGGTGATCTCGGCGGGATCCAGCTCCAGCTGCTTGGCCGCATAGTTAACCAGTTTCTCGTACATGTGTAAGTCCTCCTCTCAGTATTATCTGCGGAACTATCTTACCGTATTCTATTACAGGAACCCGCGTTTGTCAATGCCCTGTTTTTCCCGGCTGTCGTCTAAACCGCCATGGGCTAAAAAAGCGTCTTTTCTTCTTCCATCAGACCGCCGAAATCCTGCAAATCGTCCGTTCCGATCAGATATGCCCCCATCTGTTCCAGCTGGCGGGCGGCCTGACTGCCGTCCCGGAAGCAGGCCACAGGGCTCCACCCGAAGCGCAGATTTTTTACCGTGCCGTCCCAGGTGCCGCCGTGTCCAAAGTCGGACTGGGCGACAAATACCATCCGCCCCAGGGCGTGGATGCAGCGGTTGCGGCTCAGTGCCCGCTGGGTGGAAAACGCGCCGTCAAAGTCGTCCTCGCTCAAATACAGCAGATTCCGCCGTCTGGCCTGCTTGCTCAGCTCGTCGGCGACAATGCTGATGACCCGGCCACCGGCGGCAAGGCACGCCTCCTGCGCCGTGCGGTCAGCGCCCCGGGCATTGCCGGAAACCAGCGTCAACCCTTCCTCCGCCGCCCGGTATCCCACCGCCGCGGCAAATTCCCGGTTCTCCGCCCGCAATTCCCGGCTTCCAACCAGCGCCACCGCAGGGGTGTTCAGAACGGACAGATCCCCCTTCGCCCACAGGCATCCAGGGGCGTCCATCCCAAGGCGCTGCCGCAGGATTCCGGGGTAATCCTCGCTGACACGGGTGATGGGAGTGCAGTCCATTTTCCTTCCGCGGCTCAGATAGTAGTCCAGTTGCTCCGTATCCGAAAGCAGGGCGCAATACCGCTCCGCCGTCTCCCGGTCGTAGCCAAGCTCAATGAAATCCTGCCGCGTCATTTCCCGCTCCGGCTGGGCGCATTCCCTGCCCCGCATCCGCAGTGCCAGCGCACGGAGCTGAGCGGTGGAAAGCACCCGGCGGTCCGGGTTTCCCAAGCAGCTCGTCAGCAGCAGAAAGCCCCTTTCCCGGGGATTCAACGGAATCTCCTTTTGGGCGTCACGGGGGCTTTGACTTCCTCGGGCGTCAAATTTCCGTCCTTGTCCATCACCATGGGCTGAATGGTGAAATTGCAGTATTTGCAGATGTCATCCAGTCTGGCCTTCTCCGGGAAATTGCTGACAATGCTCCATGCCACGCCCTTTTTCTTCGCCCGGCCGGTGCGGCCGATGCGGTGGACATAGTATTCGTTCTCCTCCGGCACGTCATAGTTGATGACACAGTCCACATCATCCACGTCGATGCCCCGGGAGGCCACGTCCGTCGCGATCAGCACGGCCAGCTTTCCGTCCCGATAGCGCTGCATGGTCTTTTCCCGCTGGCTCTGGCGGATATCGCCGTGGATGCAGTCGCAGTCCAGACCCGCCCGCTGGAATTCGTCGCAGAGGCGCTGGCACATGTGCTTGGTATTGCAGAAGATCATCACCCGCTCATAGCCCTGACTGCGGATCAGGCGCAGAGACGTTTCCGCCTTCTCCAGCGGCGTGCAGGTAATGCTGAACTGATCAATGTCCGGACGGTCTTCCTGTTTGGGTTCTACGGTGATCTCCACCTCATCCCGCTGGTACATCCAGGACACCGTCATGACCTCCTGAGAAATGGTGGCGGAAAACAGCCCCAGATTCTTCCGGTTTTTCACCTTATCGATGATCCGGGTCACGTCCTTGAAAAAGCCCATGTCCAGCATCCGGTCGGCCTCGTCCAGCACCACGGTCTGGATTTTGTCCAGGCGGATGGTCTTGCGGTTGTAGTGATCCATCAGCCGTCCCGGCGTCGCCACCACGATCTGGGGCTTGCGCTCCAGCTGCTTGATCTGGCCGCCGATGCCCGCGCCGCCGTACAGCACCGCCACCCGAATGCCCTGGAAATAGGTCAGCAGCCCCCGCAGCTCGTCGCCGATCTGGATGGCAAGCTCCCGGGTGGGGGCAAGGATCAGGCCCTGAACGCCCTCATTGGACGGGTCGATATGCTCGATCATGGGGATGCCGAAGGCAAAGGTCTTTCCGGTGCCGGTGGGCGCTTTGGCAATAACGTCCCGCCATTGCAGAAAATACGGAATGGCCTCCGCCTGAATTGTGGTGGGGTAGCCGTAGCCCTTTTCCTCCAGCGCTTTCAGCATGGCCTCGCTGAGGCCGAGACTTTCAAATGTGACTTCCATGTTTCTCTTTCCCTTTTCCATCGAAATTTTCTTTATTGTATCACTTTTCCCAAGTGTTTGCAACTTTTTTTGTTTTCCGATAGTCGATTCGAGAAAACTCGGTTTCAATCTCACGCAAAGGTGGACAAACGGGGAAAAATATGCTATATTGTAGGCTATGATAATATGTCCGTAATATAAGGAGAATTCTAATGGGCAAACTAATCGTCATTGAAGGCACGGACGGCTCCGGCAAGTCCACCCAATTTCGTCTGCTGACCCAGCGTCTGGAAAACGAAAACATTGCCTTTCAGAAAATTGTCTTTCCCCAGTACTCCGAACCCAGCTCCGCGCTGATTCGGATGTATCTCGGGGGCGAGTTCGGCACGAATCCATCGGACGTCAACGCCTACGCCGCTTCCTCCTTTTACGCCATCGACCGCTACGCCTCCTACAAAAAGATCTGGGGGCAGTGGTACGAACAGGGCGGTCTGGTAGTCTGCGACCGCTACACCACCTCCAACGCCGTCCATCAGGCTTCCAAGGAGCCGGAGGACAGGCGGCAGGAGTTTCTCGAGTGGCTGTATGACTTTGAATACGACCGGCTGGGGCTTCCCCGCCCCGATCTGACGCTGTATCTGGACGTCCCCACGGATTTTACGGAGCAGCTGCTGCGCCACCGGGAGCAGGACACCCACACCAGCGCGGACATCCACGAGCGGAACAGTGCCTACCTCGCCTCCTGCCGCCGTGCCGGACGCGCCGCCGCCGAATATTACGGATGGACGATCATTTCCTGCACGGAAAACGGGAAAATGCGGAGTATTGAGGACATTCACGAAGAAATTTACCGCCATGCGGCGGCATGTCTGGAGGACTGAATATGGTTTACATGTTGCTTGGAACCGGCTTTGAGGAAACGGAAGCCGTCACCCCTATTGATTTACTGCGCCGGGCAGGCGTGACCGTCGCCACCGTGGGCATCGGCGGGAAGGTCATCACCGGAAGCCACGGCATTCCCGTGACCGCCGATATGGAGCTGGGACAGATGGATCTGACCCAGCTGGACATGATCGTTCTCCCCGGCGGGATGAAGGGCGTCGCATCCATCAAGGGCTGTCCGGAGGCGCTGGAAGCCGTGCGGTTCGCCTGGGAAAACGGCCGGTTCGTCGCCGCCATCTGCGCCGCCCCCACCATTCTTGCCATGCTCGGCATCACCGAGGGCAAACGCGCCACTTGCTATCCCGGCTGTGAAGACCAGATGGGCAGCGCCGACATGGTCTGCGCCCCCGCCGTCACCGACGGAAAGCTCATCACCGGAACGTCCGCAGGCTGCGCCGTTCCCTTTGGTCTGGCGCTGATCGCCGCCCTGAAGGGTCAGGCCGCCGCGCAGGCCGTGGCAGAACAGATCGTCATTCGCTGACCTGGAGGAACACGATATGGACAACAAACAGTTTCCCGAACGGGACGAAGAGGAAATCATTCCCGAAGAGCTGACCTTCTTTCCCGCCGACGAGGAATCGGAGGAAGCCGGGGATGCCCCCGTCTCCGAAGACGTAATTGGGGAAGAAACCGCTTCCCAGCCCGAGGAAATCCCCGCAGAGGTGGAAGAACCCGTTGCGGAGGAAACTCCCGTGGCGGAAGACGTTTCCGCATTTGAGGACGATTCCGCCCAAGATGACATCCCCATTTCTGAGGACGTCCCCCCCATTGCGGATGCCCCCGCCCCGGAGGAAATTCCCGCGCCCGATGACACCTCCGAAAAAGGCCGTTCCTTCATGGATCGTATCCCGGACGTGGACGACGGCATGGAGGAATCCTACGATAGCCGTCTCACCGAGCCGGAGGTGGGCAGCGAGATCATCCCCGACGAAAGCGCCATGGATTCCCACGGTATGCTGGAGCACGGCGAGGAAGAACCGCCCTTTGACCCCAGCATTCTGGACGACCCGGATTTGCAGGAGCTGCCGGAGGAACCGGCGGAACCGGAGCCGCCGAAGGACGAGATCGCTGAACAGGAATACCGGGACAGCGACGGCGATTTTGACGCCGCGGCGGACGCTCCCGCCCCGGAAAGCAAAGCGTCCGGCCGTCAGCGCCCCGTCAAAAAGGGACGCCCCAGGAAAACCCGCGGAGAGGGTCTGCTGGGCATCCCCCACATTCTGGTCACCGTGGTGTGGCTGGCGCTGATCGTGATCATCGGCGTCACCCTGGGGCGGATGATCTGGGTCTGCGCCGCCGACGTGCTGGCCTTCGGGCGGGAAAACAAGCCTGTCACCATCACCGTTTACGAGTCCGACACCATGGACGATATCACCGACAAGCTCTACAACGCCGGTCTGATCCGCTACAAGAGTCTGTTTGGTTTCTACGCCGACATTTCCCACGCGGAGAAGAAGATCGACCCCGGCATTTACGACCTGAACACCCGGTATGACTACCACGCATTGGTTAACATGATGTCCGCCAGCTCCACCCGTGAGGTCGTGGAGGATCTGCTGATCCCCGAGGGCTACACCTGCCGTCAGATTTTCGCCCTGCTGGAAGAAAACCGCATCTGCACCGTGCAGGATCTCAACGCCTACGCTGCCGACGGGGCGCTGAAGGACTACTGGTTCCTGGAAAATGTGACCCGGGGCGACAAATACTGTCTGGAGGGCTTCCTTTTCCCGGACACCTACGATTTCTATAAGAATTCCTCTCCCCGTGAGGTTCTGGAAAAGATGCTGGACAACTTTAGCTACCGGTTCACCGAGGAAATGCGCGCCCAGATCGACACTCTGAACGCCACCGTCACCGACGGAAGCTTCACCGTCCGGGAAGTGACCATCGTCGCGTCCCTCATCGAGAAGGAAACCGCCTCCGCGTCGGAAAGCCCCCGGATCGCCGGTGTTATCTACAACCGTCTGTTCCACTGGGACTACCCCGCCCTGCTGAACATCGACGCCGCCATCATCTATGCCCAGGACGGCGTGTCCGACCACATCGACACCAGTCTGGACAGCCCCTACAACACCTACCTTCACGTGGGTCTGACGCCCACGCCCATTGCAAACCCGGGTCTTGCCAGCCTGCAGGCCGCGCTGAATCCCGAATCCCACAACTATTATTACTACGTGCTGAATCCCGCAACCGGTGCCCATCAGTTCTCCACCACACAGGAGGAGCATGAGCAGTACCGCGCGCAGTTTGCTGCTGCCGCCGCTGCCGCTTCCACGCAGTCGGAGGGCGAATGAGAAAGCTGGAATTGCTCAGCCCCGCCGGGGACATGGAGCGGCTGGAAATGGCCGTGGCCTACGGCGCAGACGCGGTATATTTCGCCGGAACAAGCTTCGGAATGCGCTCCTTCGCGGGGAATTTCTCCCCCGAGGAGCTGCCCAAGGCGGTGCGGTACGCCCATGACCACGGCGTCAGGTGTCACGTCACCGTGAACACCATGCCGAGAAATGACGAAATCGCCCGGCTGCCGGAATATCTGGAGCGGCTGGACGACGCCGGGGTGGACGCCCTGATCGTAGCCGACCTGGGCGCGTTCACCCTCGCCGGGAAATATGCCCCGCACTGCGAAAAACATATTTCCACCCAGCAGTCCATCGCCAATTACGTCTGCGCCCAGGCGTGGTTTGACCTGGGCGCAAAGCGGGTGGTTTTGGCGCGGGAGTGCAGTCTGGAAGAAATCCGCGTCATCCGTCAGAAGGTCGATCCCGCGCTGGAAATCGAGACCTTTGGCCACGGCGCCATGTGCGTCAGCTACTCCGGCCGGTGCCTGCTGAGCAACTACATGACGGGACGCGACAGCAACCGGGGCGCCTGCGCCCAGCCCTGCCGGTATCAGTACGCCCTGATGGAGGAAAAGCGACCCGGGGAGTATTTCCCGGTTTTCGAGGACGAAAAGGGTACTTACATCTTAAATTCCCGGGACATGTGCATGATCGACCACTTAAGCGACCTGATGGACGCGGGTGTGGACTGCATCAAAATTGAGGGCCGGGCAAAATCCGCCTACTATGCCGCCATCGTCACGGGAGCCTACCGCCACTGCATCGACGATGCCGCCGCTGGCAGAGAGCTGGACCCCGTCTGGCGGGACGAGGTGGATCACATCTCCCACCGCATCTACTCCACCGGCTTCTATTACGGCGAGCCGGGGCAATACGTAGCTTCCTCCCGGTACATCCGGGAATGGCAGATCGTGGCGAAGGTAGAATCCTGCGACGCAAACGGGCTGGCGGTGTGCCGCCTGAACAACAAATTCCGCGCGGGAGACGCGCTGGAAGTTGTCGGCCCCGATGTGCGCCCCTTCCCCATCACCGCTCCCATCATGGCCGATTCCGACGGCAATCCGCTGGAAGAACCGAGAACTCCCCAGATGAAATTCACCATCCAGCTGCCAAAGCCCGTGCCGCCCATGAGTATGCTCAGGAGAAGCGTTGACCTTTCCCCGAAATAGCCAAAAACACCGAACGTCAAAACGTTCGGTGTTTTTTCGTATAAAGTCCGCTTTACTGCGCCACTTTCTTCCGTTTTTCCGGAAATTTGTGAATCAGGAATGCCAGCAGAATCGACATGCCAAGGCAGAACAGAAACACAGCCGCGCTTTCCGACCGGGAAAGCGTCTCGTTTCCGTGAACGACCGCGTACTGCACAAGAAACACATTGTGAATCAGGAAGCACTCAAAAGAGACATCCCCCAACCGCACCAGCGGTTTCCAGCGGAACAGACTGGATACCCATCCCATGCCGCAGGTAAACACGCCGATCAGCACCAGATTGGGCAGAAGCCAAGTGAAAATTCTGCTTCTCCATGGACTTCCGGCGCGGGAAAGCATGAAAAACCAATAGCCAAGCGCGCCAATTTCCAATACCGTGAACAGTATCCGCGCCGTATTCCCCTGCTTCAGGTGCGGCTTCAGGGTGCTGACCAGCATTCCAAGCAGCATTCCGCTGAGGTATTCGCCCATTCTGGCAGGCGGGAAAATGTACTGCCAGTAATCCATGTCGAGATTCTTCGTTAAGTAGCAGTAAACGGCAGTCAGGAATAACGTTCCCGCCAGCGCGCACGACAGCAGCAGCCAGCCCTTTGGACGCCGGTTGATTTTGTTCAGCAGGAACATGACAGGAAGACTGAACACAGACAGGAACATCAATGTGGACAGAAACCAGCCCACGCCGTTGTAGCTGAACGCGCCCTCCGCAGACCATGACTGCACCAGCAGAAGGTTCCGCACAAGCTGCCCCGGAAACCTGTGAACAACAAAAAGTGCGGTCAGGCTCTCCGTGTTGGTATAGAGGAAAAGGTACAGCGTCGTAAATAAGTACAGGGGATAGATTTTCTTCACCTTGCGCCACAGGTACTTCCCTTCCTCCCGCCAGCTGAGCCGGATATCCTTGCTAAAGGAAGCAAGCGCTGTCACCAGACCGCTGAGCATGAAGAAAAAGCTGACCGCCGCAGTGGAACAGTGAGAAGTCGGATATTTGAAAAACAGCCATTGCTCGCCATGGCACACAAACACATTGAAAAATGCCCAGAACCGCAGAAATTGCAGCTGTTCTTCCCTGCCGGTCCTGCTTGGGGACGCTATCTGTCCCTCTGTCTGCATACGCCGCCCTCCTTTCGATTTTGGGTCAGTTTTTCAGGCTTTGCAGCGGCGCAGGAATTCTGCCGCCGCGGGCAATAAAGTCCTCGCTGGCCTTGTCGTGCACCGGCATCACCGGGGCGCTGCCCAACAAGCCGCCCATTTCCACCCGGTCGCCCACCGTCTTGCCGGGGGCGGGGATGATACGCACGGCGGTGGTCTTGGTGTTCACCATGCCGATGGCTGCTTCGTCCGCAATGATGGCGGAAATGGTCGCCGCAGAGGTGTCGCCGGGAACCGCGATCATGTCCAGTCCCACGGAGCAGACACAGGTCATCGCCTCCAGCTTGTCAAGGCACAGCGTGCCGCCCTCGGCGGCGGCGATCATGCCCTCGTCCTCGGACACGGGGATGAACGCACCGGACAGGCCGCCCACATGGTTGGACGCCATGACGCCGCCCTTTTTCACCGCGTCGTTCAGCATGGCAAGGGCAGCCGTGGTGCCGTGGGTGCCGCAGACCTCCAGCCCCATTTCCTCCAGGATTCGGGCAACGCTGTCCCCCACGGCGGGAGTGGGCGCAAGGCTCAGATCCACGATTCCGAAGGGTACGCCCAGGCGGCGTGACGCCTCCTTGCCCACCAGCTGACCCATACGGGTGATCTGGAAGGCGGTCTTTTTGATGGTTTCGGCCACAACGTCAAAGGGCTGCCCCTTCACGTTCTGCAAGGCGTGGTACACCACGCCGGGGCCGGAAACGCCCACATTCAGCACGCACTCCGGCTCGCCCACACCGTGGAAAGCACCGGCCATGAAGGGGTTATCCTCCACGGCATTGGCGAACACCACTACCTTGGCGCAGCCCAGGCCATCGTTGTCCGCAGTCAGCTCGGCGGTTTTCTTGATGATTCGACCCATTTCCGCAACGGCATCCATGTTGATGCCCGCCTTGGTAGAGCCGACGTTCACACTGGCACACACCCGCTCGGTGGCCGCCATGGCCTCGGGGATGGAGCGGATCAGCTTCCAGTCCCCCGTGGTGCAGCCCTTCTGCACCAGAGCGGAAAAGCCGCCGATGAAGTTGACGCCGCAGGTGATTGCCGCCGCGTCCAGGGTTTTCGCGATCTCCACATAGGAATCCGTCTCACAGGAGCCGGCCACGATGGAGATGGGCGTAACGGAAATCCGCTTGTTGACGATGGGAATGCCGAATTCCTTCTCGATGTCCTCGCCGACCTTCACCAGATCCTTGGCACAGCGGGTGATCTTCCGATAAATCTTATCGCAGCAGGTCTTCAAGTCCGGGTCACAGCAGTCCAGCAGGCTGATGCCCATGGTGATGGTTCGGATGTCCAGATGCCGCTTGTCGATCATATCCTGGGTTTGCAGGATGTCCTTCTGATTCAGCATGGTCTGTCCCTCAAATCCGGTGCATGGCTTCAAAGATGTCCTCACGCTGCACGCGGATGGACAGTCCCATTTCCTTGCCGATCTCGTCCATCCGGGTGACAAGCTCTCCCAGCGGCACGTTGCACGCGGAGACCTCTGTCGCCATCATCATGGTGAAATAGCCCTGCATAACGGTCTGGCTGATGTCCAGAACGTTGACATTGAAATCCGCCAGGGCGGTGCAGACACCCGCGATGATGCCCACCCGGTCTTTTCCGACTACGGTTACGATTGCTTTCATCTTTTTCTCCTTCCGTCCGGGACCGCGGCCTGCGCCCGTCCGCCGGACTGTCACTTGTGGATAAGTTATACCTCGTAATCTGCTGCCACCCGGCTGTCCAGCAGGTGGAAGAAGTGTGTCTTGGCCTCCTGGTGCAGGGGATGCACTGCGTAGTTTTCCAGCGCTTCCCGGCTTTCAAACTCGGAATACAGGGCGTAATCCATGCCGTTGAATGCCTGACGGATCTCCAGATGCAGCAGGCCCGGAATCTTCCCCACCAGCGGCTCCAGAACGGAGGCGATCAGCTTCACGGCCTCGGTCTTGTCAACGCCCTCCTTCAGGGTGTACAGTACGATATGCTTTACCATAATTATCCTCCTTATACGAGTTTTTAATAAAACGCTTAAAAGCGTTTTATTCGGCCGCAGGATTGCGGCCAGCGGCTACTGCCGCTAAAAAACGAAGTCATACTGAACTCCAATTAAAATCTTTAAAAAAGATTTTAATTGGAGTTCATATGAGACTTGTTTTGTGATTTCTTTCCTTATAAATCACAAAACTGGCAGCGCCATTAGGCGATGCCTTCCTGATTAAAATCAAAGATTTTAATCAGGAAATAGTATCAATACATTTCTTACCGCCACCCAGGCGGTCTGCCGTGAAACGGCTTTCATAAAATGATGAAATCATTTTATGAAGAAATAGTATTATCGGTTTACCGCCCGCTGCGGAAATCCACAGACACGGCGTATTGTCCTGTTTAACAAAACACCGGGGCTACATGCGCAGCCCCGGTGTTGCATCACAAATTACTCGGCGTCCTCTTCAGGCTGTTCCAGCAGAGCGCGGATAGACAGGG
>CAKTKC010000032.1 GCA_934569225.1 uncultured Oscillospiraceae bacterium | reverse complement strand
TTTCTTTTATTCTACTGCATTTTTGGATTTTGTGCAATTTATATATGATGTTTGAGTTTTCAGATACGCCCTAAGAAATAGTATTATAACAGGGTCAGGCCAGGCTCTGTACCCAGGCAGTCAGCTGCTCCACGCTCATGCCGGCGTCGCACATCACCGCATAGGAATACTCGCCGTCCGTCCAGGTTGCGGTGTAGATCAGGCCGTCGTTGCCCTTGCAGAGGACGGTGTGTCCGTCGATGGTCTGCTCTTCGGTAACGTCGTAGGTGTTGTAGTCGCCGCTGATGTCGTCGCCGCCCACGCCCTTGCGGAAATACAGTTCGGAATCGTCGCCGTTGCTGAAGATCACCTGGGCGATTTCGTTTTCAATGGCCGCGATGTACCGCTCCGTGTAACCGTCCACCGTCTCGGGGGCGGTGAAGGAGAAACCGGCAAGCTTGCCCGCTTCTTCCAGGCTGGTGCATTCCTGCCAGGGGTTGGGAATCTGGATGTTTTCGCCGTCTTCCGCAGGCCCCCAGGTCTTGGGGTCGCTTCCGGGAATGACCGTGCCGTCCGCAGTGTAGGAGGTATCACCCTTGTGGGTAGTGGGTGCGGGAGCATTTGCGTTTCCGCTGCATCCCACGATGGCCAGCGCCATCACAAAGCTCAAAATAACAGCAATAACCTTTTCCATAATCAAAACATTCCTTTCTATTTCCCGGCATTTCCGCCGTTCTATCCTGTATACAGCCGGGAAAAGGGAAATGTTGCAGCCGCCAAAAAATTTTTGATAGCTTTTCCCCACAATCTGCGGTATCATGATATTTAAGGAAGTGAGAAATATGTACTTTGCATATGGGGAAACGGAAGTTTCCTATCTGCGCCGGAAGGACACGCGGCTCTGCGCGGTCATCGACCGGATCGGCCACATCGACCGCGCCGTGGATACCGCCCTTTTTTCTTCCGTCATCCACCATATCATCGGCCAGCAGATCTCCACGAAAGCCCAGGCGACCATCTGGCAGCGGATGCGGGACGCCCTGGGGGAAGTGAACGCCGAGACCATTCTTGCGGCGGGCGTCCCGAAGCTGCAAGCCCTGGGCATGACCTTCCGCAAGGCGGAGTACATCACGGATTTTGCCGAAAAAGTCCACACCGGCGCTTTCGATCTGGACGCCGTAGAGCACATGTCCGACGCGGACGCCATTGAAGCCCTGCGGGCGCTGAAAGGCATCGGCGTGTGGACGGCGGAGATGATCCTGCTGTTTTGTATGCAGCGCCCCGATATTTTCAGCTACGACGACCTTGCCATCCAGCGAGGACTGAGGATGGTCTATCACCACCGGGAAATCGACCGCCCGCTGTTTGAAAAATACCGCCGTCGTTTCAGTCCCTATTGCAGCGTAGCCAGTCTGTACCTGTGGGCGGTGTCCGGTGGGGCAATCCCGGAAATGAAGGACTACAAGCCTAAATCCAAATGATCTTCCGGGGGCGAGAAAGCTTTTTCAAAGGCCGCCGCGTCGGCCTGGGACGTTTCCCAGCCGTATTTTTTCAAATCCACACACCAGCAGCGGCTGTTCCAGTATGTGGGAACGCCGTCCTCCGCCAGAAGCGTGCGCTGCAAATCGGAAATGAGAAAATGCTGCGCCCCGCTCAGCTCGCCCCGGCCGTTGACCACCCGAAAGGCGGGGATATCCTCCCCGGCCAGATTTTCCCGCAGTCCGTAGCCCACCTGTCTGGAATTTCGGGGCTTGCCGCAGAGCATGGCGATCTGCCCGTAGGTAGCAACCTTCCCGCTGGGAATGCGCAGACAGACGAACCGCATTTTTTCATAAAACGTCATGGTTTTCCCACCTTCGACTGTTGTCCGATTATTGTAGCACCGAACGGGGATTTGAACAACGGAAAATTTCGCAAGTCGAAAAAGGAGTGTTTTGTAATGAGCAAAAAGGTACTGATTCTGTCCTCCAGCCCTCGCAAGGGCGGCAACTCGGAGACGCTGGCCGCAGCCTTTGCCAAAGGTGCGCAGGAAGCCGGAAACCAGGTGGAGACCGTGCATCTCCGGGAAAAGAATTACGGCTTCTGCCGGGGCTGCCTTGCCTGCCTGAAGCTGGGGCACTGCGTCATCAAGGACGATGCCGTGGAGGTCGCTGCGAAAATGCACGACGCCGACGTGCTGGTGTTCGCCACGCCGGTGTATTATTACAGCGTCAGCGGCCAGCTCAAGACCATGCTGGATCGCGCCAACCCGCTGTACGACACCGACTACGCCTTCACCAAAGCCTACCTGCTGGCAACAGCGGCGGAGGACGAGCCAGGAACCGTAGAGGGCACCCGGACGGCTGTACAGGGCTGGGTGGACTGTTTCCCCCGCTGTGAGCTGGTGGACACGATCTTTGCGGGCGGCGTCAACGACGTCGGCGACATTGCCGGACATCCCGCGCTGGAAAAAGCCTATCAGGCCGGAAAATCCGTGTGATTCCGGCATTTTTACCCAAAGAAATGGCCGCATTCCCCTTGCAGGGAATGCGGCCTTGAAATTGATTTGCTGTCAGAGAGGCAAGCCCGGATTATCAACCCTCGCGGATCGCAGCCTGAGCGGCGGCGAGACGGGCGATGGGCACACGGAAGGGGCTGCAGGAAACGTAGTCCAGGCCGATCCGGTGGCAGAACTCCACGCTCATGGGGTCGCCGCCGTGCTCGCCGCAGATGCCGCAGTGCAGCTCCGGACGAACCTTCTTGCCCTTTTCCACCGCCATCTGCATCAGCGCGCCGACGCCGGTCTGATCCAGCTTTGCGAAGGGGTCGTTCTCGAAGATCTTGGCATCATAGTAGGCAGCCAGGAACTTGCCCGCGTCGTCACGGCTGAAGCCGTAGGTCAGCTGGGTCAGGTCGTTGGTGCCGAAGCAGAAGAACTCGGCTTCCTTGGCGATCTCGTCAGCAGTCAGGCAGGCGCGGGGGATCTCGATCATGGTGCCGACCTCGTAGTGCAGCCGCTCACCGGCCGCAGCGATCTCCGCGTCCGCCGCCTTGACCACCACGTCCTTGACGAACTTCAGCTCCTTGGCGTCGCCGGTCAGGGGGATCATGATCTCAGGCACCAGCTTCCAGTCGGGGTGACGACCCTTCACCGCCAGAGCCGCGCGGATGACGGCCTTGGTCTGCATGGCGGCGATTTCGGGGTAGGTGACCGCCAGACGGCAGCCGCGGTGACCCATCATGGGGTTGAACTCGTGCAGGGAGGCGATGATGTCCTTGATCTGCTGAACGGTCTTGCCCTGGGTCTTAGCCAGCTCGGCGATCTCTTCCTCGGTGTTGGGAACGAACTCGTGGAGGGGGGGATCCAGGAACCGGATGGTTACGGGGTAGGACTCCATGGCCTCGTACAGCGCCTCGAAGTCGGCCTGCTGCATGGGCAGGATCTTGGCCAGAGCGGCCTCCCGCTCCTCAACGGTGTCGGAGCAGATCATTTCCCGGAAGGAGGCGATACGGCCTTCCTCGAAGAACATATGCTCGGTACGGCACAGGCCAATGCCCTCGGCGCCCAGCTCTCTTGCCCGGATGGCGTCACGGGGGGTGTCGGCGTTGGTGCGAACCTGCAGGCGGCGGTACTTGTCAGCCCAGCCCATGATGCGGCTGAACTCACCGGCGATCTCCGCGTCACGGGTCTCGATGATACCGTCATAGATGCAGCCGGTGGAGCCGTCCAGGCTCAGCCAGTCGCCTTCGTGGTAGGTCTTGCCCGCCAGAACGAACTTCTTGTTTTCCTCGTCCATCTTGATCTCGGTGCAGCCGGAGACGCAGCAGCGACCCATGCCGCGGGCAACGACGGCAGCGTGAGAGGTCATGCCGCCGCGGACGGTGAGGATGCCCTTGGCGGACATCATGCCCTCGATGTCCTCGGGAGAGGTCTCCAAGCGAACCAGAACCACCTTCTCGCCTCTGTCAGCCCAGGCCTTGGCGTCCTCAGCGGTGAAGACAATGCGGCCGCAGGCAGCTCCGGGAGACGCGGCCAGCGCGCGGCCGACGGGCTGCGCGGCCTTCAGTGCCTTGGCGTCGAACTGGGGATGGAGCAGGGTGTCCAGGGTTCTCGGCTCGATCATGGCAACGGCCTGCTTCTCGTCGATCATGCCCTCGTCCACCAGATCGCAGGCGATCTTCAGAGCGGCGGGAGCGGTACGCTTGCCGTTACGGGTCTGGAGCATATACAGCTTGCCGGCCTCCACGGTGAACTCCATGTCCTGCATGTCGTGGTAGTGGCTTTCCAGAATCTGGCAGACCTTGGTGAACTGGGCAAACGCTTCGGGGAACTTCTCCGCCATTTCGGAGATGGGCATGGGGGTACGGACACCCGCCACCACGTCTTCGCCCTGGGCGTTGGTCAGGAATTCGCCGAACAGCTTCTTCTCGCCGGTAGCCGGGTTGCGGGTGAAGGCAACGCCGGTGCCGCAGTCGTCGCCCATGTTGCCGAAGGCCATGGACTGGACGTTGACGGCAGTGCCCCAGGAATAGGGGATGTCGTTTTCACGACGGTAAATGTTGGCGCGGGGGTTGTCCCAGGAGCGGAACACGGCCTTGATGGCGCCCATCAGCTGCTCCTTGGGGTCGGTGGGGAAGTCCACGCCCAGCTTGCTCTTATACTCGGCCTTGAACTGGGAAGCCAGCTCCTTCAGGTCGTTCGCGTCCAGCTCCACGTCCTGGGTCACGCCCTTGCGCTCCTTCATCTGGTCGATGAGGGCTTCAAAATACTTCTTGCCCACTTCCATGACCACGTCGGAGTACATCTGGATGAACCGGCGGTAGCAGTCCCATGCCCAGCGGGGATTGCCGGACTTGGCGGCCATGACGTTTACCACGTCCTCATTCAGACCCAGGTTCAGGATGGTATCCATCATGCCGGGCATAGAGGCGCGGGCGCCAGAACGGACGGAAACCAGCAGCGGGTTCTCGTGATCGCCGAACTTCTTGCCGGTGATCTCCTCCAGCTTGTCCACGTAGGACATGATTTCGGCCTTGATCTCGTCGTTGATCTGACGGCCGTCCTCATAATATTTGGTACAGGCTTCGGTAGAAATAGTAAACCCCTGGGGGACCGGCAGTCCAATGTTGGTCATTTCGGCCAAATTAGCGCCTTTTCCGCCCAGGAGTTCCCGCATTCCACCGTTTCCTTCGGTGAACAGATAGACATACTTGTGAGACATACTTCCATTACCCCTTTCAGTTTCTTTGCATGTGCCATTTTCAATTTTAATGTTGCATTTTTGAATCCTATTTTGCGTTGCTCACACAGTATAACACGGCATTTCGCAAAATGCAAACCTTTTTGCAAATTTTATGCAGATTTCCAAAAAATCTTAACCGGGAATATGCAGTTTGACACCTTTCCTGCAAGCCCAACCGGATTTTCCTGCCCCGGACGCAGAAAGGACACGCAAATGCGTGTCCTTTGGGGGTATATTGGGGGGTCATGCACCCGGATTGTAGGTGTATTGCAGCACCTCGCCGGTTTTATCGTTGCAGACGATCTCGGCTGTGCCCAGACGGGTCAGGTTCTCGTTTTTGGCGGCCGGGGTCTTTTTCAGGCTCCAAAGCTGGGTCTGGTCAAAGTCCTCCGCGGCGGAACCGTCGGCGGGGGTGATGGCGTAATAGGCCACGGTGTAGGTCACTTCCTTGCTCAGGAAGGGCTTTTTCGCGTACTCGATGATGGCCACGCAGGGCTTGTTTTCCCGCGTCCGCCCGGAGATGATGTCATACATCTCCTGATTCTTCTCCACCACTTCTTCAGCGGAGTAGTTCTTCGTCAGGGAGTTATTCTCATAGTAATAGCCCAGATATCCCGCCACGCAGCCGCAGCCCAGAACGAACAGCACCGCCAGGGTGGCGATTTGCTTTCTATTGAATTTCAGGGCTTCCTTGGCGTGACCCACGCTGTAGGTCAGGCCGAGACGGTTGGTGATGGGCAGCATCACGCCCAAAAACAGCGTCAGCAGCACGGACTCAATGGGGAACATGAAAATGTTCTTGATCATGCCGGGAACGACCATGGCGAGGGTGTACTGCTTGCCGTCCATGTAAAGGGCATAGTACCACATCATAATGGGGGTCTGGAGCAGCACATTGATGATCAGACTGACGGCAAACCGGCTGAGCATGACCCGGGTGGTGGTAACCTTTGCCCGGTACAGAAACAGGGCGAAGACCAGGGAGCCGCCGACCTCCGTCAGGATAAAGGGCAGGAAGTACATGCCCTCCGGCCGAATGATGTAGCCCAGCACGTCCGTGATGCAGGCGGCCAGCATGGCCATCACGGGGCCAAAGACCATGGCGCCCAGGGCATTGACAAAAAATGCGGTATTGATCTTCAGGAAGGGCGTGATGGGAATGGCGACCTGCTTCATAACCAGACGCAGGGCGATCATGAGCGCCGCGAACACCAGCATGTGGGTGTCCTTCAGCTCAGCGGCGGCGTCACGCCAGTAGGCTTTGGAAAACGGATGGGAATACAGGGTATTGCTCTTTTGTGCTTTGGACATAATAAATCCTCCTTTTCATGCAGCGACGATCTTCGCATCCGCATTGACCCTACGGAATCGTGTGTGTAAAAAACTCCCCTTGCGGCTTTTCGCCGAAAGGGGAGATAGATTGCAGACACATATAACCCGTGGGGAAGGGCAACGCTAAAGCCGCGACCATTCGCCCGACCGAGTATCGTTGCTACATAAAGGAGGTTATCCCATATGCAACAGCGGGTGCGGTGACCCCATCGTGGAACATTCCTTCGTCCTTCGGGCAAACTCCCCGTCCCGATGGCACTTAACGCGAGGTCTCCTACTCTGTTCGCAGTCAAATATACACGAAAGGAGTGAAAAAGTAAATAGGTTTTTTACATTTTTTCGGAAATTTCTTGCGATTCAGTCAGCACTTTCCTTTGCCATAGCCGCCCGCATCAGCACCATCCGGTAAATTTCCCCGTAGGACAGGCGCTCCACCTCCTGCGCCGCCACCAGCGGCACCTCTTTCAGCACTATGTCGCCGGATTTCACCGTGAGCGTCCCTAACCGCTGACCCCGGCTGACGGGGGCCGTGACGGTGGGTTCCAGCGTTACCTCGCTGGTAACGCCGCTTTTCTGCGCCTTGTCGATGAGCAGCGCCATGTCCCCCTCCGGCACCGCGCTGACCCCGGCGTCCTTTCCCAGCCGCACGGGAATCTGGTTCTCACAGTCGCTTAAGTCCGGGCTGACCACCGCGAAATTGGCGAAGCCGTAGTCCAGCAGGGACTTGCAGGCGGCGTTCCGGGACTGGCTGGTCTCCGCCCCCATGACCACGGCGATCAGCTCCATGCCGTCCCGCATGGCCGACGCCGACAGGCAGTACCCCGCCCCGGAGGTAAAGCCGGTTTTCAGCCCCGTGGCGCCGGAATAGAAGCGGATGAGCTTATTGGTGTTGGACAGGCCGAAGGTGCCGCCCCGCACGGTGTCCATCCAGATGGTGGTGTAGTTTTTGATGAGGGGATGGTATTTCAGCAGCTGCCGGGACATAAGGGCGATGTCGTAGGCGGAAGTCCGGTGATTCACGGCGTCCGCCCCGTCGTCCAGACCGGTGCAGTTGACGAAGGTGGTGTCGTTCATCCCCAGCTCCTGCGCCCGCTGGTTCATCATGGCGACAAAGGCGCTTTCGCTGCCCGCGATATGCTCCGCCATGGCGCAGGCACAGTCGTTGGCCGAGGACACCGCGATGGACTTGAGCATGTCGGAAACGGACATGGTCTCCCCTGCCTTCAGGTAGATCTGGCTGCCTCCCTTGGCGGCGGCAGCTTCGGAAGCCGTCACCATATCCGTCAGGGCGATCTTCCCGGAGTCCACCGCTTCCATAATGAGCAGCATGGTCATGACCTTGGTCACACTGGCGGGGGCAAGGCGCTCATGGGAATTGGACTCATACAGAATGGTTCCGGTGGCAACGTCCATCAGCACCGCGCTTTTCCCCGCCACATCCAGCTCCACCGCCGACGCCGGCAGCGCAAGCTGGCACAGCGCCAGAACGAGCGCCGCGACACACATCATCCGCTTCATAGTCATCCCTCCAAACGATTCGTAGTACAACCTATGTCCGCGGGGGATGATTATGCCGGATTTCTTCACCGGTTTGTGCTGTTTTCCGGCCGGTATATAACATTTTGTTATGCAGTCCCATATTACATTTTGTTTTGTATATACTTGATTTCAGGGGAGGTGTAGGCCATGTACGAACGCATTCGGAATCTGCGGGAGGATCACGATCTCAAGCAGGAGGACATCGCGCGGCTGCTTCACTGCACCCAGGCTTGCTACTCCAATTACGAGACCGGCAAACGGGACATCCCCACGGAGGTGCTTCACACGCTGGCAGACTACTACCACGTCAGCATCGACTATCTGCTGGAGCGAACCGGCAGGAAAGAGCCGTACCCTAAATAATAACCGTCCCCGGCAGCGTCAGCCTGCCGGGGATTTTTCCGTATATACAGCGCCAACGGACATCCTCCGCGGGATATTTTTCGTGTCCCGCCTGCCCACTGCACATTTTTTCGCCGCCGGAATACCATGGAATGAGCGGCAAAGCTCAAAATTCGATATCGGAGGTAACTTCTATGTGCAACAACAACGGTCTGTGCGGCTGCCTGAACAACAACTGGTGGTGGATCGTCATTCTGATCCTCCTGCTGTGCAACTGCGGCGGCTGGAACGGCTGCGAGAGCAACAATAACAACGGCTGCGGCTGCGGCTGCTAAACAGAGAACGGGCGCCCTCTCCGGGCGCCCATCCACATGCAAAACGAAGGAGCGGCAGAACCGCTCCCTCATTTTTAGGAAGATTACATATCGAAGGGTTCCATGCTGAGGACGGGGTGACCCACCTCGGACAGGAAGTTCAGCAGCTGCTCGGGATCCTCGGTGCAGATGGTTTCATCGGCGATCATGTCGGTGAAGTTCTCTACGCCGTACATTTCCAGAGCGGTCTTGTCCAGGCGCTCACGCATCTGATCCTTCAGGATCTTGGGCAGCCAGACGATACGGCCGGGGCCACCTTCGGCAGCGATGAACTTGTGGGAAGCAATGAAGTGCTTGCCGTGACCCATGAAGCCGGGGGTCTGCACGCCGCCGCCGGTCATGGAGGCCATCTCGGAGAAGGTCATGCCCAGGGGGGTCATGCCCGCATGCTCACGGCAGGTGATGACGACGCCCATGGAAACAGGCTCGACGCCGCAGATACACTCGAAGCAGCCGCAGGAGGTCATGGGATCCTGGAACAGGGAGTACAGGGTGACATGCTCCAGAGCGCCATGGCTGTACTTGTTGACAGCCTCGTCCACGGTAGCGTAGCGGCCCAGCTTCTCGTCGGTGCAGCCTTCCTTGAGGATGGGCTGGCAGGGACCGGCGGGATCCAGTTCCTTGGTGGCCTTGGCGTCCAGCCAGGACACGGCGCCGCACAGACCCAGACGCTCGGGGGTGACGATGCACACGTGGCTGGGAGAGAAGGCCTGGCACATAATGCAGGTGTAGTACTGATCCACGGACTCGTCGGTCATGGAGGCCAGACGGGCGTCACGCTTGTCGAATACTTCGTTGGCAGCGGCGCGGAGGGCAGCGTTCTTCTCGGGATTGACCACGATGGTGACCTGGCACTTGTCCACGACAGCCTCGAACTCGCTCTTGACCTTGGCGTACAGCACTTCGCCCAGGTGCTTGAACTTGAAGCCGGCCTCAAAGTCGGCCTTGGAGATACGGATACGGATCATGTCGCGCTGACCGGTGTGCATAACGCCCTCAATGCAGTTGATCCAGGAGTGGATCTTACGCTCCATGACGGACTCAAAGTCGGGCTGCATGGCCTTGCCGGCGACTTCCACGGTGTAGCTCAGAGAAATCTTGGAGCCAACGGGGATCTCGTCAATCTCGGGGCCGTCCACAACGATCTTGTGGTCTTCCACCTCGGAAGCGTCCCGGGTCTGCACCAGCTCGAAGCAGTCCACGCGGGAGCCGTCCACTTCCACCTGCATGTCGCCGCGGCGGATGATCTCACCCTCGAAGGCGGTGGCGAAGGCCACGGGGATGTCGATGTTGGTGATCTTCAGCTTGATGTCCCGAGCCTCCAGAGAGGTGGCGTTCCACTTGGAGGTGTCCAGCTGCTGGATCAGGGACTTGGGAACACGGAACATATTCTCGGTCTCGTTGGAGACAACGGGGAAGCCCAGGCAGATGGCGCCGGCGCCGTAGGAGACGATCTCGTCGGACAGGGGCTTGTAAGCATTAACAAAGGCCTTGACACGATCCATGGTGTACTTGGCCAGGGAAGCAAAGTCGCCGGGGGTCACGTTGCCGAAGATCAGCGCGGCACGGACGGCCACGGAGACAACGTGGATAACGGACTGCATTTCGTAGCCCAGGGGCACCACGCGGACGTTCTCGCCCAGCTTCATGCCGGCGTCGAAGCAGTGCTTGATGGAGTCGCCGGTGAGGGTGACCAGAATACCCTGCGCCTGGTAGGACTTGGCCAGAGCCACAGTCTCGGCGGGGTCTTCCGCGCCGCCGATGATAACGGCAACGCCGGGGATGTCGCCGGTGACCAGCGGCACACCCAGATTACGGACGAAAGCGTCGGTCAGGTGACCCATTTCCGGCTCGGCATAAGGCTCCGCGCCGTGCAGGTACTTCAGCGCTTCCAGGAACTCGGCGCACAGAGCGGATGCAATGCCGCTTTCAAAGGCGTCGTGGAGGCGGTTGTTGCGGGTCATCTTGGACTTGATGGTGTCCATGGCGGCCTTCATCTCACCCAGAGTGGTGATCTTCACGCCGGTGACGCCGTAGTAACAGGGCAGGCTGTAAGCGGTGCCGGGGAAAGAAACAGGCTCGCTCTCGCCGTAGGCGGCGATGGCCTCATCAATGGCGGCTACAGTACGGGCGTAGTTGTAGTCGTTGCCGCCAAAAACTCTTTCAAAAAGTGTCACGGTATTTCCTCCTAATTTAAGATTCATCACGATCCAATATCGCTTTGATTTTCCGAATTTCTTCGATTGCCGCGGGACTGAAATCATAGGGGGATTTCCCCTGCCGGTCGGCGTCTATGATGTCAGGGTTGTAGTGGATGAAGCCCAGCAGGTCTTCCGCCGGAATGGCGGAGCGGATGAATTCCTCGTCGCCGTCGTCCCGGATCTTGTTGGCCACCACCCGGACGCGGGTAATGCCTAAGTCCTTTGCCAGACGCTTGACGTTGTGGTAGGTCTGCACCGATCTCGCGCCGGGCTCGATCACCACAATGAACTGATCCATGTTGGCCGCCGTACCCCGTCCCAGATGCTCCAGACCCGCTTCCATATCCATGATGACCACATCGTTCTTCCGATAGGTCAGCGCGGAAAGGATGGCCTTCAGCATCACATGCTCGGGGCAGACGCAGCCGCTGCCGCCCACGTCCACGGTGCCCATGACCAGCAGCTTGACGCCGTTGATCTCCTTGGAGAAGGTGTCCGGGATGTCCGCCACATAGGGGTTCAGCTTGAAGAACTTATTGGCGGCATTCGCGCCGGTGCGCTCCTCCACCAGGGTGCGCATCTTGGAGATGGGGACGATGGCGTCCACTTCCTCCTGGCTCAGTCCGAGAGCCAGTCCCAGGTTGTCGTCAGGGTCCACGTCGGCGGCCAGGACGGTGCGTCCCTCGTCGGCGTAGAGCCGCGCCAGCGTGGAGGCCAGCGTGGTTTTTCCCACGCCGCCCTTGCCGGTAATCGCTAGTTTCATTGGAAAAAGACCTCGTAAGTAAAAGTTATCCCGAATGTCAGATTGCCTTTATTCGGGGATCGCCGGTTTTAGATGCCCAGTGCGGCGCGCTTGGCCTCGATGCACTCGATCATCTTGTCGCCCAGCTTCTCAATGTCGGTTTCCACGACGAACTTGGCCTCGACCCAGTCCTTGACGCCATGCTCGCCCTGAAGCAGCGCGGTGACTTCCTCGGAGCCCTTGGTGTAGGGGTCAACGCCCAGGAAGGTCTCGATGCCGGTCGCCACGACGTAGTTGCCGATGGAGACGGCCTTCTCGGACATCCATTCGGGAGCGCAGCCCACCACGGGAACCTGAGAAATGTTGATGCCCCAGTCCTTGGCGATATCGGAGGCCAGGATCATCATACGGGAAATATCCACGCAGGAGCCCATGTGCAGGACGGGCGGGATACCGGCCAGCTCGCAGACGCGCTTCAGACCTGCGCCGCAGTAGTCCTTGGCCTTCTCGGGATCCATCAGGCCGGCCTTGGCGGCAGCTTGGGCGGAGCAGCCGGAGACGATCAGGATGATGTCGTTTTCCAGCAGCTTCTTCATCAGCTCGATGTGGGCGGTGTCGGGGCGAACCTTGGGGTTGTTGCAGCCGACCATGGCCACAGCGCCGCGGAGAACGCCGGAATGGACGCACTCGATCAGAGGCTTGGTGGTGCCGAACTCGTCCACCTGGGAGTTGGCGACGCCGTCGAGAACCTTCTTGATGGCTTCCACAGAGTAGCCGACACGGGCATTCTGCTTCAGGCTGGGGATGTTGACCATCTCGGGCTTCCGGTTCTTGAAGTTCTCGATTGCCATCTTGACAATGGCCTTGGCGTTCTCACCGGCGGTCTCGGCATGGAACTGGATGAACTCGGAGTCGGGCATCCGGGCGATGGGAGAGGTGGTGATGAACTTGGTATGGAAGCATTTGCTCAGAGGACCCAGGGCGGGGAAGATGCACTGCACGTCCACGACAATGGCCTCGCAGGCGCCGGTCAGAACCACGTTCTCCTGGTTCAGGAAGTT
>CAKTKC010000031.1 GCA_934569225.1 uncultured Oscillospiraceae bacterium | reverse complement strand
AGATCGTCGTCCCAGGAAAGGGTCAGGCCGCGGGTAGAAAGGCTCTCTTGCAGCTCCTTGAGCATGATGTCCGCGATACCCAGGAAGTTTTCCTCCGTCAGGTGGTTGAAGGTGATGATCTCGTCCACACGGTTGAGAAATTCCGGCCGCAGGAAGCCCTGCAATGCCTTCATGGTCTTCTCCTTCACCTTGTCGCCGTCGCTCCGGCCAAAGCCCATGCCGCCCACGCTGCCCTCGGAACCGGCGTTGGAGGTCATGACGATGATGGTGTTCTCAAAGTTCACCACCCTGCCCTGGGCGTCCGTAATGCGTCCGTCATCCAGCACCTGAAGCAGAATGTTCAGCACATCCGGGTGCGCTTTTTCGATTTCATCGAACAGCACCACGCTGTAGGGACGGCGGCGAATCTTCTCCGTCAGCTGTCCGGCCTCGTCGTAGCCCACATAGCCGGGAGGCGAACCGATGAGCTTGGAGACGGTGTGCTTCTCCATATATTCCGACATGTCCAGCCGAATCAGGCTGTCCACATTGTCAAACAGATCACTCGCCAGCTGCTTGACCAGCTCCGTCTTACCCACGCCCGTGGGGCCAACGAAAATGAAGGACACAGGCCGCTTCTTGGGGGAAATGCCCACCCGGTTGCGGCGGATGGCACGGGACACGGCGTCCACCGCCTCATCCTGGCCGACGATGTGGGTTTTCAAGCGGTCGCTCAGCCCCTTGATTTGCTCATACTCCTGCGCCTTGATCTTGGACGCGGGTATTTTCGTCCACAGCTCGATGATCCTCGCCAGATTCTCCATGGTCACGGCGGGCCTGGGCAGCTTTTCCAGCTCCTCGATCTTCTCCGCCAGCTGCATCAGCTTGCTGCGAATCAGCGCCAGGCGTTCATAGTCCTGATTCTCCGTATTTTCATTGAGCATCCGCAGTTCCAGCTCGTAATCGTCCCGCTCCTTTTTCAGCTCGGCCAGCTGGGAAATTTCCTTGCATTGCAGGTTGACGTCGGAACAGGCTTCGTCCAGCAGGTCGATTGCCTTGTCAGGCAAAAACCGGTCGGTGATGTAGCGCTCGGAGAGAACGACACACTGGCGGGCGATTTCCGGGGAAATCTCCACCCCGTGGAATTCGGCGTAGGATTTGGCAATGCCCTGCATGATCTGGCTTGCTTCGGCGATGGTGGGTTCCGCCACGGTGACGGGCTGGAAACGGCGCTCCAGAGCCGCGTCCTTTTCAATATACTTGCGGTACTCGGCGAAGGTCGTCGCGCCGATGACCTGAATCTCTCCCCGGGACAGAGCAGGTTTCAGGATGTTGGCGGCGTTCATGCTGCCCTCCGCGTCTCCCGCGCCTACCAGATTGTGGACTTCGTCAATGACCAGAATGATGTTGCCACACTCCTTGATCTCGCCGATCAGGCTCTTCATACGGCTTTCAAACTGCCCGCGGAACTGGGTTCCGGCCACCAGCGCGGTGAGGTCAAGCAGGAATACCTCCTTATCCCGCAGCTTATAGGGGACATCCCCTGCCGCGATCCGCTGGGCAAGCCCCTCGGCAATGGCGGTCTTGCCAACGCCGGGTTCGCCGATGAGGCAGGGATTGTTCTTCTGACGGCGGTTGAGAATCTGGACGACCCGCTCGGTCTCCACATCCCGGCCGATGACCTTATCCAGCTTGCCCTCCCGGGCGCGGCCGGTCAAGTCCATGCAATAGCTGTCCAGAAATTTATGCCGCTTGGACTTCTTCTTTTCCTTCGGCTCCCCCTCTTCCTTTCTGGACGGACGGGGCTGGGGCGCGGGGGTATTGCCGAAAAGCTGGTTCAGCAGCGGGAACGTGGCGGTCTGGCTGTCGATCTCATCGTCGTCAGAGCTGTCGCTGTCGTCCTTCTGGCCGAACATGCTGCTCATTTCGTCGCTGAGCATATCCAGGTCTTCCTCGGAAATGCCCATCTGCTTCACCGCCTGGTCGATCTGGGGAATTCCCAGACTCCGGGCGCATTTCAGGCAGTAGCCTTCATTCATGGTAACGCCGTTTTCAACCTTGGTAATAAACACAACGGCGATATTTTTCTTACATTTGCTGCACATTTTTGGCTGCATAACGCTCACTCCTTTTCGGTGCAGTATAGCATATTGGGTCTGAAAAAGGGAAAACAAATTATGAACGATAACACCCTGTATCAGACGTTACCATCGCTTCCGACCTCAAACTTTTCGATTCCATCGTCATACCACAGATGGGTCATGTACAGTCCGCCCGCCGGGACTGTCGGCCCGGCGGCGGTGCGGTTGCCGGAGGCCAGAATTTCGCCGATCTCCTCCGGGCGTATCTTTCCCTCGGCGGCGTAGACTACCGTCCCCGCCATGGCCCGCGCCATGTTGTAAAGGAAACCGTTGGCGCAGACCCTGAGGGTGACAAGCTCCCCCTGCCGCTCCACATTGTAATAGTATACAGTGCGGACGGTGGATTTGACATCCGTGCCGACGCTTCTTACGGCGGCAAAATCGTGGGTGCCCACGAACTGGCTCGCCGCCGCCTGCATCACGTTCTCGTCTAAGTGCCGGGGATAAAACCAGGCGCGGTTGACATAAAACGGGTCTTTCAGACGGGAATTGTAGATCTGATAGGTATATTCCTTCCGGGCACAGGAGCCGATGGCGTTGAAATTCTCGTGAACTTCAAAGGCTTTTGTCACCACAATGTCGCAGGGAAGGTGGGTATTCAGCGCATAGGGCAGCCGCTCCACCGGAATGGTGGAGGACGTGCGGAAATTCGCCACGTACACCCGGGCGTGGACGCCCGCGTCCGTCCGGCCGCAGCCGGTCATATGCACCGGATGCCCAACCACCATGGCGGCGGCCTTTTCCATGGTCTCCGCAACGGTGGGCAGATTTTTCTGCACCTGCCAGCCGTGGTAATGGGTGCCGAGATAAGTCAAAAACAGGGCGATATTGCGCATATTTCCATCACATACCAAACTTTTTCAGAATAATGACCGCCGCTGTCAGCAGCGCCGCCGCACCGAACGCGGCAAAATCACCCCGCTGATAGTGCAGCTGCTTCATCTTGGTTCTCCCCTCGCCGCCCTGATAGCAGCGGCACTCCATGGCGGTGGCCAGCTCGTCCGCACGGCGGAACGCGCTGATGAACAGCGGCACCAGAATGGGGATCAGCGCCTTGGCCCGCTCCATCAGCTTGCCGCTTTCAAAGTCGGCGCCCCGGGCTTTCTGGGCGGACATGATCTTATCCGTTTCCTCGATCAGCGTGGGGATGAACCGCAGGGCAATGCACATCATCATGGACAGCTCATGGACAGGCACCTTGATAACCTTCAGGGGGTTCATCAGGCTTTCCAGTCCGTCCGTCAGGGAGATGGGCGAGGTGGTATAGGTCAGCAGGAAGGTCGCAGTGACCAGCATCAGAATACGAACCAACATAAAGGCCGCCCGCTCCGCGCCGCCGGTGGTAATGGTAACGCCCCAGAAATCCACCAACACCCTGCCCTCTTTGGTAAAGAACAGATTCAGCACGCCGGTGAAAACAAGGATCATCATCAGCGGCTTCATGCCCCGGACGATGGATTTTCCCGGAATGGCGGAAATTTTGATTGCTGTCAGCAGGAACAGGAGCAGCACGCCGTAGGACACCCACCCGGAGGCGACAAAAAGCGTCACCATATAAACAATCAGCACAATGAGCTTCGTTCTGGGGTCAAGGCGGTGAATGACGGAATTGCCCGGGAAATACTGGCCGAGGGTAATGTCTTTAAGCATGGCAGTTCCCCTCCTTGAGCCGTCTGATCTCCGCCGCGGCCTGCTCGATGGTGTAGACGTTTTTCACGTCCAGCCCCAGCTTCTTCAGCTCCAGAAATACCTGGGTCACCTGGGGTATGTTCAGTCCCATTTGGGTCAGTTCTTCGGCATGGGTAAACACCTGGGCTGGCGGCGCATCCATGGCAAGCTTCGAGCCATTCATCACCAGCAGCCGGTCGGTCAGCCGCGCCACGTCCTCCATGGAGTGGGAGACCATCATAATCGTGGCGTTCTTCGCCTTGCGGTAGGCCTGAATGTTGCCCAGAATTTCCGAGCGTCCCACAGGGTCAAGACCGGCGGTGGGTTCGTCCAGAATGAGAACTTCCGGCTCCATGGCAATGACGCCCGCAATGGCGACCCGGCGCTTCTGCCCGCCGGAAAGATCAAAGGGCGAAACTTCCAGCTGCTGCTCCGTAAGCCCCACGAACCCGGCGGCTTCCCGGACGCGGCGATCGACTTCCTCCGCTGACAGCCCCATGTTTTTGGGACCGAAGGCAATGTCCTTGTACACGGTTTCCTCAAAAAGCTGATACTCCGGGTACTGGAACACCAGCCCTACCCGGAACCGTGCCTGCCGAGTCAGCTTCCTGTCCGACCAGATGTCCTGCCCGTCCAGCAGCACCGTGCCGGAGGTGGGTTTCAGCAGTCCGTTCAGCTGCTGCATCAGGGTGGATTTTCCGGAGCCGGTGTGGCCGATAATGCCGATGAACTCCCCCGGCTCCACGGAAAAGGATATGTCGTCCAGCGCCTTATGCTCGAAGGGCGTCCCGGCGCTGTAAATATAAGTGAGATTCTTCACTTCCAGAATGGGTTTCAAGAAAATACCTCCCAGCGGGTCAGGCCATCACCATGTCGTAAAGTGCCTGCGCGCATTCTTTCGGGTCTAATTTATCCAGCGGAAGGTCAAAGCCCTCCTGATTCAGCTCCCAGCACAGCTCCACCGTCTCCGGGGCAGCAAGGCCGATGCCGTGCAGCAGCTCCACCTGGGAGAAAACCTCCTTCGGTGTGCCGTCTGCCGCGACCTTGCCCTTGTCCAGCACCACAACGCGCTGCGCCTTGGCCGCTTCGTCCATGTGGTGGGTGATCAGAACCACCGTGATGCCCTTCTCCCGATTCAGCCGTCCGATGGTGTCGATCACCTCTCGGCGTCCTCTCGGGTCAAGCATGGCGGTGGGTTCGTCCAGAACGATGCACTTCGGCTCCATGGCGATCACGCCCGCGATGGCGATGCGCTGCTTCTGTCCGCCGGACAGCAAATGGGGCGCATGGGTGCGGTACTCGTACATGTCCACCTGCTTCAGGGCGCTGTCCACTCTGCGGCGAATTTCCGGGCTGGCAATGCCCAGATTCTCAGGGCCGAAAGCAACGTCCTCCTCCACCACATTCGCCACGATCTGGTTGTCCGGGTTCTGGAACACCATGCCCACGTTCCGGCGGATGGTGATCAGCCGGTCTTCGTTGGCGGTATCGATGCCGCAGACGTAGACCTTTCCCCCGGAGGGAAGCAGAATGGCGTTGAAATGCTTGGCAAGGGTGGATTTTCCGCAGCCGTTGGTGCCGAGTACGGCCACAAAGCTGCCTTCTTCAATGGTCAGATTCAAATCCGCAAACACGGGAACACCGGGCGTGTCCTCCACGCCCGGGTACGTGTATGCCAGATGCTCTACAGAAATTATGTCGCTCAAATCAGGCATCCTCCTATTGTTACGGCGTCCATCGGCCGGTGGCGCCGCAGGGAAGAACCAGCCCGGACTGCTTCACCGGCAGTCCCAGCTCACCGGCGGCCGTTTTGCCGCCATGCGCCGCCCCGAACACCACGTCGGAAGCGTAAGCCACGGCGGAGGGCGCAAGCCCGGTGGTGTACGAATTGATGATGACGAACAGCGGATCGTCGGACAGCAGCTTCACCGTCTCCTGTAAGAAGGGATAAAAGCTGGTCTCCATTTTCCAGATCTCGCCGCTTGGCCCCCGGCCATAGCTGGGCGGATCCATGATAATCCCGTCGTAGCGCCGTCCCCGGCGAATTTCCCGCTGGATGAACTTGCCGCAGTCGTCCACGATCCAGTGGATGGGGCGGTCGGCAAGGCCGGAAGCCACGGCGTTTTCCTTCGCCCAGGCCACCATGCCCTTGGAGGCGTCCACATGGTACACCTCCGCTCCCCCAGCGGCCGCCGCCAGGGTCGCGCCGCCGGAATAGGCGAACAGATTCAGCACCCGGACGGGACGGCGGGCGGAAGCCGCCGCCACCTTCTCCCGGATGAAATCCCAGTTTGCCGCCTGCTCCGGGAATACACCCGTGTGCTTGAAGTTCATGGGCTTGACGTTGAAGGTCAGATAGTCTTTATAATGAATCTGCCACCGTTCCGGGAGCTTGTTGTCCGTCCAGTGTCCGCCGCCGGTATTAGAGCGGACGTAGCGGGCGTCATAGTGCTTCCATTGGGGTGCCGTCCTGGGCGTATTCCAGATCACCTGGGGGTCGGGGCGCACCAGAATGAACTTGCCCCACCGTTCCAGCCGCTCGCCGCCGCTGGTGTCCAGCACCTCATATTCCTTCCATTCATCGGAAATCCAGAGCATTGGGTCTCCTCCCTCTTTCTCCTTATCTCAGCCGACGAAGCCGTCCCAGCCGCCGTCCCAGCCATTGCTCGAGCCGTTGTCCCAGCCGCCGGTATTGTCCTCTTCCGTGCCGCCGGGGTTATAATCCTCCCAGGCGCTCTGGGTGTGCAGCGGGCACACGATATAGGGGGCGTCCACGCCGTTGTTCAGGTTGTTGTAGAACCCGTGCCAGGAAGCGGGGTTGCCGTCGGAATCGATGAGATATACATAGTAATTGGCGGTGTAAATATCGTTCAGTCCGAAGCCGTCCGCCGCCTTGATCTCGTCCACCTCGGCCTGGGTCAGCTTCACGAGAGACCGGGACTCGATCTGGGCGTCGCTGAACATATAGCAGTAGTCCGTCGCCACACCGCCGCCGGTAACGCAATAGTCCACCTGAACGTGCTTGTCGCAGGTTCCCTCCGGCTCGTCGCCGTCGTAGACGTTCACATAAACCACGCGCTCCAGTCCACGCACATCGGCGCTGCACGCCGCGGTGGCCTTTTTGCCGGAATCCAGACACACGCCAACGCTGTGGAAAGCGTTGCCGTTATACAACCCTTCTCTGGGCAGACCGTCGTGGATGGGCTGCATGACCGCCTTCCACAGCCGTGCCGCCGGGTTGGCGCTGCTGCCGGTGAGGTAGATCTGCTCCGGGATGTCGTAGCCGCACCATACGGCTGCGGTGTAGTGGGTGGTATAGCCGCAGAACCACCGGTCGCGGTTGGAGGACGTGGTACCGGTTTTGCCCGCAATGTTCTGTCCCGCAAAGATGGCCGCGCCGCCGGTGCCGTTGTTCGCCGCGTTGAACAGGCAGTAGTTCATATAGTCCACAGTCTTCTGGCTGAGGATCTTCCGGGACTCCTGCTCATTGTCCACCACGATGCGGCCGTTGCTGTCGTAGACCTTGGTGAACAGTCTCGGCTCCCGGTAAACGCCGTCGTTGGCGAAGGTCGCGTAAGCGGCGGACATCTCCCGCACGGTGGAACCAACCGTCAGCGCGCCCAGCGCCAGAGGCGCCAGACCCACGTCGGACAGGCTCTGCCCGTTGGGCAGGGGGTAATTATCTGTCAGGGAGCTTTGTCCAAAGTTATACTTGGCGAAGCTGTAGCCGTAATCCGCGCCGATGGTGTCCAGCGTCCGGGCGGAAACGGTGTTGACAGAGGAAACGATGCCCTGATAGACAGTCCTCGCGTACTGGTACTGCCGGTTGTCGTTCTTCGGCCAGTTGTTGCCGTCGATATAGGTCATGGGCAGGTCTTTCATCACCGATGCCGGTGTGACCTTGCCGGACTCAAAGGCCGGAGCGTAAACGGAAATGGGCTTCTGGGAAGAACCGGTCTGGAGCTTTGCCTGGGTGGCCTTGTTGTAGGCCAGGAAGGTGGTCTTCTCCCCCACACCGCCGGACAGAGCTACCACGTCCCCCGTCTCGTTGTCGATGACCACGATGGCGGACTGGAGCTGCTGCTCGCTGCGGGTGGTGGGAATGTTGCTCAGGTCGGTATAGACCGCGTCCACCTGCCTCTGCACATCCATGTCCAGGGTGGTATAAATATGGTAGCCGCCCTTCTGGATGCGGTTGAGGTAGATGCTCTGGTCGTTGGTGCTGAGGTCGTCCCAGACCTTGCCGTCCTGATCTGCCAGATAGCTGGCAAAGTCCACAATGACAGCGTCCACGAACCAGGAATAGATGTGCTGGGAAGCGTCGGTGCTGACCGCCACCTGCTCGCCGCACTGGGGGCAGTAGCAGGTATCCCCCTCGCCAGTAAAGTGGCTGCGGGTGTTCTCATAACCGCAGTTGTCGCAGACCGTCCAGCGGTCGGCGTCGGCGATGCCCTCTTTGAACACCATTTCCTGCGCCACAGCCGCATCGTATTGCTCCTGGGTCAGGTAGCCCTGATCCAGCATTTCGCTCAGAACGTTCATCTGACGGTAGCGGTTTCGGGCAGCGCCGTCCCGCTCCTCGCCCTTGTACATATACACGCTCTCGGAATAGGGGTTGAACAGGGACGGGTTATTGGTGATGCTGATGAGGCTGGCGCACTCGGCGGTGGTCAGATTCCGAAGCTCCTTGCCGAAATACTCAGCCGCGGCGCTCTTGACGCCGTAGCAGCCACGTCCCAGATAAATTTCGTTGAGGTAATACTCCATGATCAGGTCTTTATCGTATTCCCGCTCGAAAATCTGCGCCCGGAAAATCTCCATGACCTTTCGCTGAACGGTGACGCTTTTTTCACCGGTGTGGTTCTTGATGAACTGCTGGGTGATGGTGGAGCCGCCGAACTGCTCGTCGCCGCCGAAGAACATGTTCAGACAGGCTTTCATGGTGGTGATCCAGTCCACGCCCTGATGCTCATAGAACCGCTTGTCCTCAATGGCCACGGCGGCATGGATCAGGTCTTCGGGAATTTCGTCAATGGACGCCCACTGGCGGTCGGTGGTGGTATAAATCTGCTGCAACAGCTGGATATCGCCGTGGTTGTCCACATAATAGATAAAGGAGGTCTGCTCCAGGTCGTAATCGTCCAGAGACCAGTCGGCGGCCTCCGTCAGAATGTCCTCCTGCAAATAGTCTCCCAACGTGCCGACAAAGACCGTACCGCAGATCAGCACGATCAGAAGCACCGTCGCCGCCGCGCCGACAGCGATTTTCAGCACGGAACCGGCTACGGAGAAGATCATATATAGTAGCTTCAGCGACCAGTGGGGATTCCACTCCTGCCGGAGCTTCTTGCGCCTCCTGGGTCTTTTTTCATTAGCCATAGGGTACCTCCAATAGAAGCAGGACGTGCCTGCCTGGTAAATCCATTATAACCAGTGTCATATTCGCATAACACTACTCATATCATTATACCATACCGGATGAAAAAACGAAAGCCCCAATTTATAAATAAAGTTTTAATTGTGGGAGATACTATATTGGGTAATAGATTTAACAATTGGAGGAATGCATATGCCGAAAAAAGCGGTAAGTCTGATTTTGCTTCTGTATCTCACGCTGGGGTGCTTCCGGGGGTATCTGGCGCTGTTTGACAAGGGCGCTTCCGAGCCGAAGCAGATTTTCCCCTGCCCGGTGTCCTCCCTCCCCGACGCCGACCGGGAGGCACTGGAAAAAGGCATCCCCGTCCGGTCGGAGGACGAACTGAATCGGTTTCTGGAAGATTTTCTGTCCTAAAATGCTCCCCTGTTTCTGTACAAAATGACCTCTTGATTTTGTGCGCTCCCTGCGGTAGAATATAGGCATCAAAAGCGGGGGGCGATTTCCATGGCGGATCAATACGGTTCTGATTTCATCACCATCGTGGATGAGGAAGGCACCGAATACGAGCTGGAGGTACTCACCACACTGGAGTACAACGGCAATACCTATATGGCAGTCATTCCCGCCGACGACGGTTCCGATTCCCTGGATCTGGAAGTCAGCATTTTCAAGTCCATTGAGGAAGACGGAGAGCCGATCCTCTGCGCCATCGAGGACGAGGCGGAATTGCAGGCCGTGTACGACCTGATCATGGATTCCCTCTATTCGGAAGACGCGGAATAAAAGGCGTAAGCCTCCTGCTTGGTGCGTAGCGTGTCCTTTTGGACCCACATTTTCTTATTGGGACGTTAGACTTCCCGGCCTGTTTGCAGACCTCCCGCCCCCGCTTCGACGGATGGTGGATGCTGGGAGCAGTAATGGTCGGGAGCGGCATCCCACCTGCCTTTTCGTGCAGGTCATAATTGGATGCGTTACGGCTAAAGCGGGGTGCATGGGGAGCTTCGGCTCCCCGTGTTTTTTATTGGGGGAAACTCTGACCAGATCGCCTTCGGCTGAACAGCGGATCTTTTTCCCCAGCTGTGCGGTATTAAAAGTGGGAAATACAGCGCAGCCGTTGCCGGCACAAGCCGGCTTACGGATGCGGCATACCCCTTGCGGGTACACAAAGTATTCCTCCACTTTTAATACCTTCATCTGGTGAAAAATCTCTCGCTGTCAGCTCTCGTCGATCTGGTCAGAGCTTCCCCATAGGAGTCATATGGCATTCTTGCGGGGTCGGCCGGCACAAATTTTCTGTAAATTTTTTTCTAATTCCGTCTTCTTCGGCAGATTGCCCCTTGAAACCGGCAGGAAAATAGATTATAATACCCTGGTCTATGCGTAAAACCAATCGCGTTATGACCAAAAGGACAAATGAGAGGATTTGATTACATGAGCGCATCCAGCAAGAAAAAGCTCCGTAATGAGCAGCAGACCGCCAAAATGACGGAAAAACAGGTCGCTGAGCAGAAGGAAGCAAAGAAGCTAACGCTTTACACCACCATTTTTGTCGTCGTTCTGGCTGTCATGGTGGTATTCGCCATTGCCATCGGCGTCACCAGAAGCATTTCCAACAGCGGTGTCCGGGAGCGGAACACCGTGGCGCTGACTGTGGGCGATCACGAGATCAGCAACGCCGAGCTGAGCTACTTCTATATGAGCGCCATCAACAACTTTAACTCCGACTACGGCAGCTACGCCGCCATGCTGGGTCTGGACACCTCCAAGCCCCTGGATCAGCAGACCGTCAGCAGTGACGGCGATCTGACCTGGGCGGATGATTTCCTGAACACCGCCAAGGACAACGCCCGCAGCATCTACGCCATGGCCGACGCCGCCGAGGCCGCAGGCTTCACCCTGTCCGAGGATCAGCTTGCCGATATCGACAGTACCATCAGCAACATGAAGATGTACGCCACCCTGTACGGCTATTCCAGCGCCAAGGACTTCCTGAAGGCCCAGTACGGCAACGGTGCCACGGAGGAAAGCTACAAGCAGTACGTTACCGTCACCACCCTGGCCAACGCCTACTATAACAGCTACTCCTCTTCCCTGACCTACACCGACGCCGACCTGCGTGCGGCTGAGAGCGAAAACTACGACAAGTATTCCTCCTTCACCTACAACACCTACTATCTCGCCGTCAGCAAGTACCAGACAGATGAGGTTGACGCAGACAGCGATGAGGCCGTGAAGGCTGCCGAGGAGGCTGCCAATTCCCTGATCGGCGAAGACGTCGCCACTGTCGCGGACTTTGACGCCGCCATCGCCGCTCTGGATGTCAACCGGGACACCGAGGCTTCCAGCACCGCTTACACCGACCAGCAGTATTCCTCCGTCTCCACCACCGTCAGGGACTGGATCGTTGACAGCGCCCGCAAGGAGGGCGACAAGACCGTCATCGCCAACACCTCCACCTCTACCGATGACGAGGGCAAGGAAACCACGACCACCCTGGGCTACTATGCCGTGTTCTACACCGGCTCCAACGACAACACCTTCCCCCTGGTGAACGTGCGCCACATTCTGGTCAAGTTTGAGGGCGGCACCACCGATTCCACCACCGGCACCACCACCTACTCCGACGAGGAGAAGAACGCCGCCAAGCAGAAGGCCGAGGAAATTCTGGACGAGTGGATGTCCGGCGACGCCACCGAGGATTCCTTCGCTGCCCTGGCCAACGAGAAGTCCGACGACGGCGACGGCACCACCGGCGGCCTGTACGAGAACGTCTACCCCGGCCAGATGGTGTCCAGCTTCAACGACTGGTGCTTTGACGAAAGCCGTCAAAGCGGCAACACTGGCATCATCGAGTCCCAGTACGGCTACCATGTCATGTACTTCGTGGGCAAGAGCGACACCACCTACCGTGACTACCAGATCGAGAACGAGCTGCGCAGCGCCGACACCCAGGAATGGTACGACGCCACGGTGGAGGCCATGCCCATGACCGACGGTGACACCAGATATATCCGCAAGGATCTGGTCATCAGCGCCAGCTAAGTATTCCAGGCAAAAACCACTGCCCCGGCTCCGCGTCAGCGAAGTCGGGGCTTATACTGTCAAAAAAGGCCGTTGGCCTTTTTTGACAAAAGGGTTGCAGTCTGCTGCGCGCACTCCTTGGCCGCCTATGGCGGCCAACTCGCGCACTTGCAGCCTGTAAGGTATTTTCTGCCAGGTACACGCCCCGGCAGAAAATGATCTGACTTTATTTGCCGCCTGCGGGCGGCAAACTCTGCGAGGCTTTTGGGGCACGCTGTGCCCCGGCTTCCCTTCCGTGAAGCCGGGGCTGAAAATTTGAGAAGAATCCGTCGCTTTTCCTCATTGACAAATATCCCCGGCAGTCGTAGAATGGTTGCAAACTTCTCACAGGAGGTATTTTATGGAAGTCACACGGGAGCAGGCGCTTGCCCTGCTGCAAAAATACAATCAGGAGCCGTTTCACATTCTCCACGCCCTGACCGTTGAGGGCGTCATGCGCTGGTTTACCCAGCAGGAAGGCGAAGACGCAGACTTCTGGGGTCTGTGCGGCCTTCTCCACGACGTGGATTTCGAGCGCTACCCCGAACAGCACTGCGTCAAAGCGCCGGAGCTGCTGGCCGAGATCAATGCCAGCCCCGAGATGGTTCACGCCATCTGCTCTCACGGCTACGGCCTGTGCTGCGACGTGGAGCCGACTCACAAGATGGAGAAGATCCTCTTTGCCGCCGACGAACTGACCGGCCTGATCGGCGCGGCCGCCCGGATGCGCCCCAGCAAGAGCGTCATGGACATGGAGGTCAGCAGTCTGAAAAAGAAATACAAGGACAAGAAGTTCGCTGCCGGATGCTCCCGGGACGTGATCCAGACCGGTGCCGACCGTCTGGGCTGGACGCTGGAAGAGCTGATGGAGAAGACCATTCTCGCCATGCGCAGCTGCGAAGCCAGCGTAGCGGCGGAGCAGGCAAAGCTCTGCGGCTGATCCCCTTCTGGATAAACGGATTATGACGCAAAAGTCCCCGAAAGCCGAGGCTTAATAGTGACAAGTAACTATTTTGTCGCAGAAAACGGTGTGACCTAAAGGTCACGCCGTTTTTCTGCGTTCATAGGTTGTTTGCGTGATGATAGGTTCGGAAATAACGGGAATATCCACATCGTCCACGAAGTTGAAGAAAATCTTCACTTTCTGCTTGCGCTTGCCGCTGGACTTGTCCGGGGCATAGACGATGATCTTCTTGATATACTCGTTCACGATGGTCTGCGTCAGTTCCTCAACATCCACATATTTCTGTGTCAGGACAATAAAGGCATCCAGACCGTCGTTCATTTCTTCCCGCTGTTCCACCCATTCTTCGATAACTTCAATTTCGAACTTTAACCGTTCCTGCTCGGCTTCATAGTCCGCAGCCATTTTTTTATATCTGTCCTGACTGAGATTTCCAAGAACGTAGTCCTCGTACAGCCGGGAGATGATGACATCCAGATCGGAAAGGCGTTTCTTTGCCTGTTCCAGTTTCTTTTTATCATCCCGGATACTTCGCTCCTGGTCAATCCTGTGGCATTGCAGCCATTCTTCCTGAAAACCATCCACATCATTGCGAATATACTTATTGACTGTCCGGATGCGTTCCAGAACGATTTCACGAAGCACATCTTCCCGGATATAGTGAGCAGTGCAAGTACCACGGTTTCTCTTATAATTTTTGCAGACATAGTGATCCTGTTTGCCCTCAAAGCTCTTGCTTGTGGTAAAATGGAGCTTGCCGCCGCAATCGGCACAGAACAGAAGTCCGGAAAACAATCCCTGCCGTTCCGCTTTTGCAGGGCGGCGTTTGTTTTTCCTCAGTTCCTGTGCCCGGTCAAACTGTGCCTGAGATACAATCGCTTCCTGTGTATCCGGCAGATAGAACATATCCTCCGGCTCGTTGGGAATCCGCTTTTTCAGCTTGTAGGACTTGGAATAGGTTTTGAAGTTGCAGGTACAGCCCGTGTACTCCTGCCGCTCCAGAATTGCCACAATGGACTGGTTGCCCCAGTGGTACGGTCTTTCTGGCATTGGCTTTTTCTTACGCTTGGCATACAGCGCTCTTGTGGTCAGAATCTGCTTTTCTTCCAGAATCCTCGCAATCTGCTCCGGGCCTTTGCCGTCAATGCAAAGGTCGAAGATGAGCTTGACGACCTGGGCCGCTTCTTCATCCAGAATCCAGTGATCCTTGTCCTCCGGGCCGCAGCGGTATCCGTAGGGCGGTTTGCCCATGTGCTTGCCGCTGGTGCCGCGCTGATGCAGGCTGATACGGACTTTCTTGGAGGTATCGCGCGGATACCACTCGTTGAACAGGTTTCGGACCGCAGCAAAGCCCTCTCCGTCCCCGCGCTGGCTGTCCACGCCGTCGTTGACGGCAATGAAGCGCACATCATAGCTGGGGAAGATGATGTCGGTGTACTGGCCTACAGTCAGGTAATCACGGCCAAAGCGGGATAGGTCTTTGCAAAGCCAGCAGCCTACCAATCCCTGCTTTACCAGTTCAAAGCCCTCCTGTACGCCGGGGCGCTGAAAGTTCGTGCCGGTATAACCGTCGTCCACCAGAATTTTCAGGTTTGTGTAGCCATGATCCTGTGCGTATTTGGTTAAGGTTCCGAAATGGGAAGTGTAGTTGTGGCCGCAAATAATCAGGTTATTCAAATAGACAGACCCACTGTACCGGCAGGGAGCAGTTTTCAGATTGGGATAATTCCACTCACTGATAATCGGCAGCTCCAGCTCCAAGGCGGGGATTCTTAAAACACCGATAAAGTCTATTCCGTTGATGGTTTCCACTGGCATTTCCATATTAGGGGATAGAACATAGTCCGGAATAACAGTCCGCTCATCGCTCACCAACGGCTCCTGATCCCCGGCGGAGTCCGAGGGAGCCTCTGGAGCGGCCTCTGCGGGCAAATACGCATCCAGCTGGGTTACCGCTTGCCTGGCCGATTGCTCTGCCCGCAGCTCGTCGTACAAGTTGTAAGATACAAGGAAAAGGGCTGCTGCAATCAGCAGCAGCCCAACCGTAATCGACAGCAAACCCCTTTGTTTCCTGCCACTCTGTTCTTCATTTCTCATCTGTTGCACCTCTGCGGCGCACCAGGCCGATCACGACAAAGAGCAGTCCGGCGGCAATCAACACTGGAACCGGCCACCAGAGCTGGCCAGTCTGAGGCAGCGTCGGCTTTGTAGGTGTAGTAGGTTTGTCCGGCGTGGTAGGTGTTGTGGGAGTAGGTTCGTCAGGAATTTCCTCATTGTAGCTATTTGTCACCACAAAAGTGATACCCTCCCGTGTGACCTCCACGGTATAGCCCTCCAACTCTTTCTCCACAATGGTCCACGTATAGCGATCATTCAATCCCGTCCAGGTGTACCGCCAGTTGTTTGCCGCGTTCAGGGTTACGGTATCATATACCTTGCCGTCACGAAGAAGCTGAACAATTACCTCTTTGGGACGATCTTTTTCATGTCCATCATCGGCCCAGACCTTCAGAACCTTTCGGTCGATGGTATGGTCATCTGGGTTATCAGGGATTTGGGATGAATCGAACTTTGCATTGACGGCTACATCATAAACCCAAATGTTATTCTCTTTGTCCAATCCAGGCAGCATTACCATGAATGGCGTGGGATCATAGCGGAAGCCATTTTGCGTGTGTCGATACCCCAGTACAAAGTACAAACCCGCTTTCAGGCTCTTTCCGGCGGTGGGAAAGGAAACCAATCCCTTATCATTGGTCTTTCCACTGTCTGTGGGGGAAATATCATCCCGCAATACATAGCCCTCCAGGGTGGATGCCAGTGTCCGCCAGGCCTCGTCATCCTTGCCCCGGATATTGACATGGAACTGGGCGAAATCTTTTGTGGTGGTCAGCTCGCCGTATTCGTCTACTGTGGCAACCAGGAAAATGTCAAACTCTGCACCAACCAGGGGCGTGTTTCCATCTTGATAGGAAATGGTCAAACTTACATCCTGGTTCAAGTCAATACTTCCCGCCGCCAGAGCCTGCAAGGGCAGGAGAAGGAATACTGCCAGCACACTGAGCAGCGCAGCAGTCATGCGTCTAATCCTCTTCATCGGCGTCACCTCCGTGTTTCGTCTTGGGCCGCTTTGGCAGCAGAAGCAGTATCAGCAGTAACAATAGAATCGGGATCGCCACAATGGGCGCCACCAACAGCGGTTCGATCTGGACGGCGTCGGCTGTGACGCGGACGGTTTTGGCCTCCTCCACATTGTCGATGCGGTGTCCCCGGACCAAAAGCCGATGGGTATTGATACCGTAGGGGGTGCAGGTCACCAATGTGCAGTAATCCTGACCCTCCACGATTTGCAGCGCTCCGACTTCCTGAGGCTCCACGATGAGGATCTGATCCACTTCATAGGTCAGCACCTCGTCCAGAATGCGCAGCAGGAAGATATCCCCCTCTCGGAGTTTGTCCAGGTTGGTGAACAGCTTGGTGCTGGGCAGGCCCCGGTGACCGGAAAGGACGCAGTGGGTGCTCTCCCCGCCAACGGGCAGGCTGGACCAGTCCAGATGCCCCACGGCGATCTGGAGGACGGATTCCTCCGTGCCATGGTATACGGGCAGGCTCACATCAATTTCCGGGATCTCGATATAGCCCATGATGCCAAGGCCGGAAATGTCCAGTAACCGCGCGTATTCCTCCTTCTGTGCGTCGCTCAGAAGGTAGGCGTTGTCCCGTTCTGCCAAAGACGCATTGTAGGCCTTTGTGGCGGCCCAGATTTCGTCATATTGATCCTGGTTCAAATTTGCGACTTCTTCGGCATACGTGGCAATGGCGCGGGTTTGGTGGAAGGAGTTCCAGTAATCGCTGACGGAAGGATACAGCAGCAAGGACAGTCCCGCGAGAAGCACCAGGATCAGCAGCAGCGTTGTGAAATTTCCTTTTTTCT
>CAKTKC010000030.1 GCA_934569225.1 uncultured Oscillospiraceae bacterium | reverse complement strand
TTGCGTTTGTCCATCTCGCTTCCATTTGGATTTTGTTGAAATAGCACAAGAATACTTTATTTTCAGATAGGCTCTAATAAAATGATTTCATCATTTTATTCTGCCGTTACACGGCAGACCGCCTGGGCGGCGGTAAGAAATGTATTGACTTCGTTTTTTAGCGGCAGTGGCCGCTGGCCGCAATCCTGCGGCCTAATGAAACGCTTTTAAGCGTTTCAGACTGTCAAAAAAGGCCAACGGCCTTTTTTGACAAGAGAATTGCAGTCTGCCGCGCGCACTCCTTGTCCGCCTTTGGCGGACAACTCGCACACTTGCAGCCTGTAAGGTTTTTTCTGCCAGGTACACGCCCCGGCAGAAAATGATCTGACTTTATTTGCCGCCTGCGGGCGGCAAACTCTGCGAGGCTTTTTTGACATGCTGAAACGCTTTTAAGCGTTTTATAAAAAACTCGTATAAAACGGCGGAAAACGGATTTCAGAAAAGAAAGGAACCTCTGGAATGGAAGCAATAGCAATTCCCATGCCCCTGTGGTGGCGGCTTCTGGGGCGGCTGTACGCGTTTGCCCTTCGGCTGATCCCGCAGGAAAAGCAGCAGACGAAGGCGGATGACCGGGCGGGGCAGATGGCGGCGGATGCTCTGGACAAATACGGAAACGCGATTCTGCGCTGCGCCTACAGTTATCTCCATAACATGGCGGATGCGGAGGAAGTCTTGCAGGACACGCTTCTGAAGCTGCTGACCGCCGCTCCCAACTTTGAAAGCGAGGAACACAAGAAGGCTTGGCTTCTGCGGGTGGCGGCGAATCTGAGCAAGAACCGCATCGAGTACAACGCCCTCCGAACCTCTGACGAGCTGAGTGACGAGCTGGCGGAGGAAGGGCGGGAGGACCTGTCCTTCGTCTGGGACGCGGTGAAGGAATTGCCGGTGCAGTTCCGGGAGGTGATCCACCTGCACTATTACGAGGGCTATTCCACAGAGGAAATCGCAAAGATTCTGGGGCGGAATCCGTCCACTGTCCGTTCCGACCTTCGCCGGGGCAGGGAGAAGCTGAAAACCATTTTACAGGAGGGCTACGACTTTGAAGTATGAGCAGATCATGGATAAAATCGAAGTGACGCCGGAAATGCGGCAGCGAGTCCTCCACAATGTGGAAGCAAAACGGGCAAAGCAGAAGAAGCGTCAGCTGACCCGGCGTCTGTTTACGTTGGCGGCCTGCCTTGCCATTGTGGTGTGCTGCTGGTACGTCTGGAAGCCGAAGCAGGCCGACCCGCCTGAGCAGGGAATGATGGCGGTCGCCCAGATCGACACCGTGGACAGCCTGGAAGCGCTGACCGAAAAAACGGGTATTCCCCTGGAGAAGCTGACGGGCGTTCCCTTTACGGTGGAGCGCACGGAATATGTGTCCTATTGGGACAACCTGGCGGAGGTTCAGTATTTCGGCGGCACCGACAGCCTGTGCTACCGCAAATCCCCCGGAACGGAGGACAATTCCGGCGATTACAATGTGTACGCACAGGAGGAAACACTGGAAATTTCCGGAAACGCCGTGACCCTGAAGGGCAACGACGGCGCGTACAGTCTGGCCATCTGGACGGACGGAAGCTACGCCTACTCCATTTCCGTGACGGATCCGCTTTCCCGGGACGCGTTCCGGGCGCTGATCGAGGAAAACTTTTGACGGGTAAAAGAACACGCCCTGCCAACTAAGGCAGGGCGTGTCTTCTGGTTTGGATGAAAACCATTCCCACAACGGTAATTGTGTTCGGATTTGCGTCCAATGGAGCAGGATACGGGAGTCGAACCCGCCTTCACAGCTTGGGAAGCTGTTGTACTACCGATGTACGAATCCTGCGTACAGGTGCATTATAGCAGAGCCGCCTGAAAAAAGCAACCATTTTTTGTCGGAAAAGGGAATCCCGGTTGAGGAAAAGCATCGGATGTGCTATATTTAAGGAAACGACCCGGCCGGGCAGAGCCGTGATTTGTAAGGGGGAAACGCTTTATGGCAGAATACGAGCTGGTTTACGAGATCAAAAACCTTTGCCGCAACAACCAGATGCGGGACGTCTTCTTTGAAGAGGTGGAATGCGATGACCCGGAGGAATACCTCCGCAGCCGCCTGAAGGGGAAAACCGTGGAATTTTCCACGGAAAAAGGCGCGGGCGGCAGCGTGACCATCCACGCGGTGGTGGACGGCCTGATCCAGAAGTACGTGTTCACGCCGGTATAACAAAAATACCCAATTGCAGCCGTCGGATAAATGAAAGTTGGGCAAGTTTTCTGAAAAAATTCGCAAATTATGGGTTGAATTTAGATGGCATATGTGATACGATAAGTTGGTATCGATATGGGCGAAGTGCGCCCGTAGGGCAAGGTCACCATCCGCAGTCAAAAACGGCTCCCGAGCCTTGAATGCGCGTGGTGACGCGGCCTGTATGGACGAAATTCGGCACCGTCGATCGTTCCTTTCCGATTTCCGGGAGGGAGACAAACGCGGGAGGGGCTGCTCCCGGATCCGCGTTTCGCAAAACCACTTTTAAGGAGAACCAGACTATGGCACCTCATACCATTGCCGTTGCCGGCAAGGGCGGCGTGGGCAAAACCACTACCTGCGGCATGATCATCGATTACCTGTGCGCAAAGAAGCGCGGCCCCGTCCTTGTGGTGGACGCCGACGCCAATTCCAACCTGAACGAGGTTCTGGGTGTGGAGGTGGAGACCTCTCTCGGCCAGATTCGCGAGGAGATGGCACAGGCAGAGCTGAAGGGCACCATTCCCAAGGGCATGACCAAGGCGGACTACGCGGAAATGAAGTTCGGCGACGCCTTGATCGAAGACGACGATTTCGACATGCTGGTCATGGGCCGCACCCAGGGCAAGGGCTGCTACTGCTATGTCAACGGCGTGCTGCAATCCCAGCTGGCCAAATATCTGCCCAACTATTCCTACGTGGTCATGGACAACGAGGCGGGGCTGGAGCATATCGCCCGGGGGACGCTTCCCCATGTGGACACCATGCTTCTGATTTCCGACTGCTCCCGCCGGGGCGTTCAGGCCGTGGCGAGAATTGCCGAAATGATCGACGAGATGAATCTCAATCCAGGACAGATGGGGCTGATCATCAACCGTGCGCCGGAGGGAAAGCTGGACGACGGCATCCGCGCCGAGATCGAAAAGCACGGTCTCAAGCTCTTCGGCGTCCTGCCTCACGACGAGGCGGTCTACCGTTGCGACTGCGACGGAAATCCGTCCGCGAAGCTCCCGGACAGCGATCCCATGAAGGTCGCGCTGCGGGGGATCATGCAGTCTATCGGCCTGTGAGCCGGTAAACCTGCGGAGTGCCGGGGCGGCATTCCGCGGCAGAAACACATCCATAATTGCGCCGGGCGATTTTTTGCCCTGCGTGTGGAAAAAATATCAAGGGGGATTACAAATTATGGCTTTCACTCCTAAAACGGCACCCTTCAGCGGCAAGATCAATGCCGTGACGCTGGGCACCGGTGACAAGGCAATCGTCATCGGCGGTCAGAACGTGATGCCGTTTTACACCTTCGATGCTGCCATCGAACACGCGCCCAAGATCGGTATTGAAATTTCCGATCTGGCAACAGAGTGGGATGCTCCTGCTCTGAAGGAGTTCTACGCCGGCTGCAGCACCATGGTTGACTTTGCCAAGAAGGCGGAGACCATGCCCGGCGCGGATTTCCTGTGCCTGCACTTCGAGTCCGCAGACCCCAACGGCGCCAACCGCTCCGTTGCCGACTGTGTGGCCGACGCCAAGGCTGTCGCCGAGGCAACCACTATGCCCATCGTGGTCATGGGCTGCAAGAACATCGAGAAGGACGGCGAGCTGTTCAGCAAGATCGCTGAGGCGCTGCAGGGCAAGAACATTCTGGTTCTGTCCGCCCGGAACGAGGACTACAAGACCGTCGGTGCTTCCGTCGCTCTGGCTTACGGCCAGAAGGTGGGCGCTGAGACCGCTGACGACATCAACCTCGCCAAGCAGCTGAACATCATGCTCAAGGGCCTCTCCATCAACCCTGAGAACATCGTCATGAACATCGGCACCGCCGCCGTGGGTTACGGCTTCGAGTACGTGGCCTCCACTCTGGATCGTGTCCGTCTGGCCGCTCTGGCGCAGTCCGATGCCGACCTGCAGATGCCCATCATGTCCCCCGTGTCTCCCGACGCCTGGGCCGTGAAGGAATCCACCGCTTCCGAAGAAGATGAGCCCGAATGGGGCAGCCGGGAAGAGCGCGCGATCGGGATGGAAGTCTCCACCGCCGCTGCCAACCTGACCGGCGGCGCTGACGCTGTCATCATGCGTCATCCCGCAGCCGTTGCCACCATCAAGAAGTTCATCACGGATCTCGTGTAATCGGAAGGAGGATACATACAATGGCTTTGAAAGGTCTTGACATTTTTAAGCTGTCTCCTAAGAAGAACTGTAAGGAGTGCGGCAGCCCCACCTGTATGGCATTCTGCATGAAGGTGGCGCAGGGCGCTGTGTCCATCGACAAGTGCCCCTACTTCTCTGACGACGCGAAGGCGATGCTCAACGAGCAGACTGCGCCTCCCATGAAGACCATCACCGTCGGCGACCACAAGCTGGGCGGCGAGACTGTCCTCTACCGTCACGAGAAGACTCTGGTCAACAAGAACCTGTACGCAGTTTCCGTCTGCACCTGCATGTCCGCTGAGGAAGCCGACAAGAAGCTGGCCGAGCTGCAGAAGGTTGACTACGAGCGTATCGGCGAGAGAATGTACGTTGAGTTCGTTTTCGTCGCCAACAAGCAGTCCGATCCCGCCGTCTACGCGGAGCTGGTCAAGAAGGCCGCTGCTACCGGCCGTGACCTGATCCTGGAGTGCTGGGATGTGGAGTGCGCCAAGGCTGCTCTGGCAGTCGCGGGCAAGAACGTCATTCTGGACGGCGCTACCCCTGAAAACTACGAGGCTATGAACGCTGTCGCCAAGGAGGCCGGCGTTGTTCTGGGCGTTCACGCCGACACCATCTCCGACCTGTACGACACCGTGAAGAAGCTGGAAGCCGCCGGCAACAAGAACCTGGTTCTGGATGTCACCGGCAAGACCGCCAAGGAGACCCTGGCCAACGCCGTTCTGGTGCGCCGCACCGCCATCAAGGATGGCGACCGTAGCTTCGGCTATCCCTCCATCGTCAACGTCGCCCGTATCGCCAGCGGCGATGACCATCTGCAGACCGCCTACGCTTCCATGTTCACCGAGAAGTACGCCTCCATCATCGTCATGGAGAACATGACCTATGCTCAGGCGCTGCCTCTGTACGGCCTGCGTCAGAACATCTTCACCGATCCTCAGAAGCCCATGAAGGTGGAGAGCAAGATCTATCCTCTGAACGGCGCCGACGAGAACAGCCCCTGCGCCCTGACCGTGGACTTCGCGCTGACCTACTTCCTGGTTTCCGGCGAGCTGGAGCGTTCCAACGAGCCCGTGAATCTGATCATCACCGACGCATCCGGCATGTCCGTTCTGACTGCCTGGGCTGCCGGTAAGTTCTCCTCCACCACCGTCAAGAAGACCTTCGAGACCCTGGACATCGAGAACAAGATCAAGAACCGCACCCTGATCATCCCCGGCAAGGTTGCCGTTATGAAGGGTGAAATTCAGGAGAAGCTGCCCGGCTGGAACGTCGTTGTTGGCCCCACCGAAGCGGTTCAGCTGCCCAAGTACATGAAGGACAAGGAATACGAGGCCGCCGCCAAGGCTGCCGCCGCCGAGAACGCCGCCAAGGCTGCCACTCAGGTGGAAGTCAAGGAGCTGTCCTTCGACGAGTTGCTGGCTACCAAGGTTCCCGAGATCAAGGTCGTGGACATGGGCGTGCAGTACAAGGGTCACAACCCCGAGAGCAAGACCTTCGTCACCATCGGCGAGCGTATCCACTGCATTGCGCCTTCCGTCCGCAAGGCTATGGACGAGCGGGATCCCGAGCCCATCCTGAAGCGTGCTGCTGAGCAGATCGCTGCCGGCGCCACCTATCTGGACGTCAACATCGGCCCTGCTGAGAAGGACGGTCCCGAGCGCATGATGTGGGCTGTCAAGCTGCTGCAGGAGAACTTCAACAACGTTCCTCTGGCACTGGACACCGCCAACAAGCGGGCTATCGAGGCCGGTATCAAGGTCTACAACCGCACCAACGGCAAGCCCATCGTCAACTCCGCCGATGCCGGTTCCCGTATTTCCAACATCGATCTGGCTGCTGCCAACGACGCCATCTGTATCGCCCTCTGCTCTGCCGACGGCATTGCCAAGGACAACGAAGAACGCATGAAGCACTGCCACAACATGCTGGAGCGCGGCATGAGCCTGGGCATGGCCTCCGACGATCTGTGGTTCGACCCCCTGTTCCTGGTTGTCAAGGGCATGCAGGACAAGCAGATGGACGTTCTGAACGCTATCAAGATGTTCGCCGACGAGGGCCTGAAGTCCACCGGCGGTCTGTCCAACAACTCCAATGGCGCGCCCAAGACCGTCCGTCCCATCATGGACTCCGCTCTGGTTGCCATGGCGATGATGCAGGGTCTGACCTCCGCCATCGTCAACCCCTGCGACCTGCGTCTGATGGAGACCATCAAGTCCTGCGACATCTTCAAGAACCACGTCCTCTACTCCGACTCCTACCTGGAGCTTTAAGCCCGTAGGACGGGCGGCCAGTGACGTTACGGACTCTGGGTGGTGGTTTGGACATCCTTTGGGCCCCTCGACCGGTTTTGCGGCGGTTGTCCACGCTGAGTGGGGGAGATGGAGGATGGATTTGGCACTGGGTGGTTGACGGACTGCTTTCGAGTCTGTTGATTAAGGTGCCGGATGACCATAGACCCTGGAAGGCCGACATTTGGCTGGCTGAGTAGCGTGACTGACAGTTTTCCCATGCACTACATGGCTGGGAGGGAACCTCCCTCCCAGCCAGTTTGCTTTTTCTGTTTTGGAAGGATTTGCTGCATTTGAAAGCCCCGGCGTGGTGCCGGAAAATAAATTGGTATATTCAGCCTTCGGGCTTAATATATATTATCTTTGAGGATTACAAAAATTGGGAGGAATTCACATGAGCGTATTAACCGATCTCATTTATGGCGGTTCCAATGCCGTTGCGGGACTGACCGAAGGTGCCGTCAACGACGCCATTGCCAAGTACGGCGCAGACAAGGAGATTGCCTTCCCCGATACCGCATACTTTTTCCCCACCATTTACGCTGCTACCGGCGTAAAGGTCAAGACCCTGGGCGACCTGCCCGCCTGCGTGGGCGTGCTCAAGAGCCTGATCACCAACCAGGAGGATCTGGGTCAGGCGCTGAACGCCGGCCTGGCCACCGCTGTCGGCGCGGAGATCATTGAGGGACTGAAATACATCGACGGTGCGAACCCCTATGAGAACGAGTCCGGCATCGGCTTTGTTCCCGATCCCATCATCCGTTCTCTGGGCGTGCCGCTGGTTACCGGCGATATCCCCGGCGTAGCCGTTGTGCTGGGCAAGGCGGACAATGCTGAGGACGTGGTCAAGGTGGTCAAGGACTACCAGAGCAAGGGCATCATGACCTTCATGGTGGGCGACGTCATCGAGCAGTGCGCCGAGGGCGGCGTCAAGATGGGTCTGGAGCTGCGTGTCATTCCTCTGGGACATGACGTGACCGCTGTTATCCATGTCGTCACCGTGGCCATCCGTGCCGCTCTGATTTTCGGCAACGTTCAGCCCGGCAATCTGGCCGCTCTGCTGGACTACACCAAGAACCGTGTTCCCGCTTTCGTCAACACCTTCGGCGCCATTGACTCCGTGGTGGTTTCCGCCGGTGCGGGCGCCATCGCTCTGGGCTTCCCCGTGGTCGTGGACATCGACCTGGGCGAGAATCAGGTTCCCGGCGCTCTGGAGTCCGTATGCGACCATGCCGAGACCGTGAAGAAGTCTCTGGAGCTGCGGAACATCAAGATCAAGGTAAAGGAACTGCCCATCCCCGTGGCTTTCGCTGCTGCCTTCGAGGGCGAGATCATCCGTAAGGCCGACATGCACAACGAGATCTGGTCTGCCAAGAACCCCACTGCCGAGCTGGTTGTGATGCGGGAGCTGAATGAAATCGAGGATCACAAGATCAGCATCGTCGGCCCCGACTTCGATCAGGCCAAGGATCTGGCTCTGGCGACCTACGTTGAGGTGGCCGGCAAGAAGATGCAGGTGGACTTCGAGTCCGTTATCGAGCGGAAGTTCCACGCATGGTTCAACTACATGGAAGGCGTTATGCACACCGGCCAGCGTAACCAGGTTCGTATCCGTGTCAGCAACGCGGCTTACGAGGCGGGTCTGCGGCTGAAGGACTTCGCCGAGGTTCTGTACGTTATGATCATGGACGAGTTCGACGCCGTTGTGGACAAGTGCCAGATCACCCTGATCACCGACGCCGCCCAGGCGGAGAAGTTCCGTGACGAGGTGGCTATGCCCCGGTACAACCAGCGCGACGACCGTCTGGCGTCCATGACCGACGAGGCCGTTGACCGCTACTTCACCTGCATCATGTGCCAGTCCTTCGCCCCCGCCCACTGCTGCGTGGTCACCCCCGAGCGTCTGGGTCTGTGCGGCGCTGTGTCCTGGCTGGATGCCAAGGCTACCTACGAGCTGAACCCCAACGGTCCCTGCCAGCCCATCTTCAAGGAAGGCTGCGAGGACGAGCGCACCGGCCGCTTCCAGTCCGTCAACAAGGCGATCTCCGACGCGACCCACGGCGCTGTTGAGAACGTCACCCTGTACTCCATTCTGGAGGACCCGATGACCTCCTGCGGCTGCTTCGAGTGCATCTGCGGCATTGAGCCGATGTCCAACGGCTTCATCGTTGTGAACCGGGAATACAAGGGCATGACCCCTGCCGGTATGACCTTCGGCGAGCTGGCCTCCTGCACCGGCGGCGGCGTCCAGACCCCCGGCTACATGGGTCACGGCCGTCACTTCATCTCCTCCAAGAAGTTCATCGCTGCTGAGGGCGGCATCGAGCGCATTGTCTGGATGCCCAAGGAGCTGAAGGACGACGTTGCCGAGCGTCTGAACAAGACGGCCAAGGAGCTGTACGGCATCGACAACTTCACCGACATGGTTGCCGACGAGACCGTTACTACCGACTGCGAGGAGCTGCTGAACTGGCTGACCGAGAAGGGTCATCCCGTTCTGGCTATGGAACCTTTAATGTAAGCGGCGAGCCGCCGCGGGCAATGCGTGACAGGGCTGGTCTGTAGTCTCTACGCCATTGGGTACCGCTCGGTTCGTTACTGCGGTGATAACCGCGAAAGAGAATATTGCGTGACCATCTGACCCTGAGTCGTTTCTCCGCAGATGGCGCACGGATGGCTGCTGCGGCAGCGAAATCCTGATTTTGATGTGGGAGGGGCGCAGCCCCTCCCACATTTTGCTACATAACGTCCTACGAAAGGAACTACCCACTATGAAAGTTGTTTTTCAAATTGAGGGGGCAGCCCCTGTTACAATGGAATGCAACGCCGGAGATAATCTGCTGGAACTGGCGCGCCGGGGCAATATTGCCATCGACGCCCCCTGCTCCGGCAACGGCTCCTGCGGCAAGTGCCGCATCAAGCTGGTGGAGGGAGAGTTGGAATCCTACCCCAGCCGCCATATTTCCGACGAAGAATATGCCGAAGGCTGGCGCCTGAGCTGCAGCTCGAAGGTCGTCGGCGACTGCACCGTGTTTGTCCCGGACATTGCCAGCGCCTACCAGTCCCGGATGAAGACCGCCGACCTGAGCAGCCCCCAGGAGGTCGCCATTTTTGACGCCTGCCAGAGCCAGCTGAAGCAGAGCGGCATTCACTTTACCAATCGGCTCCGGGCGGTGGTCGTGACCATGGCCGAGCCGAGTCTGGACGACACCATGCCCGACAACGAGCGCCTGACATGGGCGCTTGAGGAAGCGCTGGGCGTAGAGAAGGTGGAGATTCCCTTCTGCGTCATGGTGAAGCTTGCCCACGTTCTGCGGGAGAACAGCTTCCACGTGTGCGTGAAGGGCGAACTTCTGGGCGATACCTTCCGCTGCATGGAGATCTGCGCTCCGGAGGACACCAATATCATCGGCTGTGCCATCGATATCGGCACCACCACGGTCACCATGGTACTGACCGATCTGACCACAGGCAAGATCCTGGCGAAGGGCTCCTCCGGCAACGGCCAGATCCGCTACGGCGCGGACGTTATCAACCGTATCATCGAGCAGGGCAAGCCCGGCGGCAGGAAAAAGCTTCAGGACGCCATTCTGAAGGAGACACTGAACCCCATCATTGCCAATCTGTGCAAGTCCGCGGGGATCACCTGTCCGTCCATTCTGCGCATGAGCGTGGGCGCGAATACCACCATGAATCACCTGCTGGTGGGTGTGGATGCCCAGAGCGTACGGATGGATCCGTACATACCCAGCTTCTTCCTGTGGAACGGGCTGCTGGCGCAGGATCTGAAGCTTCCCGCCAACCCCCTGGCGCCGGTACTCATTGCCCCCAACATTGGTTCCTACGTGGGCGGCGACATCACCGCCGGTACGCTGGCCTCCGGTATCTGGGACAGCGATGCGCTGAGCCTGTTCATCGACCTGGGCACCAACGGCGAGATCGTCTTCGGCAACCGGGACTTCCTTGTGAGCTGCGCCTGTTCTGCCGGCCCTGCCTTTGAGGGCGGCGACATTTCCTGCGGCATGCGCGCCACGGATGGCGCCATCGAAGCCTGCACCATTGACAAGGTGACCATGGAACCCACCGTTTCCATCGTGGGCGACGCGGATCAGAAGGCCGTGGGCATCTGCGGCAGCGGCATCATCGACATCATTTCCGAACTGTACCGCTGCGGCATCGTCAACGCCAAGGGCCTGTTCGTCCGGGAAGGCGAGCGCGTCCGCCGGGATCACCACGGCATGGGGCGTTACGTTATCGCCTTTGAAAACGAAAGCGAAACCGGCCGGGAAGTGTCCATCAATGAAGTGGACATTGACAACTTTATCCGTGCCAAGGGCGCGATTTTCTCCGCCATTGCGACGCTGCTGCAAAGCGTGGATATGCCCGTGGAAGCCATCGAGAACGTCTATGTTGCCGGCGGTATCGGCTCCGGTATCAACATGAAGAACGCGGTGAACATCGGCATGTTCCCGGACGTGGAGCTGGAGAAGTTCCACTACATCGGCAACTCCTCCCTGTCCGGCGCGTATGCCATGGTCATGAGCGACGAGGCCGCCGCGAAGACCGCGGAGGTGGCCGCGAACATGACCTATCTGGAGCTTTCTACATACCCCGGCTACATGGATTCCTTTGTAGCCGCCTGCTTCCTGCCCCATACGGACAAGCGACTGTTCCCCCACTCCATTCAGGAGGCGTAACATGCTGGAGGGAATGCACCATGTGGCGGTGATTGCTTCGGAGGAAGCCCGAACTATGGATTTTTATGTCAACAAGCTGGGATTCACTCTGGAGAGTCAGGTCTGGAGGCCGGAGCAGCGGGATTATCTGCGGATGCTGCGGCTGGGGAATTTGGTGCTGGAGCTGTTCATCAAGCCCGACGCTCCTGCCCGGCTGACTCTGCCAGAGGCTCTGGGTCTACGGCATTTGGCCTTCCGGGTAACGAACATTCAGGCGGCTCGGGACTGGCTGAACGCACAGGGCATTGAGACGGAACCGATTCACGAGGACAAGACGAACGGAGGGCACTATGTATTCTTCCGGGATCCCGACGGTCTGCCTCTGGAACTACACGATTAAGGAATAAGGAATATGCAAGTAGAAAACCACAAAGAAGAAGCCCCCTTTGCCCATTATGCGGAGCTGTTCCGCAGTCTGAACCCCGCCGCCGTGACGGCGAGACTGTCAGACGTCCACTGGGACGGGAAGGAATTCACCCTCGGTCTTCTGGGCAGGGCGTTTGCCATTGCCCACCCGGACTATGCCATCCGCGCTCTGGATGGCGGGGCACTGCCGCCGCTGCCCTCCCAGACGTTTCTGCTGCGCTATCTGCTGGAGAGCAAAGACGTGGCCTGGCAGGGACAGTGGAAGACCTTCCGGGAGATGCCCTGGGGGGAGATGTACATCAAGCCCTACACCGGCCGCGTGCTGACCCGGGCAGCCTTCACGTTCGGCACCCGGCTGGCGGCTTTCAAGGCTGCCTGCAAAAAGATGCAGGCGCTGCCCCTGTCTCATGGGGACGCGGGCTATCAGTTCGATCTGATCGGCGGCTATCGGATGCAAATCCTGGTCTGGGAAGGGGACGACGAATTCCCCCCAAACGCCCAGGTGATCTATTCCGACAACTTTGCGGAAGGCTTCGCCGCGGAAGATCGGGTCGTGGCGGGGGACATTCTGATCTCTACGATCAAAAGCCAGATGTAAAAATGAAAAGGCAGGGCGCTCGGAAGGAGCGCCCTGTTTGCGTTACTGCAGACCCTGCTCGTAAGCCTCGATCATCTTCTTGAACGTGTGACCCGTACAACCTTCGAAATTTGCCCTTCTTTTCAGTTTTTGCAGATACTTTTCACAGCTTTCACCCGTGAAAATCTTGATGTCCAGCCGCATAGTGCCGTCACCCTCCGGCGTAGCAAAGATTTTATCAATAAAGGTATCGATAAATTCCTTGGTGATCTCGCCGTTTTGACAGTCACGCTCGGCATCCCGAAGCACCTTGCGGATACGCTCCATGTTGCTGCGGAACTCCTCGCTGGATTCCTGCTGTTCCCGAAGCTCGGCAAGCTCCTGTTCAGCGGCTTTGATGTCGGCGTTGCACTGCGTTGTCATGGACTTGAAATCAGCGGGGGTGATACTGTCGAGGGCTACCAATTCCAACAGCTTGCTTTTCTTTTTCAGGGTCAGCTCAATGGTTGCCTGTGCAGCTTCGATCTTCTTTCCGATGTTGCCGTCGCTGGTCATGGAACGGTACATCTGCTCGTATTCTTCCAGCATAGCGGCGGAGGCTTCCCTTGTATCACGGAATACCTCAAAGAGCAGCGGAATCAGTTCTTTTTCATAGATCGGGATGGAATCACAGCTGCCTTTGCCATTGTTGATTTTCCCGGAGCAGACCCACTTGGAATTTTTGTTACCTTGCCGATCCACGGAGTCACGGCGGTAGTAAGGTGTACCACAATGGGTACAGAACAGCTTTCCGGTCAAAAGATTGGCATGATTGCAGACACCCTGTCGGTTCTTCACATCCTCGCTTCTCCTGCGAAGTACGGCATTAGCCTGCTCCCACACTTCTTCGGAAACGATAGCCGGTACGATTTCACCAGTTTCATCCTTGAACATGACCCATTCCTCCGGCGGGAGAAATTTTTGCTTCTTGGTGAACATATCCACTACTTTGACCTTATTACCCACGTAATAGCCTTTGTACTTGGGATTGGAGATCATGCCCGACATGGTGGAGTGGGCAATTTTTTTACCGTTGTGGTTGCGGTATCCTTTTTCCCAGAACAGGGTTTCAAGCTGTTTCATGGAGTATTCGTCGGTAGCATACAGTTCAAACAGCTGCCGCACCATCACCGCCTGATCTTCATCTATAACCAAACGGCCATCATTTTTGATATATCCAAAGATGCGGCTGTTGCCCAGCACTACATTCTGCTTGATGGCCTGCTGATGCCCAAATTTCACACGGGAGGACAGCTTGCGGAGTTCATCCTGTGCGATGGAGGACATGATGGACAGACGAAGTTCGGAGTCCTCGTCAAAGGTATTGATGTTGTCGTTCTGGAAAAAGACACCTACTCCCGCATTCAGCAGCTGTCTGGTATACTGGATGGAGTCCAGCGTATTACGGGCAAAGCGTGAGATTTCCTTCGTGATGACAAGATCAAATTTACCGGTCTCGGCATCGTCTACCATTCGATTGAAATTCTCACGGCGTTTGGTGGAAATACCGGACAGCCCTTCGTCGATATATCCCGGCACGAATGTCCACGCAGCGTTCTTCCTGATGAAATCTTCGTAATAACTGATCTGGTTGCCCAGAGAGTTCAGCTGCTCATCCGATTCTGAGGAAACACGGGCATAGTAGGTTACCCGAAGCGGAATATCGTAGATGCTTTTCATCCGCAGCTGTTGTCTGACAGAATGTATATCCATAATGGTCTCCTTCAAAAAGTTCGCTGTATCATTATCAGCAAACATTATATCGCAAACAAATGAACTTTTCAAGATGATTTGAAAAGTTGTCAAAAAAAGTTTGGGCGGCAACCGTATCTCACGATTGCCGCCCTATTTATTTTATCGCGCCTTTGCAGCAGTACGGCTCTTGATCATCAAACGCATCTTATTGCGCTGTTCTTCCGTGATCAGCCCCTTTGCAAATAGCGTATCATTGTAATAAGTCAGCCAGAGCTGTTCGATGACAGCCTGCTTTTTCTGTTCAGTCATGCCCGGCTTCATTTCCTTGATTTCTGCCATAGAATTCCTCTCTTTCAAAAGTAGTATTGCCTCAGATTTCCTGATTCATTCGACCGTGATGCACATATTTCTGCTCGGTGTATTCCCGGATTACGGCATCGGGGATGGAATCTACGGTGCGGCGAAGCTCATCCAGCTCGGAAAGCTTGCGCTGAATCTCCAGTTTTTTCTGAATGCTCTCACGGGATGCAGAGTTGAGTTCCTTTTCCAGTTCTGCATTTTCTGCGGTCAACTCCTTGTAGGTCTTGTCATACTTTTTCAGCTTTGTCCTCATGGCCTCTACACCGGGAACGTACTTGTCCAGCAGCGTTTCCAATTCCTCTGCCTTGGACTTTTTATTGAAGGGGTTGCTGTCATTCAGAATCGCCATGATCTGATCCTTCATTCGGTTCAGGTGCACGGCCTCCTTGAACAGCCTCGGCGGGATGTGCGTGCGTCCGGTCTCACTGGCACTCTCGCCACGTTCCAGATCGGGATATTTCCCGACCATGTGCTTCCAAAATTCATCCTGCCACCATGTCAGTTTTTTCTTGTTGCCAACGATTTCTTTGGCGCTGAGTCGCTTGTCCTCCGTCAGCGGGACAAAACAAAGGTGCATATGGGGAGTCTTCTCGTCCATATGCACCACGGCGGATATGATCGTATCTTTTGACTGATGTTTTTGAATGAAGTCCAGCGCCACTGTAAAGTAGGCTTTGACTTCGGATTTCTTCTTGCCCTTGAAAAACTCCGGGCTGGCGGTCACCAGGGCTTCCACCACCCGCACGCTGTCGGAGCGTGTACGGCAGCCTGCTTCAGCAATTTGCTTTTCGGCCTCCGCACGGTATTTGCGTTCCGGTGATACCAGATGGAAGTTAAGATGGCTTCGGGATGTGTCAATATCGGGATTGCTGGCATACTTCTTCTTGGTACGCTCGTTGTGGGACTCAATGTGACCGATCTCCGGTCCCTTGTACTTGGCAAAGCGAAGAATGGCATACTGTGCTTTCATCGGTTATCCCTCCGTTTCTGCCATACTATGTCATAGCCCAGCACATCGGCCAGCTCCACAACTTCCTTGTATCGGATGCTCTCCCTTTGCAGCTTGGCAGACAGGTTGGACACGCTGTCACTCCAGTCATATTCCTCGGCCAGACGGTCAACCAGCTCCTGCATGGTAAATCCAGCGCGGACGATCTGTGCCTTGATCTCATTTCTGATGCTCATAAAATCCTCCCCAATTTTTGTGATGAAAACAGCGAAGCAGGGTTGCGTTTCCGAAAACCTGCTTCGCTGTGTGGTGAAATATTCTATTTTCCCGAAATCCGCTGGAAAAGCGGCGGATGATGTCCTCTTCGTAAGCGAGGGGTGTCGACTTTCCGGAACCGCGTGACTTCGCAGGAAACCATGCAAACCCACACGCATCCGTGAAGCCGGTACTCGATTCCGAGCAGCACGGTTTCGCGGAATCGTTTCGCCGCCGCGCAAATTTCTTTCCGGTTTTCACTTGTCTTGCAGATACCCCTTCCGTTTCAGCTCCGCCAGATCGGTAGTCACGTCCTCCGGACACATCCGCGCAAGACAGCTCAGCTCGTAAATGTCGTACCGATCCACCAGAAGCAGCGTCATCAGTAGCTTCTGCGAGCCGGTCAAATTGCCGTCGTACAAGTGAAACAGCGGTAGCTCCTTAAAATAAATTCTTCCCATTGCATCCTCCTTTGCGGATAAACTGGAAATTCTCCATCCCATCCGCCCATCTATCCCACATGGGATGCTTGGGATGGATGGGATGGTGTTTTCTGTGTTTGATCTCATAAAATAGGCGGTGTCACCAAAGCTTCGACGCCCCAGAAGCCGTTGACTCGCTTGCCGAGCCGATTCGTAATGTGATTATCGTGTTCAATACCGAACTCATCGGCGTGCTTTTTCAAGGTCATGCTGACCGTCCGCGCCGCCAATGATTTATAGGTGTTATCGTTGCACCACATGGTATAGATGGCGTACAAATCGGCAGAAGTGATGGTGCTGTCAGCTTTCAGCCGAATATATCCTTCCGAACGCATGAACAGCAGTACATTGTCGGCCTCCCGTTTGGCTTCCGCACGGTTATCCTTGGTGCGTTCACTTTCGGTAAAGCGGTAGTTATTATCGATCAGTCTCCGCAGGCCTTCCAGGCACCAGAGGAAGATCCCCTCAATTTCGGTACAGAGCTTGTCCGCCAGAAAAGGATCATCCTCACGGTCAAGCGGTTTCTTCTTAACGGATAGGATCAGCTGTCTACGGTAGAAGCCATCGGAATGGTCATAGAGAGATTCCAGATCGCCATTACTGAACGCCAGAAAGCGGACGTACATCTGCCCCTGATAGCTTTGTTCACCCTTCCGCTCCAAATCCATGGGCATTTCAGCCGTAATCAGCGACTTAAGATAGTGGGTGGATTTCAGAGCTTCCATCTTCATGTCATCGTCCACCATAACAAGCTGATGCTCCAGATCAGCTCTGGCAAAAGGGCTACGCTCCACCTTGGCAATGCTGCCGTTTTTCAGGTTGTCACCCAACATCTTCTGCATCACCACGCCGATACGGCTTTTGCCCTCCCCGCCGTTGCCTTTCAGCAGCATCATGGTCTGCCCACGGTTAGTGGGCAGAAAGCAATAGCCGAGGTATTCTTGCAGAGTAAGAATATCCTCATCCCCCAAAAGTTCCGATAAAAAATGCAGCCATGTGACTGGCTGCGGAGCGTTGGTATCATATTTGACCGGCAGACGGTTGCGGCAGAATTCTTTATGGTCGGTGAACTCGCCGTTCAGGAACAGTGTGCCGTTCGCCACATGGATTCGATCTTCGTGTACCGGCAGGTTGGGAACACAGGCTTCCAGTTTCACCATTTCCAGAAGTCCCGATGCCCGTTTTGCAAGGCCGCAGGTGAGAAAAGGGCGAAGCATT
>CAKTKC010000029.1 GCA_934569225.1 uncultured Oscillospiraceae bacterium | reverse complement strand
GCTCTGCCCGGCGTGAACCCCGCCATCCTGGATCCCCGGGACACCTACGCCAACGTGGAAGACTGGGAGACCAAGGCTAAGGATCTGGCCGGTCGGTTTGTCAAGAACTTCGTCAAGTACGAGGGCAACGACGCTGGCAAGGCGCTGGTCGAGGCTGGCCCCAAGCTGTAATCAGCGGCGAAATTTACCAATAGTGATAAGCGGCGCAGCGTAAGCTGCGCCGCTTTCGTCTGTCAAAGCGGTATCCGCGGGAAAACGGATACCGCTGTTTTGAATCGGTACAGCCCCTCGGCTCTCCCTCTGGGAGAGCTGTCACCGAAGGTGACTGAGAGGGTATTACACCCCGGTTTCCCCTCTCCGTCCTCCCTTCGCTCGGCCACCTCTCCCAAAGGGAGAGGCAAGGGGGGCGGTTCATTATCCCACTGTGTGGGACAGGTTTTGTCGGAAAATCAGTTAACATAATATATTTCTGTAACAACTTGTAACGTTTACATAAAACAAGTTATCCACATTCTCCACAGGTTTCTCCACAGGATTAGCCTGGAAAACGGTTGAAAAATAAGGGGGAAAAGGGGGTGTATGAAAAAATCTCCACAGCTTTGCATAAAGCTGTGGAGATATCGCTGATTTACATAACACTGAATTCCGGATTTTCTCAGGAAGTCAGTCGAACAGAACCTTGGAGGAAAACACCAGCTCGTCCTTGCCGTCGTTTCTCCGGCGGGCGTCTACCCGGAGGCAGTTATCCTCCACAAAGTCCCAGTGCAGGTCAAGGTGCTGCCCTTCCCGCGCTTCACTGTGATAGCAGACAGTGAATTCCTTCACGGGATGCTCCCGGTGGAAGTCGCTGGGGAGAAGATCGTCGATCCAGTCCATGTAGCGGGTGTTGTTCATGTGGCCGTTGCGATCCAGGTCGGTGAAGCATACGTCCCGGCGGCGGCTGTTCTCCATGACCCTGGGAACCAGACCGCCGGGGAGCGCCAGCTCCGTTCCCCGAAGGGTGCCGGAAACCACAATGCCGCTCTTTCCGGGAAGGATCATGTTCCGGGTATCCCGATCCATCAGAACCCACAGACTGATGGAACGGGAACACTCATTGCCCGCCTGATCGTAGATCACCATGGAGCGGGGGTAGGCGACCCGGGTGGTGGGCAGCGGCCAGGTTTCGATGCGGACGGTTTCTCCCAGCTCCGGAAGCCGGTTGATCTGCACCCGGTGCCGGGTGACAGCCCAGAACAGCCGGTGACTCTCCAGCGTGTCCGCAAGCTCGTCGCAGTGCCGGCCCGCGATCTCCTGGGCGAAATACAAAAGGGTGGACGGCTTCAGGCGGCCGTAACGGTCAACGCACAGCCCCTGAACGGGAAAATCCTGCTGAAAAATAGGTTCCATAATGTTTCCTCCAAATGATTCTGCCGGCCTTCCGTTCAGAAAGCCGGCAAGAGGGAAGCTCTGACGAGATTGGCAAGAGCTGTGAGCGAGAGATTTTTCGTCCAATCGAGGTATCGGAAAGGTCGGAATACTTTGTGTATTTCCCGTTTTCGATACCGAAGAGTGGGCGGAAAAGATCCGCTCACAGCCGCAGACGATCTCGCCAGAGTTTCCCTAAAGTTTTATCCTTTGTCCTCCGTGACGGTGAGGGAGACCCGGTATTGCTTGCCGCTGCGGTAGATCACGGCCTCCACCGTGTCCCCTACGTCCAGATTGTAGACCGCACCGTTCAGGGCGTCCATGGTGGTCACGTTGGTGCCGTTGATGCTGATGAGGATGTCGCCTTCCTCGATGCCCTTGGCGGCGGCGTCGCTGGTGCGGTCAACGTCGGTGATATACAGCCCGGCGGGGAGCCGGTAGTAATACTGGTCGAAAGAGGACAGGGACTCCCCTTCCAGCCCCAGAGTCGGCCTGCCGGAGACGTAGCCCTGGGAGATCAGCTGCTCTGCGACTTCTTTGACGGTGGAGCTGGGAATGGCGAAGCCCAGACCCTCCACACCGGCGGAGTCGGTGAACGCGCCGATCTTCATGGTGTTGATGCCGATGACCTGACCGTAGCAGTTAATGAGCGGCCCGCCGGAGTTGCCGGAATTCAGGGCGGCGTTGGTCTGGATCAGAGTCATGGTGCGCCCGTCCATATCCATGTCCCGGCCGATGCCGGAGATGATGCCGTTGGTGTAGGTGCCCCGGAACTTGACACCCAGGGGATCGCCGATGGCGACCACGGTGTCGCCCACCCGGATGGAATCGGAGTCCCCGAACTGCGCCGGGGTCAGACCCGTGGTGTCCACGTGGAGCACGGCCAGATCCGACACGGAGTCAGCGCCCACCAGCATGGCGGGCAGCGTCCGGCCGTCCGTCAGCTGCGCCGTGATGGAGATACCGTTTTCCACCACATGGCAGTTGGTCACAATGTAGCCGTCCTCTGTCAGGATCACGCCGGTACCGGTGGCGGTGGCGCTCTGGCCGGTGCTGGTGATGGATGCCACGGAGTCGATGTTCCGGCTGTAGATCTCCTGAAGGGACAGCGCACCCTCGGTGGGAACATTCTCCACACCCTGGGGGCATTTTTGCAGGTCGATGGTGGGGGTGTCTTCGCCCAGGGTTTCCGCCAGGGATTCCGTGGGAAGGGCGGCGGTCTCCGCGGGCAGCGCCGCGCCGGTGGCGAAGGAAATGGACTGCTCGCTTTCCCTCTGGGTGTTCAGCTTCTGGAACAGCCGCACGTTGAGAACGCCCAGAACCGTGATGATGCCGCACAGAAAGATGATCAGGATCAGCAGCAGCGCCACGGTGCCGCCATGGCTTTTCGGCGGCTCGGTACGCCCCGTGCCGTACACGCTGTCATCCCAGGGATGATTGTTATTTTTACGTTCGTCCATATCGTTACCTCGAAAAGGGTCAGTTCACCAGCGGCATGGTGAAGGTAAATTCGGTCTTCCCGTCCTTGGAGCTGACGGAAATGTCCTCGCCGTGGCTGCATACGATCGTCTTTACAATGTACAACCCCAATCCCCAGCCGTCCCGGTTCTGGGAGCGGGATTTGTCCAGCTTGTGGAACCGGTCGAATACCAGGGGCAGCTCGTCCGGGGGGATGGTTTCGCCATCGTTGGAGACGGAGACGTAAGCCTTGCTGCCGCCCTCTTTGATGCGCAGCCCAAGATTGCCCCCGTCGGGGCAGAATTTCACGGCGTTGTCGATGAGATTGTAGATGACCTGGGTGATGTAGTCCGGGTTCGCCATGGTGTACACCGGGTGCTCCGGCATATCCACGTTGACATTCAGGTGCTTGTCGTTGATCTTCTTCTCGAAGGTAATGAGCACCTGTCCGGCGCATTCCTCCAGGTCGAAGTGCATCTTCTTTTCCTCGGGAATGCCGCCCTCTTTTTGCAGCTGGGAGATGTCCAGCATACTGCGCACCAGACGGCTTAAACGCTTCGTCTCGTCGGAGACGATGTGCAGATAATGCTCTCGCTTGTCTTCCGGAATGGTGCCGTCCAGAATGCCGTCCACGTAGCCGGAAATGGTGGTCATGGGGGTCTTCAGCTCGTGGGAGACGTTGGCAACAAATTCCTGACGCCGGTACTCGCTCTTTTGCAGGGAGGCCGCCATGTTGTTGAAGGCGACGGCCACCTCCTCCATTTCCTCGGAGTAGTCGTCGTCCAGCCGCACCCGGGCTTCCAGATCGCCGTGACCGAAGGCGTTGGCGGTTTTCGCCAGCTCCTTCAGGGGGCGGCTCTCCCGCCGGGCAAAGGCGGTGACCGCCAGCACGGAGATCAGCACCACGAACAGCGCCGCGGTGAGGAAAATGTTGGAGATCTTATTCATGATCTGGGTGATGTCATTCGTCGGGGTGGAAACCAGCACGATGCCCCCCGCGTTCCCGTCCACCAGAATGGGGCGGGAAACCATGTAGCGGCGGTCGGAGTACAGGCCGTTGATGACCCCGGTGGCGGTGTCGCCGCCGCTGCGAATGACCTTTTCCAGATATGCCTGATTCAGCTTCAAACCCTGATGCTCACAGCCGGTGGGGGCGTCGGAGCAAAGCACCACATTCCCCTCGCTGTCGCAGACCACGGCGTCAGCCCCGGATACCCGGGAAGCCACGGTCAGATTCAGCTGAAACGTCCGGTTGTACAGTCCGCCGTTGCTGCAATAGGCGGCGGCCAGCTCCGCGATGGTGTCTGCGTTCTGCTGTAACCCGGAGAGGGTGGTGTCCGTGAGGAACCGGTTGACCTTTATCTGAAAGGACGCACCCAGAATGGTCATGGCCACCAGCAGGATCGCTGCTGCGGTGAAAAAGCTGCGGCCGAAGCTACTTTTCATGCTTACAGCACCTCGAATTTATACCCAACGCCCCAGACGGTTTTCAGGCTCCACTGGTCGCTGACGCCCTCCAGCTTCTCGCGAAGCCGCTTCACGTGGACGTCCACGGTGCGGGAGTCGCCGAAATAGTCGAAACCCCACACCTCGTCCAGCAGCTGGTTGCGGGTGTAGACCCGGTTGGGAGAGGAAGCCAGGTAATACAGCAGTTCCATCTCCTTGGGGGGCGTATCCACCTTCTTGCCGTCCACGGTCAGCTCAAAGGCGTCCATGTCGATGACCAGCTTGTCGAACACAAGCCGCCGCGCCTTCTTCTCCGCGGCCACGCCGGAGGTGCGCCGCAGCACCGCCTCGATGCGGGCAAGCACTTCCTTCATTTCAAAGGGCTTGGTGATATAGTCGTCAGCGCCGGTTTTCAGACCCATGACCTTGGAATCGGTGTCGCCCTTGGCAGTGAGCATAATGATGGGGGTCTGGGCTTCGGCGCGGATGGCCTTGCACACCGACCAGCCGTCCATCACGGGCATCATCACGTCCAGCAGCACCAGATCGGGCTTGATGGCCCGGAATTTGGCAAGACCCTGCCCGCCGTCCGCCGCCACGGTGACGGCGTAGCCCTCCTTCTCCAGATACATTTGCAGCAGCTCCGCAATATTGCGGTCATCCTCTACGATCAAAACGGAAACAGCCATGATTATTTTCCTCCCAATCCAATTTCTCTATAATTTCCCTTTCCCCTTATTATAGCGAGATTTTCCGTTTTCTAGTGAACAAATTGTAAAGACTTCCACCCCAATTTATGAACGGACAAGTTGCACTTGAAAATCCGGCGCTTTGCGGGTATGATAGGGGCGGAAAACCGGGGAGCGGCTGGCGTTGTTCCCTAAGCTGAAAGAAGGAGATCGATTTCATGGAACTGTTAAAGGCCGTGCTTTTCGGCATTGTGGAGGGCGTCACGGAGTGGCTGCCCATTTCCTCCACGGGACATCTGATTCTGCTGAACGAATTCATCACCCTGAACGTTTCCGACGAATTCCGGAGCATGTTCGACGTGGTCATCCAGCTGGGGGCGATTCTGGCCGTGATCGTCCTGTTCTTCCATAAGCTCAACCCCTTCTCCCCCACAAAGTCGGCGGGGGAAAAGAAGCAGACATGGCAGCTGTGGTTCAAGGTCATCGCCGCCATCATCCCCTCGGGCGTCGTGGGCGTGCTGTTTGACGACTGGATGGAAGCCCACTTCCATAACGCCACCGTGGTCTCCATCGCGCTGATCGTCTACGGCGTGGCCTTCATTCTGGTGGAGCGGCGCAACGCCCGCCGGGTGGGGGGAAAGACGGTGGAGGACGTGTACGCCATCGACTATAAGACCGCCCTGCTCATCGGCTGCTTCCAGTGCCTGAGCCTGATCCCCGGCACCTCCCGCTCCGGCTCCACCATTCTGGGCGCGATCCTCATCGGCGTGGGACGCAGCGCCGGCGCGGAGTTCTCCTTCTTCATGGCCATTCCCACCATGCTGGGGGCGTCCGCCATCAAGGGACTGAAATTTGTGCTCAGCGGCGTCTCCGCCACCGGCACCGAGATCGGCGTGCTGATCGTGGGGTGCGTGGTGTCGTTCCTGGTGAGCCTGCTGGTCATCCGGGGACTGATGGAATATGTGCGGAAGCACTCCTTCTCCGCCTTCGGCGTTTACCGCATCATCCTGGGCGTGGTGGTGCTGGTCTACTTTGCCCTGGCGGGCTGAGGGACAAATGTAAGCATTTTCCACAAAAAAGGAACATTCTTATTTGACAAAATACCCCGAACGTTTTATAATGGAGCCGATAGGTGTGTGACTCTATCCCCTGAAAAACTCTGAAAAGGACGGATTAGAACATGTATAAAATCGTTCGCAAGCAGGAGCTGAACGCCTCCGTCACCCTGATGGAGATCGAAGCGCCCTTTGTCGCACGTAAGGCAAAGGCCGGTCAGTTCATCATTTTCCGCATCGACGAGATGGGGGAGCGTGTTCCCCTGACCATCGCCGGTTATGACCGGGAAAAAGGTACCGTTACCATTATCTTCCAGAAGGTCGGCTTCTCCACCAACGCCCTGGGTGCGCTGAAGGAAGGCGACTACATCCACGACTTTGTCGGCCCTCTGGGCAAGCCCACCCCCGTGGAGGGCAAGAAGAAGGTCTGCGTGGTCGGCGGCGGCGTGGGCTGCGCCATCGCCCTGCCCTCTGCCAAGGCGTTCAAGGAAGCGGGCGCGGAAGTGACCGTCATCGTCGGCTTCCGCAGCAAGGACATCGTCATCTTGGAGGACGAGTTCAAGGCAGCAGCCGACCGGCTGATCCTCATGACCGACGACGGAACCTACGGCCGTCACGGCCTGGTCACCCAGCCCCTGCAGGAGCTGCTGGAGGCCGGTGAGACCTTCGACGAGGTGCTGGCCATCGGCCCCGTGCCCATGATGAAGTTCGTGTGCAGAACCACCCAGCCCTTCGGCGTCCATACCATGGTTTCCCTGAACCCCATCATGGTGGACGGCACCGGCATGTGCGGCGGCTGCCGCGTCACTGTCGGCGGCGAGACCAAGTTCGCCTGCGTGGACGGCCCCGAATTCGACGGCCATCTGGTAGACTTTGCCGAGCTGACCAGCCGCAACGGCACCTACCGTGACCGGGAGGCCGAGGTCAAAGAGAACCACGTCTGCCGCATTGAGTCCATGGGCAAGGCCCTGATCAAATAAGGAGGTAATGCAAAATGGCTAATATGACCCTTACCAAGACCCCCATGCCTGAGCAGGAACCTCAGGTTCGCGCCCACAACTTCAAGGAGGTTGCGCTGGGCTATACCGCCGAAATGGCGATGGAAGAAGCAGGCCGCTGCCTGAACTGCAAGAAGCCCAAGTGCGTGGAAGGCTGCCCCGTCAACGTCCGCATCCCCGAGTTCATCGCCAAGGTGCATGAGGGCGATTTCAAGGCCGCTTACGAGATCATTACATCCACCAACGCGCTGCCCGCCCTGTCCGGCCGTGTCTGCCCCCAGGAGAGCCAGTGCGAGAGCAAGTGCGTCCGGGGCATCAAGGGCGAAAGCGTCGCCATCGGCCGTCTGGAGCGCTTCGTCGCCGACTGGTACCGGGAGAACGTCAACGCCATGCCCGAGAAGGCCGTCTCCAACGGCATCAAGGTGGCCGTGGTTGGTTCCGGCCCTGCCGGCCTGACCTGCGCCAGCGACCTTGCCAAGAAGGGCTATCAGGTCTCCATTTTTGAAGCGCTGCACACCGCCGGCGGCGTGCTGGTTTACGGCATCCCCGAGTTCCGTCTGCCCAAGGCCATCGTGGCCAACGAGGTCAGGAAGCTGGAAGCCCAGGGTGTCGAGGTCATGACCAACATGGTCATCGGCCGGGTGCTGACCATTGACGAGCTGTTCGAGATGGGCTACAAGGCCGTGTTCGTCGGCTCCGGCGCAGGTCTGCCCATGTTCATGAACATCCCCGGCGAGTCCCTGAAGGGCGTTCTGTCCGCCAACGAATATCTGACCCGTACCAACCTGATGAAGGCCTACACCGAGGAAGCCGACACCCCCGTTATCAAGTCCAAGGCTGTGGCGGTTGTGGGCGGCGGCAACGTGGCTATGGACGCCGCCCGGTGCGCCATGCGTCTGGGCGCGGAGCACGTGTACATCGTCTACCGCCGTGGCGAAGCGGAAATGCCCGCCCGTCTGGAGGAGCAGCATCACGCCAAGGAAGAGGGCATCGAGTTCAAGACCCTGTGCAATCCCGTGGAGATCCTGGGCGGCGAGGATGGCCGCGTGAACGGCATCAAGTGCGTGCGCATGGAGCTGGGCGAGCCGGACGCTTCCGGACGCCGCCGTCCCATCGCCGTTGAGGGCAGCGAGTTTGTGCTGGATGTGGACACCGTCATCATGTCTCTGGGCACCAGCCCCAACCCCCTGATCCGCTCCACCACCCCCGGTCTGGACACCAACCGCAAGGGCGGCCTGATCGTGGACGAGAACGAGATGACCACCCGTACCGGCGTCTTCGCCGGCGGCGACGCCGTCACCGGTGCTGCAACCGTCATCCTGGCCATGGGCGCAGGCAAGAAGGGCGCGGCCGCCATCGACGCGTATCTGAAGAAGTAAGGAAAAGCAGTAAAAATCACCCCACAGCCGTGGGGTGATTTTCAACTGTTCAAAAAATATCGGGGCGCTGCTCCCAAAGAATATGCCCGCACCTATGCCTCCATCTCTCCGGCGGAAAACCTGCCGGTTTCCACAATCAATAAGAACCCGGGCTGACTGTACATGCCGGGAGAGACACGCAGGATACGGGATCGAGCAAACCGCGCATTCGCATATAATCGGGAAAAGCCAGACACGGAGCCATGAACACAGGAGAAAAACGATGAGTCTATCTGACGGACTGAAAGAATATTTGTATGAGCAGGGCGCTGAACTTGTGGGATTCGCAGATTTGCCGTTCCTGACCAATGCCGCATTTCATAAGGGAATCGCAGTTGCCGTTTCTCTGCCAGTCTCAGTGGTAGCGGAGATCGGCAACGGGCCAACGCGCGGCTATTTTGACGCGTATCACGATCTGGAAGCGAAGCTCAGCGAGGTCGCGCTTTCCTGCGAGGACTTTTTGAACCGGCTGGGGTATCCGGCCTTTGCCCAGATATCCCAACGGATTCGGGAAGACGAAAATTGGTGTACAGAGGTTCCCCACAAAACGGTGGCCACAAATGCGGGGCTGGGCTGGATCGGAAAGAACAATCTCCTGGTAACACAGGAGTTTGGCTCGGCCATTCGGCTCGTCTCTATTCTGACGGATGCCCCTTTGGTATGCGGAGAACCGGTCACACAGTCCAGGTGCGGAAGCTGCACCCGGTGCGTAGACGCCTGCCCGGCGCAGGCGTTAAAGGGAAAAGCCTGGGACGTCCACACCGAACGGGACGAAATGGTCGACGTCCATGTCTGCCAGAAAAAGCAGGTGGAGGTAACAAGGCAATGTACCGGGATTGAAACGGAATTTCTCTGCGGGAGATGCTTTTCGGTATGCCCCTGGACGCAAAAATGGATGAAAAGCAAATCCTGAGAGGACAGTCTATCAAAAAATCTTGCAGGGGGAAGTCACCTGCGGGTGGGAGACTGTGCGAGTTTTTTGGCGGACCAAATCACCCCACGGCAGTGGGGTGATTTTTTTGTATGCAGAGGAATATTGCCCTTACGTCCGCAGCAGCGGCTGAAAGCCGGGGCTGAAAAACTCCCCGCCGTCGGCGTCCAGCCACATGGCTTCGGCGTTGTAGCGTGTCAGAAGCGACTGCCCCTCGTCCTGGGGCAGCAGGAAAAGCGCCGTGGACAGGGCGTCGGCAATGCCGGAATCGGCGCATATCACGGTGACGGAACGCCAGTACCGTGACGGCATCAGGGTTTCCGGGTCGATGATGTGGTGGTAGTATTCCCCGTCCACCAGATAGGTGCGCTGGTAATCGCCGCTGGTGACCACGCTGCCCCCGGTGACGCAGACGGTGTGCAGGTAATCCCCGCCGTCCGGGTTCTGGATGCCCACCACCCACGGGTCGCCCGCCTCGGTTTTGGGGCCGGTAACGCAGACGTTGCCGCCCACGCTGATGAGCAGTCCCTCCGGCGCATTTTCCGCCGCCCGCTGGGCAGACCAGCCCTTGGCCACCGCGCCCACGTCCAGCCGGGTCTCCGGATCGGAAATAAAGACGGTGGAGGCGTCCTCGTCGATGACGACGGCGTCAAAATCCATGTGCGCCGCCGCGTTTTCCAGGGCGGCTCGGTCGGGAAGGGCGGCGTTTGCCGGGTCGTCCAATCCCGCCGTCCGGGCGTCGTGCCACAGCGACAGAACGCCGCCCATGGCGACGTTGACCTTGCCGCCGGTGGCGTCGTAAAACTCCCGGCATTCCCGCAGCAGCCGGATAATGTCCCCGTCCACCTCCACGGGAGCAACGCCCGCCTGATCGTTGACGGTTTTCAGGTTGTTCATTCCCTCATAATCATTGTAGATGTCGAACAGCTGGTGATAGCGCAGCAGCGTGTCGTGGATACCCTGGGCGGTCTCCGTGAAGGCCGCCTGACTTTCCGCCCGGCCGCGGATGACGGTGACGGTGTCGAACAGGGTCAGATACGTGCTCTCGTAAACGGTCGGCTTTCCCCCTGCCGCTCCGGCGGCGCAGCCAGTGAGCAGACACGCAAGGGTGAGTACCGCAAGCAATTTTTTCATATCGGTTCCCTCCATGGGGCGTTTTGCTTTCTGTTATAGTACCACACCCCAAAAAAACTGTAAAGGGGGAACATATCCCGCCGCAAAAAACGGCGTTCACAAAAGATTTACACATTTTCAGTTGATATTCAGGGGCAAACGGTGCTATGCTGTTATAAATTTTTGTGCCCATTGCGTGGGTAGTTAGGAGCGCAGTATGTCCAAATTCTCCGTCAAAAAGCCGCTGACGGTTTTCGTTGCGGTGATCGCCATATTGGTGCTGGGCGTGGTGGCCTATTTCCGTATGACCCCCGACCTGCTTCCCAATATGGACTTTCCCTATGTGCTGATCATGACCACCTACCCCGGCGCAAGCCCGGAAAAGGTGGAGCAGGAGATCACCAGACCCATGGAGCAGGCCATGTCCACCCTGGATCACATCCAGGAGGTGACGTCGGTTTCCAGCGAAAACGTGGGCATGGTCATTCTGGAATTCACCGAGGGCGTCAACATGGACACCGTGGGCGTGGATATCCAGCAGGAGATTTCCCAGTTGTCCGCCGACTGGTCGGATACGGTGGGAACGCCTTATGTTCTGAAAATCAACCCCTCCATGCTTCCCGTTGAGGTGGCGGCGGTATCCATGGAAGGCATGGACACCGTGGAGCTGACGGAATTCCTGGACGAAACGCTGATGAATAAGCTGGAAGGCATCCCCGGCGTCGCCCGGATCACCACCAGCGGCGAGATCCAGCAGGAGCTGCACGTGGTGCTGGATCAGAAGCTGATCGACAAGCTGAACGACCGGATCGCCGCCGCCATCAACGGCGAGCTGGACGATGCCGCCGCCGAGCTGAACGAGAAAAAGGAAGAACTGGAGGACGCCCAGAAGCAGGTTGACGGTGCCCAGTCCCAGCTCAGCGCCGGTGTCAACGCCCTGATCAACGGCGAAAAGCAGCTGACCGAGAAAAAGACGGAGCTGACGGCCATGCGGGAGCAGCTCCAGCAGCAGCTGGAGCAGGCGCAGAGCGGGCGGCAGCAGCTGGTGATCGCCTACACCGCCCTGAAAGAACTGAACGACCAGGTAAACAACGTCCTCGCCGCCCAGCAGGATGCCCACAATTACCGGGATACCCTACAGGCTCTGTCCGACCGGCAGAGCGCCCTTGCGGGCAAAGAAAGCAGTCTTGCCCGGCTGAAACAGGACAACGAAGCCCTGGCCGCCGAGATTCAGGCGCTCCGGGAGCAGATTGCGGCCATGGATCCCGCCGACGAAAATCTGCCCGCACTGAACGCGGAGCTTGCGGAAAAAGAAGCGGCCTACAATAACAATCAGCTGACCATCGCCCAGAGGTCGGCGGAGGTTGCCGTAGAAAAGAGCGCCCTGGATGCGGACATGGCAGCCGCCGGTGTGACGGCGGAAACCCTGCCCGGACAGCTCGCCGCTGCCGGTGCAGCCGCCGCAGCAGCGGATACCGCAGTGGACGGCATCGACGCGCTGCTGGCGTCTCAGGGCACTGACCGGGCGGGTCTGGCCGCCTCCGTGGCAGAGACGAAGGCGCAGCTGGACGCGCTGGACGAAGGCATTGCCCAGCTGGAAAGCGCGTTGGAAGAGCTGGATAACGGTATGCTTTCCATCGAGGAAGCCCAGCAGCTGCTGAATGAGAAGAAAACCGCCGGTATGCTCCAGCTCAGCACCGGCGCGGCCAAGCTGGCGGTGAGCAGCGCCGCCATTTCCGAGGGCTTAAGCCAGATCGAAAACGGTCTGGACACTGTGGAAAGCAGCCGGGAGGACGCCCTGGACAAGGCCGACCTGAACAACATCGTCACCATGCAGATGGTGTCGCAGATTCTCGCCGCCCAGAATTTCTCCATGCCCGCGGGATACGCGGAGCAGGACGGGGTCAAATACATGGTCTCCGTCGGCGACGAGATCACCGATCAGGAGACGCTGGAAAACCTTATCCTGTTTGACCCGGGCATTGACGGCATCGACCCCGTGCGGCTGAAGGATGTGGCGGTGGTTATGCTCACCGACAACCGGGACACGACCTACGCCAAGCTCAATGGCGAGGACGGCATCGTGCTGAGCTTTGAAAAGCAGAGCACCTATGCAACCGCCGAGACCACCAACAACATTGACGAGCGCTTCCGTGCTCTGGAGCAGGAGTACCCCGGCCTGAGCTTTGTGTCCCTGATGAGCCAGGGCGACTATATCTACCTGATCGTCGATACCATTCTGAATAGCCTCCTGCTGGGTGCGGTGTTTGCGATTCTGATCCTGTTCCTGTTCCTGCGGGATCTGCGCCCCACGTTTATCACCCTGTGCTCCATCCCCATCAGCGTGATTTTTGCTATTGTGCTGATGTACTTCACCGGCGTGACCATCAACATGATCTCCCTGTCCGGCCTTGCCGTGGCGGTGGGTATGCTGGTGGATAACTCCGTGGTGGTCATCGAGAATATTTACCGTCTGCGTGCCAAGGGCGCCAACGTTATCCAGGCCGCCGTCTCCGGCGCGAAGCAGGTGGCGGGGGCGGTGACGGCCTCCACCCTGACCACCGTCTGCGTGTTCCTGCCCATCGTGTTCGTCACGGGTATCACCAAGCAGCTGTTTACCGACCTGGCGCTTACCATGACCTATTCCCTGCTGGCGAGTCTGATCGTCTCCCTGACCCTGGTGCCCGCCATGGCGTCCGGGATGCTGCGCAAGGAGCATGAGATCAAGCCGGGACTGCTGGAAAAGCATCTGCTTCCCGCCTACCGCAAGGCCGTGCGCTGGTCGCTGGGGCATAAGGCCGTGGTTCTGATCGTTTCGGCGGTGCTGCTGGTGGTCACGGCGCTGGGGAGTCTTGCCAAGGGCTTCATCTTCATGCCGGACATGGATATGCCCAGCGTGAACGTCACCGTCACCATGCCGGAGGACACGGACATGGCGGAAGCCGTTGCCCTTGCCGATCAGGTGCTGGACAGAATCGCGAAAATCGACGGAATCGAAACCGTGGGCGCGATGATGGGCAGCAGCACCTCCATGCTGAGTATGGGAAGCGGAGAATCCCACGATGTGACGGTCTACGTCACCCTCGCCGACAGTGAGGCCAGCGGCACGGCGGTGGGTAAGCAGATCGAGGAAGCCTGTGCTGACCTTGCCTGTGAGGTGACAACTTCCTCTGCCATGATGGATATGAGTATGCTCACCGGCAGCGGCGTTTCCGTAAATGTCTACTGCGACGATATGGACACCCTCCAATCCGCCGCCGCTGAGGTCGGCAAGGCGCTGGTGGATATCCCCGGCGTGGCGGAGGTCTCCGACGGCCTGGAGGACGCTTCCCCTGCCCTCCACGTGGCCATTGACCGGAACGCCGCCATGAAGCACGGCCTGACCGTGGCGCAGATCTATATGGAACTGGCCTCCGGCCTGACGGACAGCGCCACCGCCGCCACGCTGGAGCTGGACGGCGTTTCCACGGACGTGATCATCGAGAAGCCCGAAGGGTCGGTGCTGGACGTGGATTCTCTGAAGGATTACGTCTTCGAGGTCACCAAACAGGACGGCACCGTGGAGGAAGTCCCCCTGAGCGACTTTGCCCAGGTGAAAGAGACGTCCAGTCTCGGCACTATCAACCGCCTCAACCAGAAGCGTTACCTCTCCGTCACCGCGACGCTGGAGGAAGGGTACAACGTCACCCTGATCACCGCCAAGGCGCAGGACGTTGTGGGTGCTCTGGATTTGGGCGACGGTATCAGCTACACGTTCACCGGCGAAAATGAGACGATCATGGAGGCCGTGCGACAGCTGCTGCTGATGCTGGTTCTGGGCATCCTGCTGGTGTATCTCGTGATGGTCGCCCAGTTCCAGAGTCTGAAATCCCCCTTCATCGTCATGTTTACCATCCCGCTGGCCTTTACCGGCGGATTCATGGCGCTGCTGCTGTGCGGCATGGAGATCAGCGTCATTTCCCTCATCGGCTTCGTGATGCTCACCGGCATCATCGTCAACAACGGCATTGTGCTGGTGGACTACATCAACCAGCTACGTCAGGACGGCATGGAGCGCCGGGAAGCCATCGAGGAAGCGGGCGTTACCAGAATGCGTCCCATCCTGATGACCACCATCACCACGGTGCTGGGTCTGGTGGACATGGCGGTACACAAGACCGCAGGCACGTCGCTGATGAAGCCCGTCGCCATCGTGTGCATCGGCGGCCTTGTATACGCGACGCTGATGACGCTGTTCGTGGTTCCCTGCATTTACGACATGCTGAACAAGAAAGCACTGCGCAGCATCCGGGAAGAGGATCTGAAGCTGCTGGATATCTGAAAATTTTCCGCCCCCGGCTGAAAGCCGGGGCGGCCGTAAAACAGCGAATGGAGCGTATCCGTGCGGATACGCTCCATTTTTGTGTCAACATGCTATCTAACGAGGTGCAGCCCCATGGCTCTCCCAGAGGGAGAGCCATGGGGTGCGCTGATATAAGAAAGGCACAGCGGATGATCCCGCTGTGCCTTTAACTGTCTGATACAGCCCGCCTATTATCGGGACGTTCAATTCTGTTCGGGTTCGAATTTCATAATATCGGACACATCGCATTCCAACAGAATACACAACTCATTGATGGTATTGGTGGACACGTTTTCCCCGTGCTTCATGGCGTAGTAATTCGACTGGGGAAACCCCATTTTGAACAGCCTGTATGACGTGATGCCCTTTTCCTTCATCGTCCTGAACAGGGGCTCGTAGCTGATCACAATACCACCTCCCTTGTAAAATTCATTATATTGGGAGGGTACGGTATTGCATATCTACGATAAAGGACATATAATCATAGCAAAAGAGGTCTCACAGAAAGTGAGACCTCTCAAAGAAAAACCCCGGACTTATCCAGTCCGGGACGTTCAATTCTGTTTTGGCACGAATTTCATGATGTCGGAAACTTCGCATTCCAGCAGGGTGCAAAGCTGGTCAATGGTGTTTGTCGAAACGCTCTTGCCGTCCTTCATCGCGTAATAGGTGCTTCGGGCGAAGCCCATTTTCTCAAGGCGGTATGAGGAAATATTCTTCTCTTTCAGCGTCAGAAACAACGGTTCGTAGCTAATCAATTTCCTCACCCCCTGCGCGGATTTTCAATAAATAAAGTATATCCGCAAAATTGGGGCTTGCGTATGTCAAAATATTCGTACATAATATAGAGGGGGTGACGTATCATGCACGGTGAGGAAAACGATCAACAGGAGATTCTGACGCCCAGCTATCACGGCGAACTGTGCCGCCATAATGGGGAAAATCCCGATTACGAAATCGCGTGTGACGAATGCGACTATTACTTAATGTGTTTTCCCGATTGGGAAAACACATCCGACGATTAAAAAAGCGTGTGCCATGCGGCACACGCTTTTTCCATTATCTGGAAGCTTCCAGCCGGTGCATCCACTTCCTTCTGCGGAACACGACCATGGAAATTCCAAAGCGGATGCATTCCTCCAGCGACAGCAGGAAATACACCCCGGCGACAGGCAGTTCGAAAACAAACGCCCCCAGCAGCCCCAGGGGAACGCCGAAGCACCATGTGCCGATGAGGTCGATGAACATGACGTATTTTGTCCGGCCGCCGCTGCGCAGAATGCCGCCGCCGAGGATCATATTCAGCACCTTGAACGGCGCGACCAGCGCATACGCAAAAAGCAGCTGCCGCGTCATGGTTTTCACCGCCGCGTCCACCTGATAGATGTTCACGTAGACGCCGCTGAGCAGCACCACCGTGACGGAGAGGATCCCCGCGCCGGCTGCGCCGTAAAGCAGCAGCCTTTTTGACGCCCAAAGAGCGCCTTCCTCGTCGCCGCTGCCCAGCCGCTTTCCGATGATGACTCCGGCCGCCTGAGACAGTCCGCACAGCGCACCGATCACCAGACCCTGAACCGGATTCGTCAGCGTCATGGCGGCGCTGGCGTCGGTGCTCATGTGCCCGTAAATCGCCGCGTAGACGTTTTCCCCAAGGCTCCACATCACCTCGCACACCAGCAGCGGCAGGAGCATGGCGAGGTACTGCCCCCAGTTCAGCCGGGCAAGCCCCCGGGTTTCCGTCTGCCCGGCGGCCGGCTTCCGGGGGAGCATCATAAGCATCAGCAGAAAATTGACGCATTGGGAAATGACCGTGGCAATGGCCGCGCCCCCCACGCCCATGGGCGCAAACCCCAGCTTTCCGAAAATCAGAATGTAATTCAGCAGCGTATTGCACAGCGCCGCCGCGATGCTGGCATACAGCGGCAGCCGGGGCTTTTCCTGGCAGCGGAGCAATGTGGACAGCAGCGTCGCCCCGGCCATGGGGACGAACGTCGCGGAGATCAGCGACAGATACGCCGCCCCAGTCCGGCGGGTCTGGGCGTCCTGGGTATACGCGCCCATGATGTGGTCAGGGAACAGCAGGCAGACCGCCATGAAAATCCCCGCAATGCCCGTCCCCAGAAGCAGATTGGCGAAAAAGCTCCGCCGGACTTCGCCCCTGTTTTTCTGCCCCAGGTACTGGGAAATCATGATCCCGGCCACTGCGCCGATGGCAGAGATCACCACGGAGTAAATGGAAGCAAATTTTCCGGCCAGCCCCACCCCGGCGACGTTGATCTCCCCCAGCTGGCCGATCATGATCTGATCCACCATGCTGAAGGAGGATTGCAGCATGGATTGCAGCGCCACGGGAACGGCCAGGGCGCACACGCTCCTGAGAAAATCGTCCCTTGTCTTCATAATGCACCTCCCGGTTTGTTTGCCACTATTGTAAATACCGGAAGGCAAAAACGCAAAGGTTAAGCGCGTAACCCTGCACAAAATATTGAGGTCAGATTTGTGCAGTTTTCCGTTTGCCTGTGCTGCTGCGCACCACCAGGGAGACCGGCAGCCTGATCTCCGTGGAGGCAGACTTGCCCTCCCGAAGCTTCCGCAGCTCCTCCATGGCGGTTCCGGCACGCAGGGCGCTGTCCTGCCTCACCGTGGTCAGTGCGGGCTGCACCAGTCCGCAGATGGGCGTATCGTCGAAACCCGCTACGGAGATATCCCCCGGCACGGAAAACCCCTGTCCCGTCAGAAAGCCCATCAGGTCAACCGCGTAGTAATCCGACACCGCGAACACGGCGGACACCTGCCGGAACCGTTCCAGGTGCGCCCGGTAAAACGCCCACCGCGGCTCTTTCTGCATGGGGATCACCAGCAGCTCCGCCCTTCCCGGCGCGAAGCCCTTGCAGAAGCCCTGAAAGCGCTCCATATCCACGCAAATGGCGTTGTCCGAGATGCACAGGGCGTTTTCGTGACCCAGTTCCCGGAGGTGGCAGCCCATCTGATAACCGCCGTCCGAATTATCAATGGTGATATTGCATATCCGCTCCGGCCGCTGGCAGTAGCCGTCGTACACGACGAAGGGTATCCGCATGTGATTGCGCAGGTACACATAGTCCTGGCTGCAAAAGCCGATCACCACGATGCCGTCCATGTTCCACATGGACGCGAACTGGATGATCGCCCCGGCGCTTTTCGCTTTTTTGACCATCATGAACTGTCCGCCCGCCTCGATCTCCGCGGACAGGCTGTTCAGCGAGGAGGAAATGAAAAAGTCCTCCAGGGTATGCCCCTCATACTTTTCGTGGTCATTGACGAACACGCCGATGATCTTCGACCGGTTCTGCGCCAGCAATATCCCCGCCATACTGGGGATATACTGCCGCTGCTCCAGCAGCGCCATCACCCGCTGGACGGTTTCGTCGGAGACTTTGTTCGTCTTGCCGTGGATGACATTGGAAACCGTCGCCGTACTCAGCCCCAGTTCCTCCGCGATATCGCAAATCCGCACCCGCTGCTCCATAGTGCGCCCCCCCTTATGAACGGTTTTTATTATATTCTATTCAGAATATGCCGGAAAGTCAAAGGTTATCCGCGTAACCTGTGCATAGAAAATTGCCCGCAAGGTTTTTCTTGCGGGTAATTTTCTGGGATGTCCGGAGTTTTTTTCAGCTTTCCCCGTCGGATTTGGTCAAAAGCACGACAGATTCGACTTGCTGTTCATTAGTTCTGACAAATAATGCTCCGCTTTCACCATCGTAGGTAACAGGGAAGGTGAAATGGATCGTCTTTATCAGATGCTTGTCATCCCGCTTTTCCGGATACAGCTCTATAAACGAAACCATAGCCTGCAACAATGCCTTTTTATCCTCCGGCGACATGACATCGTAGTACTTGCTGAAGCCTTCCAGCATTTCAAAGATGGATTTCTTCGTCATGGCAGATTTTTCAACCATAGTGATTTCCTGATTTACTTCATCAAGTCTTGTCTGTGCATCCTCGATCTTTTCATATACAAACTGCAAAAGGCAGCTTGCATTGCCTGCTCTGAAAATGCAAAAGAAGCAGTTCTATCACACAATACGCGCGTGGTAGAACTGCTTCCTTTTATTGAATTGCAGCATTAGACAGGCTTTGCAAAATCTGTCCAATATCTGCATTCATACAGATTGATCGTTGCTCAATCTCCTGTGGGCAAACTGCCTGTCCTTGATTGATACAGGCGTAGATTGCATTTGGATTCTTCGCGGTCATTTGCCAGAAAGGGTACTTGATGATGACGGGGGTATTATAGCCAACGCCAAATTCCAGAAAGAAGATTTTTTGCCCCGCGCGGGTTCGGAGAAAATTCTCATACCGCGCCGCTGCCCGATGCCAGCCCTCGTCCTCTACGAAGGTATCATCACAGCGCAGGTTCATGGTCATGGGCTTGCCGCAGTGAGGACAGGTCGGAAGAAGCTCGGTCGGAACTTTCATATCTTCCTGCCGCTTGACCATTTCACGAATCACAGCTTCGTTATCAAAGGTTTCCTGACAGCACGGTTCGCTACACTGGAACAGACCATAATCGCCCTGCGTGTAGAACAGCCGCTTTTTGTCAAAGCCCGCCTTCTGAAAACAGTGGTCAACATTCGTGGTGATGACAAAATAATCTTTGTCCTGTACCAGTTTCAAAAGGTCATCGTAGACCGGCTTGGGCGCGTCCTGATAGCGGTTAATGTAAATGTATCGGCTCCAATACGCCCAGAGCTCTTCCTGCGTGGGAAACGGATAGAAGCCACCACTGTACATATCCCGAATGCCGTACTTCTGAGCAAAGTCCGAAAAGTACTTCTCAAACCGTTCACCGGTGTAGGTAAAACCAGCCGCCGTAGACAGTCCGGAACCGGCACCGATCACCACGGCGTCACAGTTCTGTAATGCTACTTTCAGCCGTTCAATCTGCTCGGAGCAGCTTTTCGTAGATGGCTTTGTCCAAATCCTTGAAAACATTGAAAATCACCTTCTTAACACTGGTTTGCTTTTTGAGAAATTCTTTGACGGCCTGCACTGCAATCTCCGCCGCCAAGTCATTGGGAAAATGAAACTCCCCCGTGGAAATACAACAGAATGCCACACTTTCTAAGCTATTCTCTGCTGCCAGCTCCAAGCAGGAGCGGTAGCAAGAAGCCAGCAGTTCTTCGTCCTCTTTTGTCACTCGCCCGTCGATGATCGGACCGACCGTATGTAGCACATACCGGCAGGGCAGGTTGAACGCAGGCGTGATTTTCGCCTGCCCGGTGGGTTCGGGATAGCCCTGCTGTTCCATCAATTCTTCACAGGCAAGCCGCAGTTCTACACCCGCATAGGTGTGAATGGCGTTGTCGATGCAGCGGTGGTTCGGGATATAGCAGCCGGTCATGCCGCTGTTGGCAGCATTAACAATCGCATCGCACTTGAGCGTCGTAATATCACCCTGCCAGAGGTACAGCCCCGGTTGGACGGGTGTCAGGTCTGCAATATCGGTAATACCCTTTACGGCGGTCTCACCTTGCAGATACTCGTCCTGCACTTGCAGGAACTCCGCACCAATCGGATAAGCTCTGCGGACATTCATCAGACCGCGCAGCAAAATCTTCTGCCGTTCCGAGTCGGTCGGAATCATCTGCTTCTGGCAGGAAGGGCGCTCGTTCAGCAGAGATTGTATGAGAAACAGTCTTTTTTCGCTCTGGTTCATAGTCAAACCCTCTTTTCGATCACCTGCTTGGGGCAGATTTCCGCACACCGTCCGCAGTGGAGACAGTGGTGCTGGTCAATCACCACAGGCTTCTTTGTAATGTCGATGCACTTCTGCGGACAGACAGAATAGCACAGCTTGCAGCCGATGCAGCCTTCGCCTACATAGTAACCCGGTGCTTCCTGTGCCGCTTTGCCGATGGTGAAGCTGTCCCGGACGATGTGCGCCGGGTCGCTGATGTCAAAATACTCGCCGTCCGCTTCGTACAGGCAGAACACCTCTAACGCACTGCGGGTATCGCCGGGATAGATGGACCGCATATAGATGTTTTTCTCAAAAATCTCATCCAGCTTCTCGCTGCCGATGTTTTTGATCTTGCCCCGCAGAGAGATCGAGATTTTGTCCTTGGTGGCGGACAGAGCGATGTACCCCTGCTCCATGAGCTGGGCATAGAATGCCTTGCCCTTGGCAGTAAGGAAATACACGCCCTGCTCGTCATAGAGCATCATGTCGATGACGCGGGTCTGGGGATGCCCGTCTGCTCCGATGGTGGCAATGGTGGTGGAGTGGATATTTTCCACCAGTAATTTCAAATAATCTTGTTTCATCATAACATCAACGCCCTTTCAGGATCGGTGTGAGCCGTTTATAGGTCAGCATGGTAAAG
>CAKTKC010000028.1 GCA_934569225.1 uncultured Oscillospiraceae bacterium | reverse complement strand
CAATTAACAACCGTCAGGGAATTGTAATTGATGGTGAAGGTTCAAAGGTTATTTGCAAAGACTAATTTGAAAATTCCGGTTTGGCGCTGAAATTCCCTGTGCGAAGATTGTTATCTGACCCACTTCATTAAATTTGTATCCAACGACCGAGGTGTTTCTATGTTATATTACGTTTCCGGCACGGTTGCCGTGCTTGAGCCGGGTCTGGCCGTCATCGACTGCGGCGGCGTGGGCTACGGCTGCCGCATCACCGCTTACACCGCCGGTCAGCTGAAGCTGAACCAGAACGCCCGGCTGTACATTACCGAATCCATCCGGGAGGATGCCTTCGACCTGTTCGGCTTCATCAGCCGGGAGGAGCAGCGGTGCTTTGAACTGCTGACCTCCGTGAGCGGCGTAGGCCCCAAGGCCGCGCTGGCGATCCTGTCCTCCGGCGGGCCGCAGAATTTCACCCTGGCCGTCATGACCGGGGACGAAAAGATGCTCACCGCCGCTCAGGGCGTGGGCAAGAAGCTTGCCCAGCGCATCATTCTGGAACTGAAAGAAAAAATCGGCGGAAGCGGTATGGAGCTGGATTTTTCCGCCGGTACCCCCTCCGCCGCCCCGGCGCAGACCGGCGGCGCGGCCGCCATGGCGCGAGCCGCTTTGCAGGAGCTGGGCTACTCCCCCGTGGAGATCTCCGCCGCCCTCAAGGGTGTTGACCCGGGCGCAAGCACCGAGGAAATGGTGCGCTTCGCCCTCCGCGCCATGGTGATGAAGGGCTGATTTTTACAAATAACGACTCCGCACTCTGGAGGTAAACTATGAGTCTCGAATTTTCCCAGGAACTGGATACCCCCATCGTTTCCCCCACCTTCGCGCCTCAGGACGCGGGGGAGATCGGTCTGCGGCCGAAGCTCCTTTCCGACTACACCGGGCAGGAAAAGGCCAAGGGGAATCTGTCCATTTATATTGAAGCCGCCCGGCGGCGGGGGGAACCTCTGGATCACACCCTGCTGTACGGCCCTCCCGGCCTGGGCAAGACCACCCTGGCGGGTGTCATCGCCAACGAAATGGGCGTGAACATTCGCGTCACCTCCGGCCCCGCCATCGAAAAGCCCGGCGACCTGGCGGCGCTGCTGACCAACCTGAACCCCGGCGATATTCTGTTCATTGACGAAATCCACCGCCTGAACCGGGTGGTGGAGGAAATCCTCTACCCCGCCATGGAGGATTTCGCCATTGACATTATCGTAGGCAAAGGCCCCAGCGCCAACTCCATCCGGCTGGATCTGCCGAAGTTCACCCTCGTGGGCGCGACCACACGGGCAGGCCAGCTGTCCGCGCCTCTGCGTGACCGGTTCGGCGTCAATCTGCGGCTGGAGCTGTACACCCCGGAGGAACTGGCGAAGATCGTCACCCGTTCCGCCGCCATTCTGGGAATGCCCATCGACCCGAAGGGCGCCATGGAGATCGCCTCCCGCAGCCGGGGTACGCCCCGAATTGCCAACCGTTTCCTCCGCCGGGTGCGGGACTTCGCCGAGGTCATGGGCGACGGCACCATTACGAAGGACGCCGCCGACCTGGCGCTGCGCCGTCTGGAGGTGGACAAGCTGGGGCTTGACAACATCGACCGCCGGATGCTCACCGCCATTATCCAGAACTACGGCGGCGGCCCCGTGGGCTTAGAAACGCTGGCCGCCACCATCGGCGAGGAAGCCGTGACCCTGGAAGACGTCTACGAGCCGTACCTCATGCAGCTGGGCTTTCTCACCCGCACACCCCGGGGGCGCTGCGTGACGGCGCTGGCCTACGACCATCTGCACATTCCCTACGAGGGGCAGTCCCAGTTTTCCATCTGACCGGGACTTCCCGGCTCTGTATCGCTACTCCAAGTTGCACAAATCCGCAAAAAATTCAGGAATTTTTTTCATAAAGGATTGACAAAAGGATTTCGTGTGGTATAATCCGACTTGTGGCAGAAGATTGCCGCTAATTAACCGACCCTGCGTTATAACCTTCATCCAGTGGGATTTCACGGGGCAACAACTAACCGAAGAGAGGTATTTTCCAATGTACGAAGACAAGACTTTAGTGTGCAAAGAGTGTGGCAAGGAGTTCGTGTTCACCGCCGGTGAGCAGGAGTTCTACGCAGAGCGCGGCTTCCAGAACGAGCCCCAGCGCTGCAAGGCTTGCCGTGACGCTCGCAAGAACGCTACCCGTGGCCCCCGTGAGTTCTTCACCGCTACCTGCGCTCGTTGCGGCGGCGAGGCTAAGGTTCCCTTCCAGCCCAAGTCCGACCGTCCCGTGTACTGCAGCGAGTGCTTCGCTCAGATGCGCGCCAACGGCTGATTGCTGAAAAGAGAATGACCGGGAAAGGCGAAAGTCTTTCCCGGTTTCATTTTGTACGCAAGGAGCGGTATCTCTTTGGGGTGAAGAAAGGCAGTCTTCAAACGCTGCCGGGCTTCGTGTGTGCTATACGGAATGTCGGCTCAATAAATTGGAATCTGATGGAGGTATGTATGCTGAACAGCAAGGAATTTGACCTTTGGGCGGATGGATATGACAAAGCCGTCGGTATTTCCGATGAGGAAAACACATATCCATTTGCCGGCTATAAAAAAGTGCTTGGACTTATTTTCCGGACGATCATGGAAACCCCAAATGCCGTTGTATTGGATATCGGATTCGGAACAGGCACATTGACAACGAAACTGTATGAACGGGGCTGCTCCGTTTATGGGCAGGACTTCTCAGCGAGGATGATTGCGCTGGCGTCTGAAAAGATGCCGGATGCGCATTTGTATCAGGGAGACTTTTCAAAAGGGCTGGTCGAGCCGCTGCGAAACCGGTGCTATGATTATATCGTGGCGACGTACTCTCTGCACCACCTGACAGATGCGCAAAAGAGCGCATTTCTTTCTGAACTGCGTGGCCATCTGAAAGAAAACGGGGAAATCCTGATCGGCGATGTTGCCTTTGAAACACGCAGAGATTTGGAGCGGTGTAGGCTGGCTGCGGGAGACGCATGGGATGACGATGAAATCTATTTCGTTGCTGAAGAACTGAGAAAAGATTTACCGGGTCTTTCATTCACGCAAATATCCGATTGCGCGGGCATTCTGATGTTAGGCCGGTAACTTCCGGTTTGATTTGCCCCCGCTCTTCTGTTAACCGTTTTTCTTCTGCGGAGCTTTTATACGCAAAACCGGGAAGGGCAATGCCCTTCCCGGTTTGGTTTGTCAGAAAAACGCCAATCTTCCTGACAATCTGAAGCCGGCAGACACGGGTCTGCCGGCTTGCGTTTATCGTATCTTTTCCCCGTTCAGTATCGCTTCCGTCAGGGTGTCCCCGTGGTAGCGAAGGGTCAGGAGGAAGAACGGCGCGTCCTGCCACAGCAAATCCAGGAAAATCTGGTCGCCTTCCCATTTGGGCAGGGCGTTCAGGAATTCCCGCTCCACCCATTGCAGGTCGCCCTCGTCGCATTGGATCATGTTCCCTTCAAAGCCGTCGGCGGTGAACAGGTACATGTATTCGCCCTCGCAGGTGTCGTTCAGGAACGTCACCACGCCCCGGCACTGCCAGGAGGTCAGGGTCAGGCCGGTTTCCTCTTTCGCTTCCCGCAGAAGGCATTCGTCCGGGGATTCCTCCCCCTCGAATTTTCCGCCGATGCCGATCCACTTATCCTTGTTGATGTCGGCTTTCTTTTTTACCCGGTGGAGCATCAGCACCTGACTGCCACGGGTGACATAGCACAGTGTGGTATTAAGCATCTTCATCCTTCTTCTGCATCAGCCGGATGGCGTGGTGCAGATTCTCCACCTCCACCGTCTCGTGGCCGTCTTCTTTTTCTCCGTCCAGCGTCCAGGGCATGTCCGGGTCGGCAAAAATCCGCACCTTTTGGGCGCTGCGGAACGTGAGCATGGCGCAGTTGTACTTCTGGCTTTGCAGCGCCTGGATGCACTCATGGATTTCCCCCAGATTCTCCGGCGCGCGAACCAGCAGAATCTCAAACAGACCGTCGCCCATGTCCACCTGCTTGGGGTCCAGCGTCAGGATGCCGCCCACAGAGGTGGAATTGCAGATGGCGCCGAAGAGGAAGTCCCCCTCCACCACCTGGCCGTCGATCTCCATTTTCACATGCTCGTTGCGGATCTGGGACAGCTCCGTAATGCCGCTGAGGACATAGGCAGTGTGCCCCAGGGCGTTTTTGATGTTCTGGGGGGTGGCGTAGCTGGACTTGGTGAACGCGCCGAAGGAGGCGACGTAGGAAAAATACCGGTCGCCGAACCGACCCACGTCGTAGCTCACCGGCTCGCCCTCCACGATCTCCTGGGCGGCCTTAAGGATATTGGTGGGCAGCTTCAGGCTGGACGCAAAATCGTTGGTGGAACCGGCGGGGATATAGCCGATGGGGGTGTCCGCCCCGGTGCTGAGCAAGCCGGTAATGGTCTCGTTCAGCGTGCCGTCGCCGCCGCAGCAGACCACCAGATCAACGTCCTTGCCCTTTTCCCGGGCGACGGCGGCGGCGTCCCCCCGCCCCAGGGTCATGTGGGTGGTGACCTCATACCCCGCCTGGGTAAACATCAGCAAAATATCAGTCAAGTGCCGGTTCGCCCGTTTCACACCGGCAAACGGATTCATGATAAACAGCATTTTTTTCATTTCGATAACCTCGATCATCCTGTGGTATGCTTTCCGCCTATTATAGCATTCCCGGAAAAATCCGCAAGTCGTTTTCACTGTCTTTGCTAAATTCAGGCTGAAAATTTACGATTCATTCACATAATATCTTATTGCGCCGGGATGGACACTTGATTCCTATTTACACAGTTTTTTCCTTCTTCAGACAAGAAGGTCTGGACTTCTCCAAAAAGAACAGATATAATACATTCATATATACTTTGGAACGGAGGCTCCTTATGAAGCTCAACACCAAGCGCACCGTACTGGTCGGTTTCGCGTTTCTGTCCATCTGCGCCTTCTGGCAGATGTACGACAATCTGATTCCCAAAATCCTCACGGAAACCTTCCACATGGGAGAAAGCGTCTCCGGCATGATCATGGCGGCGGACAATATCCTCGCCCTGTTCCTGCTGCCGCTGTTTGGCGGACTGTCCGATAAATGCACCTCCCGCCTTGGCCGCCGCCGTCCCTATATTCTGTTCGGCACCCTCGCGGCCGTCGCGGTGATGATGGCGCTGCCCATTCTCACCGACAGCTTCCACGCTTCCCCAGATGCCTGGAAACAGGTGTGCTTTATCATCGGTCTGGGAATCCTGCTGACCGCCATGGGTGCTTACCGCAGCCCCGCCGTGGCGCTGATGCCCGACGTCACCCCAAAGCCCCTGCGTTCCAAGGCCAACGCCATCATCAACCTGATGGGCGCCCTGGGCGGCATCATCTACCTGATTATTACCACATTTCTGTACAAAACAACCGCGGATGTGTACGTTTCCTACCTGCCCCTGTTCGCCATCGTGGGGGGCATTATGCTGGCCGCCCTTGCGGTCGTCATGTTCTGCGTGGACGAGCCGAAGCTGGTAGCGGAGCAGAAGCGCTACGAGGACGCTCACCCGGAAGACAATCTGACCCAGGTCACGGAAAACGGCGAGACTCTGCCCAAGGATGTCAAACGGAGCCTGGGCTTCCTGCTGGCCTCCATCGCCCTGTGGTTCATCGGCTATAACGGTGTCACCACCTGGTTCTCCGTCTACGCCGGCCGCACCTGGCACATGACGCTGGCTCAGGCCAACACCTGCCTGACCATCGCCACCGCCGGTGCCATCCTCAGCTACATCCCGGTGGGCAATGTGGCGAGCGGGGTCGGCCGCCGGAAAACCATCCGCTTCGGTACGCTGCTGCTCGCGGGCAGCTTCTTTGCCGCGTTCATCTATACCATGCTGTCCGATTCCTTCAGCCCCATGCTGTACGGCCTGTTCGTTCTGGTGGGCATGGCATGGGCGGCCATCAACGTCAACAGTCTGCCCATGGTGGTGGAAATGTGCAGCGGCAGCGAGGTGGGCAAGTTTACGGGACTGTACTATACCTTCTCCATGTCCGCCCAGATCATGACCCCCATTGTGGCGGGCTGGCTGCTGGAGCATGTGGACTATAAAACGCTGTTCCCCTACGCCGCCATTTTCGTGTTCGCATCCTTCGTCACCATGGGCTTTGTGAAGCACGGCGATAACAAGGTGGAAGCGAAGAAGGGGCTGGAAGCCTTTGATGTGGACGATTGATGCATTGGAGGGACAATTATGACGCTGCTTATTATTGTACTGATCCTCGCGCTGCTGTGGGTGCTGGCCGTTCAGGGACGGAGCAGCCACCCGGGCATGAAAGAGCTGCGGGGCTGGAACTATGCCCACCGCGGCCTTCACGGCGACGGTGCCGCCGAAAATTCCATGACCGCCTTCCGTCTGGCCGTGGAGAACGGCTACGGCATGGAGTTTGACCTGCATCTATTGAAAGACGGCAACCTTGGCGTGATGCACGATTCCCTGCTCAACCGCACCACCGGCCAGGCCGGGCGCATCGAGGACCTGACGACGGAGGACCTGAAAAACTACCGCCTGGAAAACACGGAGGATACCATCCCCCGGTTCGCGGATGTCCTGACCCTGGTAGACGGGAAGGTTCCCCTGATCATCGAACTGAAGCCGGAGGACGGCAACCACGCAAAGCTCGCCGAGACGGCCTGCAAGATGCTGGAAGGGTACAAGGGCGTATACTGCATTGAGTCCTTCGACCCCCGATGCATTGTCTGGCTGCGGAAAAACCGCCCGGACATCATCCGTGGGCAGCTTTCGGAGAATTTCTTCCGGGATCGCACCGACCTTTCGGATACGCTGAAATTTTTGCTGACCCACAACCTTGCCAACTTCCTGTCCCGTCCCGATTTTATCGCCTACAAATTCGCCGACCGGAACAGCACTCCCAGCAATTGGCTTTGCCGCAAGCTGTGGCGCGTTCAGGGTGTCAGCTGGACGCTGCGAAGCAAGGAAGACCACGACACCGCCCTGAAAGAAGGCTGGCTGTCTATTTTTGAAGGCTTCCGTCCATAATAAATTCCGCCAGGACTGACTCAGTCCCGGCGGTTTTTCGTGCGATCATCCTCGATTGTAAACTTTTTATGACCCTCTTGCATTTTGAAAATGGATATGCTAATATGTAGCACGCTACATATTATGAACAAGGTGGTGATCATCCTGACACATCACTATGGGTATCTATTGAAGGTTCTCAGCGGCTGCATGAAGGCATCCATGGATAACGCTCTGGCATCCATGGACTTAACATCCGCCCAGGGGCATATCATGGGCTACCTTGCCAAACGCCCCCAGCCGCCCTGCTCACGGGATATTGAAGAGACCTTTCATCTGAGCCACCCCACCGTTTCGGGGCTGCTGTCCCGGCTGGAAAAGAAGGGCTTCATCGAGCTTCGGCCGGACGACACAGACCGCCGCTGCAAGCGCATTTACATGCTGCCAAAGGGGATCGAGCTTCACGAGACCATGGGCCGGGTCATTGCTGAAAACGAAGCTCAGGTGGTGGCAGGCTTTTCCCCGGAGGAACGGGAGCTGTTCACATCCATGCTCCTGCGTGCCATTGACAACATGGGCGCAAGCGCCTGTATCCGTAAAATCAAGGAGGAATCTGATACATGATAAGAAGACTCTCCCGGTGCATCCGGGAATACAAGTGGGCGGCTCTGCTCAGCCCGCTGTGCATGATCGGCGAGGTCGCCATGGAGGTGCTCATCCCCCTGGTCATGGCCGACCTGTACGACTACGGCATCAAGCTGCAGGATATGCAGGTGGTCGCCGCCAAGTCCGGCATTCTGGTGCTGTGCGCTCTGGCGTCGCTGTCCTTCGGCGTCCTGTCCGCCGCCTTTGCGTCCAAGGCCGGTACCGGCTTCGCCAAAAACCTGCGCCATGACATGTACCATCAGGTGCAGGATTTCAGCTTTTCCAACATCGACAAATTTTCCACCGCTTCCATTGTCACCCGGCTGACCTCCGACGTGGCGACATTGCAGAACACCTTCCAGATGATGATCCGTATGGCCATCCGCTGCCCCATGATGCTGATTCTGGCGCTGGTTTCCGCCATGGGCATCAGCGTGCGGCTGAGTCTCGTGTACTGCGTGGCGCTGCCCATCCTGATCTGCGCCCTGCTTTGCCTGATTCCCAAGGTGTTCCGGATTTTTGACCGGGTCTTCCGCACCTACGATAAAATGAACAACGTGGTGCAGGAGAACGTTCACGGCATCCGGGTGGTCAAATCCTTCGTCCGGGAAGACCGGGAGACCGAGAAATTCACCTCCGTATCCGGCACCATTTACAAGGACTTCTGCAAGGCCGAGCGCATCATGTCCCTGGCAAACCCCATCATGCAGCTGTGCGTCTACGGCTGTATGCTGGCCATTTCCTGGATCGGCGCCCATCTGGTCATTGCCTCCGGCAATAATCCCGACCTGGGTCTCACCACCGGTCAGCTCAGCTCCATGTTCACCTATACCAGCCAGATCCTTTCCTCTCTCATGATGCTCTCCATGGTGGCCGTCATGCTGACCATGAGCCGCGCCCCTCTGAAGCGGTGCTATGAAATTCTCACCGAGCAGCCGAACCTGACTTCCCCCGCGGAAAACGCCGTCATGGAGGTTCCCGACGGCTCCATCGACTTTGAGAACGTGAGCTTCCGCTACTCCGCCACTGCCAAACACCGTGCGCTGAAAGAAGTGAACCTGCACATCCCCTCCGGCGCAACCGTGGGCATTCTGGGCGGCACCGGCTCCAGCAAGAGCACCCTGGTGCAGCTGATTCCCCGCCTGTACGACGTCAGCGAAGGCACCCTGAAGGTCGGCGGCATCGACGTCCGGAAATACGACCTTGAGGTACTCCGGGACAACGTGGCCATGGTACTGCAAAAGAACGAGCTGTTCTCCGGCACCATCAAGGAAAACCTCCGCTGGGGCAACCCCAACGCCACCGACGAGGAGCTGGTTCACGCCTGCCGTCTGGCCTGCGCCGACGAATTCATCCAGGGCTTCCCCGACGGCTACGACACCCACATTGAGCAGGGCGGCACCAACGTCTCCGGCGGCCAGAAGCAGCGTCTATGCATCGCCCGGGCGCTGCTGAAAAAGCCCAAGATACTCATTCTGGACGACTCCACCTCCGCCGTGGATACCCGCACCGACGCCATGATCCGCCAGGCCTTCCGGGAGGAAATTCCCGGCACCACCAAGCTCATCATCGCCCAGCGGATTGCCTCCGTGCAGGACGCGGACATGATCATCGTGCTGGACAACGGCATGGTGAAGGACGTTGGCACCCATGAATCCCTGCTGGCCTCGTCGAAAATTTATCAGGAAGTCTACTACTCCCAGCAGAAAGGAGGGGAAGAATAATGCCTCCTGTCAAAATGCGCGGCGACGGCCGAAAAGCCAAGAACCCCAGGAAAACCCTCCTGCGGCTGCTTAGCTACATGAAGCCCTATCTCCCCACCCTGGGCGTGGTGCTGGTGTGCATCATCGTCAATGCCGTCGCCCAGACCGCCGGCAGCCGCTCCCTCGGCACACTGGTGGACAGCTATATCCTGCCCATGGTGCAGGAAGGCTCCACGGATTTTTCTTCCCTGTGGGGATACCTCTCCAGGCTCGCCTGTATCTTTGCCCTGGGTATGCTCTCTTCCTTCCTGTTCATGTTCCTGATGGTCAAGGTCAGTCAGGGTACCCAGAAGCACATCCGGGACGAAATGTTCGCCCATATGCAGACCCTTCCTCTGCGGTATTTTGACACCAACACCGCGGGCAACATCATGTCCCGCTACACCAGCGACATCGATACCCTGCGGCAGATGATCTCCCAGTCCATTCCCCAGTGCGCGTCCTCCCTGGTGACCATTGTGGTGGTCTTTGTGGGAATGCTGCAAACCTCCTGGCTGCTGACCATCGTGATGCTCTTTACCGTCACCGGCATCGTCTTCGTTACCATGAAGGTGGCAGGGAAGTCCGCCAAATACTTTGTCGGCCAGCAGCAGTCTCTGGGTGCGCTGAACGGCTACGTGGAGGAAATGGTCAACGGCCAGAAGGTGGTCAAGGTCTTCACCCACGAGGAAGCCTGCAAGGAGCAGTTCGACAAGCTCAATGAGGAGCTGTGCCGCAACGCCCGTACCGCTGGCACCCTGTCCAACATGATGGGTCCCATCAACAATAACCTGGGCTATGTCCAGTATGCCATCCTGGCCATCGTGGGCGGTGCGCTGTGCGTGCTGTCCGGCGGGAATATGCTGTCCCTCGGCAGCCTGATGAGCTTCATGCTTTTGTCCCGCTCCTTCAATATGCCCATCAGCCAGGTCTCCAACCAGATCAATGCCATCGTCATGGCGCTGGCGGGCGCGGAGCGCATCTTCGAGCTGATGGACGAGAAGCCGGAGACGGACGACGGCTATGTCCAGCTGGTCAACGCGAAGATCGACGAAAACGGCAATATCACCGAGACCCCGGAGCATACCGGCCACTGGGCATGGAAGCACCCCCACAAGGCGGACGGCACCGTCACCTATACCGAGCTGAAGGGCGACATCACCATGACCGACGTGGACTTTGGCTATGTCCCGGAGAAGCTGGTGCTCCATGACGTGACCCTGTACGCCAAGCCCGGCCAGAAGATTGCCTTTGTGGGCGCCACCGGCGCGGGCAAGACCACCATCACCAACCTAATCAACCGCTTTTACGACATCGCCGACGGCAAGATCCGCTACGACAATATCAACATCAACAAGATTCGCAAGCCCGATCTGCGCCGCTCTCTGGGCATCGTCTTACAGGACACCAACCTGTTCACCGGCACTGTGATGGATAACATCCGCTACGGCAAGCTGGACGCCACCGACGAGGAATGCATCCACGCGGCGAAGCTGGCAAACGCCCACGACTTCATCACCCGTCTTCCCGACGGCTACAACACCATGCTCACGGGCAACGGAGCCAGTCTGTCCCAAGGTCAGCGGCAGCTGATTGCCATTGCCCGTGCGGCCGTGGCCGATCCCCCCGTCATGATCCTGGACGAGGCCACCTCCTCCATCGATACCCGCACGGAAAAGCTGGTGCAGGACGGCATGGACGCCCTGATGAAGGGACGCACCACCTTTGTGATTGCCCACCGCCTGAGTACGGTCATGAACTCCGACTGCATCATGGTTCTCGACCATGGCCGCATCATCGAGCGGGGCACCCACGAAGACCTGATTGCCCAGAAGGGCACCTACTATCAGCTCTACACCGGCGCGTTTGAGCTGGAATAACAAAAATCCCACGCAGTCTTGCGACTGCGTGGGATTTTTCCTGTAAAGCGTCTTTTGCCGTTACCTCGGCACCACGCCGTTTGTCTGCGCGCCGGTGAAGGTAAAGCGGTAGCTGACGTAGTTGTCCTTCGGCTCCTGGGTCATTTCCAGTCCTGTGAGATAGCAGTACCGGATACCCCAGACGGGATGCTCCAGATTTCCCGGGGTGGTTTCTTTGAACAGCTTCGCCAGATTTTTGAACTGGGTAAAAGCGTCGTCGCCGAAGAACGCCCCGGTTCCGGTGATGGTCAGCTTTTCCTCCCCCATGGCGTCAAAATAGTATTCTCCGTCGTCCCCCTTGGTGTAGTGGGGTTCCCGGAGATATTCCTCCTTGTACACCGTGGGATTGTGGGGCCAGACAAAGGTCTTGTACTTGAGCTTGTCCATTTACTCGTCCTCCTGCTCCTGCCGCAGCATGGCGATGCCCTTGCGGGTCTTCCGCAGACCCTCTCTGGAAAATTCCCGCTTGACGGACGTCCAGCGACAGTGGTAATACAGCTCCGTCTTGACGTCCGTGGAAATCTCCAGGGTAAACGCGCCCACCGGCTCCGCCTTTTCCGGCGTACCGGCGGGGAACAGCTCCTCCAGCTGGATGTACCACAGGCTGTTCCCCTGACTGGCTCCCGCCGGAGCCGACTCGCCCATCACATACTCCGCCTGAACCCCCGGCACTTCTTCCTCGGAAAAGGCGATGGCGTTGGGCTGAACGATATCGTTGATATACGCCCGGAACCCGGGGCCGAGGCTGCACTTGCTGGCCTCCGTCACACAGGTAAAGGTCGCCAGCACTGCCACCACGTACACCCGGCTGATCCCATCGTAGGTGCATCCGTTCTGCACGCACACAGCCCCCGACCAGCGCAGAATTTCCGTTGCCCGCAGAGCCTCCACCTCACAGGCGGTGCCGCCCATGGCGGCGGGGCAGATGATGTTGACCTCCACCGTCACCGTCATGTTGGCTCTGTCCACCTTCTCGATGTGGACGGCCGCCACAGGCTTCGTGATCTGCGGGAACTTCTGGCCGGGAAAGGCTACGTCCGCCGTGAACTTTGCTTCCCGCAGCCGCCGCAGCACCAGCTCTAGGATTGAGATGCCCAAGTATCGTTCACACCCTTCTCCACGCACAGCCCCCACTGGTAGACCGGCTGATTGCGGTAGTAATAAAGCTCCGCCCGCCGGAACAGATACGTCTTATCCCCCAGGGTCAGCGTATCCCCCTCCCGCACCTGGGCGCCGACGGGGCCGATGTAGGCGTACTGCCCCCGGGAGATCTCTCCCAGGAGCGTCGCCTCGCTTTCCATGCTCTGCCAGCTTTTGGCGTTCACCGCCCGGAAGAAAGCCCGGACGGTTTTCGTTTTCCCGCCGCTGGTAAGCGTCATATCCGTACCGTACTGCGCAATGATTTTTTCAACCATTCTCCGCATGTCAGACCCCCCGGAAGGAAAAGCCGTCTCTGAGGTAGGGCGCGATCATCAGCTCTGCCTGACGCTGTAGGCATTGGGAAGCCGCGTCCCGATTCTTGCTTCCCTGCTTCACCGTCAGATCACCGGCCTTGAACTCCTCCACCTGGGCATCGTCGTCCACACCGTTCAGCTGCGCCAGCGCCAGCAGGCTGGCCGCAGCGATGAAATCCGCCTTGCAGTCCTCCGGCGTCAGTCCCTCCCGCAGCCGCGCCGTCAGGGAGGAAGCGGACGCGCCGCACAGCAGCCGCAGCAGATTCGTCTGCCGCCCGTCCAGTTCCCCCGCCAGCAGCGCCGCCTGGGCAAAAACCTGTTCCGTCAGCGTCATACGTTCAGGACGCAGGACGCGCCGTCGCAGATCTTGCCGAAGCCGGAAATGGAGGTGATGGCCGCCCGCTCCAGCTGCCGGTCAATGAGCTTATCGTACTCCACCAGCACGTCGCCGGCGCGAACCAGCTCCAGAGCATAGCGGTTGTCCAGGCCGATGATCACACCGTCGGACACTGCGGAGGTGCGGTGCAGCTGCGCGCCCAGAGGGGTGCTGAGCTTGCCGGTGCCCTGGAAATTCAGCCCGGTGAGGGGATTCTGCAATTCGGAGATCTTCAGCATGCTGGTCATGGTGGCGGTGGAGCAGAGAATGGTGTTCATGGTGTAGGGGTCAAACTGCCCCCAGAACTCCACCAGCTGGTCGTAGGCGAGCTTACCCTTAGTGCCGGAGATGGGGCTGGTGCCGATGGTATACTGGGTTGCAGCGTTCTCGTTGCCGTCGCCGGAGATCAGCACATTCACCGCGTCGGCCAGCTGCTGCTTCTGGATGTGGGCGCCGATCTGACGCAGCATCACGCCGAACAGATCCAGCTTCTGGAAGCGGATGGCCTCATAGGACGCCACCAGCATTCTGCCCCGCTTGCTCAGCTGCACCAGATGCTCCTTGGTCTTGACCGCTGTCTCGGGGATGGACGCACCCTCCATCACGTCCTTCAGCTCCTTGTCCGCGTCGGTGGGGATGGAGTAGATGGAGCGGTAGTCCATGGCGTCGATGACGGTGGTGGTAGCGGTGATGGCAGGCAGAATGTCGTTTTCCTCCATGCCCTGCCGGACGGTGCGGGCGATGTACTCAGGAAACAGCACGGCGGAGTCCATGGTGCGGAAGAACTTCTCCACGGGGGAAGAACCCGCACCCTTGGCGCGGATGCCGAAGCGCTTCAGCTGCCGCTGAAAGGCATCGGTGCCCTCCAGCGCGGTGCCCCGGTAGTTTTCGCTGGGGTCCAGAGATTCCAGCACCTGCGTAAAGTTCATACCCTCCTGCCGGTACATACCCTTTTCCAGTTTCAGATTGTCATAACCCATTTGATATCCTCCCAAGTAAATTTATGGCTGCCGGCCTTCGCCGGAGAACCTATGATGTATCGCGGCAATCTTCCAAAAGCAAAGCCCCGCGCCGCCCCGAAGCCCCGTAAAATCCCTAAATCAAAAACCCGCTTTCCACTTTTTCCTCTTTCCCCCGGCAGCCGCCCAGCTGGGTCGTAAGCGGCATACTCTCCGCCAGCCGCTCTTCCAGCGCCGACTTGAGCTTGATCAGGTCTTCCGCCGCGGCGGTTCTGGCGATGCTCCGCAGCACCGGCGCTTCCACGCCCAGCTCCAGGGACAGCCCCAGACGCACAATGCTGTCCTCCAGCTCTTTCTGGTAGCGCTTCCCCAGCTCTGCCTGCTGATACAGCGCCCGGTATTCCGCCTGCGCGCCGAATTCATCGGCCAGTTCCTTGAGTTTCGGCTTTCCGCACCCCAGACCCTTCAGCACTCCGGCCTCCCGCTGTGCCGGGACGGCCACAAAGGAAAACTCATAGGCGTCCATCGGCTCCTGTAAAATGGCGCAGCAGACCTGTCCGTCATAGCTCTCGCCCTTCCGATGCCCGCAGGAGCCGTAGTCGCTTCCGCAGATGGAGCATACGGAGCGCCCCATGGCGCACCCCACGGATACCTCCTTTTTGATCCCCGCCTCAATGTCGGCGATGATCTCGTCGTTGGCATCCCCCCGCCGGATGTACGCCCATGCTTTGATGAATTCCGCGCCGTCCTCCCGCACCACCTCGGTCTGGAAGATACGCGCCACCTGCTTGTCGCTGCTCCACTTATGGTCAACGATCCCCGTCTTGCCGATGAACAGCTTGGCAAGCCCGGGCAACGCGGCGCTGTCGAAGCGCTCAAAATCCCGGTCTACCTGATCGTCGCACAGCCGCAAGGAGAACACGTAAACCTGCTCCGCCGTCAGATGTGCCTTAGCCAGATTGTTGATGGCTTCCAGCTGTACCGCCGTAGGCGCGCCGCTACTTACGGCCTGCGCCGCCTTGTTAATTTCCATGCCGGTTCCTCCATTCAAGAATTTTCATTTTGGGACGCATCCGCCAGACACTTTTCCGCCTGCGCCCGGTAAAGCGCCGCCTGTGCCTCCTGGGTAATGTCCTGCAAGCTGATGTCATCCCATTCGATTTCCACCCGGTTGTCCAGCCCTTCCAGGGCAAGATAGGTCTGGCAGATCTTCCGCATGGCAGGCTCCACCGTCCGCCGCAGCGCCCACAGTTCCGAAGTGAGCAGATCCGCCTGCTGAGTGCTCATCCGTTCGGTGGTGCTCCAGTTCAGCCCCAGCAAAAAGGGTGGCAGCCCGGTTTTTGCCACCAGCTGCTCCAGAATCTGCCGTACCGGGGTCTCGGAATCCAGAATTGGCGCTTCCCCGCCGATGACCTTGATCTCCACATCCCCCACAGCCACGAAATCCCGTACCGTGCCGTTTTTGTTGTCCTCCATGGCCCGGCTCCATTCCGCCGCCACGGCTTTCCCTCGCTCCTGGGCCGTCACCGGGTCGAGATTCTCGCCGCCCTTGCAGATAACGCTGTAGCGGATGTTCCCGGCGCGTTCCCAGTTGACGCCGATGGTGTTGTAAATTTTCAGAAGAATGTCCGCAAGAAAAGGCATCCCCCGGAACATGCTCACGCCGTAAGGATGCGCCGGTTCGGGATTCATTGTGGTAAACAGCAGGAGCTGCTGATAAGGGAGCGGCCGCAGCAAACCATGCTCGTCGGTACCCCACAGCACCGTTTCCATGGGACTCGCCCCCTCCTGGGCTTCCAGCGCCGTCACATCTCCCCAGCATACCGCCCGCAGTTTTCCCCCGGCGACCACCAGCTCGCCCACCGCCCGACCATAGGTCAGCAGGCTGTCCAGATACCCGCTCAAAAAGCTTTCGATCCCCATCTGCCCCCGGCCGCAGGGCATCATCTGCAAAAAACCGTTGAGCCTGCTCTGCGCCTCACGATCCCGGCACCTGACCTCAAACCCGCCGCACAGCCGCACCATTTTCGCGACCGCGGCGTCCAGCACCGGAATTGCCTCCCGCATCTCCCGGTAAATCCGTTCCTCCCCGGCGCCCAGAGGCGTAAACCCCTTCATCACCCCAAAGGGGTGGGTGTTCCCGGTGCGAAGCTGGCATACCGCCGCTACGCCCCCGGTTTCCTTCTGCTTCCGTTTCAAAAAATCGCTCCCTTCAAGCAAATATTCCCCTGACGTTCCCCGTCAGCGCCTTCTCTCCACCGCCCACGCGGAAACTCCCTCCTGCCGCTCCCCCAGAACCGTGGCGGCGAAGTACCGCATATCGTCCATGGCGTGGTCATGCTCCTTGCGCACCTTGTCCTTCCCTCCGCCGGATAAATCCCAGACGTACTCGTCCATCTCCCGCAGGCAGTCCGCGCACCCCTCGCAAATCACGATCTTCCCGGCCTTCAGCAGATCGGAGGTCAGCCGAATGCCGCTGAGTACATCGTTTTCCGCCTTGCGCACCAGCCAGCCCTTCCGCCACAGAACCTCAATGAAGCTGGCCGCCGAGGGGTCAACGATCACCGCCGTGATCCGCCGTCCCCCGGCAAGCCCCTCCAGCGCCTGGGCGTATTCCTCGTCGGTCATCTGCCGTCGCGCCTCCCGGGAATTGAAGTAAAACTCCTTCACCCGGTACCAGACCCCGCCGCATAGCCCCCACAGCCCCATGGACGTGGGGTTCACCGTCCCGTAGTCGCAGGAGATGTACCACTTTTCGCAGCTTTCCGGTGCCTTCCCCACCATTTCCGGGGAGAAAAAGTCGTAAACCCGGCCTTCCGCCTGCGCCCACTGCCCGAGAATAAACCGCCGGTAGAACACCCCGGTGTACAGCTTCTGATACCGCTGCCGGATCTCAGGCGTCAGGGAGGGGTTGTCCTCCATGGTGAAGTGAAGCCGCAGGCAGTTCCGCTTCTCCGCCTCCAGGATCCACGTCCGGTAAAACCAATGCCCCGGCCCGGCAGGGTTGCAGTTGAACCACAGCCTGCTCCCGGCAACGGAGCATCGGGCGCATGCCTGTTCCACAAAGCTGCGGGGCATCAGCGCCACCTCATCCAGCAGCACCCCGGCAAAGGTGATACCCTGAATCAAACTCGCGGAGCTTTCGTCCCGCCCGCCGAAGATGTAGAACTGGTTTTCCCGCCCCCGGAATTTCACCGTCAGCAGATTATCCGTCCGCCTCTCCTTCCACTGCGCCCCCAGCGCTTCCAGCTTCGGCAAAATCTCTGACAGCACATTCCTCCGCAGAGACGCGATCGTCTTTCCGCAGACGCCGAACTTCTGCCCATTGAAACAGCTCATAGCCCACAGGAAAAAGCTCAGCCCCATAGCCAGGGTCTTCCCGGAGCGAACCGCCCCGTCGCACACGATGGCTTCCTTGCCCCGGTTGGGACTCCCCGGCACCCACCAGCTCAGCACCGTCCGCTGCTTTGGCGAAAAGGCCGTCATTCTTCCCCGCCGCCCTGCAAAGCCTTCAAAAAATCGTCCATGTCCGTCTGCTCCCCGTCCGCCACCGTCGCCAGCTGTTCCAGCGCCTGCAGCCGGTCAATGAGCTTGATCTCCACCGTCCCCTTGTCGTTGCGCTTGACCTCGCTGAGCAAGCTCAAATCCAGCTTGTCCAGCCTTGGCTCATCCTCCAGTGCCAGCCGCACGCAGTCGTTGGCTTTCCCGAACGCCAGTTCCGCCAACCGCCGTGTCACATCCTCCCTCCGGATTTTCCCTGTCTGGATCCGCTGCTTCAGTTCCCTTTCCACGCTTTTGCGTTCCATAGTAACCTCCCTTTCATCCAAACCCCGGAAGGCAAAAAAAGTTGCACCCGAAGGTGCAACCAAAAAATCCCTAAAAATCTTTCTTCTAATACTATTTCCTGATTAAAATCTTTGATTTTAATCAGGAAGGCATCGCCTGTTGGCGTTGCCTGTTTTGTGATTTATAAGGAAAGAAATCACAAAACAAGTCTCATATGAACTCCTTGCCCTTCTGGCAATTAAAATCTTTTCTAAAGATTTTAATTGGAGTTCAGTATAACGCATACTCCACTCACCAGAACCGAGGCCGCCCCGCCGCAAATATCATTCCTCCAATTCCCTCCGCAGCTTCTGCAACGCCCGCTTCTCAATCCTGGATACATAGCTCCTGCTGATCCCCGTAATGATCGCCACCTCCCGCTGCCGCTTCGGCGGCTTTCCATTCAGCCCATACCGCAGCACGATCACCTCCCGCTCCTGTTCCGTCAAACAAGACTGAATCGCCCGATGCAGCTGTTCCGCGCTCTCCTTAGAAGACACCTGTTCCAGCAGATCGCCGTCCTCGCTGACCACATCCATCAAAGAAAGCGCAGCCCCATCAGTCCCGGTCTCAATATAATCCGAAAGCGAAACATCCTGCGCACTCTTCTTCTGCCCCCGAAAATACATCAGGATTTCATTTTCTACACACCTGGCAGCATAGGTCGCAAGCCGTGCCCCTTTGCTGGCATCAAATGTCGTGATCCCCTTAATCAACCCAATCGTCCCAATAGAAATCAAGTCCTCCTGGTCGGCGGTTTGTGCGTAGTATTTTTTAGACTGGTGATGCCCGCGGTGTGTTTGAGGGGCGTATATACGACCTCGTAGGTGCTGTCCAGCTTCAGGAAAATGTCGAGATGGATGGCATCCTTGGTGCTTTTCTTCTTAACAACAGCCTTATCCAGAATCGTTGCCACCAGCGCCGTATCGATTTCCCCGGCGAAGCTCAACGTCTCGCCCAGCGCCCGCCGGATGGCCGGGATGTCCAATTCCTCAGAAGACCTGATTTCTTCCTCTTGCCGGATGGCCGCCAGCTTTCCCTGGCACTCCGCAATCTGAGCATTGAAGGCATCGTTGCGCTCCTTGAATTCTTCTACCGTTAATGCCCCGGCGATGCACAAATCCAGCAGCCGGTTTTTCTTTCGCTCCAGATCATCCATTTCATTTTTCACCTGGCAGCGCAGTTTCCCATAGTCCACCTCGTTAGGAATATTGACCAGCACGGTTACCAGAGAATCAATGATTTTCTCTTTGTCCCGAACCAGTTCCTTAAAAATGTCACTGAGAATCAAATCCAGGTCACTGCTGCGAATCTGGGGCGCCGAACAGGCCGCTCTTCCGTGACTGCGGTAAACCTTGCACTGCCAGACCTCCTGCTGCCCCTTTTTCCTCTGCAAGACCTGCCGGTGAAAGGTGGTTCCATGTTCCTCACAATAGACTTTCCCGCTGTAGGGATAGCGATTGTGAAAGCTGACCCCGCTGCCATGTGACTTCATTTCTTCGCGCCTTCTCTTGTACAGCGCATTGGCTCGGTTCCACAGTTCCTCCGGGACGATGGCCGGTATGGACGGATCTGGATACGTTACCCACTCGCTTTCATCCAGCAAAGCCGTCCGCTTCGTCCGGTAATCCACGCTTTGGCTCTTGTTCCCGCAGTACCAGCCCTTGTATTTGGGATTTTCCAGAATATGCCGGATGGTCAGCGTGTTGAAGGCATTCCCCTCCCGGCTGGTGTAGCCCAGCTCCGTCAGCCTTTTGGAAATCGCGCGGGTTCCCAGCCGCTCATTTCCGTAGAGATCAAAGATAATGCGGACAATTTCCGCTTCCTCCTCGTTGACGGTCAGCACGCAGTCCTTTTTGTCATAGCCATAGAGCTTGTCGTTTCCCAGCACATGGCCGTTCTTGATGGCTTGCCGGAAGCCGAATTTCAGCCGCTCCGACAGCTTCCGGATTTCATCCTGGGCAACCCCCGCCATGATCACCAGCCGGAACTCGCTGTCCGTGTCCAGGGTGTTGATATTATCGTTCTGAAAGAATACCCCCACATTGTAATCCAGCAATTCCTGGGTATATTGGATGCTGTCCAGGGTCGATCTGGAAAACCGGGAAATCTCTTTGGTGATGATGAAATCGAACATCCCCGCCCTGGCATCCCGGATCATGCGGTTGAAATTGTCCCGCTTCTTCGTAGAGCCACCGGAAATGCCCTCGTCCACATACCCTGGAACGAATTTCCAATTGGGCTTGTTCTGAATCAGCTCCGTGTAATACTGCACCTGATTTTCCAGGCTGTTGATCTGCTCGTCCTGATCGGTAGAAACTCTGGCGTAAAATGTCACCCGAAGGGGCAAATCATAAAATGACCTGCCCCTCCGCAGTTCAGTGCGGATTTTCCGAACATCCATCAGCATCCTCCTCGTCCCGGAAAAATGGCGGCAAATCGAACGTGCCGAGAACTTTCTCACGCGCCCTGCCGTAAACATCCCCCGGAATCAACCCCCTGTCCAGAAGCGTCTGCAACAGAACGCACAAAATATCCTTCTGTACCTCATCCATCTGCGCTCACCTCGTAACACCATATGAGCGCTGTTTCCCATCATGCCGCCGGCCTTAAAAAGCAAAAATCCCCAGGGCTTGAAGCCCTGGGAATTCCGCGTATCAATAGATCACGTGCAGCCATTTCCGCTTGTCCACAACCACATGCTTATGCCGGTCGATGTACTCAATGATCATCTGGGAAATTTCCGTCGGCTGATCCTTGACCAGCCTGCACTTTGCGTAGAACGGATACCCGCCCGTGCCGGTCGCCCGGTAGTTGTTCATGCACAGCGTCAGCGTCCGGCCTTCTTCCAGCTCTTTGCCCTCGTACACCATGGACGTGACCCGGTCGCCGATTGGCCTGCGGACGTCCATCGTCACTTCCAGACCGGACAGATAGTCAAAGTTATAGTGCTGGACAATGGGCTTGAGGAAGCTCTGCCCCACCTGTAACTTCCCGGCTTCGTCCAGTTCAAAATATTCCGCGCAGCGTTCCAGCCCGGCCTTCAACACCCGGCGGTCCACCTGAAGGGTTTGCAGCGTGTTGGGGAACACATAGGTAGCCACCACGTCCCGGATGGTGACCTGCTGATTGAAGCCCTTCACCACATTGGCAAGGCTGGTGACGGAAAGATCCGCGCCGGAGGCTTCCAGCTGCACCTGATTGAAGAAATTGGCAATCAGGGAGCCGTTTTCCGCCATCTCCATATGATCTCCGGGCAGCAGCGGGATGTCCAGCTCCCCGAGGGGCTGATCCAGGAAAACGGCGTTCTGGGCATCCAGCGGCGCCAGAAATGCCGCCAGCCGCTCGTCAGGCTCTCCGGGGCCAACCAGACGGGAATGGGCGGTCACCTTCCCATCCGCCGACACTTCCGCATCCATCCGGACATACTGCCTGCACCGATCCGGGGACTGGCAAGCATAGGTGCCAAAAAGCTGCAAGCCCGCCTTGGCCTGATGCTGGTGCCCCGTCAGCAGAATGTCAAAATCCAGCTCCTGGCAGATCCGGTAAGCCTGATTTTCACCGGTATCGGAGAGAAGCTCCCCGGTGGTCAGATCATTTTCAAAACCGCCGTGGTAAATGCAGACCGTAATGTCCACACCCGCCTGCTTCAATTCCTCCAGCGCGGCCGCCGCAGCGGGGAAAGCCTCGTGAACCTTGATACCCACCAGATTCTCCGGCTTCTCCCACAGATTGACAAAATGAGTGGTGACGCCGGTAATGCCCACGCGCAGACCGTTTTCCAGCGTGACCACAGCAGTCCGCTCCACGCCGGATACCCCCTCCACATTGGCGCTGACACAGCGCGCGTCCAGATGGCTGAGGTAGCTTTCCAGCGTCTCACGGCCAAAGTTAAAATCGTGGTTGCCAATAGTGACAAAATGATACCCCGCCAGATTCATCACCTGTGCGGACACCTTCGCACCCTCCACCGGCTCCCGGCTGAGCCAATAGGCAAAGGGGCTTCCCTGCAAAATGTCGCCGCCATCCAGAATCAGGGTGTTGCCGTCGTGGGGGAAGGAGGAGGCGCAGCGGGAAAGTCCGGTGGTGCCAGGCGTCCCCGTGGCGTAATCCATATCGGAAAAATAGCCGTGAATATCGCTTGTAAAGCAGATCGTCAGATTTCGGTTCATAGAAATACTCCCTTGAAAAAGGCTTCGGCGTTGACGCGCCGAAGCCTTGCGTTAA
>CAKTKC010000027.1 GCA_934569225.1 uncultured Oscillospiraceae bacterium | reverse complement strand
TCCGTGGTGGAGCTGATGCTGCCGCTGACCGACTTGCCGCCCCGGTATGCTCACGACGCTAAAGGGTACGGTGAATTTTGCCGAGATTTGCTCGGCGGACTGAAGGGGATCGTCCCGGCAGTTCGGCTGAGCTTCGGCGTGTTTGCCCTTCTGGGCGGCGATGGCTTGCAAGAGCTGGCGCAGACGCTGAACACCGCCCGGAACATGGGCTATTACACTGTGCTGGATGCGCCGGAACTGCTCAGCCCGACCGCCGCCCAGATAACGGCGGAAGCGTTTTTCGGCGGGGAAACCGACTATCCCTGTGACGGGTTGGTTGTTTCCGGATACTTGGGCAGCGATATCATCAAGCCCTTCCTGCCCGGGTGCCGAGAGGGGAAGAAGGACTTGTTCGTGGCAGCGCGCACCGGAAATAAATCCGCTCCGGAATTGCAGGACTTGCTCTGCGGCTCCCGGCTGGTGCATACGGTGGCTGTGGACTTGATAAACCGGTTCGCGCCGGAGGCGGTGGGAAGGCTGGGCTATTCCCGAATCGGCGCTCTGACGGCGGCCAGCTCCGCCGAAAGCCTCCACAGTCTTCGCGGCAAGTATCCCCGGGTGTTTTTCCTGGTGGACGGCTACGATTCCCCCAGCGCCAATGCCAAGAACTGCTCTTACGCCTTTGACAGGCTGGGGCACGGCGCGGTGGTGTGCGCAGGGGAGACCATCACCTGCGCATGGAAGCAGGCGCAGTCCGACGGTGGGGATTTTCTGGAACAGGCCGTGGCTGCCGCCGAAAGAATGAAGAAAAATCTGACGAGATATGTAACGATTCTTTAAGGAGGAAACGTTATGCGTCGAACTGACCGGGAAGTGACCGACCCCGCCGAAATCGCGGAAATGATGACCCGCTGCGAGGTGCTTCATCTGGCGCTGAATACGGACACAGTACCCTACATTCTCCCCGTGAACTTCGGAATGGAGCCGGACGGAATGACCTTGTACATCCACGGTGCGCGGGAGGGGGCTAAGTATGCCCTGATAGAAAAGGACAACTGCGCCAGCTTTGAGCTGGACTGTACCCACGGTCTGGTTCTGGAAAATGGGATGTGCTCCATCAATTACGAAAGCGTTATCGGTTGGGGCTATCTGGAGGACGTGACCGGGCCGGAGGAAAAACGCCGGGCGCTGGATCTGATCATGAAGCAGTACCGGGGCGAGGATTTTCCGCACAGCACTGCCGTGATTCCCAAAACCCGTGTCCTTCGTCTGCGGGTGCAGGCGCGGACGGCAAAGCGGCGTAGCATGGGCTGATATGTAGCGGGGCGAACTGCCCCGCTGCTTTATCCGATGCCAGTCCCACCCTGACGGGCGGCGGTGTTTTTCGTTGTGTCGGTCATTCCGTCCAGAGGGCCGTTGCCGTTGTCGATGGTGGCGTTGGTAGAAGGCTCAACGCTGGGCATCGTGGTGGGCGCGGTGGTAGCCCGGGTCGTCTCAGTGGTCGCGGCGGTAGGCGTCGTGGTGGGAACGGTAGTGTTTCTGCTGGGGTCCTGGTTGGTGCAGCCGCAGCCGGTGAACAGCGCCGCGGTAAGGACGAGAACCAGTACGAGAATGGCATATTTTTTCATGTTTTTACCTCCAAATGAATCTTGCTTCAAACGTATTATTTCCCGTATGCCGGGGTTTACGCTGGTAATAATACCCAGTTTTCTGCAACTTTATAAGAGCAAACACTTTTTCTTCCGTTTCCTGCGAAGTGGACGTTTTCTTTATTTTCTTTTGCAAGTTAGCATATGATAACTCGCAAAATCGGATTTTCTGAAAGTTTTTGTTGCTTTTTTTTACATAGACATGTATAATGAAAGACAATCAAAAAACGAAGGAGAATTCTGTGCTATGAAGAAGCTCGTTGCTAAGAAAAATGTGGAGTGCATGGCATGTCTGCAATGCGTCGCTGCCTGCTCCGAGGCTTTTTATAAGGAATTTGACGAGGATAAGAGCTGTGTCCGCATCGTTGCCAAGGGTACCGGCGCCAAGCCCAATACCTGCATTCAGTGCGGCAAGTGTATGCGTACCTGTGAGCACGAAGCCATTACCCAGAACCCCAAGACCGGCGTGTACATGATCAACAAGAAGAAGTGCGTCAGCTGCGGCAAGTGCGCCGAAGCCTGCCCCATGCACGTGATCGTGTTCGAGGAAGGCAGCCCCGCCTCCAAGTGCATTGCCTGCGGCATCTGCGTCAAAGCATGCCCTATGGAACTGCTGGAAATCGTGGAGAAATAAGTCAAGCAACCGGATGGGCAGCCTTTGGCTGCCCATCTTTCCATTTTTAAGAAAAGGCTAAAAATGAAAAACAGACTTGTAATCTCGGCGGCATCATGGTATAATGTCCCCTAGTGTATCTTCGACTACTATCCCTCAGGAGGAACAACATGAGCGGACGCTATGAAAGAAAAAAGCCACAAAAAGCAGGCGGCGTGAAAAAGACCGTGCTGATCGTGGTTCTGGTTATTATGATCTTGATTGCCGCACTGGTGGTTGCGGCTGTTGTGTATTACAACTCCATGCTCAAGAAGCTGAATCAGGTGCAGGTGCCGACGATCAACTATGCCGATCTGGCAACGGAGCCGACGGAGACGACGGCAGCTGCTACGGAAGCGACGGCCGCCACGGTGGAAACTACCGTGGCCGCGACGGAACCTCATGTTGCATCCAGCGCCGACTATATCAATATCCTTCTGGTCGGTCAGGCATCCCGTGAGGGAGAGGCCGAGCGGTTCGCGGATACCATGATTCTCTGCACGGTGAACACATACGAAAAGACCGTCACCCTGACCTCCCTGCTTCGGGACACGCTGGTGCAGTATCCCAACTATACGGACACCAACGGAAAGAATCACAGCGGCGGCAAGATCAAGCTCACCAGCATCTACCACAACGGCTATATCTGCACCAACAGCACGGCGGATGCTATGGGCCTGATGAACCTGACGCTGTACAAGAACTTCGGCATTGAAGTGGATTACGATGTGGAGATCGATTTCGACGCCTTTATCAAGGCAATCAACCTGGTCGGCGGCCTGAATATTGAGCTGACCGAGGCGGAAGCCAACTACCTCAACGACTTCCATGACCGCTATTACTATGAGGTGAAGGAAGGTAAAAACTGGCTGGACGGCTCTACCGCCCTTGCTTACGTCCGTATGCGGAAGGCGGAGGGCGACGGCGAGAGCGACATCAAGCGTACCGCTCGTCAGCGGCAGTTCATGGAGGCGCTGCTGGCCAAGGTCAAGAAGATGAGCCTTTCCGACGTGCAGAATCTGGCCAATGAGGTTCTGCCGCTGGTGTCCGTGAGCATGACCAATTCCCAGATCACCGATCTTCTCATGAAGATGCTGCCCATGCTGTCGGGACTGGAGATCAAGTCCAGCGGCACCTGCCCGGTGCGTGCCAAGGGCTATTCCTGGGGAGATATGGTGGATATTTACGGAGACGGAATGATCCACAGCGTTATGCTGTTTGATAAAGACAAGAACGTGGCCTACATGCGGGCGCTCACCGAAGGCGAGGGCGAGATCCCCGAAACGGTGCCGATTCAGGATTAAGTTGTAATGGAAGAATTGCGGGGAAGCGGTGCTTTCCCGCAATTTCTTTCTGCGGGGTGTTTGTTACATAAATTTCATGTTTGTCATAATTGCAAACCGCCGGGGAATATGCTATACTGTACTATAGTTTACACCCGGAGGCGTTTATGACTGAGTTGACTGAATTCCAGCGGAAACTCTCCGCTTTACTGCCCGATGTGGAGCTTCGGTTTGAAGAAGCTCTGGCAAAGCATACCTCCTTTCGCATCGGCGGAAACGCCGAGGTGATGGCGTTTCCCAAGACCAAAATGGAACTGGCGGATATTCTGAAAGCCTGCGCCAAGCTGAACTGCAAATGCGCCATTCTGGGCGCGGGAACCAACGTGCTGGCGCCGGACGAGGGCGTCCGGGGGCTGGTTGTCTGCCTGAAGGATTGCCTGGGCGGCATGGAACGGCTGGACGAGACCCACATCCGGGTGATGGCGGGCGTGACCATGGCACGGGCGGCGGTGAACGCTGCGAACATGGGTCTCACCGGCATGGAATTCGCCCACGGCATACCGGGAACCGTCGGCGGCGGCGTGTATATGAACGCCGGGGCTTACGGCGGCGAAATTTGCCAGATCTGCGAAAGTGTTGAGGTTATGGATTTGGACGGCAAGCTTTTCCGCCTGTCCAACGCAGAGATGGCTTTTTCCTATCGCCACAGCGTGCTGGAAAACCGCCCGGGAATCGTGGTCAGCGCGGATTTTGCCCTGAAAAAGGGGAACCCGGAAGAAATCTGGGCGAAAATGAAGGAACTGATTGCCCGCCGCACCGCTTCCCAGCCGTTGGACGTTCCTTCGGCCGGTTCTGCATTCAAACGCCCGACGGGCGGTTATGCTGCGGCGCTGATCGAAGAAGCGGGATTGAAGGGCTATCAGGTAGGCGGCGCGGCGATCTCCGCGAAGCATGCCGGGTTTGCCGTCAATCTGGGCGGTGCAACGGCGGCGGATGTGAAGGCGCTGCTGTCTCAGGTGTCCGAACAGGTCTACCGGAAAAGCGGTATCCGGCTGGAACCGGAGGTTCGCATCTGGTAAAGATAAGAAAGAATTCTTATACTGAACTCCAATTAAAATCTTTAGAAAAGATTTTAATTGCCCGAAGGGCAAGGAGTTCATATGAGACTTGTTTTGTGATTTCTTTCCTTATAAATCACAAAACAGGCAGCGCCATCAGGCGATGCCTTCCTGATTAAAATCAAGATTTTAATCAGGAAATAGTATTAGAAGGGTGGTCTCCCCATGGCAAGCTCTTTTTCCTCTGCCGCCAAGGCGGAGGTCTGCCGGATTTTGCCCCAGAAGCATTGCTGCGCTCTTGCGGAGTGCTTCGGCGTCCTGCTGTTTGCCAACAATTTTTCCGCTGACGGCATTAAAATCATCACCGAAAGCCGGGATTTTGCCTATATTCTGCCGAAGCTGTTCAAAAAAGCCTTTGATCTGTCCTTCGACAGCTATCCCAGCCTTGCTTCGCCGGGGAAGCTGGTGTTCCAGATATGGGACGATGAAAAAACCGAGACGATCATGGAAGCCTTCGGGTTTAACGCGCAGGATACGCTGGCGCTCCATGTGAACCTGCCGGTAGTTGAGGAGGACTGCTGCAAAGCGTCCTTCCTCCGGGGGGCATTTCTCGCCGGGGGAAGCGTTACCGACCCCGGGAAGGGCTACCATATGGAGCTGGCCACCACCCACCAGAGCGTTGCCCGGGAAACGGATTCGCTGATGCGGGAGGTCATGGGCTTTTCCCCCAAAATGGCCAGCCGAAGCGGCGGGCAGGTGCTATATCTGAAGCACAGCGAGCTGATCTCCGACTTTCTCGCGTTCCTCGGTGCGCCGGTGGCGGCCATGGGCATTATGGAAGCCCGGCTGGAAAAGGAACTGAACAACAAAGTCAACCGCCGCTGCAACTGCGACGACGCCAACACCTCCAAGGTGGTGGAAGCCGCGCAGGAACAGCTTGCGGCAATTCGCATTATAAGAGAGACGGGCGTGATGGATAAGCTTCCCGAAAAGCTCCGGCGGGCGGCCATTGCCAGAGAGGAAAACCCCTCCGCGTCATTGTCCGAGCTGGCGGGAATGATGGAGCCGCCCATTACGAAGCCTGCCATGGGCAGCCGTATGCGACGGCTGCTGGAGCTGGCGGAAGAGGTGAAGGCATGAGCTTTGTACATTTGCATGTCCATACGGAATACAGCTTACTGGACGGCGCGTGCCGCATTGACGGCATCATGGATTGGGTCAAGGAGCTGGGGCAGACGGCCATTGCCATCACCGACCACGGCGTGATGTACGGCTGCATCGACTTTTATAAAGCCGCCAAAGCCGCCGGAATCAAGCCTATCATCGGCTGCGAGGTCTACGTCGCCCGCCGGGGCATGGCCGACCGGGTACACGGGATCGACAATGACCCCTATCATCTGGTGCTGCTGTGCGAAAACCGAACGGGGTATGAAAACCTCTGCTATCTGGTGTCGGAAGCCTTTATCCACGGCTTTTACGGCAAGCCCAGAATTGACCTGAAACTGTTGGAGCAGCATCACGAGGGGCTGATTGCCCTGTCCGCGTGCCTTGCCGGTGCCATTCCGCAGTACCTGATGGAAGAAGACTACGATTCCGCGAAGGAGTACGCAAAGAAAATGTCCGGCATTTTCGGGGAGGGGAATTTCTTCCTGGAATTGCAGGATCACGGCATTCCGGAGCAGCGCCCAGTGAATCAGGGCGTCCAGCGCCTTGCCCGGGAGCTGGGACTGCCGTTGGTTGTGACCAACGACGCCCACTATCTGCGCAAAGAGGACGCGGAAATGCAGGACGTCCTGCTGTGCATCCAGACCGGCAAGACCGTGGACGACACCAATCGAATGAAATTCCAGACCCAGGAATTCTACCTCAAAAGCGAGGACGAAATGAAAGGGCTGTTCCCCGGCTGCGAGGAAGCCTTTGAGAACACCGTCCGCATTGCCGAGCGGTGCAATCTGGAATTTACCTTCCACGAATATCATCTGCCCTCTTACCCGGTGCCGGAGGGGTATACGGACGAGGAATATTTCCGTAAGCTGTGCGCTGAGGGTTTTGCCGAGCGGTATCCTGACGCGCCCGAAGCTTACCGGGAACGGCTGGAATATGAGATCGGCGTCATCAGTCGGATGGGTTATGTAAACTACTACCTCATTGTCTGGGACTTCATTCACTATGCCAAGGTCAACGGCATTCCCGTGGGGCCGGGACGCGGTTCCGGTGCGGCTTCCATTGTAGCATACTGTATGCACATCACGGAAATCGACCCCATGAAGTATAACCTCATTTTCGAGCGGTTCCTCAACCCGGAACGGGTGAGTATGCCGGATTTCGATACGGATTTCAGCCCGGAACGCCGGGGCGAGGTCATGGAATACGTCATGGAGAAATACGGTGCGGATCATGTTGCCCAGATCGTCACCTTTGGCACCATGGCCGCCCGGGGTGCTATCCGGGACGTTGGCCGGGCGCTGAACTTCTCCTACGCGGAGACGGACGTGGTGGCCAAGCTGGTGCCCACCATGCCGCTGCACCTGACGCTGGCGGAGGCCATGAAGATTTCTCCCAAGCTCAAGGAGATGTACGACGGCGACCAGCGGGTGAAAACGCTCATCGACACGGCCATGCGCCTGGAGGGAATGCCCCGGAATACGTCCACCCACGCCGCGGGCGTGGTCATCACGGCGCAGCCGGTCAATACCTACGTCCCCCTGTCCCGGAACGACGATACCGTGGTCACCCAGTACACCATGACCACCATCGAAGAGCTGGGACTTCTGAAAATGGACTTTCTGGGTCTGCGGAACCTGTCGGTGATTCAGGACGCGGAAGCGCTGGCGCAGCAGGAAGACCCCGACTTTTTGATTGCAAAAGCGCCGGATAACGACCCGGAGACCTTCGCCATGCTGGCTGAGGGCAAGACCCAGGGCGTTTTCCAGATGGAATCCACCGGTATGACCGGGGTGTGCGTCAGCATGAAGCCCACCTCCATCGAAGACCTGACGGCTATTGTGGCGCTCTACCGCCCCGGCCCTATGGAATCCATTCCCAAATTCGTTGAAAATAAGTTCAACCCCGGGAAAGTGACTTACAAAACGCCCCTTCTGGAGCCGATCCTGAAGGTGACATACGGCTGTATCGTCTATCAGGAGCAGGTCATTGAGATTTTTAGGACTTTGGGCGGTTACTCCATGGGGCAGGCGGACAACATCCGCCGGGCAATTTCCAAGAAAAAGCAGAAGGTCATTGATGCCGAGCGGAAGACCTTCGTTTACGGCGACCGGGAGCAGAAGATTGACGGCTGCATCGCCCGGGGCGTACCCGAAGCGGTGGCACAGTCGATTTACGACGAAATTGTAGATTTTGCCAACTACGCCTTCAACAAGGCCCACGCGGTGTGCTATGCTGTGGTCGCCTACCAGACGGCCTACCTCAAGTGCCACTATCCAAGGCAGTACATGGCGGCACTGATGACCTCCGTTCTGGACTCCGCCACCAAAATCTCCGGTTATATCGCCGAGTGCCGGGAACTGGGAATCCCGGTTCTGCCGCCGGACATCAACCATTCCGAGGACTACTTCACCGTCGAGGGCGACGCAATCCGCTTCGGCCTCGGCGCGGTGAAGAACGTAGGCCGGGGGCTTATCCGCTCTATGGCGGCCAAACGGTCGGAGGGCGGCGTTTTCCGCTCTCTGGAAGATTTTCTGGAACGGATGGGGGAGGGCGAGCTGAACAAGCGCGCCGTGGAAAACTTCATCAAGTGCGGCGCCATGGATTGCTTTGGCTATCACCGCAGTGAGCTTCTGGCGGTGTACGACCAGATGATGGACAGCGTGTCCGCCTCCCGGAAGAAAAATCTGGAAGGACAGATGGGTCTGTTCGCCATGCTGGACGAGGACGACGAGGCGGGCAAAGTGCCGATTCCCAAGCTCAAGGAGCTTGACAAGGGAGAGCTTCTCTCCATGGAGAAGGAGACCACCGGCATCTATATTTCCGGCCATCCCATGGACGATTACCGGCCTTATCTGCGCAACACCCACGTTGTCCACATCGGCAGCCTTATGGAAGAGGACAACGGCTTCCAGGACGACCAGATCATCAGCGTGGCAGGCATTGTCCAGACCGTGAAAATGAAGACCACCCGGAACAACTCTATGATGGCGTATGTCACGGTAGAAGACGATACGGCGTCCATTGAAATGCTGGCGTTCTCCAACGTGCTGGATCAGTACGGCGGTTACCTCCGGGAAAACAGCGCTGTAGTTATCACCGGGCGGCTGTCCCTCCGGGACGACAAGGAGCCGCAGATCGTCATCAACCGTGCCCGTCCCATTTCGGACTACGCCGACGGCAGCGCGCCCCCGGAGCAGCCGCAGAATGTGAACAAGAGCGGCACGCTGTATCTCCGCCTGCCGGGGGAGGAAGGGATGCTGTATCCCAAGATCCGGTGCATCCTGAACATGTTCCCGGGGGACAGCACAGCGGTGCTTTACTTTGCGGACACAGAACGACGCCGGGGTACCCGGTGCTGCATCCGGGAAAGTATGCTTTCTGAGCTGAAAAATGTGCTCGGAGAAGCAAATGTTGTGCTGAAATAGCTTTTCTTTTAGAACATATTGTGGTATAATAATCAATCAAGAGGAGTTGATGCCGTGAAAAAGCGAATATGGCTGCTTCTTCTGATCGTCCTCGCGTCGATTTTGCTGACCGGCTGCGCCTTGCAGACGGTGGATGAAATGTATGCGCTGCCCAAGCGGTCGAAGGAGTATGACAGTCTGCAATCCGCCATCGATTCCGCCATGTACGGCCTGAGCTATTCCGCGCCGGTCTCCGGGGAAAACCAGCAGACAGTGCAGATGGCCGATCTGGACGGCGACGGCGTGGAGGAATATATCGTCTTTGCCCAGGGAAGCTCGGCAAATCCCTTGCAGGTGCTGATTTTCCGGCAGGAGGAGGACGGCACATGCCGTCTGATGGAGGTTATCCAGAGCAATGGCTCCGCCTTTGAGCAGGTGGAATACGTGCAGATGGACGACGCCCCCGGCTACGAGCTGGTGGTCGGGCGGCAGCTCAGCGATCAGGTGCTGCGCAGTGTGTCGGTGTACTCCTTTTCCAGCGGCAGCGCCGAGCAGCTGATGATGGTGGGCTACTCCAAATTTATTACCTGTGACCTGAATGACGACGGATGCAGTGAGCTGATGGTCATTCTCCCCGGCGAATCGGAAACCGGGACAGGCTCTGCGGTGCTGTACCGGATGCAGGACGGCAATATTGAACGCTCGGTGGAGGTCAACGTGTCGGAGGACGCGACCCACATCCGGCGGATCACGGTGGGACGGCTGCTGGGCGGAACACCCGCGGTGTTCGTCGCCAGCGCGGTGAACAACAGCGCCATCGTAACCGACGTATTTGCCTGGAGAAACGACCGCTTTTCCAATATTTCCTATTCCCGGGATTCGGACACCAGCGTCCAGACTTTGCGGAACTATTACGTCTACGCCGAGGACATCGACGGCGACGGCGTGATGGAGCTTCCCAGCCTGATCACCATGAAGCGGGTCTTCCCGGAACAGGAGGGCAAGCAGAAGTTCCTCATCCGCTGGTTCGCCATGGACTTGGAGGGCAGGGAAATGGACAAGTTCTTTACCTTCCACAATTACTTAGGCGGCTGGTATATGCAGCTGTCGGACAGCTGGGCGGCGCGGGTATCGGTGGAGCAGGAGGGCGGTAAGTATACGTTCTACGTGTGGGACGAGGATTACCGGCAGGCGCTGGACGTGTTTTCCATATACGCACTCACCGGCGGAAGCCGGGAGGAAGACGCCACGGTGGACGGCCGGTTTGCCTTCTATCGTGCGGAGGGCGTGGTCTACGCCGCGAAGCTGGAAGCGAATGCGGCGGAATTCGGCATTACAGAGAATCAACTTATCAACAGCTTCCATCTGATTCAGCAGGATTGGAAAACGGGAGAGACTTGAGGGGTGTCATATGAAAAAAGTACTGATTATGGAAGATGAACTGAATATCCGAAGCTTTGTGGTGATCAACCTGAAGCGGGCAGGGTACGACGCCATCGAGGCGGGGAACGGCCAGGAGGCGCTGGACGCCATCGCCCAGACCCCGGACATCGGCGTTGCCATTCTGGATATCATGGTGCCGGGGGACATGGACGGCTTTGAGGTCTGCCGCCGCATCCGCGCCAGCAATAAGCAGATGGGCATTATCATGCTCACCGCCCGCACGCAGGAGATGGACAAGGTCACCGGCCTGATGACCGGCGCGGACGACTATGTCACCAAGCCCTTTTCTCCCGCTGAGCTGACCGCCCGGATCGACGCGCTGTACCGCCGGATCGGCGGCGACAGCTCCGCCAGCTCTGAGCTGCTGACCCAGGGACCCTTCGTGATGAACACCCGCAACCACACCCTGGAAAAGAACGGGAACCGTATCCGTCTGACCCAGGTGGAGTACGCGATCCTGAAGCTGTTCATGCAGAATCCGGGAAGAGCCCTGTCCCGGGAGGACATTCTCTCCGCCGTCTGGGGACGGGATTACGAGGGCGAGCTGAAAATTGTGGACGTGAACATCCGCCGCCTTCGCCTGAAAATCGAGGACGATACCTCCAATCCCACCTATATCACCACGGTCTGGGGTCTGGGCTACAAGTGGGGCGCCTAACCCGGAATGAACATGAAATCCATGAAAAAGACGGGCGGCCTGCGAAAACGCTGGCTGCTGAACACCGTCGGCGTTGTCTTCGCCCTGGGGCTGGTGTGCGTGATGGCTGTAACGGCGTCCTACGCCACCTACTACTACTCCAACATGCAGTCTGACATGGAAAACCGGGCGAAAACCACTACGGATTTTTTTGCCGACTATATCAATCAGGACTACGGTGATTACTACCAGTCCTGTATCACCTATGCCAAGACCTTTGAGGACAAGGGCAAGATTGAGTTGCAATTTATCAACAATCAGGGAAGTCTCGTGGCGTCCTCCTACGGTCCCTGGGCGGGGCCGTCTCCCAGTACGTCGGATATCTGGGACGCCATCAGCATCCGGGACAAAAGCTCCTACATCGGCCGTGACCCGGACACCGGGGAGCGCATTATGGCGGTGTCCTGCCCCATGATCTATTCCAACGGCGAGGTCATCGGCGTGCTGCGCTACGTAACCTCCACCCGGCTGGTGGACAGGCAGATTGTTCTGATGGGTTTGCTTTGCTGCTTCGTGCTGACGATGGTGCTGGCGGTGGTGCTGTTCAGCAGCGGTTACTGCATCAGTTCCATTCTGAATCCCGTTGCGGAGATCACGGAAAAGGCACAGAGAATCGCCTCCGGCAGCTACGGCGTCCAGATTCAGACGCCCTTCAAGGACGAGATCGGCGATCTGGCGGACACCATCAACGAAATGTCCACGAAAATCGCCCAGAATGAGAAAATGCAGGCGGAGTTTATTTCCCAGCTGTCCCATGAGCTGCGCACCCCTCTGACCGTTATCAACGGATGGAGCGAGACGCTGCTAGCGGGGGACGATCTGAACGACGATACCCGGCAGGGAATGAAGATCATTTCCAGCGAGGCAAAGCGCCTGACGGAAATGGTTATGGATCTGCTGGACTTCACCCGGATGCAGGACGGCCGCATGACCCTGGCCGTGGAAATGACGGACATCCGGGGGGAATTCGAGGACACGGTGTATATGTACGGCAGCCGTCTGGCACAGGACGGCATTCAGCTGGTCTATCTGGATAACGACGAGGACATTCCGGAAATTCCCTGCGACCCCCAGCGGATGCGGCAGGTGTTCCTGAATCTTCTGGACAACGCCGCCAAGCATGGCGGCTCCGGCAAGCGGATCGAAGCGTCCATGTCCTTTGACGGCAAAGATGTGATCGTCTGTATCCGGGACTTTGGCCCCGGCATTCCGGAGGACGAGCTGCCGCTGGTAAAGAAAAAATTCTACAAGGGCAGCTCCAGCGTCCGGGGCACGGGCATCGGCCTTGCGGTGTGCGACGAGATCGTGGAAATGCACGGCGGCACGCTGACGCTGGAAAACGCCGAGGGCGGCGGCACACTGGTGACCATCCGTCTTCCGGCGGAACATTGAGGAGAAACCATGGCAAACAAAGAAACCGAAAACTGTGAAAAATTCAAGACCATGATCGGCGGTCAGGCGCTGATCGAGGGCATCATGATGCGCGGGCCGGAGAAGGACGCTATCGTCATCCGGGGCAAGGACGGCTTGACCGTTGAGGTTTCCCCCCGGAAGCTGAACCCGCCCGGCTCCTGGAAAAACTGGCCGTTTATCCGGGGTATTTTCAACTTTTTTGACGCGCAGGTCGTGGGTGTGAAGGCGCTGCTAAGGTCTGCTGATCTGGCTCCCGACGAAATGCAGGAGGAGCCGTCCAAATTTGACAAGTGGCTGGAAAAGAAGCTGGGAAGCGAAGCTTTCCAGAAGGCCATCGTGGGCATTGCCGTGGCCATGGGACTGCTGCTTTCCATCGGCCTGTTTTTCCTGCTGCCCATGGTCATCGGCGGATTTTTTGACAAAATCATTACCAGTACGCTGCTCCTGAATCTGGTGGAGGGTGTCATCCGCATGGTGATCTTCATGGCCTATATGATTCTGATATCCCGGATGCCGGATATGAAGCGGGTGTTTTCCTACCACGGCGCGGAACACAAGACCATCCGCTGCTACGAGGCGAGACTGCCCCTGACGGTGGAAAATGTGCGCAAAATGACCCGGCTGCACCCCCGGTGCGGCACCAGCTTCCTGCTGGTGGTCATGGTGATCTCCATTCTGGTGTTCTCCATCGCGTCGTCGGCGCTGCTGGCGATTTTCCCAGGGCTGGACGCCATTCGCGGCTCCTTCGGCTACCGGATGCTGATGATCGCCTTCAAGCTGCTGCTTCTGCCGGTGGTGGTGGGCATCACCTATGAGATTAACCGCTGGTGCGGAAGAAACGACAACGCCTTTACGAGAGCCCTCTCCGCGCCGGGTATGTGGATGCAGCATTTCACCACCAACGAGCCGGACGATTCCATGATCGAGGTGGGCATTGCGGCGGTACAGGCCGTGCTGCCTGAGAAGGAGGGCACAGACCGTTGGTGAAGCAATACGGCCAGCTGTACCTGGATGCCCGCCATGCGCTGCTGGAAACCGAGGACACCCAGACGGCGGGGATGATGGCGCGGCAGCTGCTGTGCCATTTTTCCGGGAAGAGTCCGGAAGCCATTCTGGCAGACCGTGACCTGTACGCGTCGGAGGAGGTCTGCCGGGATATGAGCCGCGCCGTCCGGCGGCTGCTGGACGGGGAGCCGCTGGCCTATGTGCTGGGGGAGTGGGAGTTTTACGGCCTGCCCCTTCGGGTAACGCCGGATGTGCTGATTCCTCGGGACGATACCTGCGCCGTTGCTGAGCTTGCCATCCGCAAGGCGCTGTTTCTGGAGCAGGATCCCCGGATTCTGGATTTGTGCTGCGGCTCCGGCTGCATCGGCCTTGCCATTGCCAGCCGGGTCAAGGACGCAAAGGTAACGCTGGCAGATTTGAGCATGGAGGCGCTGGCCATCGCCAAGGAAAACACCGGCCTGAACCGTCTCGGCGGGCGGGTGCGGTGCGTTCAGGCGGACGCCATGAAGAAAGCCCCGGCATTTCTCGGGAAATATGATATGATCGTCTCCAACCCGCCCTACGTTACCGGGGCGGAAATGCAGACCCTTCCTCACAGCGTCAAGGACTTTGAGCCGGCAATGGCGCTTTACGGCGGGGAGGACGGTCTGGACTTCTACCGCGCCATCGTGGAGAACTACACGCCCGCGCTGAAGAAGGGCGGATTTGTCTGCTTCGAGTTCGGCATGGGACAGGGAGACGATGTGTGCCGGATTCTGGAAGAAAATGGGTATGCCATTCTGGAACGAACCAGAGATTATAATGACAGAGAACGTGCCGTGCTTGCCCAGTACGGCAGGAAGGAAGATTGATTATGGCTACAAAGAAAACGGTTTATGAAGCCCCCGCTCCCGCATCGGACAAGAAGAAGGCATTGCAGACGGCCCTTGCCCAGATCGACAAGAATTTCGGCAAGGGTACGGTCATGCGCCTGGGCGACCGCCCGGAAATGAACGTGGAGGCCATCCCCACCGGCTCTCTGGCGCTGGATGCGGCGCTGGGCATCGGCGGCGTGCCCAAGGGCAGAATCATTGAGATCTACGGCCCCGAATCCTCCGGTAAGACCACCCTGGCGCTGCACATTCTGGCGGAAGCCCAGAAGCGGGGCGGCGAAGTGGCCTTCGTGGACGCGGAACACGCTCTTGATCCCGTGTATGCTGCCGCGCTGGGCGTGGATACGGATAATCTGCTGGTGTCCCAGCCCGATACCGGTGAGCAGGCGCTGGAAATCACCGACGCGCTGGTTCGCTCCGGCGCCGTTGACGCGGTGGTCGTGGACTCCGTGGCCGCGCTGGTTCCCAAGCAGGAAATCGAGGGCGAAATGGGCGACACCTTTGTCGGCCTTCAGGCGCGTCTGATGTCTCAGGCGCTGCGGAAGCTGGCGGGCACCATCGCCAAGACCAACTGTGTGGTCATCTTCATCAACCAGCTGCGTATGAAGATTGGCGTGATGTACGGTAACCCGGAGACCACCACCGGCGGCAACGCTCTGAAATTCTATTCCTCCGTCCGTCTGGACGTGCGCCGCATTGAGTCCATCAAAGAGGGCAATAACGTCATCGGCAACAAGACCCGGGTCAAGGTGGTCAAGAACAAGGTCGCGCCGCCTTTCCGGGAGGCCGTGTTTGAGATTCTCTACGGCAAGGGCATTTCCAAGTGGGGCGAGCTGGTGGATCTGGCGGTTCAGCTGGACATTATCCAGAAGAGCGGCAGCTGGTTCTCCATGGGCGACGAGCGCATCGGTCAGGGCGCGAACTCCGTGAAGGATTACCTCATCGCCAACCCCGACATCGCCGAGAAGGTGGAAGCCGAGGTGCGGGAGAACCTGTGGAAGCTGAACAACGGTGCGCCCAAGCCCCCTGCCAAGGCTGCCGATAAGGCGGTAGCCGTCAGCGCCGACGATTTCGACGATGAAGGTTGAGTCCCTGAAAACGGCTCCGGACCGGGCAGGGCGCTATTGGGTGACCTTTGACGATGGGACAAAAATGGGACTGTACCGCCAGACGGTGGAGGATTTCGCCCTCTATTCCGGCAAGGAGCTGGACGAGCAGGACATGGAAGCCCTCCGCACCGCCGCCGGGCAGATGTCTGCCAAAATGCGGGCGGTACGTATCGTCTCCGCGGTCAGCGTTTCCCGCCGGGACTTAGAATCCCGGCTGGTGCGCAAAGGGGAAGATCCCCAGCAGGCCAAGGAAGCGGTGGCCTGGATGGAAGACCTGCACCTTGTAGACGACCGAGCGACGGCGGAGCAGGTGGTAAGCAGCTGCATTTCCAAGGGCTACGGCCTTGCCCGCGCCAAACAGGCGCTCTACGAAAAGCGTATTCCCAAGGAATACTGGGACGAGGCGCTTGCGGACTATCCCGACCAGACGGAAAAAATCACGGCATTTCTGAAAAGCCGTCTGGATGCGGACTCCGACGAAAAGCAGGTCAGGCGTGCCGTGGACGCCCTGATCCGCCGGGGACACAATTACGGAGCCATCCGGCGGGCGCTGGATGCGCTTTCCTTTGACACAGAAGATTTTCAGGAGGAATTCTGAATTATGGCAAATATTGGTTTTATCTCCCTCGGCTGCGCCAAGAATCAGGTGGACTGCGAGCGGATGATGTATCGGGTGCAGGAGGCGGGACATACCGTCAAGTCGGATGTGGTCGGCAGCGACGTGGTGGTCATCAACACCTGCGGCTTTATCGACTCGGCAAAATCCGAGGCTATCGATTACATTCTGCAGACCGCCGCTCTGAAAGCGCAGGGGCTGGTGGGTAAAATTCTGGTCACCGGCTGCCTGTCCCAGCGGTATCAGGGGGACATCCTGAAGGAAATGCCGGAAGTGGACGGCATCCTGGGAACCGGAAGCTATACGGAAATCGTTCCCGCCATTGAAAAGCTCCTGAATGGGGAGCAAGTGGTGGACTTCGGCTCCATCGACGCCCCGGAAGTAGAAACGGGACGCATCATGACCACGGCGGGGCATTACGCCTTTATCAAAATTGCCGAGGGCTGCGACAACCACTGCTCCTACTGCGTCATTCCCTCCCTTCGGGGCAAATACCGCAGCCGCCAGATGGACGACGTGCTTTACGAAGCCCGGATGCTGGCGGACAGCGGCGTGAAAGAGCTGATTGTGGTTGCGCAGGACACCAGCCGTTACGGCACAGACTTGCCCGGGCACAAGCGGCTTCTGCCGGAGCTTCTGCGGAAGCTCTGCGAGATCGACGGGCTGCACTGGATTCGCGTCCACTACGTCTATCCCGACGAAATCGACGATGAATTCATTCAGGTCATGGCATCCGAGCCGAAGATCGTCAAATATCTGGACATCCCCATCCAGCACTGCAACAGCAAAATCCTGAAGCTGATGAACCGTCGGGGAGACGGGGAGTTCCTGAAAGCCCTGTTTGCAAGGCTGAGAGCCGGAATTCCCGGACTGGTCATCCGGACCAGCCTGATCACCGGCCTGCCCGGTGAGGGAGAGGAAGAGTTCGCCGAGCTGTGCGATTTCCTGCGGGAGGAGCGCTTGGAGCGTGTCGGCGCGTTCGCGTTCTCGCCGGAGGAGGGCACCCCCGCCGCGCAGATGGAGCATGTGGACACGGACACCGCCGTCAAGCGGGCGGAAATCGTGGAAATGCTGCAATCGGAGATCATGGATGCCTACAACGCCGAAAAGCTGGGCAAGACCATGGAGGTTCTGGTGGACGGCTACGACGAGGAAAGCGGACAGTTCTACGGCCGCACCTTCGCCGACTCCCCGGACATTGACGGCCGGGTCTGGATCGCGTCCGACGAGCCTGTTCACGAGGGCGATTTCGTTATGGTAAAAATTGACGGCTGCACCGACGGCGATCTGTGCGGCTACGTAGTGGAGGAAGAGGCATGACGCTGGCAAGCAAAATCACGCTGGTGAGGGTGGCAATGATCCCGGCGTTTATGGTGACCATGTACTTATCCGGCGGCGTGCCGGGAATGTGGATGTACGTTTCCCTCGCCATTTTTATCGTTGCCAGCTTGACGGATTCTTTAGACGGCTATATCGCCCGGCACTACAATCAGGTCACGGATTTTGGAAAATTCCTTGACCCCTTGGCTGACAAGCTGCTGGTGATCGCCGCTATGTGTATGTTCTGCCAGTGGGGCGTGTTTCCCGCGTGGGCGTTGATGATCGTGCTGACCCGGGAATTTGCCGTGACGGGACTGCGGCTGATTGCCGTCCAGAAGGGGCATGTGATCGCCGCCGGATGGAGCGGCAAGGTCAAGACCGCCAGCACCATGGTGGGGCTTTGCGTCATGATGGCGCTGCCCGGTGCGGCCGTTCCCAACTGGGTCGTGATCGGCGTCATTGTCCTTACCACGGTTTATTCCGGCGTGGAATATTTTATCCAGAACTGGAAATGCCTGTGGAGCTGAAAAACGAAGCGCTGTCATCCCGCCGCGGCGGGATGACAGCGTTTTTGCGAAAAAATATTCACCCATGCAACGTTTTGACCGGCTCAATCGTTTCTTATCTGAGAGGAGGGGAAGGCAAATGCCTACTTTGCTGCGCACCAACAAAGAAATCATGGAAATCTATGACCGCCAGGTTGACACCGTTTACCGTGTCTGCTATGCATACATGAAAAACGCCCCGGAAGCAGAGGATATGACCCAGGAGACCTTCCTGCGGCTGATGTCCAACGGAAAGCCTTTTGCAGACCAACGCCACGAAAAGGCGTGGCTCATTATCACGGCGTCAAACCTCTGCAAGGACACCCTGAAAAAGTGGTGGCGAAAAAATGAGAACATAGACGATTACACGTCCCTGCCCCAGGAGCGGACGGAGACGGGAAACGACGTGCTGGACGCCATTCTGGCGCTGCCCCAGGACTACAAGGACGTCGTCTATCTGTACTACTACGAGGGATACACCACTGCGGAAATTGCTGCCCATCAGAACTGTCCGGAAAGCACCGTCCGCAGCCGCCTGTCCCGGGCAAGAAAGCAGCTTATGACCATGTTAGGAGGTGCTGACAGATGAAAAGTCAAGTGATTTGTGACGCTTTGAACACGGTCAACCCCACGTCTGCCCAGAGAGCCAGAATGCGCGCGGCTCTGGAAGCCCAGCTTCCCGCCGAAAAGCCCCATCGCCGGGGCGCGCATCAGCAGAAAGCATCGACTCCCCGTTGGTGGACGATCATTCCCGCCGCCGCGGCGCTGTTTGCGGTGGTGCTGCTGGGTATTTTTGTCCTCGGACGGACGGATAAGGCTTCGCCGTCCATGTCCAATGTCCCTACCGAGCCGCTGACGCTGGAAAGCCTCCAATCCTCGGCGAATTACAAGGCCAGCATGGAGATCAAGGACTATGTCCAGAGCTACAACGCCACAGGCGATGTAGACGAGACCCTCTCCGAAGCCTACCGCGCCTATGGCTGCCGGAACACGGAAATGGCGCAGAAGGTGGACGAAATCTGCACGAAATACGGCCTGAACAAGGTCGGAGACGGAATTTCCCCGGATACCACCGAAGAAATGTTCACCGCGCTGAATGTCAGAAGCATGGTCAGAGACTCCGGGAACGGGGACGTGACCACCAGCAATCCCAGCTATTCCGCCGACGGCAATTTTGAATTCTGGGGCGCGACCACGGTCAGCGGCGTGGACTACCCCATAGAATACCGGGCGTACCGCGCCATGAAGCAGACCCTCTCCACGGCCTATTGGGAAATCGAGAATACGAGCGACTACCAGTGGTCGAACTATGTCACCACCGCCGGGACGGACGTCCTCATGGCCATGGGGCAGAACAATTCCCTTGTGCTGACGGACACCGGCGACTCCGTTGTCGTGATCGTTGTGATGAACGCCACGACGGGGGACACCCAGACGGGAAAGGCGGCGCTGGAAGCCTTAGCCAACACCTTTGACCTGTCCCTCGCCCCGAGAACCCGGAACGACCCCGCCGAAACCACCGCCCCCACCGAGAACGGCACCGCGATTCCGGAAGCCTACCAGCCGGTCATCGCTAAATATGTCACCGCCCTGACGGAACACTGGGGCGGGGAGGCGTGCAGCAACGCGGACATCAGCCTTCTGGTGAGCTACGTAACCTCCCCCAGCGAGCTGGGCTATGCGCTTCTTGATCTGGACAATGACGGCACGGATGAGCTTATCATCGCCAACGACGCCGAACGGCAGGTCATTTACGACCTGTATTCTTTGGTGGACGGCAAGGTGGTGCATGTGTTCACCGGCTGGGATCGGAATTCCTATGAGCTGCGGGAAGGCTGCCGCATTCTGAACGTCGGGTCGAACGGCGCGGCGCTCACAGACTATGTGTACTGTCACCTGAGCAAAGGGCAGCTGGTCACGGACAGCCTTATCCGGTTTGACGCGGCGACAGACCCGGATCACCCCTGGTTCCGGGGAACGGGCGAGAATGATCTTGCGCCTATCACCGACGAAAACTGGTCGGAGGATGAAATTTACAGTGCCGCCGCCAGTCTTCCCATTACCATTACACCATTCGCAGAAAACAGTGCCGGGAGCTACGACCCGGCACTGGCCGACTATGAAGGGTATCTTTCCACCATCGACACAAGTTCCATTAAATACTACGCGCTTCGTGACCTGGACGGCGACGGACAGGACGAATTGCTGCTGTATAATTCGGGGGAAACGCTGACAAAGGTGGCTGCAATTCAAAACGGCATTGCGCAGGAAATTTTGTCTGGCAATGTGCTTGCTCTTTGCGAAGGCAATGTTCTGGAAGAATGGGATGGTGGTTCCGGCGCGGAACAGCGGACGTATTACCGGGTGGAAAACCACACAGCAGTTCCGTTTGAGTGCATTATTTATAATATCGATGAAAACCAATGCTACCGGGATAGTAATTACGACTTTTATGAAGAAGATTTGACGCCCATCACCGAGGAAGCGTTTAATCAGGTCGTTTACGCCTACCCCAGTATGCCATTCTGGGATTGTAACCCAAAGCCGCTTGAGAAAATAAATTCCGCAGACAGCAGCGCGGGAGTTGACGCCCAGCTGTTGGCCAATTACGGGGGATATCTTTCCTCAATCGACACGGATTGGATAAAATGCTATGCGCTCCGTGATCTGGACGGCGACGGGCAGGATGAACTGCTGCTGTTTAACAGGGACAAGACGCTTTGCAATGTGGCCGGCGTTCAGAACGGCACTGCGCGGGAAATTCTGAGCGGAAGTGCGCTTTATTTATGTGCGGGAAATGTTCTGGAGTACTGGGGCGAAGGCTCAGGCGGAAGCAGCAGTACCTATTATCAGGTGGAAAATAAAACGGCTGTTCCGATAGAGAGCATTACTTACCGCGGCAATAATGACCAATGGTATCGGGACAGAGATTTTGACATCATGAAACAAGACCTGACACCCATTACGAATGAGGAATATCAGCGCATCGTGGATACCTATTCCCGTATGACCATGAGCGATTGCAACGCGAGGGCACTCCCAGAAATATAACCTGACGAAGGCGGGCGTAAGCGCCCGCCTTCGATTTTGACTGGATTTTTCCGTTTCGATGTGATATAATGTCCAGGCATTTCAACATACAAGCGAGGGAAAACCATGAACGATAAGGAAATCGGCGAGATCCGGCGGCATCTGCGGCGGGATCGCAGCAATATCACGGCCATTTACGGCTGCTATGTGAACGACAACAAGGAGGTCATCTCCGAGTTCCGCCAGAGTACCGGCATCATGCCGGAGAATGAGTCCGACAAATATTTTGCCCTTCTGCGCCGCTCCCTTTCCGGCGCCATCGGCAAGAATCTCATTGACATCACCTTCAAGACAAGTCAGGTGGCAGGCTCCCCGGAGCATAAAATGCTCATGGATTTGCGGGAGACCAAGCTGGCGGACGACGCGCTTCGCCGGGATTTCTGCCAGAAGATCATCGACACCGTCACCATCGAGGGAAATTACCTGATTCTGCTGTGCTGCGACAGCTATGACGTTCCCTTCAAGAGCAAGGACGGCGATTCTCAGGCGGACAATTCCGACGAGACCTACACCTTCATTCTCTGCGCCATCTGCCCCGTCAAGCAGACCAAGGCGAATCTACACTACGTCCCGGAGGAAAAGCTGTTCCACGACGGCGCGATGAACCAGATGGTTTCCGCCCCCGCGCTGGGATTCCTGTTCCCGGCCTTTGACGACCGGGCGACCAACATCTATAACGCCCTGTACTACACCCACGACATCACGGCGTCTCAGGATGGGCTGATCGAAGCGGTGTTCAACACCCCGGTGCCTCAGCCCGCCGCCGAGCAGAAGAAGTCCTTCGAGGCGCTGCTCACCACGTCGTTGGGGGACGATTGCAGTCTGGACGTGGTGCAGACCGTTCACGATCAGCTGTGCCAGCGCATCGAGCTGCACAAGGAGAGCAAGGTGCCGGAGCCGCTGATGATCTCCAAGGAGGACGTGAAGGAGGTGCTGACCTCCTGCGGCGTTTCCGAGGAGCATCTGGCCAAATTCAGCGTGGACTACGACGAGACCTTCGGCTTCGAGGCCGACCTGCACCCCAAGAACATCATCGACAACAAGCATTTTGAGGTGAAGACCCCGGATGTGGTCATCAAGGTAGACCCCGCCAGAAGCGACCTGATCGAGACTCGCGTCATCGGCGGCGTGAAGTATATTCTGATCTCCGCCGACGAGAACGTGGAGGTCAACGGCGTCAATATCAACATTGCTGATTCCGAAAAGGAAACGGCCAACGTCTGATTCATAAAGAATGCCCTGCACCGGAAGGTGCAGGGCAAACCTATGTAGTTTACTTTTTGGAATTTTCCACGGCGCCGACAATGATATCGACGCACTGGTCAATGCCGAGAACGCCGGAATTCAGGCAGATGTCATAATTCTGGGACTGACCCCAGGTGCGGCCGGTGTAGTGCTGATAGTTCACGCGGCGGCGCTTATCCTTCTCGTTCAGACGCGCCTCCGGGCTCTTGTCGGACTCACCGTACAGACGGACGATGCGGTCGGCGCGGAAGGCCATATCCGCGAAAATGAAGGTATGCAGCGCATCGGGACGATCCTTCAGAATGTAGTCCGCGTTCCGGCCGACGATGACGCAGGGGCCTTTCTCCGCCAGCTGAAGAATCACGCTGCACTGGATATTCCACAGAAAATCGGCTGTGGACAGGCCGTTCATCACGCCGGGAACGCCCTGGGGGGCGAAAGCGTAGGAAAACAGACTGCTGCTGGGGGAATGCTCGCCGTGCTCTTCCACAAATTTGGGGGCGAAACCGGATTCCAGGGCGACCTGATTGACCAGCTCCTTGTCATAGAAGGGAATGCCCAGCCGCTCGGCGACCTTGTGGCCGACGGTGCGTCCGCCGGAACCAAATTCACGGCTGATGGTGATGATTTTCTTTTCCATAAAGAACCTCCTTCGGAGAATGCAGTGGCTTCTCCTACTGCTATTATAGTAAAAATGCTGTCAAATGTCAAGAATTGGTTCGTTCGTTTGGGAAAATCGACGATGGCACTTTCTCATACTGAACTCCAATTAAAATCTTTAGAAAAGATTTTAATTGCCCGAAGGGCAAGGAGTTCATATGAGACTTGTTTTGTGATTTCTTTCCTTATAAATCACAAAACAGGCAGCGCCAATAGGCGATGCCTTCCTGATTAAAATCAAAGATTTTAATCAGGAAATAGTATCAGAGCGGTTCCTTGCCGCCGTATACCCGGTCAATTTCTTTCAAAATGTCCGCGTCAGCGGGGCAGAAAGTGAAATTTTTCGTTTCGCTGGGGTGAATCCAGCGCAGGTCATTGTGCTCCAGCGCCTGGGGGACGCCCTCGGAGATGACGCAGTGGAACAACGTCAGGCGGATGAAAATGTCCGGGTATTTGTGTTCGACCTGCATGAAGCGGTCACGGACGTCCAGCTTGACGGCCAGTTCCTCCATGCACTCCCGCTGGAGCGCTTGGGGCAGTGTTTCGCCCGCTTCCACCTTGCCGCCGGGGAATTCCCAGAGCAGTCCCCGTGCCTTGCTTTCCGGGCGCTGGCAGATCAGAAATTTGCCCTCGTCCCAGATCAGCCCCGCCACGACCTCGATTGCCTTTCTGCGGGTCAGAACCATGGCGGAAATGGTGGAGACGGAAACCGTTCCGGACACCGTTTCCATGGTTTCCGTCCCGGCGCGGCCGTCCCGGATGTTCACATTCCAATATCCATCCGGCAGGGGAATAGGGACGGGCTGGGTATCGGCGTTGAAGACGGCGAAAATCTCTCCCTCCGGCTCGTCGATGCGGAACGCCACGCAGTGCTCATTTTCGCAGTACACCGGGTGGACATGGCGCTGAACATCCTCCCGGGTGGACAGGCGAAGCGCCCCGTGGGCTTTCCGGAAGGCGATCAAGCCCTTATAGTAGCTGAGAACGTCCTGATATTCCGGCTTGTCCAGAGTCGCCCATTTCAGAGAATTGACGCTGTCCGGGGAGCGGTAGCTGTTGTCGTCAAAGCCGCCGTGCTTTCCGGGCTTGGTGCGGAGCATTTCCTCACCGGCTTGCAGGAGGGGGACGCCCTGGGACAGCATATAAAATGCGGCGGCGAGGTTGTTCATCCGAATCCGGGTCTCGACGGGCGCCTCCGGGGCGGTGAGGGCAATGCGGTCAAAGAGGGTGGTATTGTCGTGGCATGAGGCGTAATTTACGCACTGATTGGGCTGAGCCGCCCAGGACGGCATCCCCATGAAGCAGGCTTCCAGAGCTTCTTTGGGTACGACCGCCCCGGCGATAAATCCCGGCGCGGTGCTTTCAAAGGTAGTACCCCGCAGTAAATCCCGGATGGTGTCGCTGAAAAAGCCGAAGCCGGGAACCATCGCGGAATTGGTCTGCACCGCTAGCTGGACACCGGGCTTGGTCAGCTCGGTCTTCATATCCCAGCCCTCGCCGTAGAAGATCACGTTGGGGTGCTTCCGGTGAACAGCGGTCATGATCTCGTTGATGGTCACCGTGTCAATCAGACTGGCGATATCGAAGCGGAAGCCGTCCATGTGGTATTCGTCCGCCCAATAGCAGACGGAATCCACGATGTACTTGCGCACCATGCTCCGCTCGGAGGCAGTGTCGTTGCCGCAGAAGGAGCCGTTGGAGTATTTGCCGTCACTACTGATACGGCTGAAATAGCCGGGGACAATTTGGTTGAAGCAGAATGCCCCGGCGTCGTATACGTGGTTGTACACCACGTCCATGACCACGCTCAGGCCGTTGTCATGGAGCGCCTTGACCATCCGCTTCACCTCCGCCACACGGACAGCGCCGTGAAACGGATCGGTGGCGTAAGACCCTTCGGGGACATTGTAATTCACCGGGTCGTAGCCCCAGTTGTACTGGGGATGGCGGCGGCTCTCGTCGGTGAAGCCGAAGTCATACATCGGCAGAAGATGGACATGGGTGACGCCCAGCGCCTTGATGTGGTCAAGGCCGGTGGGGTGGCCGCCCCGGGTTTTCGTGCCGGTTTCGGTCAGACCCAGGAACTTGCCCTTGTTCGCAATATGGGCGCTGGGGTCGGAGGACAGGTCGCGGACGTGCAGCTCGTAAATAACGGCGTCGGTGATGGGCTTCCCGGCGTGGGGGTCTGCATCGGTATCCCACTGCGGGGGATTGACGGAGGTCAGGTCCAGAACCATCCCCCGGCAGCCGTTGACACCGGTGGCTCTGGCGTAGGGGTCGCAGACCTCCCGGATCTGGCCGTCCACAGTGACGAGGTAAGTGTAATAAATACCGTTCAGGTTGCCGAACCGCTCCGCCGTCCATGTGCCGCAGACATCGGGCTGCATCCGAAGTTCGGCAAGAAGGTCGTCGGCACCCGGGTCGCCGCTGCGGTACAGGCGGATGAAAACCGCCCCGGCAGTGGGCGCCCACAGGCGGAAAGTCGTCTTTTCCGGCGCCCAGAATGCGCCTAAATTGCCGGAATAGGTGTATTTTTCTTCAAATTCCTGAGAAGAATATTGTTCATACATAGTGGCGGATGCTCCTTATTTT
>CAKTKC010000026.1 GCA_934569225.1 uncultured Oscillospiraceae bacterium | reverse complement strand
TTCATCAGCTTCCTGGGCACTCCTATCATTGCTCTGGCTGTCGGCAGCATCATCGCCATCATCGATCTGTTCGCCGCTCACAAGGGCGAGAACTTCTACAAGCTGACTGACGACACCCTGAAGACCGTTGGCCCCATCCTGTTCGTTACCGCTGCCGGCGGCGTTCTGGGCAAGGTCATCGCTTCCTCCGACATGGTCAACTACATCAAGGCCAACGCGGAGATCTTTGAGAGCGTCGGCATCTTCTTCCCGTTCCTGCTGGCCGCGATTCTGAAGTCCGCACAGGGCTCCTCCACCGTCGCCATCACCACCACCGCCGGTATCGTGGCTCCGCTGCTGCCGGTTCTGGGACTGGATTCTCCCGCACGGGCTTGCCTGACGGTTATCGCCATCGGCGCAGGCGCTATGACGGTTTCCCACGCCAACGACTCCTACTTCTGGGTCGTCACAAACTTCGGCGAAATGACTCCCCAGGATGGCTACAAGACCCAGACCCTCGGCACGCTCGTGATCGGCATTGCGTCCATTATCGGCGTGTTCATCGTCTCCCTGTTCCTGCACTAAGATTCAAAATCCTGAAAGGGACGGGTTTACCCGTCCCTTTCTTAATATGAAACATGGCGAAACGGAAGCAGCTCAGCTACTCCCGTTTCCGAAGGAGGATTCACTATGCAAACCTTAAGACAGGATGCGCAGGCCATCATCGACCGTGCGCTTGCCGATGCCATGCCGGATTCCGCGGTACGCCGCGCGCTGGAATGCTTCCACAAGCCGACGGGACGGCTCGTCCTGATCGCCGCCGGTAAAGCCGCCTGGCAGATGGCGAAGGCTGCCTACGACGTGCTGGGCACCGACGTCAGCTGCGGCGCGGTCATTACAAAATACGACCACGTCAAGGGCGCGATCGGCACCCTGGAGCTGTTCGAGGCCGGACACCCGGTTCCAGACGAAAATTCCTATCGGGCGACCGCCCGCGCCCTCGAGCTGGTCAGCGGCCTGACGGAAAACGACACGGTGCTGTTCCTGCTCTCCGGCGGCGGCTCCGCGCTGTTTGAAAGCCCCCTGATCCCGGCGGAAGAAATGGCGGACGTTACAAAGCAGCTGCTGGCCTGCGGCGCGGACATCGTGGAGATGAACACGCTGCGCAAGCGCCTTTCCGCGGTGAAGGGCGGCCGGTTTGCCGAGCGCTGCCTGCCTGCGAAGGTGTTTTCCATTGTTCTGTCCGACATCCTGGGCGACCCGCTGGATATGATCGCCTCCGGCCCCGCTTACCCGGACAGTTCCACCAGCGCACAGGCCATGGCCATCGTGAAGAAGTACGGCTTGCAGCTTTCCCAGCACGCCCAGTCCCTGCTGGCGCAGGAGACGCCGAAGACCCTTTCCAATGTGGAGACCCATATCACCGGCAGTGTGCGCCAGCTGTGCGTTTCCGCGGAGGAAACGGCGCGGAGCCTGGGCTACACGCCCGTGGTGCTGACGGACAGCCTGCGGTGTACCGCCCGGGACGCGGGCAGCTTCCTGGCATCCATTGCCCAGTATAACCAGGCCAGCGAAAAATCTCTGGCCTTCATAGCGGGCGGCGAGACGGTCGTCCATCTGACCGGCACCGGCCTTGGCGGCCGCAATCAGGAGATCGCCCTTTCCGCCGCACAGGAGATCGCCGGATTCCGGGACACCGCCGTGTTCTCCTTCGGCTCCGACGGAACGGACGGCCCCACGGACGCGGCGGGCGGCTACTGCGACGGGGAAAGCTGCGGCGCCCTTGCCGCCCAGGGCGTTTCCATCCCTGACGTTTTGCAGCAGAACGACGCCTACCACGCGCTGAAAAAATGTGATGGCCTGATCCTGACCGGCCCCACCGGAACCAACGTCAACGACCTGTCTGTTCTGCTGATCCGCAGATAAGACCGATGGATTGACAAGCGCACCTTTTTCGGTATAATGAAAAAGCCAGACGCACAGACGCAGCGCAGACCGGGAATCCGGTTTGCGCTGCGTTTTTAAGCAGAAACATGGAAGGGAAAGCACAATGACGAAAATCGAGACAGGGCGTTTATTCTTGCGTGAAATGACGCCGGGGGACTTTGACAGGCTGTACGCCATGCTTGCGGATTCCGACATCATGCAACACTACCCCTACACCTTCGACGAAGCGCGGGTGCGGAACTGGATCAACAAGAATCTGGAACGCTATCGCGTCTTCGGGTTCGGCCTGTGGGCGGTCTGCCTGAAGGAAAACGGCTTGATGATCGGCGACTGCGGGCTGACCATGCAGAATGTTGGCGGCACGATTCTCCCGGAGATCGGCTATCACATCGCAAAAGCGGGGGTTACGCGAAAGAGGCCGCCCGGGCCGTCCGGGACTGGACGTTCCGCAATACGCCGTTTATGACGGTGTACTCTTACATGCAGAAGGAAAATGTTCCCTCGTCGGCGACTGCCCGGGCGGAATGGATGAAATTGGAAAAGGAGTCCTGACTGCAAAAACAGCAAGGAACGTCGAGAAGTTTTTCCTCCGGCACGGTATAATGTCCCCCGTAAGGAGTTGAGGTGCGTGAAAGAACAGGTGCTGGCCGTCCAGCGGATGCAGGACTACATCGAAAAGAACAAAACGGAGGAAATCAGTCTGTCCGATCTTGCGCGGGCGTCGCTGTTTTCTCCTTGGTATGCCTACCGGCTGTTCCGGGACTATCTGGGGCTGACGCCCACGGAGTACATCCGCAAGTACCGGCTCACCCAGGCGGCAAAGCAGCTTCGCGGCGGGGACGTTAAGGTCATCGACGCGGCGTACAATGCCGGATTTTCCAATGTCGACACCTTCACCCGGGCGTTTTACCGGGAGTTCGGCATGAATCCCGGCGAATATAAGCTGCACCCCGTGCCGGTCACGTTCTTCATTCCTTACGGCGCAAAATATCGCGAATTGAGAAAGGAGAACATCGACGTGTCCAATATTCAAACCATTTTCGTTCAGGCCATCCACAAGCCGGAGCGCCTGTGCATTATCAGGCGGGGCAGGCGCGCGGAGGACTATTTTCCCTACTGCGAGGAAGTCAGCTGCGACGTGTGGGGCATTCTCATGAGTATGAAATCCCTCTGCGGCGAGCCGGTTTCCATGTGGCTGCCTGAAAAGTACAAAAAGCCGAATACCTCCACCTACGTGCAGGGCGTGGAGGTGGAGCCGGACTACATGGGCATCATCCCCGAGGGCTTCGACATCATCCGCTTGCCGGAAGCGGAATACCTGCAATTTCAGGGACAGCCCTTCCGGGAGGAGGACTACTGCGAGGCCATCCGCACCGTACAGGCGGCGATGGATAGCTATGACCCCACCGTCATCGGCTACTGCTGGGACGACGAAAATCCGCGCATTCAGCTGGAACCCCGGGGACAGCGCGGCTATATTGAGCTGCGGGCGGTCAGGAGGATTCAGAAATGAGCGAGGCAATTTTGGTAGAAGGACTGACCAAAGCCTATCACGGCAAAACCGTGGTCGATCACCTGAACCTCTCCGTGAAAAGCGGTACGGTGTTCGGACTGCTGGGCGCCAACGGTGCGGGAAAAAGCACCACCATCGAGTGCATTCTGGGAACGAAGCAGGCAGACGCGGGAACGGTGCGTCTGCTGGGACAGGAGCCGAAGAAGTGCCGCTGTGCGCTGTTCCAGCGCATTGGCGTGCAGTTTCAGGAGGGGGATTATCAGAAAGAAATCAGGGTTTCCGAGCTTTGCGAGGAAACCGCAAGCCTTTACCGCAAGAGCGCCGATTGGCGCGCACTGTGTGAGCAGTTCGGAATCGGGGACAAGGCAGATACGCCGGTCAAAGGGCTGTCGGGCGGCGAACGCCAGCGGCTGTTTATCGTTCTGGCGCTGATCGGGCAGCCGGAGCTGGTGTTTCTGGACGAGCTGACCACCGGCCTGGACGCAAAAGCCCGGCGCGGCGTGTGGAAAACGCTGGAGCACTTAAAAGAGCAGGGGCTTACGATTTTTCTGACGTCTCACTTTATGGATGAAGTGGAAGCATTGTGCGACGAAATCTGCATTCTGAAAAAGGGCGTCCCGGTTTTCCGCGGCACCGTGGAGCAGGCAAAGTGGCAGTGCGGCTGCGAACACTTTGAAGACGCCTATCTGCGGCTGTCGGACGAGGAGGTGGGAGCATGAAACGCTTTTTTACTTTCCTGAAAACCGAGCTGAAGCTCAGCCTGCGGGATATGAATATGCCGATTTTCGCCGTTATCATGCCCCTTGTGATCTTCATCATCCTCGGCGTCATCTATGGAACAAAGTCCGCCTATGACGGCGCTGGTTACACATTTTTGGAACAGTCCTTCGGCGCTGTCAGCGCGGTTGCGATTTGTGCCGGTGGACTGATGGGGCTGCCCCAGGCGATATCCGGCCTGAGGGAACTGAAAATCCTCAAACGCTTCCGCGTTACGCCGGTCAGCCCGGTATTCGTTCTGGGCGTCGAACTGTCCATGTACATCGTCTACTGCATCGCGTCGCTGGCAACTTTGGCTGTGGCGGCACTTTTGTGGGGCGTGCGGCTGCACGGCTCGCTGCTGGCTTTCCTCGGAAGCTGGGCACTTACCATGATCTCGACCCTGTCCGTCGGAATGCTGGTGGGCGGGGTGGCAAAGGATGTCAAGCAGGCCAGCGTTATTGCCTCAATTCTCTATTTCCCAATGCTGATCGTTTCCGGCACGACGCTGCCCATTGAGGTCATGCCCCTTGGGATGCAAAGAATAGTCAGCCTTTTCCCGCTGACCCAGGGCATTACCATGATGAAGAATGCATTCCTGGGCATCAATGCGGGGAGCATACTGCTGCCAGTCTGCGTGATGCTCGGCCTGACCGCGCTTTGCGTGGGGCTTGCCATCCGCTTTTTCCGCTGGGAATAATATAGAATGAGCCGGAGACGCGAAAACGTCTCCGGCTTTCGGAATTTAATAATGATACTTTTTCCGCTTTGCCAGCAGGAAGTAGAGGGAGACGAACACGCCCAAAACTTCGCTTCCCACCAGCGAATACCATACGCCGTCCAGCTGCCAGAGCATAGGCATGACGATGATGCAGATTACAGGCAGCACCAGCGCACGCATGAAGGAGATGGCGGCGGACACGGCACCGTCGTTCAGGGCGGTGAAGAAACAGGAGGTGTACATGTTGAACCACATGACCAGGAACGGAATCGCGCAGATCCGGAAAGCGCGGGCGGTCATATCCAGCAGTTCCGTGTCGTACCCGACGAAGACGGAAGCAAGGGGACGGGCGAGGAGAATTGCCGCCGTGGTCAGCACAACAGCGGAGGAGGCCAGAAGAATGATGCTCTTTTTCAGCACGTTCCGCATTTCCTGATGGTTCTGCGCGCCGTAGTGATAGCCCATGATGGGGGAACTGCCCTGAGAGTAGCCGTTGAAAATGCCAAGGAAAACGAACGCCGCGTACATGACGACGCCGTAAGCCGCCACGCCGTCCTCTCCGGCGTATTTCATCAGCTGGAGGTTGTACAGAATGCCTGTGATGGACGCGGAAACGCTGGACATCATCTCGGACGCGCCGTTGCCGCAGGCGCGAAGCATGGGCTTGAGTTCAAAGTTGGTTTTGGTAAACCGCAGGGATGATCGGTTCCGTTTGCTCAGGAACCAGACCAGCGGGATAATACCGGCGACGCACTGGCTCAGGCCGGTGGCCAGCGCCGCGCCCGCAATGCCCATGGGGATGACGGCCATCAGCACATAGTCCAGAATCATGTTGGAGATGCCGGCGGCAACGATAACGCCCAATGCCAGCTTCGGCTTTTCCGCGACGATCAGGTAGCTCTGGAAAGTGTACTGGGCGTGGAGCGCCGCGTTGAACAGCAGACAGATCGTTCCGTAGGTCATGACGTCGTCGATCATGGCGTCGGTCGCGCCGAACAGATATGCCACCGGACGGAGGGCCGCAATGCCTACCACCGTGAAAAAGAGGCTGGTGCCCAGCATCAGATACATCATCATGGTGAAATATCTCCGTGCCCGGTGGATATCACCCTCGCCCAGGGTTTTCGCGACCAATGCGCTTCCGCCAACGCCCAGCATGGCACCGAAGCCGCCGAGAATCTGCAAAAATGGAATAATCAGATTGACGGACGCAAAGGCCGTTTTGCCCACGATGTTGGAGATGAAAAAGCCGTCTACCATGCCGTAGATGGAGGTGAAGATCATCATGCAGATGGAGGGCAGCGTAAAGCGGATCAGGCGGCCGTAGGTAAAGTGGTCGGATAATTGAATTTGTTGTTTCATTGTTTTCTCCCTGACCGGCATTCGGCGGAATCCGCCGGGGCCGGTGTCGTTTTTTTCTCTTGAATCAGCCTGTCCGTTTCCTCCCGGAGGTGGCTGGTCAGGCGGCTTGTCAATTCGAGATAGGTTTGCAGATCTGCTTCGGACATCCTGCTGTAAGCCCGCTGTTCCGCTTCCTTCAGGCGGTTCACCGTCCTGTCTGCCAGCGCCTGACCGGAGGCGGTCAGAAGGATTTTTTTGTGGTTGCGGGTGCCGGGGATGGGCGTCAGCTCCACAAAACCGTTTTTTACCAGACCGTTGATGGCTGTGTGGATCGTCTGCTTGGCGGAAAAATTCTGGCGGCACAGATCCTGCTGGGTCAGTACCGCGTCGGTTTCCGAGACGAGATACAGAACCCGCATGGCCGTATCGGACAGGCCGAAGCGGACGGCGGTATTGTGGTAAATGGAATCCTGTTCCCGCAGAAGCTGTTCGATCTGCTGAATAAGATAGGCTGTGTTCATAGTACCCTCCTGCACATGAAAAAAAGAGTACGGTTACGGACTCTTGCGTATTATAGTCCGGAAACGGACTCTTGTCAATAGGGAAAATGTGCGATTCCAATGGGCGGGGGAGAGTGCGGCTTGTTTTTCGCCGCGGCGGATGATAAAATAATAAAAATATAAAAAATTTTTTGCAATCCCATGCAATGAAACCCTCCCTTTTTACGCCTATATAAGTGAAACCCTATGGGAAGCTCTGAATAAATCGCCTTCGGCTGGCGGCGAATCTTTTGCCCCATCCGTGCAGTTCTGAAAGCGGGAAATACATACAGTATTCCTCCGCTTCCAGAACTTTCGGCTGAGCCAAAATCTTCTGCCGCCAGCGCTCGTCGATTTAATCAGAGCTTCCCTAGACAGACAACAGGAGGTGATCCCGTGGAGGATCAGGGCATTATTGATCTGTTCTTTGAACGATCGGAACAGGCCATCACGGAAACGGACAAGAAATATGGCGGGTACTGCTATGCCATCGCCTACAACATTCTTTCCTCCCGCGAGGACTCGGAGGAAAGTGTCAGCGATACATATCTGACGGCATGGAACACCATGCCGCCCCGAAAACCCAACATTCTGAGCGCATTTTTAGGGAAAATCACCCGGCATATCTCCATCGACCGCTGGCGCAAACAGAGTGCCCAGAAGCGGGGCGGCAAGGAAATGATTTTTGCCCTTGACGAGCTGGGGGAGTGCATGGACGAAAACACGCTGGAAGCGACGGTCTCCCAGCGGGAGCTGACCCGCATTCTCAACGATTTTCTGACAGGCTTGCCGGAAACGGAGCGGAACGTGTTCTTAAGCCGCTACTGGTACATGGATTCCATCGATTCGATCGTGAGGATCACGGGATTCAGCCAGAGCAAGGTCACGTCCATGCTCCATCGAACCCGGAATAAGCTCCGCAAACGGCTCGGCGAGGAGGGATACGCATGAATGCAATGGACTTGATGACCGGGCTGAACAACGTGCGGGACAAATTCGTCGTCAGCGCCGGGGAGTTCCGACAGGGGCAGCGGGAGGTTCACGCTCTGCCCAAGCGCAGGCTATGGCCCATTGCGGCGGTGATCGCCCTTGCGCTGCTGTTGGTGGGGTGTGCGGTCGCGTATGTGCTGCGGCTCCAGGATATGGCCTTCGGACAGGAGACGCAGGAGGCTTTTGAAGGCGGCGTCCGGAACAGAACCCTGCTGTCCCTGCAAGGGGTGAAGGGGACGCCGGGCTATCAGGCCACCAAGGAGTGGTACGAATGGCTGCAAACCTACGACACGGATATGGCCATTTACCATTCCGAAGAAGCCTTTTCCGAGGATTTCGGGGACGATTACTACGCCTACAACCTGTATACCCGGGAAATGAAGGACAAGTTGGACGAAATCTGCGCCAAGTACCATCTGAACCTGCTGGGGAAAATGTACGTTGACCCGGATGAAGCGGCGGCCTGCAAGGCGCTGGGGATTCAGGGCATACTCCGCCCCGGCGTTCAGGCGAAAACCAATTTCGGCGGAATGCGGTATTATGCGGACGGCTCCTTTACCGTGGAGGGGCGCATGACCCTGACAGGTCAGGATTCCGTCTGGCCGTATGAGGAGATCGTTACCTTCTCCTGCGCCCGGAAGGACAGCTTCAGCGAGATTTATGCCTCCATCGGCCCGGAGGGAAGCTATGAAGAATGGACATACACCACCTCTGACGGCGTGGATGTGCTGATCGTTCTGGAGCAGCGGAACAACCTCAACCAGCCTGCCTTTATGATCGCGGACAGGGGGGACTATGTACTGACCTTCTCCGCGCTGGAATATGACCATGACTGGACGAAAGCCGCGTTGGAAGCCTTTGCCGAAGCCTTCGACTTCACCGTGCAGCCCCAGAGAGTAACGGAAGAATCTCTGGCGGAAGCGGAGGTGCGAAGGGAAGACGCGGATAAACAGCAGGCAGAGGATTTTGACAAGCGCAGCCGCGCCTACGTGGATCTGGGCTACGATGCCCGGATCAAATCCCGGATGGAGTTCATTACTCATCCCGCTCAGCTGGGCTTCTGCGTGATGGATCTGGATGGAGACGGCGTGGAGGAACTGCTTGTGGGCGAAAACGGGTATATCATCGCAGCCTTCAACAAACGGGACGGCGGCACCCAGTACATTATGCCGCCGACCATTGCCTATCCGTCCATGGTTGGTGAATCCAGCAGCTATGTTTCCGGAATCGGCTACGGAATTGGCGCCAATCCATCCTATATGTATCTCTGTGAGAACAATGTTCTGGCCTATGTATTTGCCTGCACCGATGGCTCAATGGCCTATCATTTTGCGAAGGTTGAAAACGGAACCTATGTCTGGGATGTGGGCGTCGTTTACTATACCAACAACAGTGAATATTTCAGAGGAAATTCCTGGCTGATGTACCCGAATGTGGACGTATCCAAAGCCGTTCCCATTACGGAGGAAGAATTCAACAAAATCGTTCAGTCCCATCCCCGCGTCCCCGTGACGCTGACGCCCGTTACCGAGTATCCCTTCGCCGACACTTCTCCCAGCGGCATCGGCGGGCAGGACACTGTTCATGTTAGCTTTGCCGACCTGTTTGACAGCTTTCACTTGCGGGATCTCTGGAGCTACAGCAGCATTGACCTGGACGGTGACGGACAGGAAGAAATGTATCTGACTGATGGCAAATGGAGGGGCGTGCTGACCATCAAAGGCGGAAAGGTAAAGATTCTGGAATGCGGCGTAGATGTCACCATCTGCAAGGGAAATTACATTGCCCACACTCAAAGATATCTGGACGGCAACAGTGCCACCAGCTACTACAAAGTGCAGAACGGAAACGCCGTATTAGTGGACTATCTGCGCTATGACAAGGGCGTAAGTCCGGAAAATCCGTGGTCCTACAGCGCGGACGCCCAGGACGATTCTTTGCAGCCCATTTCTCAGGAGCAGTACGAAGCCGTTCAGGCGAAGTACATGCCAATGGAATTGGAGATGCACCCGCTTTCGACGTATCCGCTCCCATAAGCGGCTCAGCGAGGAGGGATACGTATGAATGCAATGGACTTGATGACGGGACTCAACAACGTGCGGGACAAATTCGTTGTCAGTGCCGGGGAATTCCGGCAGGGGCAGCGGGAGGTTCGCGCTCTGCCTAAACGAAAACTGTGGCTGATCGCGGCGGTGATCGCCCTTGCGCTGCTGCTGGTGGGTTGTGCGGTGGTTTACGTTCTCAGAATGCAGAGCCTGAAAGTGGGGGAGTACAGCTTCTATATTCCCACGGAGTATGACGAGAATGGCGAAGCCATTCCCATGGCGAGCCATGAGCCGATCACATTGCTTTCCCGGCAGGGAACCAATATGGAAGCGCTCAAAGAATGGATAGCCTTCAAGAACGCATACGATCAGGATTCGACGGTCATGATCGAGTCGGATTTGGCCATGAAATCCGGTCATCCATGGGACATCCCGGAAAACTATTACTTCACCTACGACTGCTACAGCCCGGAAATGGTGGACAAACTGAACGAAATCGTGGAAAAATACGATTTGAAGCTGCTGTCCACCATCATTCAACTGGATCGGTATGAAGGCAGTGTTCCGCTCAATTCTCTCGGCCTGACCGGGCTAACCTACGATGAACCCAATGTTCAGGTGGAATACGAGGACGGCAGCTTCCATCTGGAGGGAACCTTCCACTTGGGGTTGCGCATCACCGGGGATTTTGGAGACTGGCAATGGGAAAACGGCGAGGCGTCCGTCCGGTATTCGCTGAAAGATTATTTTGACCCCAGCACCGGCGCCATGCTGGAATTCAAGGACTATGACCAGTGGGACTATACCCGCCGGGACGGGAAAACGGTTTTGCTGGTGCTGAACGAGGACACCGCCGAAATCTTCGCGGACTTGCCGGATGCGTTCATCACGATCGATCTGGATTCCCAAATACTGGTGGACGGCAAGGAGGTTCCGATGACCCGGGCGGCGCTGGAGCAGCTTGCGGAGCTGTTTGACCTGTCCATCCAGCCCCACCCCACGACCATGGAACAGGTGGAGAAATACAAGGCGGACGCAAAGGCCGCCTACGAAGCGGAAAGGGCGGCTGAACGTGCCGAGCACGAGGAAAAATACACCTTAGGCTATCAGGCGTTTGTGAACTATCGTCTGGAAAAGGCGCATACGCCGGAATCCCTTTCCTACATTCTGTATGACCTGAACGGGGACGGCGTTGACGAGCTGATCATCAACGGCTGGGACATTCTCTCCATGAAGGACGGGGAATCTTACCGCTATTTCAATTTGAACGAAGCCGTCCTGATAGCGGGGAAGTTTGTACCATGCGAAAAAGGCGTTTTTGAGGTGTATACGAGTCTGGATATTTTCCAGATGTTCCAGTACAATTGCTATCAGGCGAATCCGGAAAGCGCGGAATTCCTGACCGGTGTTGTCTACGATACGAAGACGGACAAATGGTACAGAAGTCTGGACGGCGGCACCGAAAACACACAGCCCATTTCGGAAGCGGAAGCCAGAAGCATCATGGACGCCCATCCACAGGAGGAAATACAGTGGCTGCCGCTGGTGAAATTTGGTCAGCCCTATACCTATGTTGCCTACTCCGACCCCTACGCGGCGTATATTGCGAATGTTCTGGATCGGTACAGCAATGGGGGAGATTTTACATACGTCCTCATGGACTTGAACGGGGACGGGGTTCAGGAATTGATCACAAAAGAGCCGGACAGTACGGACATGCGGATTTTCACAATTCTGGACGGAGAGCTGAAGAATTATGCGGACGACATCTCCTACATCTGCGAGGGAAATATTCTGGAGGAGTGTGGAATACGTGAGGATAAGGAAGACCGGTATTATGGTTTCTACCGCTGCGGCGCGGAAGAGGCCGAGTTCATTGAAAAAGTCGTCCGTGACCCGTACACCCTGTATTGGGGTCACGCGCTGGCCGGACAGGATGGAAAAACCATACGGGAAGACCAGGCCTGGGAGATCATCAATTCGTATGAGCATATTGACCTGACCATGAAATCCTTCACGGAATACCCCCTGCGGTGACGCAAAAAGAGCTGACTGGCAAACAGTCAGCTCTTTTGCCGTCTTGAAACGACCGCTGGGCAATGGTAAAATATTTTTGAAAAATATGGAACCTTTCAGGCGGATTTCCGTGTATATAGATGTAGGGACCTACACAGAAAGGATGGATGACCAATGGAGGATTCCCAGATTCTGGAGCTTTACTTTGCCAGATCGGAGACAGCAATTCAGGAAACAGACCGGAAATACGGCGCTTATTGCTACAAAATCGCCTTTGGTATTCTTGCAGACCGGCAGGATTCCGAGGAAAGCGTCAGCGATACATATTTGTCCGCGTGGAACAGCATTCCCCCGCGGAAACCGGCACGACTGGCGACGTTTCTCGGCAAGCTGACCCGAAACATTTCCATCGACCGCTGGCGCACCGCCAACGCGAAAAAGCGGGGCGGCGGGGAAACGGCGGTTGCGCTGGACGAGCTGACCGAGTGCGTTTCCGGTCAGCCCAGCGTGGAGGATACGATCATGCGGAAAGAGGTGATCGCCTTCCTGAACCGGTTTCTCGCGTCGCTGTCCGAAGAGGAGCGGTCGGTTTTCCTCTGCCGGTACTGGTATGTGAATTTTCTGGACGAAATATCGGAGAAAACCGGTTTTTCCGTCGGCAAGATCAAGTCCATGCTGCACCGGACGCGCGGCAAGCTCTCCGCACAGCTGGAAAAGGAGGAACTCAGATGACGAATTTTGAATTATTCAAAGCATTGGGCTATATCAGCGCCGGGAATCTGTCAGGGGCGGAGCAGCTACAAACCGTGCCCCGCGCCGTGACGCACAGAAAATCATGGAAGCGCCCCGTGCTGATCGCGGCGGTGATCGCCCTGGCGCTGCTGCTGGTGGGGTGCGCGGTGGTTTACGTTATTTCGGAATCCGACTGGTCTGACAACGCATGGTTTCCCAAATTCTTTTCCGGGGAACAGCCCACCGGGGGAACGGATGTTCTGACCGACAACCAACAGGAAATTCTGGAGCGCGGACTGGTCAGAATCGACCAGAGCGTCACTTGCAACGGCTATACGATCACATTGGAATTCGGCATCAGCGACGGTTATCGCATGTTTATAAGATACCGGGTGGATGCCCCAGAAGGAATCGCTCTGAATGCGGACAATTACGAGCTGCATTATACGACGGATATGCACATTCCCCGTGCAAATGACGGGAATACGGCGCTGGAAATGTACAGCGGTGAACCGCTTGCCGATGATGACCCCAATGACGGCTCCATAAGTGAACTGCTGGAATGGGTTTTGCAGCCGTCGGAAGATTCCGATTTTTCCATGACGGATGGGACAGTGTGGACGATCACCTTCCATGATATTCAGGCAGAGAACGGGGCGGGGGAGTACGAAACGATTTGCGAAGGTACGTGGGAATTTAAGGTTACGTTCTCGGACGATCTTCTGGTGACGAAAACTGTGGAGCTTTTGGACAAGCCTGTCCGCTGCTCTGCGGTAAGAAGTCTGGGGAATAACAAATTTCCGCTCAAAGTAAAGGTCACTTCCTTTGAATTGCGGGCACTCACGGCGACAGTGTGCTACAAAAAGCCGCTGACGGGCTTCTGGGAGGGCGTTCAGCTAAAGCCGATATATCTTGTCATGAAGGATGGAACCAGAGTGGAAGCGCACTTTCGCATGTCCATAAACCGGGGCGGCTATGAAGAATGCATATATCTGTTTGACCGCCCCATTTCTGCGGATGATGTGGCGTATGTTGATTTTCCCTGAGAAAAGAAGACTTTTCTTTTATAAGCAGGCATAAAGAAAAGGCAGGCGGCATGATGACTTTTCATGCCGTCTGCTTCTGCTTTACGGAGATTTTAACCGGATTTCAAAACACAGAGAATCGTAAAATAAGTTTATTTTCTTTCTGAAAACGTGGACTTCCTATTGAAAAATAAAGAACCCCGTGCTATGATATGAGCAAGTGAACAAACGTGACCATATGAGAAAGCTGCCCCGGGGCGGCTTTTTTAAGGGATGGTGGTTAGCATATCCTAACTTGATGCATTTGAGCTTGGAGGGAGGGAAAACTCCGGAGCGGAAGGCTTGCAGGCGAGATTGCCCGCCTTGCGGTAAGGAAGCAAAGGAAGATTTCACAAAAATCGTTGACGTGTTAAAAAAGTAGGAGGTAAATGACATGATTTGGAAGGTTTTGCTGGAGGGCGTCGGCCTTGGGGTTTTGCTGGTGCTGGTCTGCCTGTTTGGTATTCGCAAGGGCGCTGTGGGGATGGTGCATCTTTACAGCCCGGAGGTGCAGAAGCGGTGCGTGGAGCACGGCCTGACGACCTATGAACGAATTCGCCGCAATCAAATGCTCTTCAAGGTGTGCTGCATTCCGGGGTATATTGCCTACGTGCTGGTGTTTGTGTACGCGGTAAACGGCGCGCGGGGCTTTGTGACCGGCTTCTGGCAGCTGCTGGTGATTCTGTCCGTGATGAATCTTATTGACCGGTTTCTCATTGACGATTACTGGGTCGGACATACGAAGGCCTGGACGATTCCCTATACGGAAGATCTGAAGCCCTACATCACCGCGAAGGACAAGTGCAAAAAGTGGACGTTTGGCACGGTGGGCATGGTCATCATTTCGGCGGCGTTGGCAGGTATCATGACCCTGTTCCTGCACTGAATCGGGGGCGACAGGAATGCTGTTTGAAACACTGGGGGACAGGCGGAATCCCGCCGTGCTGTTTTTCCACGCGATGGGCGTGACCGGGGCGAGCAGCGAACGGGTGGCGGAGCATTTGCAGGACAGATATTTCTGCATTCTCCCCACCTCCACCGTCTACTGCGCCGGGCAGAAGTACATAAGCAAGGCGGACGAGGTGCAGCAGATTACCGAATTTCTGCGTGAGCAAGGGGTCGATGCCCTTGCGTTGGTTGTGGCTTCCTCCATCGGCGCAGATCTGGCAATGGCGTTTCTGACGGAAACGAAGCTGCCGGTGGGGCATGTTTTCTTTGACGGCGGGCAGTTTGCCCGGATCGGGAAGGGGACGCGCCGGATCATGACGCCGTTTCTGTACCTTGCCATCAAGAGCCTGTACTGGTCAAAGGGCGGGACGCTGAAAAAGATCATGTGGTGCGACGATGACGCCATCAAGCCCTATTTCATCGACGCGGGCAAGGCGCTGACATATGGTAATCTGCGCCGCCAGCTGCTGGACAGTCTGGAGGATAAGCCGTTCCCGCCCCTGCCGGAGATGCTGCAAAGAAATACATACTTTTCCTTTGGCAGCTTGGAAGACCACTACAAATACAGGGACGCGGTCATGAAAGCCTATCCCAGCGGAAATTTCCCGGTTTTTGAGGGCGACAACCACATGCAGTACCAGATTCAGAACCCCCAGGGCTTCGCGGACATGCTCCGTTCGATCATCGAGAAGAACGTCCTGCCCGAGCTTCCTGATCTCAGGGCGCGGCTTACATAAGCGAAAGAAGGAAAACGGAATGAAAAAGGTAACGGAACTGGACGAAAGCGTCATCCAGGACATCGGACACGCCTTCGGCTACTATGATTACGGTGGGGAGCATGGCCTTGCAAGTGCGTTTCCCAGTCAGGAGGCTGCGGCAGTCTACATCTGCGGCTACGTGCGCATGGCGCTGAAAGCCGGAATGCTGTATACCACCGGGGAAAATCAGGAGGGCGATAGGTTATAATCCGAAGTGCAACACCCGCAAAAATAAGAAGACAATACGCAGACCATGGTGTAGAATGTAGTTACCACACAACATCAACACAGAGGTGAGCGTATTGTCCTATACACATTTTACACTAGAAGAACGGAAATATCTACAAGAACTTTTGCATGAAGGCCACAGTTTGAGAAAGATCGCGGCCATTCTGGAACGCAGCCCATCCTCAGTCAGCCGTGAGGTCAAGCGAAACAAAGCGACGTGGGAACCGCACAAGAAGCCGGATAACCCCTATTGGTACAATCACTGGCGGGCGCAGACCCTCTCCATCCAGCGCCGCAGAGATCATCGCCGTACGGCGCTGCGCCCCGGCACGGAAGCATGGGATTTCATCGTTGCCGGCCTGAACTGTTACTGGTCGCCGGAGACGATTGCAGGCCGCTGGCACCTGGAGTTTCCCGATAGGAAACCGCTCTGTGTCTCCACCATCTACCGATATGTCAGGGAGAAGCTGTTCCCCGGGATCCAAACAAAAACGCACCTGAGACGCCGTGGAAAGCGCATTTTACCCAAGAATTCCAACTATAACAGCATCCAGCCGGATCGTATCATCCCCAAGTGGCCGGAGGAAATCCGCCAGCGCACGAGGATCGGCGACTGGGAGGGCGACACGGTGTATGGCGCCACTGGGAAGGGGCTCCTCGTTACGCAGGTGGACAGGAAGAGCCGTTTCTTAAGAGCTGCTCTGTTGGAACGGCGCGAGGCGGAGCTGACGAAGACGGTGATCTGCCGGATGGGGCGCTTCGGTATGTGGAGCAGGAGGTCCTTCCCCACTTTCCGGAAACGAAAGCCGTCGTTGCTGCCGGGGTGGTAACCCTGTACGCCAAGAGAACGCCGCAGATTTTTGAGAAGCTGGAAAGCATTCCCGCCGTCAAAATGATGCACGTGTTGGAGGACGGAAACATCGACGAGGACGCGCTTTACAACGCATTCGCCCCGCAGATTCGGAAACCGCTGGAATTTGACATCCCGTTTGTCGGCAAGCTGTCCTTTGACCGGGCAGAGGTTGACAAGCTTCTGAGATACATAAAGGAGGCGTAAGCCATGAAAGAAATCAAACTGCTGATGGAGCATATTGAGGACGAGTTGGAGGACGCGCACACCTACGCGGAGCTGGCCGTGGAATACAAGCACGACGACCCGGAGCTGGCAGACCTGTTTTACAGGCTGAGCGGGGAGGAAATGAACCACATGAACGCCCTGCACAAGGCCGTTGTTTCCCACATCGAGGAATACCGCAAGCAGAAGGGCGAACCGCCTGCGGCCATGATGGCCGTCTATGAGTACCTGCACAAGCGGGATATTGAGCGGGCGGAGAACGTCGGAGTGGTGCAGGGGATGTACAAGCGGTAAGCGTGGCAAATTCCGTTGCCAATCCGTTGCCAATTTGCGCCATAAAAACGTATCGCACGCGGGAAAGTATTAAGATCTGCGGTAATATTTCCCGCAGAATAGTTCGGAGGACGTGGGAATATAGCTGATAAAGCAATAAAAAAGCCCTAGAACAAGTTTCTAGGGCTTTTTGTGTATGGCGGAGAGAGTGGGATTCGAACCCACGGTGGGTTGCCCCATCACCAGTTTTCAAGACTGGCTCCTTAAACCGCTCGGACATCTCTCCAGACTGCATAAAATATACCATCCAGAGGGAAAAATGTCAAGGGCTTTGGCATCGGAGCAAGATTTATGCTTGACAAACATTCTGCCATATGCTAGAATACTTTGGCAATCAAGTGAATACTTTTCTTTTTTTATTCGGAGTGATACCCAAGAGGCCGAAGGGGCTCCCCTGCTAAGGGAGTAGGCGTCTAAAAAGCGCGCGAGGGTTCAAATCCCTCTCACTCCGCCATGATACAGCTCATTGCAGACGCGGTGAGCTGTGTTTTTTTGACTTGACGTGACGTTACGGAGGTGCAAAATGCGGATCATTCCCTATCAGGAAAAATACCGGGATGACATGATTTTCATGGTTCTGGAAGCGAAGGACGCCATCGGGCGGGTGCCGCGGCTGAATGATGACCTTCTGGACATTCAGGGGGCGTATCTGGATAGGGGAGATATGTTCTGGCTGGCACTGGATGAGCGTGACCGGGTCGTCGGGTGCGTGGGGTACAATTCTGTGGAGAACTCTACCGACGTTGTGCTGCATCGTTTGTACGTCAAAGCCGCGCGGAAACGGCAGGGGATAGGCTCTGCGCTGCTGGCCGTGGCGGAGGGCTATGCCAAAGCTCAGGGGAAAACGGCGGTAATTGTCCATCTGGGCGGCAAGGAGTACGGCGCGTCCCGGTGCTTTTACGCGAAGCACGGGTATGTGGAAATCGCGCCGGACTATATGAAGAAAGAGCTGTGAGGGGCGGCTAAAGAGGACAAAATGTACGCGGAAAAGGAAGCGATTCTTGCTATGGCGCGTTCCGGGGAATTTGTTCCGTGCAGTTATCTGCAAAGGCTGTTTGAATCCTGTTGACAAGCGGATTTTGCCGGTTTATAATGTTCCCTGAAAGGAAGTGTCGGATGATGGCGGTTCGGCTCAACGACGACAAGGAACTGGTAAAAGCCGTCCGGGAAGGTCTGAAACGCACGGGAGGCTACTGCCCCTGCCGGCTGGAGCGGACGGAGGACAATAAGTGCATCTGCAAGGAATTCCGGGAGCAGATCGCCGACCCGAATTTCAAGGGCTATTGCCACTGTATGCTTTATTACAAGGATTGACAAAAAATGGTTGACAAATTTCGCCTGCTGTGATACGATATTCAGGCGCTGAGGGAAACCGGCAGGCAGATATGGGCGAGTGGTGGAATTGGTAGACTCGCTAGATTCAGGTTCTAGTGTTCACTGCGGACGTGCGGGTTCAAGTCCCGCCTCGCCCACCAAAGAAGAAGGACATCCGTGCGGGTGTCCTTCTTTTTATCTGTGAGAAGTTGACATTTTGATTATGTTGTCGGATAATACAGAAAAAATCATGTGAGGATATCATGGAAAAATCGAAGCGTTCTTTCCTTCCCTGGGGGATGGTGCCGACCATTCTGACGCTGGCTTGGCCGACCATGCTGGAAGAGCTGATGCAGACGGCGGTGCAGTATATCGACACCGCCATGGTCGGCGCAATCGGAACCCAGGCGACCGCGGCGGTTGGCGCTACCAGCACGGTCAACTGGCTGATCGGCAGCACCGTTGCCGCCATTGGCGTGGGCTTTCTGTCCTTCGTGTCCCAGGCCTGTGGGGCGGGGGATACGAAACGGGCGGGGAAAGCCTCGTCTCAGGCGGTGCTGGCGGTTCTGGTCTGCGGCACGTTCTTTACCGTGCTGATGCTGGCGCTGAGCAGCAGGGTGCCGGTGTGGATGCAGGTCGATCCTGCTATTCAGGATTTGGCTGCCCGGTACTTTTTCATTCTGTATACCCCCATGCTGGCCCGGGCGGCCATCACGATTTTTGGTACGCTGCTTCGCTCGGCGGGGGACACCAAAACGCCTATGCGGGTCGGCTTTCTGGTGAACGGCATTAACGTTATATTGAATTTCCTGCTGATCTACCCCACGCGGCAGGTCTGGTGCATGACCGTTTTCGGCGCGGGATGGGGCGTCATCGGCGCGGCCGTGGCCAGCGCCATTTCCTTCGTGATCGGCGGCGTGTGCATCACCGTAGTGCTCTGGCGGCATCCGCTGCTGTCTCCTAAGGGGCAGAAGCTGCGGCCGGACTGGGATGTGCTGAAGCCCTGTCTGCGGGTGGCGCTGCCCAATGCCTTGCAGCGCTTCGGGACGTCCCTGGGGTATGTGGCCTTTGCGTCGATGATCAACTCTCTGGGTGAGATTGCTACCGCCGCCCACACGATCGCCAACACGGTGGAATCCGCCTTTTACATTCCGGGCTACGGAATGCAGACCGCCGCGGCGACGTTGGCGGGGAACGCGCTGGGGGCAGGGGACAACCGGCGGGTCAAGGAACTGGGGCGGATGATTTTGTTTATCGAAGTCAGTCTGATGGTCGTTTCCGGGTCGCTGCTGTTCCTGTTCGCGCCCAATATGATGCGCCTCTTCTCCAGGGATGCTCAGGTGATCGCCCTTGGGGTCACGGTTCTGCGGATGGTGGCGGTGTCGGAGCCGTTTTACGGGGTGTCCATTATTGTCGAGGGCATGATGCAGGGCATGGGGAACACCATGATGCCCTTTATTTGCAGCATCGCGGGCATGTGGGGCGTGCGTATCGTGGGCACGTTTATCTGTACCCAGCTGCTGGGGATGGGGCTGGTGTCCGCCTGGGCATGCATGATCGCCCATAACCTGCTGCTGTTTGTCCTCTTTGCCGGGTATTACATCAGCGGAAGGTGGAATCACATGAACAGAAAAAACGCCGTTCAGAGTGCTGAAACGGCTGATTGATACGGTATTTTGAGCAGCGCAGACGGATTTTTCCTCTGCGTTGCTTCCTTTTGTGCAACGATCTTCCCGTTTCCCCCTTCGGGCGAAAGGGGGTTGACATGATGTATGTCAAACACAAATTGGAAATAGACCTGGCGGGGCAGGCAGTCATGCCCCGGGTGGACATGGTGGAGGGCGACCAATATGCCCGGCAGCTGGAGCTGTCCCTCACAAGCGGAGGGGAAAGCTGGGAAATCCCGGAGGACGTCCACGCGTCGGTACGCTATCGGAAGCCCGACGGCACCGGCGGGGAGTATGATTCCCTGCCCGACGGAAGCTCTGCCTGGTCGGCATCCGGAAACGTGCTGACGGTGGCGCTTGCGCCCCAGGTGCTGTCCTGTCCGGGGAACGGGATCCTGTCCGTGGTGCTGACCCAGGGGGACGCCAGAGTCAGCACGTTTCACATTCTGTTTCAGGTTCACGGGGCAATTCCCGGCGGGCTGGAATCGGAGGATTATTTCTGCTATGACGGGCTGCTTCCCGCCCCGAAAAACGCCGAAATCGGGCAATTCCTGAAGGTGTCCGGGGTGAACGGGCATGGCGTCGCCTCCCAGGTGGAGACGGTGACGCTCCCACCGCTGGACGAGGCCGTAGACACTGCACTGGCGCAGGCCAAGGAAAGCGGGGAATTTGACGGCGCGTCCGCCTACCAGATTGCCCGGAACAACGGATATACCGGCACCGAAGCGGAATGGCTGGAATCCCTCAAGGGCAAATTCGATCCCAATGTGGGGAACATCCGGCTTATCAACATCACGGGGAAGCTGACCTCCGAGCCGGGGGCTATTCTGGATTTCCACACCAGCCGTCTCCGGGGCGTACAGCACCCCCAGGACGACAACGACGCCGCTACCAGACTCTACGTTGATCAGGCGGCGGCAGGCTACGCGGTGCCGTCCTACTGGCAGGAGGCCGTGGACGCGGCGGCTTCCAAAATAACGGCAAAGCAGGACGTGGGGGGTGTGGACTGCATGACCTTCGCCCTGCTTTCGGACATTCACGCCGTTCCCGGCAGCACTACGCCCAACTCGGGGCATACCGGCAATCTGGCGGCGGCAGTGATGGACGCCTGCGCTGTTCCCTTCGCGGTCTGCTGCGGCGACGTGTGCCGCACGGACGCGGACAGCGAGACCGCCGCACGGGAAAGCATGGCCGCCGGGATGAAAAATCTGCGTCCTATCGGCGTGCGCAAGCTTTTGCAGGCGCTGGGCGACCATGACGGCTCTTACGGCACGGCGCAGTTGAACGACGGAGTACTGTTCGGCGAGATTTTTCGCAGCCAGGCGGAGGACGAGCGGCGGCATTTCGGCGGAGATGGATCTTATTTTTATGTGGACTATCCTGCGGCGAAAATCCGCTTGATCGTCCTCAATTCCTGCTGGACGGACAGTTCCCATCTGCGGACGGCGAACTTCGGCTACGGCAACACGCAGCTGAACTGGCTGGCGGATACGGCGCTTTCCTTTACGGAGGATGGGTGGTGCGTGGCGCTGTTCGCCCATGTGCCGCCGGTCGCGGCCTATTCCGCCCAGATACGGGATATGACGGTGCTGCGGGGGATTCTGGCCGCATTCCTGAACAAGACGAGCTACACCGGCACCAGCGGAACATCCGGGGTGTGGGACTATGTTTCCGTTTCCTGCAATTTTACGGGAAAGCACAACGGGAAAATCGTCGGTTTCTTCTGCGGCCACAGCCACGGCGACAGCATCGTCACGGACGAAACGCCTTACCCGATCATCACGATCACGTCGGACGCGCACAGTCTGGCCGCGGACAGTGGGGTAACCAGAACCGTCAAGACGGTAACGGAACACGCCATCGACTTTGTGATCGTCAACCGTTCGGCGAAAACGGTAAGCCTGACCCGCCTGGGCGCCGGGGCGGACAGAAGCTACAGTTATCAATAGCGTTTGTTTTCCTCCTTATTTTCCGAATTTTTTGTAAAATAAGGCTTGATTTTCAGACGGACGTATGCTAAAATAAATCGGTCTGAAATCAAGGTGAGTCCTCTGCCGGCCTGTGCGCGGTATGAACGCCTAATATTTAAGGAGGACAACAAAATGGATTTGGTAAAGGCTCTGAACAGCCAGTACATGAAGGAGGAGCTGCCCGAAGTCAAGGTCGGCGACACCGTTCGTGTGCATGTGCGCATCAAGGAAGGCGCTCGTGAGCGTATCCAGGTGTTCGAAGGCACCGTTATCGCCCGTAAGCACGGCGGCATCGGTGAGACCGTCACCGTTCGCCGTATCTCCTACGGCGTGGGCTGCGAGAAGGTTTTCCCCCTGCATTCTCCCAACGTTGCCATGATCGAGACTGTCCGCAAGGGCAAGGTCCGTCGGGCGAAGCTGTACTACCTGCGCGACCGCGCCGGCAAGGCTGCCAAGGTCAAGGAGAAGGTCTAAGCTGCAATTCAATAAAAAAAGAGGGCTTTGCCCTCTTTTTTTATTACACCGTGAGGATTTTTCCGCTGATTGGGCGATATGTGGGAAATATTTACATTTTATTATAGAAAACAGATGCTTATTGTGCTATACTAAAAGGAAGATATCCCAACGGCACAGGCCGTTTTTTGATGGGAGGGACGCTGTTATGGCGGAGAAGAGGAAGAAAAAGGAAGAAGAAAAGCTGAGCTGGCAGAAAAGTGTGCTGCTGTATGCCCATGATATGCTGTATCTGCTTTTGATCGTGATGCTGCTGTTTCTGCTGGTGTTCCGCATTATTGTGGTATCCGGCGGAAGTATGCGGATGACGCTGCTGGACGGGGATTACCTGCTTCTGCTGAACAACACGTTTTATCATACCCCTCAGCGGGGGGACATTGTCGTCATCAGCAAGGAGTCCTTTGACAACGGCAAGCCCATTGTCAAGCGGGTCATTGCCACGGAGGGGCAGACCGTGGACATCGATTTTGAGACCGGAGAGGTTTCCGTGGACGGCGAGGTACTCCAGGAGGACTATATCAACGCGCTGACCACCGTGGACGGCGGCGTTCACTTCCCGCTGACGGTGGCCGAGGGCTGCATTTTTGTGCTGGGGGACAACCGGGGCATTTCCAAGGACAGCCGTTACCCCGATGTGGGGCAGATCGACAAGCGGGAAGTGCTGGGCAAGGCCATTTTCCTGATGTATCCTGGCACGGACGATGGGACGTACCCCAGAGAATTTGACAGAGTCGGAGCGATACAATGACAGACAACATGAACATTCAGTGGTATCCCGGCCACATGACCAAGACCCGGCGGCAGATCGAAGCGGACCTGAAGCTGGTGGACGCGGTGTGCGAGATCGTGGATGCCCGGATTCCCGTTTCCAGCCGAAATCCGGATATTGACGCCATCTGCGGGGAAAAGCCCCGGATGATCGTGCTGAACCGTATGGATCTGGCAGACCCTGCTGCCACAAAGAAGTGGGCGGAGTTTTTTAGGCGCAAAGGCATGGCGGTCATCGCCACGGACTGCAAATCGAAAAAGGGGATTTCCGCCTTTACCCCCGCCGCACGGCTGGCCTGTGCCGAAAAGCTGGAACGGGACGCCAAGCGGGGAATGAACCGTCCGCTCCGGGTGATGGTGGTGGGAATCCCCAATGTGGGCAAGTCCACCTTGATCAACCAGATTTCCGGCCGCAAAAGCGCGAAGGCGGAGAACCGCCCCGGCGTGACCCGGGGCAAGCAGTGGGTGACGGTGGACAGCGGGCTGCAATTGCTGGACACCCCCGGCATTCTGTGGCCGAAGTTTGAGGACCCGGAGGTCGGCATGATGCTGGCTTACACCGGTGCGGTCAAGGAGGGCGTCATCGACCTTGAGGAGCTGGCGTACCGCCTGATGGAGCTGCTGCACAAGTTCTATCCCCAGACCCTGCTGGAGCGCTACAAGGTGGAAGCGCCGGAGGGAACGCCCGGCTGGCAGCTGCTGGAAATGGCCGGAAGAAAGCGGGGCTATCTGGTTTCCGGCGGGGAAGTGAACACCGAGCGGATGGCAAAAGTCCTGCTGGATGAATTCAGAAGCGGAAAATTGGGTAATTTTACTCTGGAAATGCCGGAGGATATGGTATGAGCGACGGAAAAATGTGGGAAATTGAAGATGGATTCTTTTCCGGCGGCGTAGGGACGATCTGCGGCGTGGACGAGGCGGGGCGCGGGCCGCTGGCTGGCCCCGTGTACGCGGCGGCGGTGATTCTGCCGCCTCATCTGGACATCCCCGGCCTGACGGACAGCAAGAAGCTGACGGACAAAAAGCGCCGGGAGCTGTTCCCTGTCATTCAGGAACAGGCAATCGCCTACGGGATCGGCTTCGCCACGGAGAAGGAGATCGACGAGATCAACATTTTGCAGGCCACGTTTCTCGCCATGGAGCGGGCGCTGGGGCAGCTTGCCGTAAAGCCCGACCTCGTTCTGATCGACGGAAACCGGGAAAAGAATTTCGGGATACCGGTAAAAACCGTGGTCAAGGGGGACAGTCTCAGCGCCAATATCGCCGCGGCGTCGGTGCTGGCCAAGGTCTCCCGGGACGACTTTATGCTGGAGATGGCGAAGCAGTACCCCGAATATGGCTTTGACGTCCACAAGGGCTATCCCACCCGGGCGCATTACGACGCCCTCCGCGCCTACGGAGCTTGCCCCATTCACAGAATGAGCTTCCTCAAAAAGTTTTATGGGGAAAAGTAAGCTGACAGGCGCCTGGGGCGAAGCGCTGGCGGCGGAATATCTGCGGAAAAAGCGGTATACCGTCGTGGCCAGCGGATACCGCTGCCGGTTCGGGGAAATCGACCTGATCGTCAAAAACAAGATTTTTCTGGTATTTGTGGAGGTAAAACTCCGGAAATCGGCGGATTTTGCCCGGGCGATGGAGTACGTTGACGCGAGAAAGCAGGACAGAATCCGCACTACCGCCGCGCTGTATTTATCCGAAAACCCAACGGATTTGCAGCCCAGGTTTGACGTTGTTGAAATTTACGCACCGGATGGAACCCAGACGCTTCACCCGGAAATTCACCATTTGGAGGATGCCTTTCAATGAATTTTCCTGTGATCGATTTGCATTGTGATACAGTGCTTGCACTTTTGGGCGACGATATGAACCAGGCGGGCAGCCTGCGGAAGAACCCCTTTCATATCGATCTGGAGCGGGCGTCCCGGCTGGGGGGCTATGCCCAGTGCTTTGCCTGCTTCACCACGCCGTTTATGGAGGAATACCACCATGTAACGCCCGTGGTCGCCTTTGAGCGGGAAATCGCCACACTTCAGCGGGAAATGGATAAAAACAAAGACCTGATTTCCATTGCCTATTCCCCGAAGGAAATTGAAGAAAACCGGAAAAACGGGAAGATGTCCGCCATTCTGACGCTGGAAGGGACGGCGGGAATCGGATATGACCCGGAGCTGCTGGGCAGCCTCTGGCTCATCGGTTTCCGCATCTCCGGCCTTGGCTGGAACGAAAAGAATCCTCTCACCGGCTCCCATGAGACCGGCGGCGGACTGACCGATCAGGGGCGGGCATATGTGGAAGAAGCCCAGCGCCTGGGAATGCTGATTGACGTCAGCCATATCAGCGATGAGGGCTTCTGGGATATTATGGATATCACCCAAGCGCCCATTGTCGCCACCCATTCCAACAGCCGCGCCATCTGGAACAACAGCCGCAACCTGACGGACGATATGTTCCGCGCCATTGTCCAGACCGGCGGCGTGGCCGGGTACAACGTCTGCGCGGAGTTCACCGGGGAGAAGCCCACGCTGGATACCATGTGCGACCATATTTTCCACTTTATGGAGCTTGACCCCAGCGGAAAGCATATTGCCCTGGGCGGCGATCTGGACGGAATTACCGAAATGCCCGCCGGGTTTGAGGGCGTCCAGAGCTGGCCTGCTCTGGCGCAGCGATTGCTGGAACGGGGGCTGGACGAAAAGACGGTGGGCAACATTTTCTGGAACAATGCCATTGGAGTGATGGAATGTGCTGTATGTGACCACGCGAAATAACCGGGACGCCTACACCGCCCAGCGTGTTCTGCGGGAAAACCGGGGGCCGGACGGCGGACTGTATGTGCCGTTCCGGGAGCCTGCTTTCACCCAGGAGGAAATCGACGCTCTGAAAGGGAAATCCTTTCACCAGTGCGTCGCTGAGGTGCTGAACAGGCTGTTCAACACGAAGCTGACACGGTGGGATGTGGAATTCTGCGTCGGGCGCTATCCCGTCCGGCTGGAGAATCTGCCCCAGCGAATTATTGCCGGGGAGTGCTGGCACAACCCGGAATGGACGTTTGACCATCTGGTACACATTCTGGCGGAACAGCTGCGGGGCGGCTGCCCCGGTGCCGATGGCGGCTGGGCGAAAACCGCCGTGGGAATCGCCGTGCTGTTCGGCATTTTCGGCGAGCTTGCCCGGGCGGGAATTACGGAGCACGAAAAGCGCGTGGATATTTCCGTGGTGTGCGGCAATTTTGACCTGCCCATGAGCGCGTGGTACGCCCGGGCGTGGGGACTGCCCATCGGGAATATCATCTGCTGCTGCAACGAAAACGGGAATCTGTGGAATCTGATTCACCACGGTCAGTTCCGCACGGATACCATCAGCGTCCCCACCGGCACGCCGGAGGCGGACGTGACCCTTCCCGCGGGGCTGGAACGGCTGATTTACGCCTGCGGCGGGCTTCCGGAGGTGGCATCTTATCTCGACGCCTGCCGCCGGGGCGGGATGTACTGCCCGACGGACAGCGTGCTTTCCCGGTTGGGGGAGGGGCTGGACGTCAGCGTCGTCAGCAGCCGCCGGATGATCTCCACGATTTCCGGCATCCGCGGTTCTGCCGGGTATCTGCTGTCGCCCTATGCCGCCCTTGCTTACGCGGGGCTGCTGGATTTCCGGGGCAGGACAGGGGAGAGCTGCCATGCGCTGGTGCTGGCGGAGAAAAGCCCCATCTGCGACGCCGGAACGGTAGCCGGTGCCCTCGGTGTTTCCGAGGACGCGTTGGAACAGTATTTGTAACAGACAGAAATTCCCCCATTGGAGGATACAGATGACACGATATATAAAGACAGCCTGCCTGATTGTGGTCGTTGCCATTGCGCTGGTATCGGCGGCGTTTTTCTCGTACAAATGCATACGGCAAGCTACCGTGGACGCGGCTCCGGAGGAAACAACGGAGATGACCGAGACCACTGAGACTGTGCCGCCGGAAACCGCAGCGACGACCGTCCCAACGGAGGAAACCGTCCCGGAGGAGACGGCAGCGGAAACGACCGCCCCGGAGGAGACCGTTCCCCTGGAGACGGAAGCGCCGAAAGTCACCATCGACGCGGTTCCTCACTATCATCAGTCGGAATATCCCGACATCCGCTACGGCAACGGCACCATTGCCACCAGCGGAAGCAGCGTCGCCGCGCTGGCCATGGTCGCGACCTATATGACTGACCATGTTTACACCCCCGCCGATATCGCCGATTATGCGGTGCAGTACGGCGGAAGCCATTACGGGCGGCTGGAAAAGGTGTCCGATCTGATGCAGATCCCCTGGAAACGGGCGCTGAATGTGAATGAGGCGCTGAAAGCCGTCCGGGAAGGGAAGATCGCCATTGCGCTGATGGGGTCAAGGTCGGTATTTCCGGGAGGAAACCACTTCATTGTCCTGACCGGCGTCACTGAGGACGGAAAAATTTGGGTGCTTGACCCGGACGACAGGGACTACAGTGCCTGGGGCGTGGGCGAACTGCTGGAAAACGGCTTCCCCGACGGCAAGCTAATCGCGGGCTACGAAGGCGCGTGGATCTACGACAAGACACAGATGCCGGAGGAACCGTTCATCTACGAGCCGGAACCGGCTCCCGAGGAATCCCGCTACCCCGGCCTGGAACTGACGGACGCGGAGATCAAGCTGATGGCCAACCTGATTTTCATGGAAGCCCAGAGCGAACCCTTTGAAGGCCAGCAGGCGGTGGCCGAGGTGATCTTCAACCGTCTGAAATCCGGAAATTTCCAGTCTTCCATCAACAGCATTATTTATGCAAAGGATCAGTTTGCGGCGGTGAAAAACCTGTATTTGGCAAAGCCCACGGATACCCAGTACAAGGCCATCGAACGGGCACTGAACGGGCCGTATGTGCTGCCTGAGGATGTGGTTTTCTACGCGAAATTCGCCGTGAACAAGAAGATATGGGGGACGATCGGCTCTCACATCTTCTGCTACAGCTACTAAGGAGGTGTTCCATGGCTCTGTACGCCATCGGCGACCTGCATCTCTGCCTGGGCGCGCCGAAGCCCATGGACATTTTCGGCGGCGCATGGGTTGGTTACATGGACAAGCTCAGAGACGGCCTGTCCGTCATCCGGCCGGAGGATACCACGGTTCTGCTGGGGGACTTGAGCTGGGCGCTGGATCTGTCCGGCGCGAAGGCGGATTTTGCCTGGATCAACGCCATTCCCGGACGAAAGATCATTCTCAAGGGAAACCACGACTACTGGTGGAGCACGGCGGCGAAATTCCGGAGGTTCTGTGAGGAAAACGGCTTTGAAAACCTGAATCTGCTGAACAACAACTGCTATGAATATGAGGGCACCGCCATCTGCGGCACCCGCGGCTGGTTTTATGAGGAAGACCGTTCCGGCGAGCATGACGAAAAGGTGTTCAAACGGGAGCTGCTGCGGCTGGAAGCCTCGCTGAAAGCGGCGGGGGATATGCGGAAGATGGTTTTCCTCCACTATCCGCCCCGGTACCGGGGATACGAATGCCCGGAAATTTTACAGCTTCTGGAAAAATACGGCGTGAGCCGCTGCTTTTACGGCCATCTCCACGGAGGAAGTCACGCCCTCGCCATGGAAGGGCCGTGGGACGGGGTGGATTTCCGGCTGGTCGCGGCGGATTATACCGGTTTCCGGCCGTACAAAGTGATTCCATGATACATTTGCTCAAAACTTTTTTCATAAAAGTGTGGACATTTTCGCCTTTTTCTGATAGAATATATCGGCTGTACAATTATAAATAAATGGTCTCGGTCACGGGAACCAATTAGGAGGATTACTTACAATGAACGTTAAGAGCATCGAAAGAAAAGGCAACGAGGCTACCGTCGTTGTCGAAATCGACAAGGAACTGATGGAGTCCGGCGTCAACAAGGCTTACATGAAGGCTCGCAAGAGCATTCAGCTCCCCGGTTTCCGTAAGGGCAAGGCTCCCAGAAAGATGATCGAGGCCATGTATGGCGCCCACGTTTTCTACGAAGACGGTCTGGAGGAGATCTTCCCCGAGATTTATGACTTCGCCATCGCCAAGCAGGATTTCAAGGCCGTCGGCCGTCCCAACCTGACCGATATGCAGATCAGCGACGACAACATCGTCACCCTGACTCTGACTACCGAGGTCTACCCCGAGGTCACGCTGGGTCAGTACAAGGGCCTGGAAGTGGAGAAGGCTGAGGTCACCGTCACCGACGAGCAGGTGCAGGCCGAGCTGGATCGGATGGCGCAGAATGTCGCTTCCACCGAGACCGTGGAGCGCCCCGCTCAGATGGGCGACACCGCCAACATCGACTTCGAGGGCTTCGAGGGTGGCGTACCCTTCGAGGGCGGCAAGGGCGACAACTTTGACCTGAAGCTGGGTTCCGGCCAGTTCGTTCCCGGCTTTGAGGAGCAGGTCGTCGGCATGAGCGCCGGTGAGGAGAAGGACATCGACATCACCTTCCCCGAGGACTACCACAAGGAACTGGCCGGTAAGGCCGTCGTGTTCCATGTCAAGCTGAACAAGGTCACCGAGACCATCGTTCCCGAACAGGACGACGAGTTTGCCAAGGATGTTTCTGAGTTCGACACCCTGGACGAGCTGAAGGCGGACATCCGCGCCAAGGCTCTGGAAAATGCCCAGAAGCAAGCCGACACCGCCTTTGAGCAGGCTGCCGTGGACAAGGCCGCTGATAATACCACCGTGGATATGCCCAAGGCACTGGTGGAGAACGAGCTGGACATCCAGATGGAGCGTTTCGGCTATCAGCTGCAGATGAGTGGCTACTCCATGGAGCAGTACGCCAAGATGATGGGCGGCGACGTCAGCACCATGCGCAACGCTTTCCGTCCCGCCGCTGAGAAGCAGGCGAAGATCTCCGTTACTCTGGAGAAGATCGCCGAGGTTGAGGGCATCACTGCTTCCGACGAGGATATCGAGGCGGAATTCAAGTCTCTGGCCGAGCAGTACGAGCTGGAAGTGGACAAGGTCAAGGAAATGGTTCCCATGGACGAGTTGACCGGCAGCATCAAGACCCGCAAGGCGATCAAGGTCATCGTGGACAGCGCCGTTCCCGTAGCACCCAAGGCCGAAGAGAAGACCGAGGAATAATCCCTAGATAGGAATAACCTTTCTCTGCGATGGTTAGAATGTTTCAAACCCCTGAAAGGAGACATTACCATGAGTTTAGTTCCCTATGTTGTTGAGCAGACCAGCCGCGGCGAGCGCAGCTATGACATTTTCTCCCGTCTGCTGAACGACCGTATCGTGTTCCTGTCCGAAGAAGTCAACGACACCACCGCAAGCCTGGTGGTTGCCCAGCTGCTGTACCTGGAAGCCCAGGATCCGGACAAGGACATTCAGTTCTATATCAACAGCCCCGGCGGCAGCGTCACCGCAGGTATGGCCATCTACGACACCATGCAGTACATTAAGTGCGATGTCGCGACCATCTGCGTCGGCCTGGCGGCCTCTATGGGCGCGTTCCTTCTGAGCGCCGGCACCAAGGGCAAGCGTATGGCGCTGCCCAATTCCGAGATCATGATCCACCAGCCCTCCGCGGGAACTCAGGGTCAGATCACGGACATGGCCATCCACCTGAAGCGCCTGGAAACCGTCAAGGCGCGGATGAACCGCATTCTTGCCGAGAACACCGGCCGGTCTATCGAAGAAGTCACCGCCGCCTGCGAGCGTGACAATTTCATGACCGCAGAGGAAGCCAAGGCTTTCGGCCTGATTGACCGGGTGCTTGACCATCATTAAAACAATTCATTAGAAACGAGGTACCGGTATCATGGCAAAGAACAATGAGCAGCCGCCGATTCGCTGCAGCTTCTGCGGAAAGCGGGAGAATCAGGCGGCAAGGCTGATTGCCGGTCCTGGGGTGTATATCTGCAGCGACTGCGTTGCTGCCTGCAGCGAGCTTCTGCGGCAGGAATTGGATACGGGCAGCGGGCTGAACGCCCCCGATAAGCTGCCCACACCCGTAGAGATCAAGTCCTTCATGGACAATTACATCGTGGGGCAGGACGAGGCGAAGGTCGCCCTGTCCGTCGCGGTGTACAACCACTATAAGCGCATTTATTTCGGCGCGGATTCCGATGTGGAGCTTCAGAAGAGCAACATTCTGCTCATCGGGCCAACGGGCAGCGGCAAGACCCTCTTTGCCCAGACCCTGGCGAAAATTCTGAACGTTCCCTTTGCCATCGCAGACGCCACCACGCTGACCGAGGCCGGATACGTGGGCGACGATGTGGAGAACATTCTGCTTCGTCTCCTGCAGGCCGCCGATTTCGACGTGGAGCTGGCAGAACGGGGCATTATCTACATCGACGAAATGGATAAGATCGCCCGCAAGAGCGAAAATACCTCCATCACCCGGGACGTTTCCGGCGAGGGCGTGCAGCAGGCGCTTCTGAAAATTCTGGAAGGCACCGTTGCCAACGTTCCGCCCCAGGGCGGCCGGAAGCATCCACAGCAGGAAATGATTCAGGTGGACACCACCAACATCCTCTTTATCTGCGGCGGCGCCTTCGACGGTCTGGACAAGATCATCGAAAAGCGCACCGACAAGAGCGCCATCGGCTTTGATTCCCCTGTACAAAGCAAGAGCAAGCGGGACGTCGGTACATTGTTCACCCAGGTGGAGCCTCACGACTTGCTGAAATTCGGCATTATCCCTGAGCTTGTGGGTCGTATGCCGGTGATCACCACCCTGCGCAGCCTGTCCCGGGACGATCTGGTGCGGATTCTGGTGGAGCCGAAGAACGCCCTGACGAAGCAGTATCAGAAGCTGCTGGAAATGGACGGCGTGGCGCTGGAAATTCAGCCGGAAGCCCTTCAGGCCATTGCCCAGAAGGCGCTTGACCGTCAGATCGGCGCGAGAGGACTCCGGGCGATCATGGAGAAGATCATGACGAAGATCATGTTCCTGATTCCCTCTGATCTGTCCATCCAGAAGGTCATCATCACCCCCGAAGCCGTCGAGGGCGCCGACCCCGGCATTGTGCGGGACACCGCCCATCCGCGGGAAAAGATTTCCGGGCGGAAATAATCTCTATTCTTCCAAGGGGGTAGTTTTTCTACCCCCTTTTTTCAAAAAGGAGGGAAGAACCTTGACTGAAACCATTTTTGCGGCGAAAATGCCCATCCTTGCTTTGCGGGGGCTGTGCGTTTTCCCCGAACAGACCGTTCATTTTGAAGTCGGCCGCAGCAAGTCCATCAAGGCGCTGGAAGCGGCCATGCAGGGCGACCAGAATTTGCTGCTGATTCCCCAGAAGGATTTGCTGGTGGACGACCCGACGCTGAAAGACCTGTATGGCGTCGGCTGTATCGCCAAAGTCAAGCAGGTGCTGAAAACCCAGGGAGAGAATCTGCGGATCCTGGTCACCGGCATCTGCCGGGGCGAGATCACCGAGCTTTCCCAGAGCGAGCCGTATCTTTCTGGCATTGTGGAATCGGTGAGCGCGGAAGAGCCGGCGGACACCATTCGCGCCCGCGCTCTGCGCCGGGAGGCCAATTCCCTGTACGGCGTATATCTGGAGCTGTGCGAGCATCCCGCCCAGACTGTCCAGCTGCGGATGCTTGCCAGCGAGAGCAGCGGCTTCATTGCCGACTCCATTGCCCAGAACTCCGGCATTGATTTCCCGGACAAGGCAAAAATGCTCTGCCAGCTGAACAGCATCCGCCGCCTGGAAACTGCCGTTCAGCTTCTGCGCCGGGAGGTGGAGATGCTCCGGCTGGAAGGGGACATTCAGGAGAAGACCCGCGCTGCCATCGACCAGAACCAGAAGGACTATTTCCTCCGCGAGCAAATAAAGGCCATCCGGGAGGAGCTGGGGGAAGAGGACGACGAGGACGAATCTGACACCTATGCCCAGAGCATCCGGAATCTCCATCTGGAAGAGGAGACGGAGAAAAAGCTCCTGAAGGACGTGGAGCGGCTGAAAAAGCAGCCCTTCGGTTCTTCTGAGGGAGCGGTGCTGCGGAATTATCTGGACACCGTGCTGGAGCTGCCCTGGAACGTCAAGACCAAGGAGCGGGTGGACGTGGCCGCTGCCCGGAAGATTCTGGAGCATGACCATTTTGGACTGGAAAAGGTGAAGGAGCGAATCTTAGAAACCATCGCCGTCCGGGAAATGGCGCCCCAGATGCCGCCCCAGATTCTGTGCATGGTAGGCCCTCCCGGCGTGGGGAAGACCTCCATTTCCTATTCCATCGCCCGGAGCCTGAACCGGAAAATGGCAAGGATTTCCCTGGGCGGCATTCACGACGAGGCGGACATCCGGGGACACCGGAAGACCTACGTCGGCGCTATGCCCGGCCGGATCATGACCGCAATGACCCAGGCGGGCAGCTGCAATCCTGTGCTGCTGCTGGACGAGATCGATAAATTGGGTTCCGACTACCGCGGCGACCCCAGCGCCGCCCTTCTGGAAGTGCTGGACGCGGAGCAGAACCACGACTACCGTGACCATTATCTGGAAATCCCCTTTGACCTGTCCGACGTGCTGTTTATTACCACGGCGAACACCCTGGACACCGTGCCCCGGCCATTGCTTGACCGTATGGAGATTATCGAACTCGGCTCCTACACCGACGAGGAAAAGTTCATGATCGCAAAGAACCACCTGATTTCCAAGCAACTGAAAAAGCACGGCCTGAAAAAGGCGCAGCTCCGCATCACGGACGACGCCATCCGGGAGACGATTTCCTGCTACACACGGGAATCCGGCGTGCGGAATCTGGAACGCTGCTTCGGCGAGATCTGCCGGAAGACGGACATGGAGATCCTTTCCCAGGAAACACCGAAGAAGATCATCGTTGCAGGCAGCAATCTGGAAAACTATCTGGGTGTTCGCAAATTTTTGCCCGACCGGCTGCCCTGCACCGATCAGGTGGGGCTGGTCACGGGACTTGCCTGGACGAGCGTCGGCGGCGAAACGCTGGAAGTGGAAGTCAACGTCATGGACGGCTCCGGCAAGCTGGAGCTGACCGGAAATCTCGGCGATGTGATGAAGGAATCCGCCCACGCGGCGCTGAGCTATATCCGCGCCAATGCCCAGAAGCTGGGCGTCGCCCCGGACTTCTACAAGACGAAGGACATTCACGTCCATTTCCCGGAGGGCGCAGTTCCCAAGGACGGCCCCTCGGCGGGCGTTACCGTCTGCACGGCCATTGTCTCCGCCCTGACGGGGGTCAGCGTGCGGCGGGATATCGCCATGACCGGTGAAATTTCCCTGCGCGGACGGGTCATGCGCATCGGCGGTCTGCGGGAGAAGACCATGGCGGCGCTGCGCCACGGCGTGCGCACCGTCATCATTCCCAAGGACAACGAGCGGGATCTGGAGGAAATTGACCAGACCGTCCGCCGTCAGCTGAATTTCATCAGCGCCCAGACCATGGACACCGTGCTTTCCGCCGCGCTGAACCGGCCTGCGGAGGTCAGCCCCGCCATTCTGACAGAGCTTCCCGGGGACGTGCGCACCAGAGTGCAAAAGCCCGGCCTGCGCCAGTAACGGAGGGAATGCTGTGAACTTTCAGAATGTGGAATTTCTGATTTCCGCCGCTTCCAAGGAGAATTTTCCAGCAAAACGCCTCCCGGAAATTGCCTTTGCCGGGAAGTCCAATGTGGGGAAATCCTCGGTCATCAACCGCCTTTTGCAGCGGAAAAACTTTGCCCGGGTGGGGGATAAGCCGGGAAAAACCGTCCATGTGAATTACTTCACCCTGGACGGCGCCTGCTATCTGGTTGACCTGCCGGGATACGGCTTTGCGAAGGTTTCCGCCAGCGAGAAAGAGCGCTGGGGGCGGCTGATGGAGGACTATTTCGCGGCAAACCGCATCGATTTGGGTGTGCTGATCGTGGACTACCGCCATCCGCCCACCAACAACGATATCACCATGGCGCGGTGGTTTCTGGATTCTGGGTGCCCGTTTGTGGTCGTTGCCAACAAGATGGACAAGCTGAAAAAAAGCGAGCTGGAACCGAACCTGAAGGTCATCCGGGAGGATTTGGAGCTTCCGGAGAATTGCCCGGTGATCCCGTTCTCCGCAGAGAAGGGGAACGGCCGGGACGAGCTGGTGAAGTACATTCTTGCCGCCGTAAAGAAATAAAGAACGCAGGAGCGACCGATCATGGACGCTCCTGCGCTTCGTTTAATCTTCGGGTGTTGTTCGGAGAAAGCGGATAATGAACGGAATGCTGATGATCCCGGCCAGTACGTCCGCCGTGGGCTGGGCAATCTGGATTCCGATCAGCCCCAGCAGAGGGACACAGGTCAAAAGCATGGGAATTGTGACCGCACCGGAACGAATGAGGGACAGAACAGAGGAAATGGTGGGCTGCTGGATGCTCTGATAAAGCATATTCACCGGTACGGAGAAGGGGACAAACAGCATCCCAATCGCCGTATATCGCAGCGCGGTGGAGCCGATGGCAATGACCGCCTCGCTTTTCTGGAAAATTCCGATGATACCCTCAGCACAAATCATGCTGATAACGGAAAAGCTGCCGATGAAGATCAGCCCGAAGCACATGGTGAACACCAGACCTTTTTTCACCCGGTCGTATTTTCTGGCCTGATAATTGAAGGATGCCACCGGCTGGAAGCCCTGCCCGATGCCCAGGCCGACGCAGATCAGGAAGTTGGAATACCGGTTGACCACGCTCATGGCGGCGATGGCCGCATCGCCGAAGGGCTTTGTCATGTTGTTCAGCAGCCCCATGGTCACGGAGGTCAATCCCTGCCGGATCAGAGAGGGCAGACCCACCCGGCAGATAGAAAGATAGGTCTTGAATTCCCGGCTGACGGCGCGGAAGCGGATGGTGCTCTGCGCCATTTTCAGGTACATAATCAGCAGGATCGTGAAGCTGACCATCTGAGACGCGGCAGTGGCAAGTCCCGCGCCATAGACGCCCATGCCCAGCTTTGCGACGAGAATGTAGTCCCCCAGAATGTTCAGAAGACCGCCGGCGGTCAGGCCGAACATGGCGTAAAAGGCTTTTCCCTCGTAGCGCAGACAGTTGTTAAGGATCAGGGAGCAGATGATCATCGGCGCGGCCAGGAATACCCAGAAGCCGTAGTCCATGGCATAGGGGGCGATGGTGTCGGTACTGCCGAGAAAATGCACCAGCGGCCTGAGAAACGCAAGGCCAAACACGCTGATCACCAGTCCCAGCCCCATGCCGGTGAAAAAGGAAGTGGAAACGTACATGGTGGCTTTGTCGGTGTCTCTGTCCGCCAGCGACCGGGACACATGGGTGCCCGCGCCGTGGCCGAGCATGAAGGCCAGACCTTGCACAATGGCCTGAACAGTAAAGAGAATGCCCGTCGCGGCCTGAGCGCTTTCGCCCAGAGTGCCGACAAAGTAAGTATCCGCCATGTTGTAGATGCTGGTGATGAGCATGGAAATGGTGGTGGGGATGCCGAGATTCAGAATCAGCCGGGAAACCGGCGTTTCCGTCATTTTTCGGTAATGTGCCTCCGAATTGGTCAAGAGATATCCTTCTTTCTGCTTTTTTCTACATTATAACACGGATTTTTCGTCGATTCAATGGAATTATGTTTTGATTATGTGCAAAAAACGACACGGACTGGTTTTCAGCCCGTGCCGTTTCGCGATTATTGTTCTGCTTTGGCGGCCCTCAGTGCCTGTGCCAGCTGATCGGGGCAGGAGGTGGACTTCATGCCGCACTTGACGCCCTCAACCCGGGCGATGACGTCGTCAACATCCATCCCTTCCACCAGCTTGCCGATGCCCTTCAGGTTGCCGTTGCAGCCGCCTACAAACTGAACATTTTTGACCTTGTTGTCCTCAATGTCGAAGAAAATCTTCTGAGAACAGGTGCCTTTTGTCTTATATTCGTACATATGGATTTCCTTTCTATACAATAATATCTGTTAATTTGGCGCCTACCAGCTCCGCGAGGGGCTGGGGCGGAACGATCATCTGATGTCCCCTGGCGCCGGCGGAGACGGCAATTTCATCCCACAGCGTGCAGGTTTCGTCAATAAAGGTGGGATAATGCTTCTTCATCCCCACGGGACTGCATCCGCCGCGGATATAGCCGGTCAGGCCGAGCAGCTCCTTGACGGCCACCAGCTCCATGTTCTTGTCCCCGGCAGCCTTGGCGGCCTTTTTCAGATCCAGCTCGCAGCAGACGGGAATGCAGAACACGTTGATGCCCGTCTTTTCGCCCCGGGCGACCAGCGTCTTGAAAACCTGTTCCTCCGGCATTCCGATGGCCTGTGCGGCATGGCCGCCGCTTAGATCCTGTTCGTCGAATTCATAAAACGCTTCACGACAGGGAATTCCCGCCTGCTGAACCAGACGGACTGCATTTGTTTTTGTAGCCATATCATCACCACTTCTCATTATACGACAAAAGAGCGCCGCTTTCAAGTGTGAATTGCGAAAAACCGGTTATCCTATGGGGGAGGAGGTTAGGTTATGAGCGAAAACAAAGACGCGGAAATGAAAAAACAGGAGCGGGAGCAGATTGTGGAGCTTGGCTCGGACATCACAAAATCCAGCAAGGGAAACATCTACACCCTCACCATCATCGGCCAGGTGGAGGGGCACATGATTGCCCCGGAAACGGTGAAGACCACAAAATATGAGCACGTCCTGCCGCTGTTGGCCGGAATCGAGGAAAGCGACGATGTGGACGGCCTGCTTCTGCTTCTGAACACAGTGGGCGGCGACATCGAGGCGGGACTTGCCATTGCGGAGATGATCGCGGGGATGAAAAAGCCCACGGTGTCTCTGGTGCTGGGCGGCGGACATTCCATCGGCATTCCACTGGCAGTATGCACGAAAAAGAGCTTTATTACCCCCACGGCCAGCATGACGGTGCATCCCGTGCGGATGACGGGGCTGGTTGTGGGCGCACCCCAGACCTTCCGGTATTTCCAGCGGATCCAGGAGCAGATCGCGGATTTCGTCACCGCGAACTCCCGCATCAGCCGGGAGGACTTCGAGCATTATATGATGGCGACAGGGGAGATCGCCACGGATGTGGGAACGATTCTCTACGGCAAGGAGGCGGTGGCTTCCGGCCTGATTGACAAGCTGGGCGGGCTGAGTGACGCTCTGTCCACGCTCCACAGAATGATCGAGAAACAGAAAAAGTAGCTTCTGCCCCGCGGACGCGGTCGATTTTGGCAACGTCCGCGGGGGTAAAAAATAAGACTGGAAATTCTCTCCGACTTATGCTATAATAAACTGAAAAACTTTGTTGTAGGAGGGGCAGACTTGGACTTAAACTGGCTTGAGAGTTTCTTATACGGTCTGTTTTCCGGGCTTGCGGATATTCTGCCCGTTTCCGCCGAAGCCCATCGCATTCTGATGCTGAAATGCTTCGGCATTCAGAGCAGCACGGAACTGATGAAGCTGTTCGCGCATCTTGGCGTGTTCGGCGCGATGTATTTCAGCTGCCGCAAGCAGATCGTCCGCATTCATCGGGCGCGACGTCTGGCGCGGGTGCCCAAACGCCGCCGCCGTCGTCCGCTGGATACCCGCAGCCTGATGGACTTCAGTCTGCTCCGGACGATGCTGATTCCTGTGATCCTGGGATTTTTCCTGAACCGGTACGCAGAGCCGCTGAAAGAGAAGCTGATCTGGATCGCCGTGCTGCTGTTCCTGAACGGCGTTATCCTGTACATACCCCAGTTTTTCCCCACCAGCAACCGGGACAGCCGGACGCTTTCCAGGGTCGAGGGACTTCTCGTGGGTCTGGGCGGCGCACTGGGGATTCTGCCGGGCATTTCCGCCGTGGGTTCCGCGCTGTCCGTTGCCAGCATCTGCGGCGTGGAGCGGAGCTACGGCCTGAACATGGCGCTGCTGATGAATATGTTTATCCAGGTCGGCCTGATCGTGCTGGATGTGCTGGCGCTGGTATCGGTGGGGGCTGGGACGCTGTCGTTCCTGATTCTCATCCGTTATCTGATGACCGCTGCCGTGGCCTTCGGCGCTGCGCTGCTGGGCGTGAAGCTTATGCGCCTGCTTGCCGCCAATAATGGCTATACATTCCCGGCAATCTACTGCTGGGGCGTGGCGCTGTTCACCTTTATTCTGAATCTGATGGCATAAGGAGGAAATTATGGCTGAGAAGAAAACGGCCAGTCGGGCCGAGCAGGCGGTTTCGGGCGCAAAGAAGAAAACGGCATCCGGTTCCGCTTCCAAATCTTCCGGGAAAAAGAGTACGCCTGCCAAAAATACCAAGTACAAAACGGAATATGAACCTGCCGTTCCGCCGCATTTTCTCATTGCGGCGGTCAGCATTCTGCTGTTTGCGTTGTTTGTCGTCATCAGCGTGAATCCGGATGGCGCTCTGCTGAAAATCATCCAGTCTGTGGTGCTGGGACTGGTGGGGCAGGCCGGATTTTATTTCGCCATTCCGGGACTGTTATACCTGTTCGTCATCCACACCTTTGGCCGGAAAAACGCACCGACCATGCGCAGCGCCTGCACACTGATTTTCGTGTTCCTGTGCGGGTGCATTTACCACCTTGCCATGCGGGAGCAGGAGATGTCCAAGGGCTTTGCCCTGATCGCCGACCTGTATACTGGCGGCGCAGCGGGAAGCACCGGCGGCGTTCTCTGCGGCGGCGCGGCCATGCTGCTGCGCTGGCTCTGCGGCAATACGCTGGCCTTTGTGTTCTGCGTGTTTTTCGCGGTTCTGACGCTGCTGGGGGCAATGAATATCACCATTCCCAGCATTATCAGAGCCATTGCCAACCGTCCCAAGGACGATTATGTGGAGGAAGACGACGAGGACTACATAGACCCCGCGTCCGTTGTAGTCAACAACATTGCGAACAAGCAGATTGCCCGCAAGCGTCAGCGCCGGGAACAGCAGCGGGCGAGGGAGAACGCCCCGGAGGAAACCCCGCCGGAGACGCCCCCGCAGCTTCCCCCGGAAAAGCAGCCCCGTTCCGCTCCAAAGCAGGAAAATCCCCGCGTTTCCACGCCGCAGGATGAAGTCAAGCAGATTCCCGGAAAGGGCGCGGCATTCATGGAGCGTATCGACGGAGACATCAGCGCGCCCCTGCCCGGTACGGCCGGATACGTGAAGGACGAAACGCCGCCGATTCCCGAACCGCTCCCGGCGCATCCTGCCGCGGCGAAGCCCGTCCGGGTGGAAGGGGAGGATATCGGGGAAAAGCTGCCCAACAAAATGCCGGAATTTGTGCCGGACGCGCCTATCCCGCCCGCGCCAAAGCTGGATGAGGGCAAGGTAAAACCCGCTCCGGAGGCAAAGTCCGGGAAGGTCACCACCAAGGACGCCGCCCAATCCGCCCGGCAGGTCGCCGCGGAGATCGCCCAGACCCAGGCGGTGCAGCAGCCGGATTACTGCTTCCCGCCACTGGATTTGCTGAAACGCCCGGTACGTGCCGGGACGGACGGCACGGAGGAAATGCGGGAAAATTCCCGCCGCCTCAACGAGACCCTCGCCAGCTTCAATATCGACGCTCATATCATCAACGTTACCCGAGGCCCCAGCGTCACCCGATACGAGGTGGAGCTGGACAAGGGCGTCCGGCTGAATAAAATCACCGGCTGTGCCGATGATATCGCCCTGAGCCTGGGCGCGTCCGGTGTTCGGATCGCCGCCGTTCCCGGAAAGATTTCCGTGGTGGGCATTGAGGTGCCGAACCGGGCGGTCACGACGGTCTCCCTGCGGGAGGTCATTGATTCTCCCGAATTTGCCAAGGCGAAGTCCAAGACCTCCGTCGCCCTGGGCAAGAGTATTGACGGAAGCTGCATCGTGGGTAACATTGCCAGAATGCCCCACCTGCTGATCGCCGGTACCACCGGTTCCGGTAAATCCGTGTGCATGAACTCCATCATCATTAGCCTGCTGTACAAGGCAGGCCCCGACGATGTGAAGCTTATCATGGTCGACCCAAAGATGGTGGAGCTGGGGATTTACAACGGCATTCCCCATCTGCTGATTCCCGTGGTCACGGACCCCAAGAAGGCCGCGGGCAGTCTGCAATGGGCGGTGACGGAAATGCTTCGCCGCTACAGGATGATGTCCGACATGGGCGTTCGGGATCTGGAATCCTACAACAGCATTGTGACCTCCGAGGAGGACGGCCAGAAGCTGCCCCAGGTGGTCATTATCATCGACGAGCTGGCGGATCTGATGATGGTCGCCGCCAAGGAGGTGGAGGACTCCATCTGCCGCATTGCACAGATGGGTCGTGCCGCCGGTATGCACCTGATCATCGCCACCCAGCGACCTTCCGCCAACGTTATCACCGGCCTGATGAAGGCGAATATCCCGTCCCGAATCGCGTTCTCCGTGGCCTCCGCCATGGAATCCCGTATCATTCTGGACACCATGGGCGCGGAAAAGCTGGTGGGTAAGGGCGATATGCTGTATGCCCCCATTGGCTGCGGCAAGCCGCTCCGGGTGCAGGGCTGCTTTGTCACCGACACCGAGGTCGAGGCTGTGGCCGGGTATGTTAAGGACAACTACACGGCGGAATACAGCCAGCAGGTGCTGGACGAGATCGAGAAAAAAGCCCAGCAGACCGGCAAAAAGCC
>CAKTKC010000025.1 GCA_934569225.1 uncultured Oscillospiraceae bacterium | reverse complement strand
TGTTCTGACAGCATTCTGACCCGCCGTGTGCTACCATATCTCCGGGAGGGGATACCAATGAGAACATTGGCAAAGGATATTCTGATCGCCGCCGTCATGGGTTTGGTGGTGCCGGGGATCGTGCTGAGCATTGCGGCGCGCCAGACGGATACTCCGCCGGAGACAACGCCTGAAACAACGGCGCAGACCGTACAACCCACGGCGCAGGAGACTGTGCGGCTTCCTGTGCTGGTCAGGCAGGAGGACGGCACGGTTTCCCAGATGGATATGGACAGCTACCTTGTCGGGGTGGTGCTGGCGGAAATGCCGGTATCCTTCGAGGAAGAAGCACTGGAAGCCCAGTCGGTGGTTGCCCGGACGTACGCCCGGAAGGCGTGGGAGACCGGCGGCAAGCATGGAGACTGCTCCGTATGCACCCGCAGCGCGTGCTGTCAGGGCTACATCGGGGACGAAGACTACCTGTCTCAGGGCGGCACGGAGGAAGGGCTTAAAAAGGTACGCGCCGCCGTGGCCGCAACCTCCGGTTGGGTGTTGACCTATGAGGGGGAGCTGATCGAAGCGACGTATTTTTCCTGTTCCGGCGGCAGCACCGAGGACGCCGCAGCAGTGTGGGGGACGGAGTTCCCCTATTTGCAGGCCGTGGCCAGCCCCGGGGAGGAAAAGGCGGCGCATTACACGGATACGGTGCGATTTTCGGCGGAAGCCTTTCAGAATGCTCTGGGCGTTACCCTCAGCGGAAGCCCCGGAAGCTGGTTCCGGGACGTGGTCTACACCGATGGCGGCGGCGTCGATACCATCGTCATCGGCGGGACGACCTACAGGGGGACAGAGCTTCGTTCGCTGCTGGGTCTGCGCTCCACGGCGTTTTCCGTATCCACCACCGAGGATACCGTCACCGTCACCACCAGGGGCTACGGCCACCGGGTGGGCATGAGTCAGTACGGCGCGGACGCCATGGCGGTCACGGGAAGCACCTGCCCGGAAATTCTGGCGCACTATTACCCGGGAACCACACTGACAAAATTGGGATAAATTATGAAAAGGACTTGCCCAAATGAGCAGGTCCTTTTTGCTTGACAAAATCAGGAAAGAGTGTTATATTACAAATACTTAGCAATGCTAAATAGGAGGAAAGCCGATGGAGGACAGATTTGCCCAGCAGCTGAAAAAGGGCGTGCTGGAAATGCTGGTGCTGAAGTTGATCTGCGCAAAGCCCGCTTACGGCTATGAGCTGCTGTCGGCGCTGAAAACATCCTCCCAGGGGCGGTTCTGCCTGAAGGAAGGGACGCTGTACCCGATCCTGTACCGCCTGGAGGACGACGGCATGATCCGCTCCCAGTGGTCGACCGGAGAGGGACGCACGGCGCCGAAGAAAATCTACGAAGCCACGGACGCAGGTAAAGCGGAAAATCTCCGCCGCCAGCGTGTCTGGCAGGAATTTGAGGACACGGTAAATGCAATTTTACAGGGAGGAAGAGAACCATGACCCAGGCGGAAAAGAAAATGAAGAGCTACGTAAACGCGGTGGAGCGGCGGCTGAATCTGCCCCGTGAGGTAAAGGCGAGAGTCATGAGCGACTTTCAAAGTTCCATAGTCGCCCGCCGGGAAGCAGGGCAGACCGACGAGGAAATTTACGCCGAGCTGGGCACTCCGTCAAAAGCGGCCGCCGACCTCAACGAGCAGATGAAGGACTATGCCTACCGGAAAAGCCCCTGGCGCTTTCTGTTTCTGGGAATCGGGGCGATCGGGGGCGTGAGGCTGCTGTACGACGGCGTCGTTTCCCTGATTGGCTATTTCATTCTGCACCGCGAGCTTGTGCAGAACGGGAGCGCGGCGGCCATCGGCATCATCGGCGGCGCGGACGGCCCCACGGCCATTTTCGTCACTACCCCCGCCTGGACAAGACCGGCGTGGATGGCGGCGCTGCTTATCATTGGCGTAGTTGGATATCTGCTGCTGCGGCGGTGCAAGGCGAGATCAAAATAAATCTTGCAGAAAATATAAACGTGTGCTATAATATAGCACACGTTTTGTGCAATTTCCCCAAGGAGGTAACGTTATGGATTTGACAATGGACGGACGGAAGGTGCTGCCCCAGCCGGGACAGAGTTTGCTGGAACTGGTGAAGCAGCTGGGGCTGGACGGCGGTACGCTGACGGAAAGACCCCTTGCCGCGAAGATCGCCGGTGAGGTCTTTACATTAAATTATATTCCCGTGCGGCAGAAAGAGGCGGAAGCCGACCGCCAGTCCATGCGCCGGGCGATGGCGGCGTCCAACGGCGAAGTCCGGCTGCTGCGCTACGCCGACCCGGCGGGTAAGGAGTGCTATATCCGCACGGCGCAGTTCGTCATTTTCCTCGCAATCCGGCAGCTGTGGCCGGAGGCGACGGCAAAAATGACCTGCACGCTGGGTTCCAGCGTGTACATCAGCGTTGCGTGGGCAAAGGATTTTTCCGCTTCGACCCTGAAAGCGCGGGTCAGTGAGCTGGTGGGGCAGGACATTCCCCTGATCCGCCGCCGGGTGAAGCTGCAGAAGGCCATCGGCCGGTTCCGGGAGGAAGGGCAGACCGACAAGGCAAGGCTCCTGTCCTGGCGGACGGTGGATTATTTCGACGAGTATGCCTACGGGGACTTCGCCGACTATTACTACGGCGAGATGATGCCCTCCACCGGATATCTGACGGTGTGGGACATTCTCCCGGCGGACGGCGGCTTTGTGTTCGTCTATCCGGACGACAGCAATCCGGAGATCTGTGCCAAGGTGCCGCCTATGCCCAACTTTTTCAGCGTTTATAACGAGGGCGAGCGCTGGGGCGAGCTGATGGAGTGCCAGACGGTGGCCGACCTCAACGACCTGACGAATTCCGGCCGCATCCGTGAGCTGATCCGCGTCAACGAAGCCCTGCACGAAAAGCGGTTTTCTCAGGTGGCGGATCTGGTGTGCCAGCGGGGGGCGAAGGCTGTGCTGCTGGCTGGCCCCAGTTCTTCGGGCAAGACGACCTCGGCCAACCGCCTTGCCACCCAGCTCCGTGTCCACGGGAAAAAGCCCATTCTCATGAGTCTGGACGACTATTACATAGACCGGGACAAAATCGCTCCCGGCCCCGACGGCAAGCTGGACTTGGAGCATATCAACACCATTGACTGCGCCCTGTTCCGGGAGGACATGGCGTCGCTGCTGGCGGGCGGGGAAGTGGAGCTTCCGTCCTTCAACTTCCTCACCGGAAAACGGGAATGGCGGGGCAAACGGCTGCGCCTGGAAGCGGATTCCGTCATCATCGTGGAGGGACTTCACGGCCTGAACCCCGCCATGCTGCCGGGAAGCGTGGACAAAAAGCTGATTTTCCGCCTTTACGTCAGTCCGCTGCTGCCATTGAACCTGGACAATCACAACCGGATTCCCACCAGCTATCTGCGGCTCCTGCGGCGCATCGTCCGGGACTACGAAACCCGGGGCGCGTCGGTGCAGCATACGCTCTCCATGTGGGACAGCGTCCAGCGGGGGGAAAAGCGGTGGATATTCCCCTATCAGGAGAATGCCGACGTGATTTTCAACAGCTCCACGCTCTACGAGCTGGCGGTGCTGAAAAAGCATATTTTCCCTCTGCTCACCGCAGTTCAGCCGGAGGACGAGTGCTACGACGAGGTGCGCAACATCGTCAAAATCCTCAACTACATCCAGGAAGCGGACGTGGACGACGAAATCCCCCCCACCAGTCTGGTGCGGGAATTTATCGGAGGAAATACGTTCTATAGATAAGCCAATAGAGAACATAAAAAGCGGCAGCCGAAGCTGCCGCTTTTTAGATGTAAGTTACACAGTAGGCGCAGGGCCGGGATAGCCCAGAAGCAGGGATACCAGCACGCACAGAACGATTGCAATAAAGCCCGTTACCATCCACAGACTCCGGCGGCGGGAGAACTCGCCGGTGATGACCAGCCAGCCAAGGCATAAAAGGGAACCAAGAATGGCGATAATGGCGGTGGTCACCTTCAGAACGGTCCAGCCAAGACCGGCGCAAAGCAGATACAGCACAAACACCAGCGCGTCGCCAATAATGACCCTGGTCATCAAACTCTCCATCTCACGATAACGATTCCGTTTTGCCACTTCTCATCCCTCCGAATTTCGGTTACAAACATGATACCACATAAAATCGAAAATTGCAATATTTTCTGAAAGAAAGTTCATGAAAGTTAATGGAATATTAGGGTTGCGCCCGGGGGAAAAGAATGCTATAATGTCCGAAAGTATGTATTGATTTAGATTTAGCAAAGGAAGCCGCTATGGGAGAACCGCAATACCGTCTGGAGGGCATCGTCCATACCAAATCCGACGTGCTGGAGGATTTTGAGGGGCCGCTGGATGTTATTTTTGAGCTGCTGAGCAAGAATAAAATCGAAATTCAGGATGTGTCCATTTCCGCGATCCTGGAGCAGTATCTGGGATATCTGGACGAAATGAAGCGGATGGATATGGAGATCGCCAGCGAGTTCATCACCATGGCGTCCCACCTGATGCTGATCAAAACCAAAATGCTTCTGTCGGCAGCGGAACAGGCCGAGGCGGAAAGCGAGCTTGACCTGCTGCGCCAGTCGCTGGTGGAGCGCAAGCGCAAGGAAGCCATGGAGCAGATCCGGCAGGCCGTGGCGGTGCTGGAACCGAGGAATGAAATCGGCCGGTGCCTGTTCACCAAGGAGCCGGAACCCCTGCGCAGGGAGCAGGGCTACCGCTATCAGCACGACGTGATTGACCTGCTGCGGGCGCTGGACATCATTGCCGAGCGCAGTCAGCGCCAGCTGCCCCCGCCCACGGCGAATTTCCGGGGCATCGTGGGCAAGGAGCCGTACCCCATCGGCCGGAAAACCGGCGAGGTGCTGCGTCAGCTGTTGCTGCGGGGCGTGGAGCGGCTAAAGAACCTGTTCCGGGGCAGCCGGAGCCGCTCGGAGGTTGTGGCGACCTTTCTCGCCATTCTGGATTTATGTAAGACGAACTCTGTGACGCTGGAGGACGACCCCGGCGGGGAAAACCCTAACGTCCGTCTGTTGGATAAACACCCAAGAGAGGAGATGACCTGATGGAATCGGAACAGTTACAGCGCGCCATTGAGGCCATTCTCTTTGCCGCGGGCGAGCGAATCGATATTGCCAGACTCGCCGCCGCGCTGGAAACGGACGCGTCGGATGTGGAAAAGGCCGCCGACGAATTGGCGGATAAATATGCCTTTGAGCGCCGGGGAATCCGCATTCTCAAGCTGGAAAAGGGCTACCAGATGGTGTCCTCCGGGGAGATGGCGGACTATGTGACGAAGGCGCTGGAGACCCGAAAGCCCCCCAAGCTGTCTTCCTCTCAGCTGGAAACCCTGACCATCATCGCTTACTACCAGCCGGCGACGAAAGCCATGGTGGAGCAGATCCGCGGCGTGGACAGCGCCTATTCCGTGGCGGCGCTGCTGAACAAAAAGCTCATCGAGGAGGCGGGACGTCTGAATGTTCCGGGTCGCCCGATTCAGTATAAAACGACACCGGATTTTCTGCGTACCTTCGGCCTCAGCTCTCTGGAAGAGCTGCCACCCATTGAGAAGATCACCTTTGGCGAGCCGGTGGAGCTGCCTGAGCAGCCCCCCATCGGGGAGGAAGCATAATGGGCTGGTGGATTGCGCTGGGCGTGATATTCCTTCTGGGAATCCTGCCCCTGGGCGTCAGCGCCCGGTACAGCGGGGAGGGAGCGCTGCTGCGCGTCATTTTTGGCCCCGTCCGGCTGACCCTGTTCCCCCGAAAAAAGAAGGAGAAAAAGCCGAAACCTGTGAAAAAACCGGCGGAACAGCCGAAAAAACAGGAAGAATCCCTCCCAAAGCCGCCCCAGCCCCCCAAACAGGAGCCTCCGGCGGACAAGAAAGAAAAGGGCGGCAGTTTGCTGGGCTTTTTGCCATTGGTAAAGGTCGCGTTGAACTTTCTGGGAGATTTCCGACGGAAGCTGCGGGTGAACCGCCTGGAGCTGAAGCTGATACTGGCAGGGGGCGACCCCTGCGACCTTGCGGTCAATTACGGAAGAGCCTGGACGGCGGTGGGCAATCTGATGCCCCGGCTGGAACGGCTGTTCGTGATAAAAAAACGGGATGTGGAGGTCGAGTGCGACTTTACCGCGTCCGAAACACTGGTCATTGCGCGGCTGGACTTGACCATTACGCTGGGAAGACTTCTGGGTCTTGCCATCGTGTACGGCGTCCGGGCGCTGAGAGAATTCCTGAAACTTCAGAAAAAACGAAAAGGCGGTGCTACCCATGAGCCAGATTCCCAATATGCTTGAAAGTACCATTCAGAAGATTCGTGAGATGGTGGACGTAAACTCCGTCATCGGCGAACCCATCTCCACGCCCGACGGCGTGACGATCATCCCCGTTTCCAAGGTCAGTGTCGGCTTTGGCGGCGGCGGTTCCGACTTCACCAAGAAGACGGCTGCCGGTGACAATCCCTTTGGCGGCGGCGTGGGCGGCGGCGTCAAGGTGACGCCCATCTGCTTTTTGATCGTAAAGGACGGAAACGTTCGCATGATGCCCGTGGCGGAGCCTGCCAGCTCCACTGCCGACCGCATCGTGGAAATGGTGCCGGACACGCTGGACAAGCTCACGGCCTACCTGGACGCAAAGAAGAAAGACTGACCCATCCGCGGCGCATAGTTTCCCTCAAAACGGGACACAATAGCCGCGGGTGAGAAGAAATGAGACGATTTTTCGCCGGGACGGCGGCTGCATTGCTGGCCGCCGTCCTGTTTTTGCCTGTGGGGGCGGATGCCGTGTCCGCCCGGCGGGCGTATGCGGTGGACGCTGTCAGCGGCCGGGTGCTTTATGAGAAAAATCCCACGGAGCGCAGTCTGATCGCCAGCACCACCAAAATCATGACGGCGCTGATCGTTTGCGAGCAGTGCAACGTCCTGGACAGAATGCGCATCCCAAAGGAAGCGGTGGGCATCGAGGGCTCCTCCATGTACCTGAAAGAGGGGGAAGTGCTCACCTTGCAGGAGCTGCTTTACGGGCTGATGCTGTCCTCCGGCAACGACGCCGCCGTGGCGCTGGCCATTTACTGCGGCGGTACTGTGGAGGGCTTCGCGGCGCTGATGAACGACAAGGCGCGCAGTCTCGGCCTGACCGGCACGCACTTTGAAAATCCCAACGGCCTGGACAGTCCCGGCCACTATTCCACGGCAAAGGATTTGGGAACACTGGCGGCCTATGCCATGGAAAATCCCATTTTTTACAAAACCGTTTCCGCTAAGAATGTCAAGGTAGGGGAGCGGTATCTGACCAACCACAATAAGCTGCTGTGGCGGGTAGCGGGCGCCGACGGGGTGAAAACCGGCTTTACCAAGGCCGCAGGTCGGATTCTGGTGTCCAGCGCCACGCGGGACGGGCGGCGGATCATCGCCGTGACCATCGACGACCCCGGCGACTGGGCTGACCATGCCGCGCTGATGGAAGAAGGCTTCTCCCGGTACACCATTCAGCGGGTCGTGAATCAGGGCGACCGGGTGGGAACCGTGGAGGTCGTGGGCGGCGAGGAACGGCGGGTGGAGGTGCTGGCGGCGGCGGATTTTGACTATTCCGTCGCGCCGGAGGAACACCCCTGTCTGGCGCTGCCCGGCCCGGGATTCGTCTATGCTCCGGCAGTGGAGGGGGCGGACGCAGGGGTCGTGTACGTGCTGATAGAGGGCAAGGCTGTAGGAAAAGTCCCGGTCGTCTACGGCGCGACCATCGAGCAGACCCAGCCGGAGGAAAAGAGCTTCTGGCAAAAACTATTCCACAGAGGGAGCGGCTGACATGCCGCTCCCGGACGACCATGCGGGGAGGAAGAACCGTGACAGAACGTTTGCAGAAAATACTCTCCGCCCGGGGCATGGCTTCCCGGCGGAAGGCGGAGGAGCTGATCCGGGCGGGGCAGGTGACCGTCAACGGCGTCCCCGCTTCTCTGGGGGACTGCGCCGATCCGGAAACCGACGATATCCGGGTGGCGGGGCAGCCACTGGCCGTCCGGGAGAAGAACGTGTACATCTTATTGAATAAGCCCCGTGGCTATGTAACGACTCTGTCCGACGAAAGGGGACGGCCGGACGTGGCCGGTCTTGTGGCGGACTGCGGCGCACGGGTGTACCCCGTCGGGCGGCTGGACATGGATTCCGAAGGGCTTCTGCTTCTGACCAATGACGGCGCGTTTGCCAACGCCCTGATGCACCCCAAGCATGAGGTGGAGAAGACCTATGACGTCTGGGTCACCGGCTACACGCCCGGCGGGGAGCGCCGCCTGGCGAAGCCCATCACCCTGGACGGCTACACCATCCGTCCGCCCAAGGTGAAACTCCTGAAAGCGGAGGGGCAGTCGGCAAAGTTCCGTGTGACCATCCACGAAGGCCGTAACCGTCAGGTGCGGCGGATGTGCGACGCCGCCGGAATGCACTGCACCCGGCTGCGCCGCATTCAGGAGGGGAGTCTCCGCCTGGGAGATCTCCCGGCGGGAAAATGGTGCTATCTGACGGAGGCAGAGGTTGCAGAATTGGTGCGGACACCGGAAAATTCCGGCACTATCTGAAATCTCCGTGCATTTTCTGCGGTTGTCTCTTGCAAAATGCTTTCGATTTTGCTAGTATAATATAAGGCGGCTTTTCGGCAGAAATGGGCGGCTGCCCTGGTCGATTGCCGCAAAAAAGATACAGCGCCGCACAAGGAGGCAGCTATGAGTTACGATATATTGTCCACTCTGCGGGAGATGGAACCCACCTTCTCCAAGGGGCAGAAGCGGATCGCGCGTTACATTTCGGAGGACTACGACAAGGCCGCATTCATGACGGCCAACCGCCTGGGAAAAACGGTGGGTGTCTCGGAATCCACGGTGGTTCGGTTTGCCGTTGACCTGGGCTTTGACGGCTACCCCAGTATGCAGAAGGCCATGCAGGAGATGGTGCTCAACCGCCTGACCTCCGTGCAGCGCATCGAGGTTGCCAACGACCGCCTGGGCGATCAGGACGTGGTCTCCACGGTGCTTCGCTCCGATATGGAGAAAATCCGCCAGACGGAGGAAATGGTGAGCCGGGAGGAGTTTTCCGCCGCCGTGAACGCCATTCTGAAAGCCAAACGGGTGTACATTCTGGGCGTCCGTTCCGTGGAGCCGCTGGCGAATTTCCTGGGGTACTACTTAAATTATATGTTCAACAACGTCCACGTGGTTTCCGGCTTCGGGGCGGGGGAGATGTTTGAAAAGATTGTCAGTGTGAACAGCAGCGACGTGGTCATCGCCTTCTCCTTCCCCCGGTATTCCTCTACCACGACCAAGGGCGCGAAATACTGCCGCTCTGCCGGGGCGACGGTCATCGGCATTACGGACAGCAAGCTGTCCCCCTTAGGCAGCAGCTGCGACCATGTGCTGATCGCCAAAAGCGACATGGTCAGCCTGGTGGACTCCCTTGTGGCGCCGCTGAGCATCGTCAACGCTCTGATCGTCGCCATTGCTGCCCAGAAGGAGAAGGAACTGTCCAAAACCTTTGCCAATCTGGAACGTATCTGGGAAGAATACGATGTGTATGAGAAGCGGGTGGACGGCTGATGGGCTATGACGGTATCGTGATCGGCGGCGGCGCGGCGGGGATGTTCGCGGCCATTACGGCGGCGAAGCGGGGGCAGAAGGTGCTGCTTCTGGAAAAAAACGACCGTCTGGGCAGAAAGCTGCTGATCACCGGCAAAGGCCGCTGCAACGTGACCAATAACTGCACCGCCCAGGAGGTTTTGCAGAACGTTCCCCGGAACGGGCGGTTCCTCTACAGCGCCATGACGGCGTTCCCGCCGGAAAAGACGATGGCTTTTTTTGAGGAACGTGGCTGCCGCCTGAAAACCGAGCGGGGAAACCGGGTCTTCCCGGTGACGGACAAGTCCCAGTCCATTCTGGACTGCCTGCAATCGGAGCTGCACCGGCAGAAAATCACCGTGAAAACCGCCCGTGTCAGGGATATTCTCACCCAGGACGGACATGTTACCGGGGTGAGGACGCAAAGTGAGGAAATTGCCGCAAATTGGGTGATTCTTGCCACCGGCGGCGCTTCCTACCCTGCCACCGGCTCCACCGGCGACGGCTACGGCATTGCCGCCGCCCTGGGACATACGATCACCCCCCCGGAGGGAAGCCTTGTGCCGCTGGAAACGGCGGGAAACGACTGTCAGGAAATGCAGGGGCTGAGTCTGCGGAATGTGGGAGTCAAACTGCTGAATGCCAAGGGAAAGGTGCTCTACAAGGACTTTGGCGAGCTGCTGTTCACCCACTTCGGCGTCTCCGGCCCCACGGTGCTGTCGGCGAGCTGCCACTTAAAAGGGGACGGCTGCCGCCTGGTACTGGACTTGAAGCCCGCGTTGGAAAGCGAAAAGCTGGAAGCCCGCATTCTGCGGGATATGGAGCAGTATCAGAACCGGAGTATGGAAAATGCACTGGTGGATTTACTGCCCCGGAGCATGATCCCCGTGGTGCTGCGCAGACTGGATATTTCCCCGGAAATGCAGGCCAATTCCCTGACAAAACAGAAGCGCCGCGCATTGGTGGAGCTGCTGAAAGCCTTCCCAATTGACATCACCGGCAAGCGCCCCGTGTCCGAAGCGATCATCACCAGCGGCGGCGTGAAGGTATCGGAAATCGACCCCAAAACCATGGAATCCAAGCTTGTGACTGGGCTTCATTTCGCCGGAGAAGTCATCGACTGTGACGCCTACACCGGCGGTTTCAACCTGCAAATCGCCTGGGCAACGGCCTACGCCGCGGGGATGGCGGCAGAGAAAAAGGAGGAAACACTATGAATACGGAACAGATTATGAAAATTTTTGCGGATACGGCCTATATCCGCACCGGCGGCAGCCCGGAGGAACTGCGCGCGGCGCAGTATTTACAAGATAAGGTCGCCGGATTGGGGCTGAAAGCTGAGATCGTGCCCTTCGACGTGCCGATGTCCGAAATTCAGGAGGCGGTTTTCCAGGTAGACGGCCAGGACGTGACCTGCAAGGGCTATCTGTGTGCCGGAAGCGGAGAGGTGGAAGCGCCGTTCTATTATTTGCGGGATTCCAGCCCCTACGCGCTGAGCCGGTGCCGGGGGAAAATCGTGATGATCGACGGCTATCTGGGCTACTGGATGTATCACGACCTGCTGGAAAACGGCGCGGTGGGCTTCGTCACCTATGACGGAAACACCAATTACACCGACCGGGACATCGACCAGCGGGAGCTGCGCTCTTACGTCCACAACGGAAACCGGATCCCCGGCGTGAACATCAACGTCAAGGACGCGGTGGAGCTGATATGCAAGGGGGCTTCCACGGCGAAGATCACGCTGAAGCAGGAGGAGTACACCGGCCAGTCCCGCAACGTCGTTCTGGACATGCCGGGACAGGTGGACGAGTATATCGCCTTCACCGCCCACTATGACTCCACATCCTTGTCACAGGGCGCTTATGACAACATGTCCGGCTCCCTGGGACTTCTGGGCATCGCGGAGCATTTCGCGGCGCATCCCCACCGTTACGGCTTGCGTTTCATCTGGTGCGGCAGCGAAGAGCGGGGACTGCTGGGCTCCAAGGCTTACTGTGCCGACGAGGAGAAGATCAAAAACTGCGTGCTGAACATCAATCTGGACATGATCGGCTGCATCATGGGTAAGTTCATCTCCTGCGTCACCGGCGAGGAAAAGCTGTGCCATTACATTTCCTACCTGGGCGACGAGCTGGGCTTCCCGGTGGAGGCGAAGCAGGACGTGTATTCCAGCGACTCCACCCCCTTTGCCGACAAGGGCGTTCCTGCCGTGTCCTTCGCCCGCGTTGCGCCCCACAATACTGCCACCATCCACAACAGCTATGACACCATGGCACTGATGAAGGGCGAGCAGATGGTGCTGGATACGGATTTCCTCATCGCCTTTACGGAGCGCATGGCGAACGCCGTCCGGTGCCCCGTAGCACGGGAGATGCCGGAGAACATGAAGGAAAAGCTGGACATTTACCTCTGCCGGAAGCGTGCGCCGAAGCAGTAAAAGTAGCCAAAAACAGAATCTTAGCAACAAGGAGCTTCCCTGATTTTTCAGGGAAGCTCCTTAAAAATTCATGTTTATTCCGGCGTGATGGAAACGGCCGTTCATACTATTTCTCGATAAAATGGTTAACACCATTTTATCCTGCGAATCCTTCGCAGGCCGCCGGTGGCGGCGAGAAATGTATGGACTTACGTTTTTTGCGGCTACGCCGCTGGCTGCTGAAACAGCAGCCGAATAAAACGGTTTTTAACCGTTTTATTTAAAACTAGTATCATAGATATGTTTCCAAACCGGGTGAAAATCCGAAGGAATTGCCCTATAAAACGCCGGGAAAAACGGATATTTGTCAAAACGACGAAAACAGGACATAATTTGTTCACAAGTTTGTGTTGTCTTCTGTATTGTATTATTTTTGTAAAATGTTACAATGGAACTGTACTTTTCCACCGGCTTAGCCGGAAAACTAAAAAGAAAGGTCGATACTATGTTAGAGAAAGTTTTCAAGCTCTCCGAGAACAAGACCACCGTCAAGACTGAGGTCGTGGCTGGCCTCACGACGTTCATGACGATGGCCTACATCATCGCGTTGAACCCGAACCTGCTCACCGGCTTCGGTGCCGCCGGACAGGATCTGTGGAACGGCGTGTTCCTGGCAACCTGCATCGCGTCTGCCATCGGTACGTTCTGCATGGCGTTCCTGGCCAACAAGCCCTTCGCAATGGCTCCCGGTATGGGTCTGAACAGCTTCTTTGCCGTGGTCGTCGGCAACATCGTTGCCATGACCGGCATGACCTACGTGGCTTCCTTCCAGGCCGCTCTGGTCATCATCCTGCTTGAGGGCATCGTCTTCGTTGTCCTGTCCATCTTCAACGTCCGCGAGAAGATTGTGGAGGCCATTCCCCTCGGCATCCGTCTGGGAATCTCTCCCGCCATCGGCCTGATGCTGATGAACATCGGCCTGGGCTCCAACGTGGGCATCTACGCAGAGGGCAACGGCTTCACCACTCCCTTCTACGTCATGCGGGACTTCTTCGGCGCTCTGACCCCCAGCTATCTCCAGGGCAACATGGGCGACGCCGGTTTCGCCACCATGATCCTGACCGTCGTGACCATGTTTGTCGGCCTGTTTGTCATCCTGGCGATGTCCAAGAAGGGCATCAAGGGTTCCGTGCTGTACGGTATGCTCGTCGCTTCCGTGATTTACTGGGTCGGCTCCTTCGCCTTCCTGCACACCAACCCCTTCGCCTCCCTGGCTACCGCTTCCTTCCTGCCTCCCTTCGCCGATATGGCCAAGGTTACCCTGTTCAAGTTCAACTTCGCCGGCTTCATGGAAATCGGCTGGTTCACCGCCATCACCCTGATCATCACCTTCTGCATCATTGACATGTTCGACACCATCGGCACTTTGGTCGGCACCGCCTCCCGCGCCGGCATGGTGGACGAGAAGGGCGATATGCCCAACATGAAGGAAGCCCTGCTGTCCGACGCCATCGGCACCATCGCCGGCGCCTGCACCGGTACTTCCACCATCACCACCTTCATCGAGTCCGCTTCCGGTGTTGAGGCCGGCGGCCGCACCGGTCTGACCGCCGTTGTCACCGGCCTGCTGTTCCTGGCCTGCATCTTCATCGCCCCCATCGCCGCCATCATCCCCGCCGCTGCCACCTCCGCTGCTCTGATCTACGTGGGCATCCTGATGCTCCAGGGTCTGAAGCGGGTCGACTTCGACGATATGGATCAGATGGTTCCCGTGGCGCTGATGCTCATCGGTATGCCCATCTCCGGCTCCATCGGCCACGCCATCGGCCTGGGTCTGATTTCCTACACCATCATGAAGATTTTCGGCGGCAAGGCCAAGGAAGTTTCCGTCCTGACCTACGTGATCTCCGCTCTGTTCCTGGTGAAGTTCTTCCTGGCTGTGTAATCCTGACACAAAATGAATTTCCGCCCGAAAGAAGCTCGCTTCTTTCGGGCGGTTTTCCGTCTGGGATAATCACCATCAAAAAAGGCGAACCGTTCCAAACGGTTCGCCTTTTAAAGCCGCTGCAATTACAGGTCGCAGTTGCCCACGGTTCTGGGGAAGGGAAGTACGTCCCGGATGTTGCCCATGCCGGTGAGGTACATGACGCAGCGCTCGAAGCCCAGGCCGTAGCCCGCGTGACGGGCGGAGCCGTACTTGCGCAGGTCGAGATAGAAGGCATAATCCTCAGGCTTCATGCCCAGCTCTTCAATCCGGTTTTTCAGGATGTCGAAGTTGTCCTCACGCTGGCTGCCGCCGATGATCTCGCCGATGCCGGGAACCAGGCAGTCCATAGCGGCCACGGTCTTTCCGTCGGGGTTCAGCTTCATGTAGAACGCCTTGATCTCCTTGGGGTAATCCGTGACGAAGACGGGCTTCTTGAACACCTTCTCCGTGAGGAAGCGCTCATGCTCGGTCTGCAGGTCGCTGCCCCAGTGGACGGGGTACTCAAACTCGTCGTTGTGCTTTTCCAGCAGCGCCACGGCGTCGGTGTAGGTGATGCGGCCAAACTCGTTGTGCAGGACGTTGTGCAGCCGGTCAAGCAGTCCCTTGTCGATGAATTCATTGAAGAAGTTCATCTCTTCGGGGGCGTGCTCCAGAACGTAGGAGATGATATACTTGATCATGGCCTCGGCCAGCTCCATATCATCCTCCAGATCGGCAAAGGCGATCTCCGGCTCGATCATCCAGAATTCGGCGGCATGGCGGGTGGTGTTGGAGTTCTCTGCCCGGAAGGTGGGGCCGAAGGTGTAAATGTTGCGGAAAGCCATGGCGAAGGTCTCGCCGTTGAGCTGGCCGGAAACGGTCAGGTTGGTGGGCTTGCCGAAGAAGTCCTGGGTGTAGTCGATCTTGCCGTCCTCGGTCTTGGGGACGTTGTTCAGGTCAAGGGTGGTGACCTGGAACATTTCGCCCGCGCCCTCGCAGTCGGAGCCGGTGATCAGGGGCGTGTGGACGTAGACAAAGTCCCGATCCTGGAAGAACTGGTGGATGGCCATGGCGGCAAGGCTGCGGACGCGGAACACCGCCTGGAAGGTGTTGGTACGGGGACGCAGATGGTTGATGGTGCGCAGGAACTCCATGGAGTGGCGCTTGGGCTGGAGGGGATAATCGCCGGTGGAAGGGCCTTCCACCGTAATCTGCTCGGCTTGAATCTCAAAGGGCTGCTTGGAGTCCGGGGTGAGAACCAGCGTGCCGCGAATGATCAGAGCGGCGCCGATGTTGATTTTGGAAATTTCCTGGAAATTTTCCAGGGCGTCGTTATACACCACCTGCACGGGGGTGAAATAAGTACCGTCGTTCAGGACGATAAAGCCAAACTGCTTGCTGCCCCGGCGGTTACGCACCCAGCCGCCGACGTTCACTTCGGCGCCGGCATATTTTTCGGTGTTTTTGAACAGGTCACGGACGGTAATCAAATCCATAATGGGTGTCCTCTCTCCTTACTGATTTCTTCAAAGCTTTCCTAAGTATACGTCAATTAGGAAGATTTTACAAGAGGAAAATAAATTTTTTGTGAAAAATATCGAGACAAGGAATTCTTAAGTATACATTTGCGGCATTTTGTGATACAATACCCTGAGTTTCGATAAAGGAGCGGATGATTCGTGGGCACGACCTCGGGCAAACAAAAAACGCGGCGGCGTATACATTTTCTTTTCCTGCCGCTGTCCTTCTTTCTGGTAGAAGTGTTTGCCTTTCTCTTTTTATCCCTGAATACGGAGGAGTTCCGGTTGGCGCAGCTCTGGCCGCTGGCTTTCGGCGCTTTGTGGGCGGCAATCTTAAGCGGCTTTGTCAGGCTGTTTCCGGCCAGGGCGGGGAGAGTGGTGTACGGTATTTTGTATTTCGTCGCCGCGATTTACGCCGCTGTGGAGACGGGGTATTTCTACCTGTTTTCCGAGATGATGTGGCTGTCGGATTTCCGCTATGCCTCCGAAGGGTCGGACTATTTTTCCGTCCTGCTGAGCTACCCCGTCGCCTGGTGGCTGGGACTGGCGGCGCTGGCGGTGCAGGGCATCGTGATTCTGATAAAATTCCCAAAGTGGAAGCAGAAATGGTCAACCGGCATCGCAGCTGCGGCGGTTGCCATCGCCGCGTCGGTAGGAGCGGCCTGCCTGCCCCAGATGGTGTTTTTGCAGGACGGCGACATCCGGTATGCTTCCTCCGATTACGGCAGAGTTCAGTCTGCTGAGGCGGCCTATGACAACATGTTCAACGCCCACCGGCTGTATCAGGTCTGCGGCCTGTACCAGACGCTGGAAAAGGACATCTACAAGAACGGTATCTACCCCCTGACGCCGAGCTATGCCGCGGCGCAGAAGGCAGGGAAAGCGGAGATCAACGCCTATTTTGCCAACCGGACTGTGGGCGGCGACAACGAAATGACCGGCCTGCTGGAAGGGAAAAACGTGGTTCTGGTGCTCATGGAGTCCATGGACGACTGGATGATCGGGGAGTACACCCCCACGCTGAATCGACTCATGTCCGAGGGCATTTCCTTCATTCACTTCTACACGCCGGGCTACGGTGGCATCCGCACCTTCAATTCGGAGTTCTGCGTGAATACCGGCTCGTTCCTGAGCAGTCAGGGCGGCTATGCCTTCGACTACATCACGAATACCTACCGCCAGTCCCTCGCCAGTCTGCTGACCAAGGAGGGGTATTCCGCCAAGACCTTCCACTATAACGATCCCAGCTTTTACAGCCGGGGAGTGTTCTCTCCTGCCATGGGGTATTCGGAGTACGTCTGCTACGGGGACTACATCGGCGCGGACGAGGAAAAACTTCTTTATGACGATCAGCTGCTGTTCGACAATCCCGGCCTGAATGCCGAGTTCTTCCGGGAGGGACAGCTGACTCTGAACTTTATCATCACCCGTTCCGCCCACTTAAGCTACAAGTACAACGAGGTTCTGAGCTACTGGGCGCTGAAAAAGTACCCGGAGTTCCGGGGGCTTACGGGCAACGAGGAAACGGACTGCGCCTATCTCAAGGCCAAGCTGGTGGACGATCTGTTTGCCCGACTGCTTCAGGAGCTGGAGGACAAGGGACAGCTGGAAAACACCGTTATCATCGGCGTTACCGACCACTACACCTACGGCTACAAGGACGAAGCGTCCCTGTACGCCCTTTCCGGGGTGGACGACGCCCTGCTGCTGGAGAAGACGCCCTGCTTCATCTGGAGCACGGATTTGCAGCCCATGGAGGTGGACAAGACGCTGAACACCTCTGACCTCCTGCCTACGATGCTGAATCTCCTGGGGGTGGACAGTCCCTACGACTACATAGGCCGGGACGCCTTTGACCCCACCTATGAGGGTTACGCCCTGTTCTCCGACGGCAGCTGGATTGCCGGAGGCATCGCCTACGACGCGGGGACGGAGCGCGTCCTCAACATCACCGGCGGCGAAGCGGAGGCCAGCAGCGAAACCCTTGACGCGATGGCCGAAAGGGTTCAGCAGTTCGTGCGGATCAACAATCTGATTCTGGACACGGATTACTATAAGAATAACACTTCTGCCAACTAAAAAACGGGCTCCCTTCCTGACAGCATTTTGTCGGGAAGGGAGCTTTTTCAATTTTTCCCCAGATATTTTTCCAGACACACCAGATGCACATCGGGAATGCCGTTGAAAACGCACTGCACAATGCCGACTTCCTCGTATCCCAGGGCATGGTACAGCTTCCGCGCCCGCTTATTTTTTACGTTGGTGTCCATGCGGAGGGCGGGGCAGCCGTGCCGCTTCGCGTAGTCCTCATAAAACGCGACAAAATCCCGGCCATAACCCTTGCCGCCTTTCAGGGGGTCAACCACGAGACAGTGCAGCACCATGACCTCCCGGTCTTCCGCGGCGTGCTTCCATGCTGCGTCCTTGTATTCGTACACCTGAATTTGGTTGATCACCGCGGCGGCGACCACATTCCCGCCGTCTGCCATGACGAACAGATCGCCCCGTTCCAGAGCGGCTTCCGCCGTTTTCCGGGTGGGGTAGACGCCGCGGATCCAGCCGATGGCGGCAAGACCCTGTTCCTCGCTGTCGTGAATGCGGTCGTAGATTTTTTCGATGCTGTCGATGTCACTTTTTTGCGCTTTTTGCACGGTCACGGTTGCTTCCTCCTGTTTGCCTGACAGATTTTTGGGCGGTCTGCCGTGAAACGGCTTTCATAAAATGATGAAATCAAATAGTATTATAGCATAGTCCGACGGTTTATTCAACGGCATAGACAGTGAAAATTATCCGCCGGGAAAATGCTTGACAGGAAGGATGTTATCTGCTACCATTGGTGTATACACCTAATAGCCTTCGAAAATTCGCAATGGGGTACCCCATTGCATCGGGAGATATCCCGATGCAATCCCCCGGCTGTCTGCCCGACGGGTACGGGTCAGGACGAGGAAGGAGAACGTACATCCAATGAAAATGAGAAGACTGATTTCCGCGATAATCGCGCTGATGCTGGTCGTTAACCTGTCTGTAACTGCGTTAGCGGCGGAATGGTATCTGGAGAACGGCGACATTACCATCAGCGCTGGAGAAAACGGCCAGACGGTATCCCAGGGCGGCGGAGCCGCTGTGGAGGACAACGCTCCCGTCATTAAGGGAAGCTCGACGGAAAACACCGTCACCATCAATGCGGAGAAGGACCGGACCGCAAACGTCACTATTGAAGGTGTAAACATCGACGTGAGCGGCGCCGGCAAGGCCGCCGTTTCCACGACCGGCGAGGGCAATGTGAACATCGAGCTGAACGGAAGCAACACGCTTAAGAGCGGTCACTCTCATGCCGGCCTGGAAAAGAACAACGACGGTAATCTGACCATTCAGGACGAGGATAAAGACGGCTCCCTGAACGCCAAGGGCGGTCAGGACGGCGCAGGCATCGGCGGAGGAAGCGGAGGCGCTGGCAGCGACATCACCATCACCGGCGGCAAGGTCACGGCGCGGGGCGGGAGTTATGGTGCTGGCATCGGTGGCGGTGCTTACGGTAACGGCAGCGACATCACTGTCACCGGCGGCGAAGTCACCGCAAATAGCGGCAACTACGGTGCCGGTATCGGCGGCGGAGGTTGGGGCAATGGCAATAACATCACCATCTCTGGCGGCAAGGTCACTGCCACCGGCGGCATGTTCGCTGCGGGTATCGGCGGCGGGATGCATCGGGATGGAAATGACATCACGATCTCCGGCGGCGAGGTCAGTGCCGCCGGAGGCAGGTGCGGCGCAGGCATTGGCGGCGGCCTTGATGCACGCGGCAGCGGAGACGTCACGGTTTCCGGCGATGCGAAGGTGAAGGTGCGGGGCGGCAAGGCAGACAGCGACGGACAGGGAGCCGGTATCGGCAATGGCGGCGTACGTGACGATCAGAATAATCCGGTAAACGGTGCGGAGGTCAAGCCTGACATTTGCGCACTGAAACCCAGCGGAAAAATCGACTATTACGAGCCCGGCAGTACGATGACGGGTTCTCCAAACAAAACGATCACCAATCCCACCGGAAACCATGCGTGGGACGGCGGCAAGGTGACAAGGCCTGCCACCTGCACGGAAAAGGGAATTAGGACTTACACCTGCACCAGAGATCCCTCTCACACAAAAACCGAGGAAATCCCTGCCCTGTCCCACAGCTTTGATGGGCAGGCGTATGTTTCCGACAACAACGCCACCTGCGAGCAGGACGGCACCAAGACGATAAAGTGCGTGCGCTACGGCAGGGGTGGCTGTACGGAAAAAGATACGGTCGTGGATACCGGAAGTATGCTGGGTCATAGCTTTGACGAGGAGGCGTATGTTTCCGACAACAACGCCACCTGCGAACAGGACGGAACCAAGACGGCAAAGTGTGTGCGCTACGGCACAGGCGGCTGCACGGAAACGGTCACGGTAACGGACGTAGGCAGCAAGCTCGGGCACCTATTTGAGGACTATGTTTCCGACAACAACGCGACCTATGGGCGCGATGGCACGAAAACCGCAAAGTGTGTGCGGTATGACCAGTGCGGGGCGATCAACACCATACTGGATGTAGGAAGTCGGTTAAAAGAGTCCAAACCGGCCGCCCCGCTCTACCGAGTGATTGACGAGGATGGCAAGGACATTGACCACTTGGCAGAACAGAAGGACGGCGTGCTGACCATCACCGTTGACGCTGATGTTGCCGTGCTGACGGGAGAGCTCAGCGGTATCAGCACCCTCGTGACGGAGGGCGTGGAGAAGATCGTCTTTGTTTCCAAGGGGGCATCTTCCGCATTCCTGCTCTCCAACCTCATGGAGAAGGGCACGGCGGATGAAACCTACCAGCTTACGCACGACGGCGGGACGATTTCCTTTACCGCAGGCGGGCAGCAGACCGATATAAGCGATATTCTCGTGAAAGCGTAAAATAACAGGCGGGCAAGTGCTTCATGCACTTGCCCGCCTTGTCTGCTGCTCAGCGGATGGAGGCGTTTTCCAACGGCAGCAGCTTGTTTTTCCGGATTTTGAAATAGAGCAGACCTGTCATGTCTGCCAGAAACCAGCCGATGGGAACAGACCACCAGATGCCCACCACGCCGATGGCGGGGATGGCGGAAAGGAGATACGCCAGAGCCACCCGGGTGCCCAGGGAAATGACCGTCAGCACCACGCTCATTCCCGGCTTTTCCAGCGCCCGGTACAGCCCATAGAGCAGGAACAGGCAGCCGATGCCGCAGTAGAACGCGCCCTCAATGCGCAGGTAACGAACGCCCTCCTGAATGATCTCCGTCTCCCCGGCTTCCACGAAAATCGTCATAAGCGGCCGGGCAAAAACAAAGACGAGGGCGGATATGACCAGACAGAAGACCATGGAGATGCACACGGCGCTTTTTAGCCCGGAGCGGATGCGGTCGGGCTCCCTTGCACCGTAGTTCTGGGCGATGAACGTGGAAAAGGCATTGCCGAAGTCCTGCACCGGCATGTAGGCGAAGGCGTCGATCTTCACGGCGGCGGCGAACGCGGCCATGACCACCGTGCCGAAGCTGTTGACCAGTCCCTGCACCGTGAGAATGCCCAGATTCATGACCGACTGCTGGACACAGGTCAGGGTGGAGAAGGAGAGAATTTCGGTAATCCGCGCCCATCGCAGACTGCGAAGATGCCGGATGGAGCGCACCTGAGGGCAGCGCAGAAGGGCGTAGACTGCAATGCCGACGCCGGAGAGGTACTGGGCGATCACCGTCGCCTCCGCAGCGCCCTTAGCGCCCCGTTTCAGCCCGATGATGAACCACAAATCCAGAAAGATGTTCAGCACGGCGGAAATGGCCAGAAATACCAGCGGCACGACGGAATTTCCCACCGACCGCAGGAAAGAAGCAAAGAAATTGTACAGAAAAATGGCGGGGATCCCCATAAAAATCACGAACAGATAGGCGCGCATATCGCCCCATACCTCGTCGGGAACCCGGAGGAATACGCGAAGGGAATCCAGACAAAGGTAAGCCAGGATGTTCAGAAGCACCGTCGCGGCCGCAATGGAGTAGAAGGACGCGCAGATGTCCTCGCAAAGACCGGTTTCGTCCCGCTGGCCGAAGCGGATGGAAAACAGCGCGCCGCTTCCCATGCACAATCCGAGCAGGATGGAGGTGAGGAAGGTCATCAGCGTGAAGGACGACCCCACCGCCGCAAGGGCGTTGCGCCCAAGAAACTGCCCGACGATCAGGGTGTCGGCGATATTATAGCACTGCTGGAGCAAATCGCCCAAAATCATGGGAATTGCGAACAGCAGCATGGATTTGGTGACGGGTCCTTTTGTCAGATCTCGATTCATGTTTACCTCCGGGGTGCAGGGTGGCCTGCATTATTTTTTTGAAAAGGTTGTTTGACCGGGTGCTTACCGGGCGCCGAACAGCTCCTGGGCTTCCAGCTGAAGCAGCTTGCTGACCTCCAGAGCGATATCGTTCAGCGTACAATCCAGGTCGCCCCGGAACCACTGCTTGTAGAGGTTCACAATGCCGCCCGCGAAATAGCACACCCGAAGGCTGACCATTTTGGAGTGCCGCATATCCTCCGGAATGTCGCTGCCGTTGAGCATATAGTCGGTAAAACACTTTTTCAGCTTTTCCATGAATATCTCGGAGCCGTTGGCTCTGATCAGGGTTCGGTAGAACTCTGCGTCTTCTTCCAGGTATCTGCTGAGCTTCAGAAGCAGCGGTGCGGGATTGCGGAAGAAGTTTGTGAATTGGAATTCCTTCAGCACATCCAGCATCTTTGCGATGATCTCGTTTTCGATTTCCTCAGTGACGCCCCGGACGTCCGGATAATGGGCGTAAAAGGTCGCCCGGTTGATGTCCGCCCGGTTGACAATGTCCGTTACCGTGATTTTGGAAAGATCCTTTTCCTTGAGCAGTGCCGCATAGGCTTCCCGGATCATGCGCCGGGAACGGATTGCACTGCGGTATTCGGCTTTTCTGCCTGATTGTTCTTTCATATGCTGCCCCAAATTCCATTAAATTTAATATATCTGTCGGATTTTATATAGTTTATCAAAATCTGATGGTTGTTCTTTTTGCCTTTTGATACTATACTCCAATCGAAATCAAAAGTCAACAGCTGTATGAAATCAATCAGCTGCCGATCGAAAGGAGTTATGCATTATGAGAAACTATGACCGTGTTCATCCCCGCAAGCCTGAGGGCATTGAGGAAAGAAATACTTGACTATCTGGCGGAAAAGACCGGCAACCTCACCGGCAAGGGCGGCTGCTCCACCTTCGTGGACGCACCGTGGTTCATTAACTACAATGTGGCGCTCAAGACATTGCTGGGCAAGGACAAGATCGAGGTCAGCGACCTGCCGAAGGTCAATCCTTTGAAATTGCCCCAGACCATGCACGAGATCGTGAATGCCATCAACCAGATCCCGCCCGTGCCGGAGTACTATTCCGAGCGGAAGGAAAACCAGTAATGCCGCGCAGCATGGCAATGGGGAGACGCTGCTGACACGTTGCCTGTGTGTACTTTTGCTTTGACATAACGATACCCCTGTGTAGTTATTATCCTACACAGGGGGCTGTTTTGTCCCTTGCCTGGTCTTATTGATTTGCTGTGTGCATCAGCCGTGATCCACTTCAGCTTTTATTCTTTCGGCCGTCGGATAGATATTCGTATATCGGTTTGGCTCATGACAGCGACAGCAGCGGCAGCGCCAGGTATCCCATGGCGGATATGGCCAGAATGCTCAGGACAGTCATAACGACTCCGTTTTTAAAGAGATACGACGGCGCCAGACCGTAGCCGCACGGTATAGCTCTTATTGACGTTGGCAGCATATAGGCCACATTAAACGCCGCGGAAGCAATAAAGATGTACGGCACGGGGTCAATATCCAGCACCTGCGTGATGCTCTTGACTATCGGCAGGGCAATGGCTGCCGCCGCCGTATTGCTCGTAACCTCCGCCAGAAGCACAGTGAATGAAACGATCAGGAATATCGTAGCAAAGCCCCCGTCAAGGTTCATTGTCGTCAGCGACAGAGCAAGGCTTTCCGCAGCGCCGGACTCGCTTATCAGCTTACCGGCGGCGAGTCCCCCGGCAAACAGAAACAGCAGATTCCATCCTATCTTTTTCTCCGCCGATCCCCATGTGAGCAGCGGCGTTCCGTCCTTTTTCGGCACGATGAACGTCAGGATACCGCAGATAAGAAACGCATATGCCGGCTTGAGCATGGGAAGGTACCCGGCATAAAGCTCCCGCGTGAACGAAAGCACGGTCGCTGCAATAAGCAGTCCCAGGCTCCATGCCTCGTCCGCGTTCATTTTGGGCAGCTGCTTATACATGTTCCGGAAGTACTCTTTGGTTCCGTGAAGCTGAAGCCCCTTCGGCCGTATGAGCAGTATGTAGCCCAGATCCAGAACGGCCAGCACCACAAGGAAGGGGACTAACCGGACGATCCAGTCGAGATATAAAAACTCATGGCCGATGGCGTCCTCAAGGTACTCCACCGCGATCAGGTTCATTGCGCCGCAATGGGGCGTCCCGATGCCGCCTATGCCCGCTCCCCAGACGATGGAAGCAAGGATGATGGGGCTGATTTTATGCTCCATGATATCGCCGGGAAGAAGGAACTTGAGCATTGCCGCCGCGATGGGAACGATTATGGCACATACCACGGATTTGGGCAGGAATGCTGAAAGAGCCGCCGAGAGCAGAAACCACGCGACGATCTGCACCGTCGCAGAGGGGCCGATCAGGCACAGAACCTTGAGGGACAAACGCTTGTCAACGCCCGTTTCTCCCCACGAGATTGAAATAAGCTCCGCGCCAAGAAGAAGAACAACTACTTCGGAAGAATAGTTATTGATAACATCGCCCATCGGGATGATACCAAAGATAGCGTTTATCGCGATCGGCAGAAGTGCCGTGACCGCGACGCCCACCGGGACCGTTATCCACCAGCAGCACATCCAGAGCACACAGCCTATTGCGGCTCTTGCCTCAAAGGAAAAAACGTTCAGCGGGAGCAGTACGGTCAGAAGGAAAACCGCCGGCCCCAGAATAAGGGCGAATTTTTTTGAACTTGTTTTCATGGGACACCTCGAAAGTAATCATTCGCGCTGCCGGCGGTTACTGCCATAAACCGGCGCTGTATCAGTCTCTTGGAACGGCCTTGATAATGGCGTCCAGCGCCTCAAACGTGCTTTGGTATGGCCTGTTGATAAATGCGTGGGTCATACCCTTGTACAAATGGTACTCCACGTCTATTCCGTTATCTTCAAGTTTGGCTGCGTACATAAGCGCCTGATCCAGAAGCGGATCGCACTCCGCCGAAATAAAGCAGGCCGGGGCAACGCCGCCAAAGTCGGTCTCTTCCATAGGTGAGGCATACGGGCTGAACCTGTCCTCTGGCTTTGAGAGGTAATTTTCGCCCCTTGCGGGTTTCTCTCGGCTGGTGTTGAGCCCATAGAAGCCGCCGCCGTACCGGACGGCCGAGTCAGGCGCTCTCTCAAAGTTGAATGACGTTACAGGATAGATCAATATCTGCTTCCGTATGCCCGGCCCCTTCCGGTCCCTGGCCATCAGGGCGACGACCGCTGCGAAGTTTCCTCCGGAGGAGTCTCCGCACACGGTTATGCGGTCTTTGTCTCCGCCAAAGCTGTCCGCGTTTTCAGCAGCCCATTCCAGTGCGGCATAACAGTCCTCGATACCCACAGGAAAATGGAATTCGGGGGCAAGACGGTAATCGACCGAAACGACGGCAATACCGCCCTCGCCGGCCAGATACCGGAGCATGTAGTCATAGATGTCCAGATTGTTCAGGCTCCAGCTGCCGCCGTGGCAGAATACCATCACGGGGTGTGGCCCCTGACCGGCAGGGTGGTATATGCGCAGGGTTATAACGCCGTCACCCCTGTCGAGCCCTACGTCCTCCGTCTCCACATTCATGAGATCGTCATAACAGTAGGTATCCTTAAATTGGTTGGTAAGATCCGACAGAATAAGGAAATTCCATTTCGTGCGCCATGATTTTATCTCCGTGCTGGTATGCTCTATTTTATTTCCTTTTCTGACCCACGGAGCGACCTCACCGTATTCGGGTTCAAAGTATTTTCTGTACATTGCAGACTCCTCATTTAGACCCTTAATAACAGTATCCTTAGACAAGGCCGCATTATCGAAATGCGGCCTTGTCCGATCAACTTAATTGCATGCTGTGCTCAACGGTATTTGCGATCATTCAAAGTATGCGTCGAGCATGAACCAGTAGTAACCTGCCCGGACAACGCCCTTGAGGTTGCCGGCGAGCAGAATGTGCTGGGTGATCTGCTGGATCGGGTAGGTATAGGCCCACTTGTCGAAGTAGACCTTCTGGATGCCCTCGGTAAGCTCGATACGCTTGTCGTAATCCAGCGTCTGGAGAATCTCGCGTGCGGTGGCTTCGAGCTCCGCGTAAGCGGGATCGTTTTCAGCGGTGATGTGGCACATGACCTTGAACTGAGTATCGAACCATCTTCCGGGAGAGAAGGCTCCGCCGTAGCCGCGGATGGTCAGATCCCATGCCTCGGGCTGCTCGGTGAGGACGGAGATCCAGGTGGGCGTATCAAAGGACTCGATCGTCAGGTTGATGCCGATCTCCTTGAGCTGGTTGGCGATGATCTCGTTCGCGAGAACCTGCTCGGCAGCGCCGGTATTGAGGATGACCGCGTCAAAGCCGTTTTCGTAGCCGGCTTCCTTCATAAGCTCCTTGGCCTTCTCAATGTTGTACTCGATGGGCCAGGGATCCAGAACAACCGCGCCCTCCATGGTTCTGGAGTATACGGTATAGGGGGTATCGCCCAGACCTTCAAACGCGCCGTAGTTGATGGCGTCACGGTCAAGCGCGTACATTACGGCCTTGCGGACACGGATGTCGTTGAAGGGCTTGCCCGGCTGGCTGTTGAACCAAAGCTGGCGAGCCATGATATCGCAGGATGAGGAATGGGCAATGGCGTCGCCGTAGTTGCCTTCCAGAACGCCCTTAACGCTGGGCCAGTTGGGTACGTCGACAAGATCGACACCGCCGGTCTCAAGCTCCATCATAGCGACGGACGCATCCTGAATAAAGCGGATGATGATGTTCTTAATGGGAGCGACGCCGGCAAAGTGGTCGTCAAAGCGCTCAAGGGTGATGTGGTCGCCTTCGATCCACTCGACGATCTTCCACGCGCCGGTACCGACATAGTTTTTGGAAACGGTGAGGGGGTCGTCGGGATCGGTGGTGTTGTGGTTGCAGATGAACATTGCGCCGAGGGTGGTTTCGGCGAGCGCAAAGGGCTTCGTGAAGCGGACGTCGATCTCATAATCGTTGATGACCTTGACATTCTCAAAGTCACACCACTCCTGCCAGCTCTTGATGCCGGAATATCTCTGAATGGAGTATGCAACGTCTTCGGCGGTGAAGTCGTCACCGTTCTGCCACTTGACGCCTTCCCGGAGCTTGAAGGTCATGCCGAGATTGTCATCGTCAACAATGCTCTCGACGGCAAGGCTGTACTTGTCGTTGGGCTCTGTGACGTACAGACCGTCCTCGGTGAGCATGGTGGGAAGAAGTCTTGTTCCCACCAGGGAGAACAACTCAAGGGACTCGGTGATCTCGCCGTATGCGAAATCAATGGTGCCGGGGTCAGAAGCGAGACGGATAACGAGGGTATCCTTGCTGGACTGCACGGAGCCAGGCTCCGCACTGGTGGGTGCGTCGGCAGCAGCGCCGTTGTTGGCGGCGGGAGGGGTCTGGGCGTTGGCTCCGTTACCAGAACCGCAGGCAGCAAATGACAGTGTAAATGCTGCGAGCAGGAGGCAAATAACGGCAACCTTGAAATGGTTTCTGCGCATGATTTTTGACATGTTGTGTGCTCCTCTCTGTTTTTTGTCTTCAATAAAAGGAAATACTTCCCATTATCTCTTGATTTCCATCGCCCTGCGGCACCGGGCGGTATGCCCCGGCGCGTACTCGAACAGATCCGGCGTACTCGCCGTGCATTCCTCCGTGGCATACGGGCAGCGGCTCGCGAAACGGCAGCCGGGCTTGGGATTTACGGGGGAGGTGACTTCGCCGTTTATCAGGATACGCTTTCTGTCGTGGTCTACGTCCGGAATGGGTACCGCGGACAGCAGCGCCTTTGCGTATGGATGAACAGGATTGTTGAAAAGCTCTTCGGCCGGTGCATACTCTACCATATGGCCGAGATACATGACCATAATGTTGGTGGAAATGAACTTTGCGACAGACAGGTCGTGGGTGACGAAAATATAGGTGAGCTTCTTTTCTTCCTGGATGTCAAGCAGAAGATTGAGGATCTGCGCCTGTATGGAAACGTCCAGGGCAGACACCGGCTCGTCACACACGATAAATTCCGGATCCAGAATAAGGGCGCGTCCTATGCCTATTCTCTGGCGGCGTCCGCCGTCCAATTCGTGAGGATAGGTATTTACGAGACGGCGCGCAAGGCCAACCGTATCCATCATGTCATACACCCGCTTCTCAAGCTCCGCGCCGCGGCAGGTATTCGTGATGATCAGCGGCTCCGCCAGCGACTGATAGACGGTCATTCTCGGGTTGAGCGAGGAAAAGGGATCCTGAAAAATGATCTGCATCTTGCGGCGCAGGCTGCTGAGGGTCTTGCGGTCTACCTTCGTAATGTCCTCGCCCTGATACAGTATCTGTCCTCCCGTAGACTCGAGGAGATGGAGGACGACACGTCCAAGCGTGGATTTGCCGCAGCCGGATTCTCCGACAACGCCGAGGGTCGTCCCGCGTTCCACACGGAAGCTCACACCGTCAACGGCATGCAGCTTACCGGCGCTGACATCAAAGTATTTTTGTAAATTTCTTACTTCCAGAAGAGGTTCCATCAGTTTACCTCCATCTCTTTCGCCAAAAGGCATCTTACCCAATGATCTTCGCCGACCTGAACCAGGGGAACCGACTTTGTTCTGCACTCGGCAGTGCATTTGGCGCAGCGCTCCGCGAACTTGCAGCCCTCGGGCAGATACGCCGGATCCGGCATGAGTCCGTCGATCGGCACGAGACGCTTGCTGCCTTTTACGGCGCTGGGCAGGGAGCCGAACAGCCCGACGGTGTACGGATGGCCGGTGTTTTTGAATATCTGGCGCACATCGCCCATCTCGACGACCTCACCGGCATACATTACCACAACGCGCTCACACATTTCTGCGACGATCCCCAGATCGTGGGTAATGAGGATTACGGAGGTGCCGAGCTTATTCTTCAGGTCGTTCATCATATCCAGCACCTGTGCCTGGATGGTCACATCAAGCGCGGTGGTGGGTTCGTCGGCGATGAGCAGATCCGGCTGGCAGGCAAGCGCCATGGCGATGATTACGCGCTGCTTCATGCCGCCGGAAAACTGATGGGGATAGTCGCTGTAGCGGCTCCTGTCAATGCCGACCAGTTCGAGCATGTCCCCAGCTTTAGCCACTGCCTCGGCTCTTGAGCAGTTTTCGTGCAGCAGGATGACCTCGGAGATCTGATCGCCGATCCTGCCAATCGGGTTGAGCGCGGTCATGGGATCCTGGAATATCATGGAAATCTCATATCCGCGGATCTTTCTCATGCGGGATTCGCTCGCGTCAAGCAGGCTCTCACCCTTGAAATGGATGCTGCCGTCAATAATGCGTCCCGGAGGCGACTGGACAAGGCGGAGGATACTGAGCGCTATAGTGGTCTTTCCGGCGCCCGTTTCGCCGACGAGTCCGACGGTCTCGCCCTTCTTCACGTCAAAGGATACGCCGTTTACGGCTTTGCAGGCTGGACTTTCAGGCGGAAAATAGTGTACCGTAAGGTTTTTTACGGACAGCATGATGTCGTTTTCGTTATTCACCGTTATCCCTCCAGTCAGTATTTGAGCTTCGGGTCGAGCGCATCGCGCAGGCCATCGCCGAACAGGTTCATGGAAAGCACCACCAGCGCGATGGCGATACCCGGAATGAACACCAGATAAGGGTACTCCCGGATAAACTGCCTTGACTGGCTGAGCAGAGCCCCCCACTCAGGCATTGGCGCCTGCACGCCGAGGCCGAGGAAGCTCAGCGCGGCAGAATCGAGTATGCACGCCGAGACACCCTGAGATATGTGAACGATAATGGGAGAGAGAACATTGGGGATAATATGGCTGAAAATGATTCTGCTGTCTCTCGCGTCAAGGGCTCTCGCCGCTTCGACAAATTCTTTTTCCTTGATCGCAAGGATCGGCCCGCGAACCGTTCTCGCATATCCGGGCACGGAGGCGATGCCTATGGCCATAATGCAGTTGAATATACCGCCGCCCATAACAGAGGAGATGGCGATGGCAAGCAGAAGGCTGGGCAGGGCGTGGAGGATATCAAGCGCTCTCATGATGACGTTGTCCACAGCACCGCCGTAGAAACCGGCGACCGCGCCCAATATGATGCCGATGACCGCGGCGACGAGTGTCGAGGCAAAGCCGATGAGCAGAGAATACTGCCCGCCGTACAGAACTCTTGCCAGCATCGAGCGGCCGAGGTTATCCGTTCCGAAAAGCATACCTATGCTTTCCGTGCTGGGACTCTTGAACTTGCTCATAATGTCCTGCGCGTCGTATCCCTCGGGGCAGATGAACTTAGCGCAGAGACACAGAACCGCAACCACGATCAGAACCGCAAGTCCGGTCATCGCAGTAGGATTCTTTGACAAGCGGTGCAGAGCCTCCTGCCACATGCTCCTTTTTTTCGTGCTGCCTGCAGGGGCGAATCTGTCTGTCGATTTCATGCCGCATCTGCTCCCTTCTGCTTTTTGGGCCTTGATTTCACTTTGCTTTTGAAGCTGGCTTTCACGCGGGGGTCTACCGCGGCGTACGCGATATCGGTCAGGAGGTTGACGACGGAGACCGTCACCGCGACGAGAAGGATACTAGCCCTCAGCTGCGGGAAGTCGCGTGAATTGATCGACTGCACCATCAGCGTACCGAGTCCCGGTATCGCGAATATCTGTTCCAGTATCATCATGCCGCTCATGTTGGTGGCAAAGCAGGTGCCAACGCTGGTTATGATAGGAATGAGGGCATTCTTCAGAATAAGGCGGGTGACAGCCTTTTCGTCCTGTCCTTTGGCTCTCGCCGTGCGTACAAAATCGGCGTTGATATTATCAAGCATGGAGGATCTTGTAACGCGAAGGATACTTGCGGATCTCAGCATGCCCAGAGTGCAGGCCGGCAGCACAACATACTCCGGGCCGTAGAAGCCCGATACGGGCAGCCATTTCAGCTTGACCGCGAAAAGAAGTATCATCATCAGTGCGAACCAGAAATATGGCAGCGAAATGCCGACCATGCCGAATATCCGCGAGAAGGCGTCAATGAATTTACCCCGGTGATTCGCGGAAACGATTCCCAACGGAACACCGATCAGCACGGACACCAGAGTGGTAACGATGGCCATCTTGCATGTAGTCGGCCAGCGGGCCGCTATCTGGGCGGATATGGACTGGCCGTTTTTCCATGACAGCCCCAGATCGCCCCTTGTAACGATCCCGAATATGTACTCGCCGAACTGCACCACAAAAGGCTTGTCGAGTCCGTTTTTCTGGTGCCACATTTCAATGTCCTCGGGAGTCGCTTCGTTTCCAAGAACCAGTCTGGCCGGGTCGCCGGGAGTAATGAACTGCAGCGAAAAGACCAGCAGTGTTATTCCGAACAGTACGGGGATCATCAGCAGCAGTCTTTTAAGTATGTATCTGATCATATCAATTCACCCTTTACATGAAATATACGTTTCTCAATGGCGCGAGATAAGGATGGAACTGCCCCGGAGCAGGGGATTCGTCGTTACTCCTGCGGATGAACAACGACTTTGATGGAGTCCTCGCTCATCTGCTTAAGGATTGCTTCCTCCATACCGCTCAGCGGGTAAGTATGGGTTATGAGTTTCTTGATCTCCAGCCTGCCGGAATTGATAAGGTTCACCGCTCTCTGATGTGTGTCCGGGTTTATCAGCGAGCCTGAGATGGTAAGCTCCTTCTTGAAAACGTCATACAGCGGCAGGCTATAGGTTGCGCCGGGGGAGGGGACGCTGAAGAGCAGTACCCTCGCGCCCCGCCCGGCGATCTGAACGGCCTGCTCGGTCGCCAGCGTTTGGCCGACACATTCGATAACAACATCCGCTCCGTCGCTGCCGGTGTACTCCTTTATCTTCTCGCACAGATCCTCGACCCTGGAGTTGATGGCGTAGTCCGCGCCGAGGGACAGGGCAAAGTCTTTACGCGCGTCGTCCGCCGCGCACATGATGACGGTGGAGGCGCCCTTGAGCTTTGCCATCTGCATCATCAGGAAGCCGATGGCACCCGTGCCGATGACCGCGACGGTCTGACCCGGCTTGATATCCGCAAGATCGATGCCGTGAACAACGCACGCCAGAGGCTCTGCCATGGCCGCGACATCGAAGTCAACGTCATCGTTCAGCTTGAAGCACTGCGTCTCCGGGCATCTGGAATACTGGGCAAAGCCGCCGTTTACGTTCACACCCAGTGCGAACAGATTCTCACAGTTCTGCTTCCTGCCCATCCTGCAGGCTCTGCAGCGGCCGCAGTACATGTTCGGATCCATTGCCACATGGTCGCCGGGCTTGACGAGCGTGACGGACTTGCCGACCTTCTCGACTATGCCGGAATACTCATGCCCCAGAACGACGGGCGGGGTTACGGAGGCGGAGCCTTCTTCTCCGTGATAGATATGTACGTCAGTTCCGCAAATGCCGCAGGCCATGTTCTTGACGAGGACCTCATGATCCCCCAACTCGCCGAACGTCATTTCCCTGACTTCAAATTTTACGTTCCTGTCTGCGCCGAGAAAAAATGCACCTTTCATAAAAATCTCCATACTTATAGAATGATAATTTCATAAAGCCGGGATATGCTCTCCATCTTCCGGCAAAGGCTCCTGCCGCTGCAACAAAACAGCGCCTATTGGAGCCGGAAAAACGCGCCTTTCCCGGAAGATGTTCCCTTAAAACTTATGTAAAATGATTTTATATAAGTTAAGTACAGTATATCAGGCGCTTTCTTCAATGTCAATTTGCATTTCTTATATACTTTGCACATATAAATTGTACACAATGCACAAAGCCTGAGGAGATATTGTCTGAAAGACTGTAAAAAAACATTTGCCATTTTCCAGGATTTGTTTTATAATCAACAAGATTACAGAAGTTTTTCCTACAAATATGTTTTCAGAAGAAGTTGTGTTATGAGGGTAGATAAATTTTATAAGACAGACTGTGAACTAAGTCTGACAAACAGAATATTTCAGGAGATCTATTGCCGGAAGGGTACATCAAAGCAGGAGCTTGCAAATCAGCTCCAGCTCAGTCTGCCGACCGTTGGGCAGTCCCTGAAAGCGCTGTATGCCATGGGGATCATCCAGAAGGACGGTTACTTTGAATCCACCGGCGGCAGAAAGGCGGCAAGGATCTGCGCCGCTCCTAAGGCAAGGATCTCGGTCGGAGTTGCATTGCTCCGGGAATTTATCATTATTACCGCCCTTGATCTGTACGGGCGGCCTGTCAGGGAAAAGGTCTATCCGATACCGTTTGAACGCACCGAGGCGTATTACAGCGCCTTCGGAAAGGCGGTCGATCAGTTTATCGCAGAACTGAAATATCCGGACGACGCGATTCTGGGAGTTGGACTTGCTGTTCAGGGCCTTGTTTCAAAAGATGGGCAGACCATCATCAACGGTGACATTCTGGGGTATACCGGCACGGACAGGTCTGTTTTTCAGAAAAACATCCGCTTCTGCTGCCGCCTCTTTCACGATACCGAGGCTGCTGCATTCGCCGAGCTGTGGAGCCGTCCCGGCATTCAGAACGCGGTATACATCGCGCTGAACCGGAACCTTGGCGGCGCGCTGATTTTTGACCGGCAGGTGTTTTTGGGCGAGGGGGCAAACAGCTGTATCCTGGAGCATATGCGTCTGGTTCCGGGGGGGCGCAGGTGCTATTGCGGACAGGCCGGGTGTATGGAGGTCTATTGCTCCGTGAACAGTCTGGAAGCGGACGCGGGAATGGATGTCGATGCATTCTTTGAAAAGCTCGGCAGCGGCGACAGGCGCTGCGGGCAGGTGTTTGATAATTACCTCGACTATCTTGCACTTGCGATCAACAATGTCCGCATGGTGGCCGACTGCACATTTATTCTGGGCGGATTTCTTCAGCCGTATCTGACGGAGGAGCACTTTGAAATGCTCAATAAAAAAATAAACGCCGCCGCGCCTTTCAGGAACGCCAACTTCTCCTTCAGTCCGGGAGAGCACGGCCCGAATGCGGCTGCCCGCGGGGCTGCGCTGATCCTGATCAGTGACTACATTTACAGTATCTGAGAACGCTTATACCAAAGTAGAATCATCCGAACCTGTTCCCTGCTGGGGACGGGTTCGGATGATTTGCTTTTCTCTCCTGTCAGATCATCTGCATTTTCCAACGAAACAGCCAGACCGGCGAATACCTGGGAGGGCGTTTTGGGCTGTTGTCCGCATGGCAGGGCGGCTCTTGGAGGATATACCAATAGAAATCACGTATTATGTGTAGTATGATTACAAGAAATTACTCAATTTCAAATTGACACGAAAGACAAAAATGATGTCAATCCGCAGAAAATGCAAGAAAATATTATGCAGAATATTAGATATTTCTGAAATAATGGATGCTATTATAGAAATAACTGTGGATTTGTTGAACATGAACAAGAAATGAACGCGAAATTCTACTACAAAAAAACAATAATAAAACTTGAAATAAATGAACTTAGCGTGTATGATAGCTACAAGGTTGAGGCAGACAAGCCCAACACGAGCGTGAACCCAAAAATAAAGGAGGAAAACTCAAATGAAAAAGGCCATCGCATTGATTCTTGCCGTGCTGATGATGCTCACGGCGGCGGGCTGCTCCAGCTCCGCACCGGCGCAGAACCAGGAACCCGCAGCATCCGCTGCTCCCGCGGCGACGGAGGCGGCTGCCGACCCCTACGCAGACATGGAACCCGTGACGTTCAACATCGCAACTTCCTATAAGGAAGGCTCCGACTACATCAACACCCTTCAGGCTGCCTGCGACAGAATCGCAGAGCGGACCAACGGAAAGGTGAACTTCACAATCTATCCCGGCAACCAGCTGGGCAGCACGGCGGACGTTACCGAGCTGATGCTGGGCGGCGCCAACATTGCCGCCGGTCTGGGCATGGCAAACCTGGCGGGCTACATCAAGGAAGCCGCGATCCCCGGCTATCCCTACGTGGTCAATGACTACGAGGAACTGCGGAACCTGTTCACCTCCCAGTGGTGGGAAGACATCAAGCAGCAGCTGGCAGACCAGTGGGACATGGTGCCCATCATGGTCTTCTCCGTGGGCTACCGGAACATGGTCGGTACCGTTCCCGTCCGCACCCCTGAGGACCTGGCGCCGGTCATCACCAGAATCGGTCTGGGCACCATCGGCCAGGACTTCATCGCGGTCTGCGGCGGCACGCCCACCACTACCGCGTCCTTCTCCGACTGTTATTCCGCTCTTCAGACCAAGATGTTTGATCTTTGCGAGGCGGATACCGAGCTGCTGTATACCTCCGGCCTGTATGAAGTCGCCACTTATCTGAGCGTGACCCACCACATGATCAACCCCTGCATGTTCGCCGTTCACAAGAGCTACTGGGACAAGATCCCTGAAGAGTACCAGACCATCGTTCTGGAGGAGCTGGATCAGGCCGGTTCCGACATCTGGAACAACTACTCCGTGAAGGAAAACGAGTGGATCCAGAAGTTCGCCGACGCGGGCGTGACGGTCGTCACCAACGATGAGGTGGATACGGAAGCCTTCAAGGCGCTGACTCCCAAGCTGATGGAGCGCCAGGGTGTTTCTCCGGAAGAGTATCAGAAGGTCGTCGCTGCCGTCAGCGGCAACGAGTAAACCGGGAATCTGAGCCGCTGCCCTGCGCAGAGGGCGGCGGCTCTCTTGTAGAAAAGGAGGTTATTCCCCAGATGAAAAAAGCCCTGAAGTGGATCGTTCGGAACCCAATGGAAATCATTGCGGCTGTCGCGCTGAGCGCCAGCGTTCTGATCAGCGTTATCAACGGTCTGACCCGATACTTTATTAAGTATACCTGGAATCCCGGCACGGACGTGAATACCCTGTGCTTTGCCTATGTGGTCTTCTGCGGCTCTGCCGCGGCTTACCGCCGGAAAATGCACTACGGAATTGACGCGCTTGTCAACAAGTTCCCGACGAAGGTAAGGAAGACAATTGAATTGATCACCCACGTGATCACCCTCGTCGTGCTGGCGCTGGCTACGGTGCTGGCTGTCAGCCTGATGAAAAACGTAGGCGGTAAGATCATGCCCAATACGAAGATTTCCTACGTATGGTATGACCTGTCCGCAGTGCTCGGCTTCGCGTTTATGGCGATTTATGAGCTGGAGCACACCATTGAACTGTTCAAAAATTTCCGGAAAGAACCTGAGGAAGGAGAAAGAGCATGAATCTGGCCATTGTTGTCCCTGTAATCTGCATCATCGTTCTGATGTTCTGCAATGTACCGGTCTGGATCGCCATGTTTGCCGGTGTTCTTCCTTATTTTATGGGACTGAACAATTTTGGCTTTGCCGCCGGTACCGCAATTCAGAGATTGGTCGCCACCATGGAGACTACGTCCTATCTGGCAATTCCCTATTTCGTAACCGCCGGCGCAATTATGAATTACTCCGGCATTTCCAAACGACTGCTGGATCTTGCCGACGCTCTGATCGGCCATGTCACCGGCGGCCTGGGTCACGTGAATGTACTGCTGTCCGTGTTTATGGGCGGCATCTCCGGTTCCGCTGCGGCTGACGCGGCCATGGAGTGCAAGATCCTGGTGCCGGAAATGGTGCGCAAGGGCTACAGCAAGGATTTCTCCGCTGCCGTCACTCTGGCGTCCTCTCTGATCACCCCCATCATTCCTCCCGGAATGGGTCTGATCGTCTATGCCATGCTGGCGGAAGTATCCGTTGGCAGAATGTTTGCCGCAGGCTACCTCCCCGGTTTCCTGACGGCCGCTCTGATGATGATTCTGGTCTACGTGATCTCCAAGAAGCACGGCTACAAGGGCAGCCGGGAGAAGATGGCTTCCCTGAAGGAGATCGGCAAACTGATGCTGGATGGCTTCTGGGCGCTGATCATTCCCTTCGGCCTGCTGATGGCTCTGCGCAGCGGCGTGTTCTCCGCCAATGAGGCCGGTGCGTTCTGCGCGGTGTACGCTCTGATCATCGGCGCATTTGTCTACAAGGAACTGAAGCCGGAGCATCTGTGGCCGATCCTGAAGGAGTCCTTCCTGGGAACCGCTACCGTCATGATGACCATCTGCGGCGCCGTCGCCATGTCCTACTGGATGAATGCAGAACGGATCCCCAACATGCTGGCGCAGCTGATCGTCCAGTCCGGCATTTCTGCAACCGGCTTTACGCTGCTGGTCGTGCTGATCCTGCTGATCATGGGCATGTTCATGACCTCCGGTCTGACCATTATGACGCCGCTGCTGGTGCCCATCGCCTCGGCGCTGAATATCGATCTGATCCATTTTGGTATGGTCATGGTCTTTACCCTGGGTATCGGCAACATGTCGCCTCCCTTCGGCATCGTTCTGTATCAGGTTTCCAGCCTGCTGGATATGAAACTGGAGCGGCTGGTGAAGGCCAGCTTCCCGTTCCTGGTGCTGATGGTAGGCTGCGCGGTTCTGTATGCGCTGGTACCCTGGTTCAGCACCTGGCTGCCTGCGGTGCTGTACGGCTAAGGAGAAGCCGAGATGAAAATAACATGGCTGGGTCAGCTGGGACTCTGGATCGAGACCGACCGGGCTTCCGTAATGGTGGATCCCTATCTGACGGACAGCATCTATGCGCGCGTAGGTGAGGATTACAGACGATTGGTGCCTCTGCGCCCGGAATATCTGGCGTGCAGGCCGGACGTGATCCTGCTGACCCATGACCACTCGGATCATCTGGATATCCCCAGCCTGAAAGCGCTGCTGCATGAGGAACACCCCATCCCGGTTCTTGCCGGGAGCAATGCCTGGGAAAAGGCCAGGAAGGCGGTGGGCGGCTCTCATAATTATGTCCAGATGATGCCGGGGACGGAATGGTCTGTGGGGAATCTGCGTTTCCGCGCGGTTCAGGCGTTCCATTCAGACCCCACGGCTGTCGGTTTTGTGATTCACTGCGAGGGGTTGACCCTCTACATCACCGGCGATACCCTGTACAGCCGGGAGCTTGCCCGGCAGGTGGGGGAGCCTGTGGACGTGCTGATCACCGTGGTCAACGGCCAGGGAAACAACATGAACGGCACGGACGCCGCGAGACTGGCGCAGGACGTGGGAGCAAAACTGTCCATTCCCACCCATTGGGGGCTATTTGCCAGATTTTCCGACGACCCGGAGGAATTCCTGCTTGCCTGCCGGGAGCGGAAGCTCCGGGGAGTTCGGGCGGAAATCTATGAACAATTGGACTTAGACAGCCTGTTGAAAGGGGCGATGTGATTGGAAAGACCGGTTGTACTTGTAACCGGCGCAACAAAAAACAGCGGCTACGCCATCGCCAGGCGTTTTGCCGAGGAGGGCTATCATGTCTGCGTCACCAGCCGGAGAGCCGGTGACGCGGCACGAGCCGCTGCGGAGATATCCGAAGCCTATGGCGTTCAGGCCAAGGGCTATGGCCTGAATCTGGAAAGTGTGGAGGATATCCGCCGGGTATTTGCGGACGTGAAAGAGACGTTCGGGAGGCTGGACGTATTTGTGGGGAACAGCGCCAATCTGGGGCTGGGGTCCTCGGCGCTGGAAATCACCCAGGAGCAGTTTGACGGCGTGATGAATGTAAACACCCGGGGCAATTTCTTTTGCAGCCAGGAGGCGGCGAAGATGATGGTTTCCCAGGGCGGCGGCGCCATCGTCCTGATCGGCTCCGTCCATTACCGGGGCGCTATCTCCGGGCGGACGGCCTACGCCATTTCCAAGGGCGCTGTTGCGTCCATGGTGCACAATCTGGCCTATGAGCTGGGGCAGTACCACATCCGGGTCAATCAGGTGGTTCCCGGCGCGATCCGGACGGATCGATGGGATGGATTTACCCCGGAGCAGGAGGCGGCACGGAGGGCAAACTGGCCGCTGGGCATTGAGTCCACCGGCGAGGACATTGCCAACGCCGTGTATTTTATGGCCTCCGATCAGGCGAAGACCGTGACCGGAACAGAGCTGGATGTGGACTCCGGCGTACTGGCCTGTCTGCTGGCATACCAAAAAACATGACGTCTGCAAAAAGAGAGGATATAAATGAAAATTTCGGATGTAAAAATCTACACACTGGACGCCTACCGCACCAACTGGGGCTTTGTGAAGGTAGAGACAGACGAGGGGCTGTACGGCTGGGGCGAGGCAAGCCTGGGCACCAACGAAAATGCCCTGGAGGGCATGATCAAAGACCTGAAGCGGATGGTCGTGGGCAGAAACCCTCTGGAAATTGAGAAATTTCTGTTTGAGGTTTACCGGGACATGTACTGGAAGGGCGGCCCCGTACTGATGAGCGCCATCAGCGGCATTGAGATCGCACTGTGGGACATTGCCGGTAAGTATTTCAACACCCCGGTTTCCACATTCTTCGGCGGAAAGATCCGGGATCGGGTGCCCATGTATGCCAACGCCTGGTTTATCCGGGCGCGGGAGCCGGAAGAGTTCGCCGCAAAGGCCAAGCAGACCGTGGCGCTGGGAATCAAAGCACTGAAGTGGGATCCCTTCGGAAAGTCCTATATGACCATTGAGAAAGAGCAGATGGAGAAGACCGTCGCCATCGTAAGCGCCGTCCGGGATGCGGTCGGCCCCAATGTGGAGCTGCTGATCGAGTGTCACGGCCGGTTCAATCCCACCACCGCCGTGGAGATTTCCAAAGAGCTGGCGCAGTTCAAGGTGAAATTCATGGAGGAGCCCTGCCCTCCGGATAACTATGATTCCACGGCCTGGGTGCGTGACCATGCCGCTGTCCCCATTGCGGCAGGCGAGCGCTGCTACGGAAAGCACCATTGCCAGGAGCTGCTGAACAAGAACGCGGTGGACTTCCTCCAGCCGGACGTGTTCCACGTAGGCGGTCTGCTGGAGGGCAAGAAGGTGGCGGCCATGGCGGAAGCAAAGCATATTCCCGTCAGCTTCCACAATCCCAGCGGCCCCATCTCCAACGCTGCCATTCTACAGCTGGCGTCCACAGTGCCAAACTTCCATATCCACGAGATCATGCTGACCGACGGACACTTCCGCAAAGCGATCACCAATGAAGAGGTGGTCTATGAGGACGGCTGCATCCTGGTGCCGGACAAGCCCGGTCTGGGCATCGACGTAAACGTGGAAGAGGTGCTGAAGCGGCCGTATACCCCCCGGGTTCTGCGGCACTATACCGGCGCGGTAACGGATATCCGCCCGAAGGGTGACTGCGAGTACTATTTCAAGGGACTGGAAGACAAACGGTTTGAGTGAGGAATGCGTTATGAATCATGAGGAAGTCAAACAACTTCTGCTGGACAAAAAGCTGGTCGTGATTTTCCGGAAGGTTCCGTTCGACCAGATCGGACAGGCGGCCGAGGCTCTGGTTCGGGGCGGTGTCAGGCTGCTGGAAGTGACCTTTGACCAGCAGTCCCAGGATCCGGCGGCAGACTATGCCCGCAGCATTGAACGGATCCGATGCGCGGTGGGAGACGTGCTCTGTCTGGGCGCCGGTACGGTTTTGTCCTGCGGCCAGGCACGTGCCGCCCGGGAGGCAGGAGCGGAATTCATTCTTTCCCCCAATGCGGACGCCGATGTGATCCGTCTGACCAGACAGCTGGGGATGGTCTCCGCTCCCGGAGCCATGACCCCCAGCGAGATCGTGGCGGCCTGGAATGCCGGGGCGGACATCGTCAAGCTTTTTCCGGCGGATGACCTGGGCTATCACTACATCTGGAATCTGCGCGGGCCGCTGCCCCATATCCCGCTGCTGGCCAGCGGCGGTGTGAATCCCCAGACCATTCCGCAGTTTCTGGCGCAGGGAGTCAGCGCGGTGGGAACCGGCGTGAGCATCGTGGATCGGAAGCTGCTGGCGGCCGGGGATTACGACGGGATAGAAGCGCTGGCCCGGGCGCACGTGGACGCGATCAACAATTTTTCGGCACGGTAAGCGCCGGAACGGCAGAACAGGAGTATAACATGGAATTTACCGGAAAAATGATGCATACGCCGGAGACCATCCGCCGGCTGTCCGATTTGCAGTATCGGGCTTTCCGGCCGGGACTTCGGCTGATCTGGCTGCTGATGGGGGGCGTCTGCGTTATTTTTGCAGCGCAGCACAGCGACAATGTTCTCCTGTTCTGCCTTCTGATGCTTCCGGGCTGCTGGCTGCTCCTGAACCAGAATCTGCCCGCTGCACACAGAGCGGATAAGCTCGTGGCTGCCGCCGTGGGAACGCCGCCCTATACCAGCTATCAGTTTCGCTCGGACGATTTCCGGGTCAGCAGCGGCGGACATAAGAAAACGGTAGCATACAAAGACCTGTACGCACTGTTCGAGGATCGGAACTATTTTTATCTGTTTCTGAACCGGCAGTCCGGCTATATGGTGGAGCGCACTTCTCTGGCTGACCCGGAGGCGTGGAAGACACAGCTGCAAAAAAAGAGCGGCAAGCGCTTCCGCAAGGCGGGCACTGCCCGGGGCGGTATGCTCGATTTTAAAAAATTTTTCGGCAAACCGTTGGGGAAAATCCGCTGAGCGCTTCCTTTTTTTGAAAGAATATGCTATAATCGGCTCATCTGAAGCAGCCGGTTCCAGCCGGCAGGAAGGAATGCACTATGGCGGTACAGGAAACTTCGCTGGCGGCGTTTTTACTGAGAATTGAGAATACGCTCCCCAATCTGAGCAGATCGGAGCGGAAAGTGGCAGCTTTTATCCAGGACAATCCGGAGACGATCATCGACCTGTCGGTGGCCGCTCTGGCAGATGCCTGCGGGGTATCCGACCCGACGGTGGTGCGTACCTATAAAAAGCTCGGATTCAGCGGCTATGAGGAGCTGAAGCTGACCCTGGCGCAGTCAACCGTATCTCCCAACGAGATCATTCATGAGGAGATCAACGCCGAAGACAGTATGCTGGAGGTGCGGGACAAGGTTTTCCAGAGTGCGGTGTTTGCCCTGCGGTTCACCCGGGACATGCTGGATCCGGGCGATCTGGAGGCGGCGGCGCAGACGCTGATGAATGCCAGAAAAATCGTGATTTTCGGCCTGGGCGGTTCCGCGGCGGTGGCAATGGATCTGCATCATAAGCTGCTGCGCCTCGGGCTGGATGCCTCGGTGTATACAGACCCCCATCTTCAGGTGATCACCTGTAATTATCTGGATGACCGGGACGTGGTTTTTGCGGTCAGCCACTCCGGCAGTTCCCGCTGCATCGTGGACAGCACCCAGGTCGCCAAAAAGCGGGGAGCTAAGGTGATCTCCCTCACCAGCGCCGGAAAAAATCCCCTGTCCAAGCTGGCAAATGTCAGCCTGACCACGAATTCCAGGGAGACAAAGTACCGGGTGGTCTCCATTGCCTCCCGTGTGGCGGCGCTGACCATCGCGGATTCCATTTATACCTTTATTGCCATGCGCACAGCCGGAGCGAGATCTTTGCAGATAGAAAAGAGCATGGAGAAATTAAAATATTAACGGAGGAAGGGCGTTATATGAAGGAAAAGAATATGATTACCCTTTCCGGCTTTGGGTGGGAGGCGGTGATCGCGCCGCAGTGCGGAATGAACACCATCCGCCTGAGCCATAATGACAAGCAGATCCTGCGCTATCCGGAGAATCTGGACATGCTTTTTTCGGGCACGGCAAGCTACGGTTCTCCGCTGCTGGTGCCGCCGAATCGCACGGAGCGTGCGACGTTTCGCTTTGACGGACAGGCATACTATCTGCCTTTGAATGAGCCGCGGTATCAGAACAATATCCATGGTCAGCTTCGTGCGTCTCAGTTCCGGGTGGAGGAAAAGACGAAATCGTCCGTGAAAGCGGTTTACCGCAACATTGGCGAAATTTTTCCGTTCCCGTTTCTGGTGACGACCCACTATTATCTGGACGAAACAGGTTATCATCAGGACTTTATCTTTGAAAATACCGGGAAGACCGATATGCCTTTGGCCTTCGGCCTGCATACCAACTTTGTGGCGCCGGACTGGTTCTGTGTGCCGATCCAGCAGAAGTGGCTGAAAAACAACTGCCATATTCCGACCGGGGAGCTGGTGAATCTGACACCGGAGGAGGAGAACTTTCGGATTCATGGCTTCCCTCAGGGAAAGCCCATTACCGGTTTTTTCACGTCCGACGGGAACACCGCTCAGCTGGGAGAAATCATGTATACCGTGTCAGATAATTTCAACCAGTGGCAGCTGTGGAACGGGGACGGCACAAAGGGGTTTATCAGTGTGGAGCCCCAGTGCGGTGCGGTCAACTGCCTGAACTCCGGGCACGGACTTCTGCGTCTGCAGCCCGGCCGGCAGGAGGTCTTCTCTGTGTGGTATCATACTGTGTAATTTTTGAAAACGATGGCTTGCGAAAAAACGCCGGCATTCAGCTTTGGCTGAGTGCCGGCGTTTTTGGGGTTAAAGAAAACCCGAACCCATCTCCTGTTGAGAATGGGTTCGGATCACTTTTGATGGTGCGAGTAGTGATACAGCATTTTTTGAAAACCATCGTAGTACAATTTGTTTTTGAGGTCATCGGATAGCAACT
>CAKTKC010000024.1 GCA_934569225.1 uncultured Oscillospiraceae bacterium | reverse complement strand
GGCGGTTAAGCCGCCCCCTGTAATAGATTTCTACCAGAGCCGTAATCAATTTTGCGCATAGCTCTTGACACTACCTATACATCTCACGGTAATTGGTCATACAGGTGACCTCCTTGCAGATATTTACACCGCAAAATACGGTGCATATCTACATTTTACCGTAGTGCGCAACGACGGCGACGAGGGTGCTCAAGCCCGCCGGAATGGATGCTCAATTTGAGCGGTCGAGGTGCTCAATCTCACGCGGAATACTCAACTGGCTCACAGCCGTTGAAGTCATGGATTTGCCTGAATTCGACGACTGCATCAAAGCATATCACAACTGGTTCCAAGAAATCCTGAACTCCATGGATGTCCCATGGTCCAATGGCTTCATTGAGGGCTGCAACAACAAAACAAAGGTTCTGAAGCGTGTCTGCTTTGGTATGCGGAATTTCTCCAATTTCAGAAAGAGAATCCTTTTCTGCTATACATAAAAATCGTACCGGAGCTTTTCTCTCCAACACGATCTATCATCTCTTGTTTTGTCTCTACCCCAACTATTGACATAGAGCCATAATTTTTCAAACCGTTCGGCGCAGAGATTCCCGCGCCGAACGGAATAACAAGTGCGGAACCCCCGGATATCTGCCGCAGCGGCAGACATCCGGGGGTTCCCTTATGAAGAGAGAGGTCAAACAACGGAACTGCGGAAGGCCTTTACGACGTCCATAAACTCCTTTACCCGGCGGACATCGGTCTGGTTTTCAAATTTTCCGTCATACTTGAAGGTAGTGCCCACCACCGCGGCGTCGGCAATTTTCAGAATGCTCTCGATGGTTTCCTTTCTGCATCCCGTATTGGCCAGCACAACAGTATCGGGGATCGTTTCCTTTACTGCGGCCAGCACGCTCATATCCGTCGCACTTCCCGCAGTGGCGCCGGAGACGCAGATGCCATCCGGACGGCAGTTGAACACAGTGGTCTTGGCAATGCTGCGGATATCCCGATTCGTCAGATACTGGGCAGCTTCCGGAACAATATTGAACAGCAGCTTCAGGTCGTCTCGCTTCAGCTCCGCCCGATGCCGTGCCACTTCTCCGCAATTCGTATTCCACAGGCCAAAATCACTGGCGTATACGCCGCTCATAATCTCGCGGATGAACTTCGCATCCGTAGCGGCGGCAAGATCCAGCGAGGCCATGGGATCCCACAGCACGTTCACACCGAAGGGAATGGACAGATACTGCTTCAGCTCTCCGATGACGTTTGCCATCGCAGCGGTGGTCTCCGTCCTGACCTTCGTCAGGTACGGCAGGCTGAACTCGTTACTGAACATAACGGCATCCACACCGCCCTCCTGAAGGGCACACAGATCTTCTTTTGCTTTTTCGACGACCCAGCGCATGCCCTTTCCGGCATCGTAATGGGGGTCTCCGGGCATGGCCTGGAAGTGGCACATGGCGATGATCGCCTTCTCCGTTCCAAGCACTTCTTTCAGCCAACTCATATACAGGTTTCCTCCGTTATTTCTTTATTTCTCGATGGAGAACTGTCTTGCCGGATTCTTGACCAGCATTTTTTCAATGTTGGTTTCGGAAATACCGGCTTCTCTCAGGCGCGGCACAAAAATATCCAGAATATAGTTATGACCATAGGCGCCGTAATACTCTTTCCACATGCTGGCCCGACCGTTATCTCCGCCCAGCATGATATGATCCGCATAGCCGGCATCGCACATGCCCTTGATCAGCTCGATCAGCACGGAATCCGGCCAGTATTTTGCTCTGGAGGGTCCGTCATAGCCCAGCGTAACGCCCTGTGCGGCCATCTTCTTGTGATATTCCAGATCCGGATTCCGATCCACATGTCCCAGCGTCACCCGAACGGGATCCACGCCGTAGCTCTTTACCAGCTCAATTGCTTCCAGTCCCATGGTGCCCCGCTCGGTGTGGGTGCTGATAGGCGCGCCGGTCCGGAGGGAGGCCATGCAGGCCGCCTGAATGACCTTGCGCTCCATGGGCTTGATCATATTGTAATGGGTCGCGAACTTGATGACGCCGGCCTTTGCGGTGCTGCGGGTCACAATGGGACCGTTATAATTGTTGATCTCCACACCGATCTCAACTTCTTCCGCAATCAGCCGGGCGACTTCTTCCACAGGGTACTTGTTGACCCAGTGCTCCGCATCGTAATAGATCGACCGCTGGAAGCCGGTGCAGGCGATGATATGGACCCCGGAAGCCTCGGCGATCTCCTTCAGCATTTCGATCTGACGTCCGCAGTCAATAGGATTCATATCCACCAGTGCGTCACCGCCGTGCTGCTTGAAGGACCGCATGGCCTCAATGGCGTAATCGACACGATCAAGACGAAGGTCACGGTCCGCCTTCTCCTCGCCGCCGCCGATGGTGATCAGATGATCATGATAATCGGTAACGCCCAGTTCCTCCGGCTTAATGGTTCCCAATACCGTCTGAATGTATTGCATAGCAGTCAATCCTTTCCTTCCGTGGCACATGCCATCATTTTTCTGACATTGTTTACGTCAATGGGGTTATTCGCGTTGCCGTCCACCTTGAGACAGGTGGCAACACAGCAGGCGTCCGCAATCTCCAGAATTCTGCGGACATTATCAAATTTCACGCCGGTGTTTGCAACGACCGGGAAGTCCCCGACCGCTTTTTTTACGTCAATCAGCTGCTCATAGGGTGCATCCCCTCCGGCCATAAAGCCGGAAACACACAGCCCGTCCACCAGACTGCTCTTGATTGCCGTCTGGGCCCGCAGCGTCAGCGGACGGCTGTCCAGCGCCGCGGAAAACTCCGGCAGCAGATTCGTCAGGATCTTTACGTTCCCTGCGCCGATCTGATTGCGGTACTGGGCAATCTCCTCGGGATTCGGAATCAGCAGGCCCAGATCCCCACAGTAGGCTCCGCACACGATGCCGCGGATATAGCTTCCGCCCGTAGCCATGGCGATCGCCAGCGCCGCTTTGGGATCCCACTGCACATCCACGCCAAAGGGAACGACCCGGTTGCCCTCAAGGACCTTGTTGATGATCGCGGTCATGGACGCAACGATATGTGGCCCGACGCATTTGGAGTACGGCTTATCAAATTCGTTGCAGAAAACCACGGAGTCGATGCCGCCGCTGACCAAACTGTCATAATCCTGCCGCGCCCGCGCGACCACATCGGACAACCCTGTCTCCTTCTGGAAGCAGATCGTCCCCGGCAGCGCACGGATATGTACCAGTCCGATCACCGGTTTTTTCTCGCCGAAGATCTCTGTAAGCCATGTTTTGTTTTGTTTCATCATAGTAATTCCTTCGTAAAAGTCCCTTTCCTCCGGTGAAATGCAGGACATTCCGGACAGGAAAGGGTCGTCGGTCTTCTGGGCGGAAACGGCCGCCGGGAAGAGAAATTCCGGACAGGAAGGGCTCTTATATGGGGCAAAGGCAGGAATCCTTCCGCCGAATGGGCGGATACGGGTTTTTTACAGGTTCAGTGCTTCCTTCAGCTTCTCTTTCATGGCGTTCTTGTCCGTGAAATTCTTCGTAGTGATAAGAATCATTCCCGGACGCTCGCCGATATTCTTTGCCAGAGTCGGCGTCGTGATGCACACATCCGGATGGCAGCCCTTAAACTGTCCGGCATCGATGTGCTCGACGGCAGCCTCGACCCCCAACTCCTTGAACGCTTTCTCTACGGTCATTTTCAGGATGAGGCTGGAGCCCATCCCATTGATGCAGACTGTATTTACTTTTAACATATTGCACCCCTTTGCTTATCTGTCACTCGCCCTTGGAACCGTCCACAACCAGGACCTCGATTCCAAACGCCTCCAACTGCTGCTTGTCCTTATCACTGATTCCTGCGTCCGTGATAAGCTTATCGATCTCCTTCAGCTCGCAGAAAAACGCGTGTCTTGTCAGACCGATCTTGGAGGAATCCGCCAGAACAATGACCTCTCTGGCCCGCTTGATCAGCTCCCGCTTTACCAGCGTATCGTTCATATTGTACAGCGTTAGACCGCAGTCAAAGGAAATACCCGCTACCCCAACAAATACCTTATCCAGAATATATTCGTGAATCGTCCTGATGGCATTGTGGCCGATCAGGGATTTATCCTTCCGCGACAGTTCGCCGCCTGTGCAGATCACATTGATATTTTTCGACGGGATCAGCTCATTGATCACCGGGATGGATGCCGTTACGACCGTAATATCGTCCGCCTTTTTCAGAAATCTGGACATTTCATAGGTCGTCGTACCAATATCGATACCGATACAGTCTCCAGGAGAAACCATGGCCGCCGCTCTCCTGCCGATCCGCTCTTTGGCAGCCATTTCCTGATCCTTCCGGACTTCAAACTCAGATTCCACGCCGACATTCTGACTCACAATGACCGCACCGCCGTGGGACCGCTTGACCAGCCCCTGCTGATCCAGCATGTCCAGATCTCTGCGGATCGTCGCATCCGTAATTCCGAACTCTTTAGCCAGTTCCTGTACGGAAACGGAATTATTGCTTTTGATCTTTTCCAGTATGATTTTTCGTCTTTCTTCCGCGATCATAAGTAAACTTCCTCCCAAATGTATTTTTGAAAAGCAAACTCCTCAGTATATCCGGGAAAATTATATCACACGGAAAAGATGTTGTCACAACAAATTTCGTTTTTCCCACGGCAGTGCGGCGGAATGCCTGTTTTCGCGATCGTTACGCTTCTTCTGCAAACTGCTTCTTCAGCAGCACGGAAGCCAGAACGTAGATCGCCGCCACAAGGACAAGGAAGAACCAGACATTGCCCAGAAGCTTCATCAGCAGGGACAGCAGCATCATGGAAGAGCCGAAGTCCGTATTGCCGTAAGTCGCGCCCAGCGTATCCAGTCCCGTCGTCATCGTAAAGATCACGCCGCCGAGAATCTGGATCAGGCCAACCGCAAGGCCGGAAATGAACGCGGATTTCTTTCCGCCATACTTGAAGCCAAACACGCCCGCAACGCCGCCGTCAAAGAAGGTGGCAATGATGCCGGGGATCATGAGGACGGGAGATCCCACCGCCATCAGGATAAAGAAACCGATGAACTCACCCAGAAACGCGCCCAGAAAACCAAGGATTGCGGAGAAGGGAGCCAGGGGGAAGAACACGGGCATATCCACGGAGGGAACGGCGCCGGGCACCAGCTTGTCGGAAATTCCCTTGAAGGCGGGAACAAGCTCCGCGATCATCATGCGGACGCCGGTCAGCAGAACCACGATACCGACGGTGAACTGGCCGCCAAGCTCCAGCATCCAGATGACCCAGTTGGTGTTTCCGGCGGCCGCCACGATGGCGTCCTTACCGGCAACGAGACATCCAACCATCAGGACGACAGTCATCAGCAGGCAGGTAACGACCGTGGAATCATTGAACAGCTTCGTAAGAGAGGACAGCTTACCGGCCTTCTCTTCCGCGTCGTCATCTTCGTCATGGAGTACGGGATGATTCTTGTCGTACTTGCTCAGAAGCATGCCGATCCGGGAGCTGATCACAGCGGACATACCGGAAATATGGCCCAGCGTAAAGCCGCTGCCGACAAAGGGCTTGGAATACTTATAGGTCCATGCGGGCATAACCGTCCAGAAAACGCCGCAGAAGATAGAGCACACGATCAGAAGGACGGGGCCTTCCACGCCGAAGAACCAGTGTACCATCCATACGCTCAGGGTCGCAAAGGCGAGCATCGTATGGGCTGTCAGGAATACAACCTTCAGGGGGCCGAACTTGGCCAGCATGATGTTGATCAGGAAGCCGAACAGCATGACCAGGGGCACGATTGTCACCAGCTCCGGGATCGCCGTGTTGATGGCAGCCATGCCGGAGTAGTTCTCGGTGATCACGCCGCTGATGCCGAAGGCAGACTTCACCATCTCCATGACCGGTTTATAGGGTGCCTGAAGCAGCGTGGAGCCCTGCTTCAGGATCAGGACGCCGATGTATGCCTTGACAACGCCCAGAACAACGTCAATGGGCTTCTTCTTCTGGAGCAGCAGGCCAATCAGAACCACAATGGCCAGAACCAGTTCGATCTGCCCGAAAATCATTTTCAGAACATTCGCGATACTTAACAAAATCCCCATTTTCTTTTTGTATGAAGACCATTCGTGCCGAAGTAGTCTCATACACTCCTTGTATTATAGAGTAGTAGTTATTAGTGTCCCTCTCCAAGGACATTTGCTACACTGTAGAGGATGCTGTGGATCGGTACATTGCGCCTACCGCAAGACGGTTCCTGAAAGGCTCCAACCACAGCCATTTACAGTATTATTAATCAGTTAGATACCGCCAGACGGTTTATGTGGAACAAGGTTACAAGAGTAAAGCGTCCTGTGGAATCAGCATCGAGAAAACATACCGGAGGTATTCATTTCGCACCACCACCGCTAAATTAGGTCTTGACTTTTAATAGTTAGTCTTTACGATTGATTTTGTAAATTCAGTTCCCGCAGCTGTCTCCGAATGGGCAGCACATTGTCTGGAGCCACCGACAGCTCATCCACGCCGATCTTTAGAAACCAATTCAGCAATTCCCGGTCACTGCCCAGTTCGCCGCAAATGCCTACCCATTTCCCCTGATTGTGCGCACTGCGGACAGTCATTTCAATGGCGCGCAGTACCGCCGGATTGTGAGGATCATTGAATCGATTCAAAGCATTGGACTGCCGGTCACAGGCCAGCATATACTGGGTTAAATCATTGGTGCCGATGGAAAAGAAATCTACCATCCCGGCCAGTTCCTCAGCCATCAATACTGCGGCAGGGGTCTCCACCATGATTCCCAAGGGAACCCGCGCCGCCACAGGGATATGTTCCGCTTCCAATTCTTCCCTGACCTGGCGGCACATGTCAAGACATGCTTCCACCTCCCAGCGGGACGTGACCATAGGGAACATGATATTCAGATTCCCAAAAGCCGAAGCCCGGTAAATCGCCCGGAGCTGGGTACGGAATAGCTCCGGACGCGTCAGGCAGATACGAATCGCCCGTAAGCCCAGCGCCGGATTTTCTTCCTTTTCAAGTCCAAAATAGTCGGCGCTCTTGTCGGCGCCAATATCCAGGGTACGGATAATCACAGGCTTTTCACCCATGGCTTCTGTGACCGCCTTGTACCTGCCAAACTGCTCTTCCTCTGTGGGGAAGTGATTGGAGCCAATGTAGAGAAACTCTGTGCGCATAAGCCCCACACCCCGGCCGCCGTTTGCCAGAACGGCCGGAACATCCTGCTCACTGCCAATGTTGCAGTAAAGCTTAAGCTTCTGCCCGTCCAGAGTGATATCCTCTGCGTCGATCAGCTGTTCCAGCTCCTCACGGTGTGTCTTCTGGGCTTCCAGTTTTTCCCGGTAAATGCGCCTGGTCGGTGCATCAGGGTCAAGAATTGCACAGCCTGTCTCCCCGTCCAGGATTGCAAGGATCCCCTCCTGCGGCGTTCCGGTTTCGCCGTGAGCACAGCAGATCATCGGGATCCCCATTCCCCTGGCCAAAATTGCTGTATGACCGTTGGTGGAACCTTTTTCCGTGATAAAGCCCAGAACCATCTCCCGCTTCAATCGTACGGTTTCCGAGGGGGCCAAATCTTCTGCCCAGATAATCGACGGTTCCTCAAGGTGGAATTTCTCTTCTCCGCCGCCCTGGAGTGCTTCAATCACGTACCGGGAGATATTGTGCATATCCTCTGCCCGTTCCCGATAGTACGCTTCATCCATTGCAGCGAAAATCTGGTAAAACTCTTCTCCTGTTTGCTCCAACGCGGTTACGGCAGAAACGCCTCCGTCGATTTTCTCTGTTACTGCGGCGTCAAAATCGTCCCCCTCCAGCATCATACTCTGGGCTTCCAGCACATCCGCAGCCACATCGTTTTCCTGTTCCCGGCAGGATTGCGCCAATGATTCCAGCTGCCAGACGGCTTTCTTTTTTGCGGCAAAATAATTGGCTCGCTCCTGTGCCGGCTCTCCTGCACGCTGCCCCGTCTGGGGCAGGGTGTGGGCGATCACATGCAGTCTGCCCATTGCAATTCCGCCGGAGGCTTTTGTCCCGAATACTTGCTGCATAGTGTATCCTTTCACGCCAAAACCTCACAGGTTCTCTTCAAAAAACTTGTGCAGTTCCTCAATGGCGGCATCTTCTTCCGGGCCATCGGCCTGCACCACGACGGAATCCCCGTTGTGGATTCCCAGGCTGATCAGCCGGATCAACTGGGAGGCCACTGCGGTTTTTTCACCTTTACAGATACAGACCGCAGTGTTTTCATATTTCTTGGCAATTCGGGCAATCATTCCACCTGGTCTTGCGTGAATTCCAAGAGGATCCTTTACAACATAGGAAAATTCTTTCATAGTTTGCCTCCGTATTTACAGGTTTGCCGCGAAGAAATAGGCGTCCCGGTTGGCCTGAAGAATCTTTCATAACATTTTATTGGTTTTAATGAATGTTATCTGTGATCAGGGTACACAGTTGGCGCAGCCAGTTGTTCAGGAATTTCTCTCCCTTTTCCGCCGTCGCCTTGGATGCGTCACCGAAGATTCCGGTCTCCGCGAACCGGATCCACGGGATCGGACGGATGTCCGCATCCGGCGGGATGGGCGGATAGTCGCACACGGCCTTTTCCATGTTCACACTTTCGGGCTGAATATGCAGCAGGATCGAGGTCTCGATCTCAGCCGCATGGAATCCGCTTCCGTTCCACAGCTCCGTTTCCATAATGCCTTCGCCGTTCTTTTTCAGATCCATGTAACTCAAATGGTACACGTTCTGATAGCCGTGCTCGTCCAGCAGCTCTCTGGCCGCGATCTTGCAGGGCGCTACATTTCCCCAATGCCCGGAGAACAGGATCACATTTTTGCAGCCTTTTTTCTCCAGACTGATTACAATATCCTTGATCAGTTCAATGTAGGTCTTCTCCCGCAGGGATATGGTGGCCGGAAAATCCTTTGCCGACCAGACCTGACCATAGGGCAGCGTCGGCAGCACTACACAGTCTGTCCGCTCGGCCAGCATTGCGGAAACCTTTGATGCCACAATGTTATCCACGTTTACCGTCATGTGGTAGCCATGCTGTTCCGTAGAACCCAAAGGCAGGATCACCGCCCTTGCTTCCCGCATTCTGACCTCCGCTTCCTTCCATGTCATATTCTCCACGAAAACACCGCTCATTTTTCATTCCTCCTTTCGTGTGGTTCATGTATAATTCTCCTTCTCTTCCCGACATTTTCAGGGCCCGCAAAAGTGTCGGTCAGAAAGACAATTATCGGGGATTTTCGCTCCGGATCCCGTTACGGATCCAGATATTTCCGCTGGATCTCCAGCAGATCCTCCGGGCAGGACGCCTGAAACAACGCCTCTACCACGTCCTCGTTCATCATGATCTCGGAAAACCGCATCATATTGTCAAGGTGCTGATCCGGGTCGCAGGACGCCAGCGTAAAAAACAGCTGGGCGTCCTTTTCCGGATCCTCCGGATCAAAGGACACCGGCTCTTCCAGCTTCATAAAACTGATCGCCGTTTTGTAGACGGAAACGCCGCCCTCCTGTGAATGGGGGATCGCGACGCCCGGCATGATCGTAATATACGGCCCGTACTTTTCCACGCAGTCAATAATCTCCTGCGCATAGCCGGCCCCCACCGTCCCGTCCGCCTCCAGCGGCCTGCAGCTCATCCGGACGGCTTCCTGCCAGTCCTTCGCGCCCGGGGCAAACAGATAGTGATTTTTCTCCACAAATTCCCGCAGCACAGCTTTTCCCCCTTTTTCGGAGCACACGGTCATCCCGTACCGTCTCCTGTCGTATTTTTGCTATGGATACATAATAGCAATCGTTTTTGATTTTGTCAATATATTTTCGTTTCTTTTTTTGTTTTTTTATTTTTTTGTTCATTTCGATATTTGATTCCAAAACTTCTGTTCTGCTGCCATGTCTTTTTGTACAGAATATACGACGTTTTCATACAATCACCGCAGACCGTTCCCACCGCGCACTCCGGCCCGGACATATAGTTTTTGCCCCGGCCCGCAGTGCGAAACCAGGAAAATACCCGGTGGTATCTTCCGTTTTCACACTGCGGACCGGGGCAGACATGTTCTTTCTCCGGCCTGCTATTCACCGTTTCCGGTTTCTTCCTCCCGCATCCTGCGGATCAGTTCCAGCATTCCTTTCGCGTCCACAGTTCCGTAGATCTTTGTTGGAATCACCGCCGCCTTAAAATGATACAGCTTTTCCAGATCCTGATAATACGGAAGAAGCCCGGAAAAATGCGGGTATGGATGATTTACCGGTCTTGTACTTTGGCGATGAAGATGAGTTTTTCCCCAATGAAATTCGACTTATGCTGTTAGATGCTCTCAAAGAAGCTCTTTCGCGATGTGTTCCAGGTAGCCGCCGGCGCGATGTCCTGACTGATATTATATCGAAAAACAATTGCCAGCACGTTATTGATGAGCGTACCGCCGAACTAAAAACGCTCCTTAAAGGCTATAAGAATGTAAGCGGTTCGATGAAGGCGGCTGTTCTACACCCAGGGCGATTATGGACTTTTTCAGTGCAGTGAACCGTGCTGTCAGAAAATCTTTGAGAACGAAGCCACGATCCGGGAAATGGTCAGGTGGCAGGAGGATACGAAAGTCCCGACCGAGCTCCTTCCAACCTGTCCTTACTGTGGCAAGCCCATGACCATGAACCTCCGCTGCGATGATACCTTTGTGGAAGACGAAGGCTGGCACAGGGCAGCAGAGCGGTATGAGAATTTCCTCCGCACTCGTGACGGGCAGAAGGTTCTCTTTCTGGAACTAGGAGTCGGCTACAACACCCCGGTCATCATCAAATATCCCTTTTGGCGCATGACAGTGAAGAACCCGAACGCTACCTATGTCTGCATCAACCAAGGTCAGGCGGTTTGCCCGCAGGAGATCGAGCGGCAGTCAATTTGCATCGATGCGGATATAGGTGATACGCTGAGTGTTATAGCCGGAAAAAGCTATTAAAGAAGGTATTCCGGCGCTCTCGTGTAGATGCACCCCCTCTGAACAGAAGTTGCACCCCCTTTGAGAGTTTCTATCAAAATTGCGGTTCTTTGCTATACGACACAAATCCGAACACAATCACAACTGGTGGGATGGTTTTTGTCAAGACGAAAAGACACGCTCTGCCGTGCTGGCAGGGCGTGTCTTCTTATATATGGTAGGAAGAAATTTTAATGAACCTGTACGTCTATGCCAGCCCATCCCGGGCGTTCTGGGCACCTTGGAGGAAATTCCGGGTTTTTTCGCTTCTGGGATTGCCGAAAACCTCCTCCGGGGTGCCGAATTCCTCGATCACGCCGTCGGCCATGTAGATCACCACGTCCGCCACGGAACGGGCAAACTCCATTTCGTGGGTCACCACCACCATGGTGTTGTCCCTGCCCTTTAAGCCCCGGATGACCTTCAGCACCTCCCCCGTCAGCTCCGGGTCGAGGGCGCTGGTGGGCTCGTCAAAGCACAGCACCTCCGGCTGCAAGGCCAGCGCACGGGCAATGGCGACCCGCTGCTGCTGACCGCCGGACAGCTGGTAGGGATACGCGTCCGCCTTGTGGGACAGTCCCACCCGTCCCAGCAGGGACATGGCCGTTTCCCGAATCTGCGCCGGGGTCCCCTTTTTCAGGAGACTGGGCGCAAGCATGATATTTTCCAGCGCCGTATACTGGGGAAACAGGTTGAAATTCTGGAAAACCAGTCCGAAGTGGAGCCTGTTCTGACGAATCTGGTCGTCGGACAGGTTCTCCCCCGTCAGCAGCTTTCCGTTTACCCAGATCTCCCCCTCGTCCGGGGTCTCCAGAAAATTCAGGCACCGCAGCAGCGTGGTTTTTCCGCTTCCCGAGGAGCCGATGATGGCAAGCACCTGCCCCCGCTCCATGGAAAAGCTGACACCCTTGAGCACGTCGGTGTCGCCGAAGCCTTTTTTGATATTTTTTACTTCCAGAATCGGCATACTCTCAACCCCTGAAATAGTTCAGTTTCTTTTCCAGCTTCGCAAAAAGCACCGTCAGGACGCCGTTGAACACCAGATAGAACGCCGCGGTGTAGAACAGAGGCCATGCCAGCCCCTTTTTAATGTAAGATTCGCCCACGTAGACAATCTCGTAAATGGCAATGATCCGCGCCAGGGCGGTATCCTTCACCAGAGTGATAAACTCATTGCCCATGGGCGCGAGAATGCGCTTGACCACCTGCAAAAGCACGACCTTAAAGAAAATCTGGCTTTTGGTCATGCCCAGCACCTGTCCGGCCTCATACTGCCCCCGGGGAACGCTCTCAATGCCGCCGCGGTAAATTTCCGAAAAATAGCAGGCATAATTGATGACGAAAGCCACAATAACAGCTTCAAACCGTCCCAGTATGTGAATGTCAAAAAGCAGACCGGGGCCGTAGAAAATCGCAATCAGCTGGAGCATCAGCGGCGTGCCGCGAATAATCCAGACGAACCCCTGCGTCAGCCGTTTCAGCGGGCGGAACCGGCTCATGGAGCCGAAGGCCACCACCAGTCCCAGCGGCAGGGAGAATGCCAGCGTCAAGAAAAAGATTTTTACGGTTTCCCAGAAGCCTCTGAGCAGCTCCATTGTCACCGGAAGGAACATAACGGCTACCTCTCTCCAATGGGCGCCGGTGATGCCACCGGCGCCTGTTTTTTCTATGATTGGATTTTCTGTCAGCCGACCAGCGTCAGGCTGTACTTATCGGCCAGCGTCTGAAGAGAACCGTCGGCGAGGCACTTCTCCATAAACTTGTTGAAGGCGTCGGTCAGGTCGGATTCCTTGCGGAAGCCTACGCCGTACTCCTCGGAGGTCAGGCTGATGCCGGAAGCCAGATCATCATAGCTGGTGCCTTCGCCGGTCATGGCGTTGGCCAGGGTGATGTCCACGACGCAGGCGTCGGCAGTACCGGCGGAAACCTCCATGACGGCCTTGGTCTGATCCTGCACCGCCACGTAGTCGGTGATGCCCAAATCCTTGACGGCGTCCTCACCGGCGGAGCCGCTCTCCACAGCGAAGGTCAGGTCTTTCAGGCTGTCCGTGTCAGTGTAATTGCCAACCACGTCAGCCTTCATGATGACCACCTGGGCGTTGACCACGTAGGGGTTGGAGCAGTTGGTGTTCAGGGTCACCTCGTCGGTGATGGTCATGCCGTTCCAGATGGCGTCGATGTTCTTGGACTCCAGCTCGAAGAACTTCTGACCCCAGTCGGCGATGACGAAGAACTCGCAGTCCACGCCCAGCTCCTTGGCGAACATCCGAGCAAACTCAGCGTCGAAGCCGGTCCACTCACCGTTTTCATCCTTGTAGTCCATGGGCTCGTAGTCGGTAATGCCGACAATGAGCTTTCCGTTTTTCTTGACGTACTCCGTGTCGGATTTCGCGGATTTGCTGCCGCAGCCGGTCATAAGCGCCAGCATCATGATAACGGTCAAAATCCATGCAATGCTTTTTTTCATTTTCTTTTCTTCCTTTCTCAATTGGCATCAGGGAAGCTCTGATTCAATCGGTGAGCGCTGACAGCGAGAGATTTTTCACCAGATGAAGGTTTCAAAAGCGGAGGAATACTTTGTGTATTTCCCGTTTTTGAAACCGCACAGCTGGGGAAAAAGATCCGCTGCTCAGCCGAAGGCGATTGATTCAGAGGTTCCCTCAGTGATGTCTGATGGCTGCATTATACTTTATCGCACTAAAGTTGTAAAGTGTTATTTTGCATTTTCTGGAACTTTTGGCGAAATGAACAGTCTGCACTGCACTTCCCCTCGTCTCCATTGGCAAAGCATAACAAAATCCGCCCCGGGTTTTTTGTCCAGAGCGGATTTTTAACCGCAATATTTCCCTTATTTTCCCTCCGGGAGCGTCTTTGCGTCCCCCGGCTGCATCCGGGTCCGCTTTGCCGCTTCCATCAGATTCTGGAATTCGGCGGAGAGAATCTGCCGGGTCTCCGGGTCGTTGCCCAGGGTCTTGATATAGGTGCGGATGTTCCGGGGATGGAAAATATCCAGCGCCTTGTCGATGCCCCCCGTACCCAGCAGCCCAAACAGAGCATCCACCAGTCGGTTGCGCTCCTGGGTGTCCATGGAGGCGATCCAGGCCTTGATAGTCTGGTTCACGAACTGGGAATCCGCCGTGATGGACTGCATCGGCACAAAGTTCGGCCCCATGACCTCCCAGGAATAGGGGTCGTGCTGCAATACGCTCACCTGATTGCTCTTGATAATTGTATAAGGCTCCTCATGCTCCAGCAGCATCCCGATCACCGAGGACTGGGGCACGTAGGTCTTGATCCGCGGAACCATGGCGAGATATCCGGGGTCGCCCATGAGATAATCGGTGAAGCCGGGGCCGTCATTGTTGTAAACCTCCAGAATCCGCTGCTGAATGCCCGGCGTGCTTCTCGCGGCGGCAAAAACCGCCAGATTTCCACCCTTGGAGTGGCCGCCCAGACGCAGCGGCATCACATACTCCGCCGCCACCTCCCGGACATAGTCCTGCGCCAGCAGCTGGGCGGGGACGGCCTCCTGAAAGGCCATGTTGAAATCTTCCTTCCAGCCCACCAGCGACCGGTCTGTCCCCCGGAAAGCCACGAAGGCCGTGTCGTCGGGAAGCAGAAATGTCATGGCCGCGAACTGCGTCTCCTCCTCCGGGACGAACTGATCCCGGTACAGCACCATCTTGCACCCGCCGAACCGCGCCGTCTCGGCGGCAGCGCGGAGCATCATCGCGTCGTTTTTTGCCCGGACGCGGCTTTCATAGTCGTCCAGCGACAGGAAATCCGCCGCGGCATCCCGCAGCGCGATTGGCTCATTGGGCGTCCCCGCCGCCTGACCGACGAAGGGGATATACGAGAGGGCACAGAAAATCAGCCCGTCCACCGGGTTCAGGGGATCCTGCGCGAAGGACAGGTCGCCGCGCCATTTCAGATAATCAAAAACACTTGCCATTCATCTCACCTCTTGCAATGATTCTAACAGAAAGATATGAATTTTTCTACTATAAATTGGCATTTTTTCGCCACTCCAGCGCACATTCTCCGGAAGCTGCATAAAACCGCACGCCATGGAAAAACTTCCAAGGGGTGGTGTTCGCTATGAAAAAGAAAAGCTGGCTTGGTATGGCGCTTTCCGGTCTGGCGGCGGGCACCGTGGCCGGACTGTTCGGAGCGGGCGGGGGCATGGTGCTGGTTCCCCTGCTGACCCTTCTGACGCCGCTGGAGGAAACCGAGGTGTTCCCCTCCTCCATCACCATCATTCTGCCCATCTGCCTGGTGACGCTGGCGGTCTCCGCCGCCGTGGGGACGGTTCCATGGCAGGACGCCCTTCCATACCTGTTCGGAAGTGCCGCCGGGGGCTGGGCGGCGGGCATGTGGGGGCAAAAAATCCCGGTCAAATGGCTCCACCGGGGGCTGGGCATTCTGATTTTGTGGGGAGGGTATCGATACCTATGTTAGAAAGCCTGCCTGTTGCGCTGATCGTCGGCACCGTGCTGGGATTTCTCACCGGATTGGGGGTCGGCGGGGGAAGTCTGCTGATTTTGTGGCTGACGCTGGTGCTGGAAATGCCCCAGACCGCCGCACGGGGTATCAATCTGCTGTTTTTTCTGCCCTCCGCCATGATTGCCTGTTATCTCCGCTGGAAGCAGGGGGCGGTAACGCTCAGGAAAGTCCTGCCCGCCATTCTCGTCGGATGTGCCGCCGCGGCGGTCTTTTCTCTTATCAGCACCCGGATGGATTTGGAAATCCTCAGAAAACTGTTTGGCGTTCTGCTTCTTGCCACGGGAATCCGGGAACTGTGCTACCGGCCAAAATCATAGCTCAGCCGTTCCGCTTCTTGTAAGCCAGATACCCTTCCAGAATCAACGACGCCGCCACGGCGTCCACCGTGTCCTTCCGCTTTTTCCCGTGATAATTGTGCTGGGACAGAATGTTGTGGGCTTCCACCGTGGTTCGGCGCTCGTCCCACATGCTCACGCTCAGGCCGGTGGCCACTCTAAGCTTGTCCGCAAATTCCCGGCACAGCTCCGCCCGTACGCCCTCGGTTCCGTCCATGTTCCTGGGCAAGCCAACCACGATCTCCCCCACCTGGTTTTCCCGCGCCAGACGGACGATGTCGGCAATGGCCTTCTCCGTATTGCGGCTGGGCACCACCGTGGCAGAGCCGACCAGCGTACATAGAAGGTCAGAAATCGCAACGCCGGTGCGGGCGTCGCCGTAGTCAATTCCCATGATTTTCATTTTTGCTTCCTCCTGCGTATTTTGCCTCTATCATACTACAATTTTCCCAAAAATGGAAGAAAAAATAGTTGACTTTGCCCTCCCCCCATGATAGAATGTCCTTACCTGTGAAAAAGGGCTTTTTTTGTGCGCCTTTTTCAGCCCCGGGCGGTAATTTGTAGTTGACCGTTTCCTAAATTTTCTCTGGGCGGGGTGATACAGGGAGGCAGTATTTAAGGAGGTGCCGTTATGCGCGTAAAAGTCACTTTGAGATGCTCTGAGTGCAAGCAGAGAAACTACAACACCATGAAGAACAAGAAGAATGACCCCGACCGTCTCGAGATGAAGAAGTATTGCAGATTCTGCAAGAAGCACACCGTTCACAACGAGACCAAGTAAGGAGGCCCGAATCATGGCTGAAGTCAAAAAGGAAAACTGGTTCAAAAGAACCTGGGGCAAGGTCAAGAAGTACTTCCGCGAGCTGCGCAGCGAGCTGAAGAAGGTCGTTTGGCCCACCCCCCAGCAGGTGCTGAAGAACACCGCCATCGTCGCCTGCTGCGTCGTGGCAGTCGGCGTGTTCATCTGGCTGTTCGACTTCGTTGCCCAGGTCAGCATTGATGCCCTGATCGGACTGTTCCACTAAGGTACGAAGTTATGGCAGAGACTGCAAAATGGTATGTTGTGCATACCTATTCCGGTTATGAAAACACTGTAAAGGCCACCATCGAGAAGACCGTGGAGTCCCGCTCGCTGCAGGATCAGATCCTCGCCGTCTCCATTCCTCTGGAGACCGTCACCGAGATCACCGAGTCCGGCGCCAGCAAGACCTATGACCGCAAGGTTTTCCCCGGCTACGTGCTGGTGAAGATGGTTTACAGTGACGACACCTGGCATGTCATCCGGAACGTCCGCGGAGTAACAGGCTTCGTGGGCACTTCCAGCAACGACCCCACCCCTCTGACCGAAGAAGAGGTCTACGCCATGGGCGTGGAAAAGAAGGAGATTATCGTAAACTACGCAGTCGGCGATACCGTCCGGATCCTGGACGGCCCCCTGTCCTCCTTCACCGGCACGGTCGAGAGTGTGGACGTTGACAACAACGCGGTGAACGTGGTCGTGTCCATGTTCGGCCGCGAGACCTCCGTCGAGTTTGAGCTTGACCAGGTGGAGGTCGTTTCCCAGTAAACGCATCGGATCGAATTTTCGGTCGGAACGTGGGAGGGGCGAACGCGCCCCGCAAAAAATGCGCTCAAGCGCATACTACCACATTTTATTCAGGAGGTGCTTATTATGGCACAGAAAGTCACTGGCATTATCAAACTGCAGATCAACGCCGCTAAGGCGACCGCATCCCCCCCTGTCGGCCCCGCTCTGGGTCAGCACGGCGTCAACATCGCCGCTTTCATCAAGGAATTCAACGCCCGCACCAAGGATATGGAGGGCTACAAGATTCCCGTCGTCATCACCGTTTACGCTGACCGCAGCTTTACCTTTATCACCAAAACTCCTCCGACCCCCATGCTGATCATGAAGGCCATCGGTCTGGAGAAGGGTTCCGGCGTTCCCAACAAGACCAAGGTTGGCACGATTACCAAGGCGCAGATCGCCGAGATCGCCAAGACCAAGATGCCTGACCTGAACTGCCCCACGCTTGAGGCTGCCGAAAGCCAGGTTGCCGGTACCTGCCGCTCCATGGGCGTTACCGTCGTCGATTGATATTTGCTTGTCCGGGCAGTCTGACCCGGAAATGTGGGAGGATTTTTCCGCATCACCACTTTAAGGAGGATAATTACATTGTTTAGAGGTAAAAAGTATCAGCAGAGCGCCAAACTGATCGACCGCTCTGTTCAGTATGATCCCACCGAAGCCCTGGATCTGGTCGTGAAGGGTGCTTCCGCCAAGTTCGACGAGACCGTTGAGCTGCACATCAAGCTGGGCGTTGACTCCCGTCACGCCGACCAGCAGGTTCGCGGCGCCGTGGTTCTGCCCAACGGCACCGGTAAGACCCGCCGTGTTCTGGTCTTCGCCAAGGACGCCAAGGCTGAGGAAGCCAAGGAAGCCGGCGCTGACTATGTCGGCGGCATGGATCTGGTGGAGAAGATCACCAAGGAGAACTGGTTTGAGTTCGACGTAGTCGTCGCTTCCCCCGACATGATGGGCATTGTTGGCCGTCTCGGTAAGGTTCTGGGTCCCAAGGGCTTGATGCCCTCCCCCAAGGCCGGCACCGTGACCCCCAATGTTGCCGCTGCCGTCAAGGAGATCAAAGCCGGTAAGGTCGAGTACCGTCTGGACAAGACCAACATCATCCACTGCCCCATCGGCAAGGTGTCCTTCGGCACCGAGAAGCTGTCCGAGAACATGGACACGCTGCTGAAGGCCGTCGTGAAGGCGAAGCCCGCCGCTGCGAAGGGTCAGTATATCCGCTCCTGCACCGTGGTTTCCACCATGGGCCCCGGCGTGAAGGTTTCCACTTCCAAGTATCTGTAAGCTGATACCACAATACCCCGGATGCTTTCGCATCCGGGGTTTTTATGTTTATTCAGCGGGAGTTAGCAGAGTTGTCGGCTCTGTTTCGTATTCTGTTTGGTCAATTACTTCGATTTCTCCAAGGACGCCATATCCATGAGCAATTCTTTCGTTATGTAAAATGACATACGTCACTGTTCCAATCCAAATTGCGACCACTATTAACGCCGTACCAACCACAATTCCAAGAATCCATCTGCGGATTCTCAGGTTGTGGAGCAATTCCTCGGTGTCCATATCCTCCACATAGGAGGAAGCAACCTGTTTCGGCGTCCCAAACCGGTGCGACAGCTCAGCAAAGTCAGCGTCCGGATGCTCAGTCAAGTAGTCGTTCAGCACGGTTTTAATGCGCGCCATGATTTCCCGTTTCAGTTTCCCGGAGCATAGGAGCCACCCCCTGACTTTCCAAAGGTATCGCCATGCCGCTATGTTACCTTTCTTCATGGGTATCGACCCCCTTGTCTGTCTCTGTCTGATCGATCTCGATTATTTCCACCACCGCGTATCTGTTCATATCCTTGTAGAATTCCACGTACGCCGACAAACGAAAAGCAAACCGCATCAGGACAAGCAACGTTGCCGTCGCAAGCACGATTGCGACGACTTTCCGCCGAACCTGCAAGCTTCCCAGCAGCTCTGACGCGTCCATTTCCTCGATATTGCTTTCCGCGATCTGTGTCGGCGTTCCGAAGTGCGAAACGATAGCGGCATAGTCCGCGCCGGGATGCTCAGTAACAAAATCCCGGACGGAGGATTCCACTCTGGACAGGATTTGTTTCCTCTGTTTCCTGCTGCCCGGCAGTTCCCCGCGCACTTCCCATAGATACCGCATAAGATGGACATTCAGCGCCATCCGTATCACACCCCTCTATAATTTGCAGCACGCCTTTGGTAACTTCCTCGTATTCCCGTGTCAGTTCCCTCAGCCGCTGCTCCCCGGCGGGTTCCAGATGGTAATACACCCGGGTCATACGTCTGCCCACCAGAACCTTCCGGTCGGAAATCAGTCCCTGATCTACCAGCTTGTAAAGCACAGGATACAGCGAGCCTTCCTGCGTGACGATTCGTCCGCCGCTTTGCCGCTCCGTCTCCTGCACAAGCTGATAGCCATACATATCTTCTTTTTTCAGCAATCCCAAAATCACCAGAGACATCACGCCCCGGCGAAAGCTCATCTGTCCGTTATCTGCTGCCATGCCATTCCTCTCCCTTTACGGTATATTATAATACAGTATTTTTGTTTTCGCAATACCTTTGTAGTAAAGATATTGTTGACAAAATTTTTATCATGTGTTATCATGTTGTTACCATTTTCAGGAAAGCGTGATCTCAATCGGTTAAATGCCCGCAAGTCAAACCATTCAGACAGCGCGTTGTTTTGAAAGGGTGTGATAAAATGCGCTTGAACAAATTTGCCTGTATTCTCTTTGCCCTGCTGCTTGTCATGCTGACAGGCTGTTCGGAGAAAGACACCGAAGTCAAACAGGCCGACTTTTCCTTCAACACGCCGGAGGGGTATTCCCTTTCCGATGTGACCGATGAAAGCTGCAATATCGTTTCCGATGAGGATAATGCGATTATCGGCGGAATCACGGTAACGAACCTGAAACCCAAGCTGTTAAGCAACGAAAACTCCACGACCGAGATCATGACATATCTGCAAAATGAGTTCCATAAGACAAACAATGTTGAGTTCATTGCCCTTTACGGCGGGAAAGAAAACCCGTCCGTCACCATCAATCTGACGAAAATCGCGGATGATACCGGCGAAAAATCCCATTTCCGCCATATTTTCTTTGAGAAAGACGCGGTTGTTTATCACATGTGGTTTGATCTGGATGTGGTCGATCAGCCAGCTGTGGACGAGATCGTTGCCTGTTCAACTGCAAATAAAAATGCGTGAGGTATTCCTATGAAATCACGAAAAATCCTATCCATAATCGGCCTGATTCTGGCCGCGGTTTTGCTGCTGGGCATTGGTTTCGCCATCGGCCGCAACGAGGTTCAGGCCGCCGTGCCGGACGCAACGGATGCAGCGGATACAACAGACGCGGCCGACGATCTGGCCAATCTCGCCCACACCGGCGACGATGTCCTTGCTCTGGATATCACCGTCACGAAGGTTGATGACAATGATTCCCAGTCCTTCTCCCCGGAGGAAATCGGAAACAGTTTCAATCAGGGTATGAGCTACTGCGGGGTCAGTGATGTGTACATTTACCTGAACCGCACAAACGAGCGGCTGGAAGACGCCCTCAAAAACGGTGATATCACCGAGGAGGAAATCTTTTTCCGCGCCCGTCAGGACGCGCGGGAAGGCCACTGTCAGGAAACTTTTGAGACAAATCACAGTGTGTCCTTCTATACCTACCATTATCCCACCTATGACCTCCGACTGACATACGACGTGTTCAACTCGCCCAACGGCAAGTCCTACCCCATCAGCCAGATGCTCCTGTTCCGCACCGCTGAAAATTACATCATAAGCCCCTCCTGTCAGTTTGTTGACCCGGAAACCGGTCTTTTCCTGAACAGGGAAGATTGGGGCCTTACCTTTGAGCTGTCCGACGTCACCAGCCACGGAGCCACAGTGACCTGCACACAGTCCGGCGGCCAGCAGATCGGGCAGCTGAAAATCAACGGCTACTATATTGCTCCCGATGTTGGCACCGGCGTTCAGGATTGCGAAGTAGAAATTGCCTTGGACGGCACCTGTCAGTTTACCCTTGACTGGAGCGAATGTTACGGCGAACTGCCCAGCGGCAGTTACTACCTCAACCTGTGGATATATGATATTTACGACGAATCCCAGCTGCATCCCCTCATGGATAATTTCCAGGACTGGCAGGTGCTTGACGTGGAGTTAATCATTCCATAATCCAAAACCCAAGCGGGAGGGCGCGTGTCCTCCCGCTTTTTTTCTCAAAAATATATCAAATTTCCCTTGACATTTACCCTCCCCCATGCTAAAATATGGGAGTTGCCAGAGACAGCAGGTGGAGTCATCCGTAAGTCCTGCCGAGGTGCGCTGAATACAAAATTTCTGCGTGTCTTTCTGTCTTGTGGCAGAAGGACTTTTTTATTTTCGGAGGTGAAAATTATGCCCAACGCAAAGGTTCTTGAGAGCAAGAAGGCCGTTGTCGATGCTCTGACCAGCAAGGTGAAGGAAGCCTCTTCCGTCGTCTTCGTTGATTACAAGGGTATCACGGTCGCTCAGGATACCGAGCTGCGTAAGCAGTTCCGTGAAGCAGGCGTGGATTACGCCGTCGTTAAGAACACCCTGACCAATTTCGCCGCTAAAAATGCCGGCTATGATTTCTCTGAGGTTCTCAATGGCACCACCGCTATGGCTTCCACCACCGGCGACCCCATCGCCCCTGCTCGTATCGTCTGCGAGTTTGCCAAGAAGAACAAGCTGAAGACCCTGGCCATCAAGGGCGGCGTTGTGGAAGGCTCCGTGCTTTCCGCTGACCAGCTGAACGGCTTCGGCGAGCTGCCCAGCAAGAACGCTCTGGTCGCTTCTGTCCTGGGTACCTTCCTGGCGCCTATCTCCAGCCTGGCCTTCGTTCTGGATCAGATCCGGATGCAGAAGGACGGCTCCGCTCCTGCAGAAGCAGAAGCCTGATCGCGTAACCCCACAAACATCTAACTACACATCATTTTAGGAGGAAATTTATCATGGCTAGTGAAAAAGTCACTGCTCTGGTTGAGCAGGTTAAGGAACTGACCGTTCTGGAGCTGTCCGAACTGGTTCACACTCTGGAAGAGGTTTTCGGCGTTTCCGCCGCTGCCGCCGCTGTTGCCGCTCCCGCTGCTGCCGCTGTTGAGGTCGAGGAGAAGACCGAGTTCGACGTCATCCTGAAGTCCGCCGGCGCTTCCAAGCTGGGCGTTATCAAGGTTGTCCGTGCCGCTACCGGCCTGGGCCTGAAGGACGCCAAGGATCTGGTTGACAACTGCCCCAAGACCCTGAAGGAAGCTATCTCCAAGGAAGACGCCGAGAAGCTGGTCGCCGAGCTGAAGGAAGCCGGTGCCGAGGCCGAGATCAAGTAATTTATCTCATCTTCAAACGGTGCGCGGCCGCCAGACTTTGGCGGCCGCTTTTCTTAAGACAGGGCATATCTGAAAGCCGTCGAAAGAACCGCCGTGCAGGCGTTTTGACGGCTTTCAGATAGACCCTGGGGAAAGGACATTCCTATGGATTTACGCTCTACCCTCTCCGCCGTCGCGGACTACCTGCCCAGCGACGTGGAGAACGTACTTGCCGCCGCCTCCGCCTACCTGCCGGATGACCTGGAAAAGGCGATTTCCGGCGCGGCATCCTACATACCGACAGAAATTGACCTCGGCAGTACGGTGCAGTTCATGCTGTTTTTTGCCGCTGCGTCCCTGATTCTGGGATTTATGGGGCGGGTTTTTCTGGGCAAGCGCTCCAGCCTGAACCACTCCCTGTCCGCGGCCATGGGCATTCTGTTCATCTATGCGGTGGCCATTGTGGTCTACACCTTCAAGCCCTGGTCGCTCGACGCGCTGCTGTCCCCCCTGCCCTTCGTCCGGTTTGCAGGAGAGCATCTGCTGGTCATCCCCTTCCAGGGGTCGCCGCTGACCATAGTGTGCAGCGAGGTGCTGTCACTGGTGATCCTGGCGTTTCTGGTCAATCTTCTGGACACGCTGATTCCCCGGGGCAATTCCGCTTTGGGATGGTTTTTCCTGCGGATCCTGACGGTGCTGTTCGCCATGGTGCTGCACATTCTGGTAGACTGGGCGTTCAAGACCTATCTGCCCAACGTTCTGGTGACTTATGCGCCGACCATTCTGCTGGTGATTCTGGCGGTCACGCTGCTGATGGGTCTGATGAATCTGGTTCTCAGCGTGGTTCTGACGGTGGTCAACCCCATTTTCGGCGCACTGTATACCTTCTTTTTCTCCAACATCATCGGCAAGCAGCTGAGCAAGGCCGTGTTCACCTCCGGCGTTATCTGCGGCGTGGTGTTCCTGCTGGGATACTTCGGCTGTACGGTGATCTGCGTCAGCGCCGCTGCCCTTTCCGCGTATATTCCCCTGGCCGTTGTTCTGCTGCTTTTGTGGTTCTTAATTGGCTGGGCTTTGTAATGAGCAAAACTTTACCCTCCGCTTGAAAGCGGAGGGTTTTTGACTTTTTTCGACAGTTGTGCTAGAATGTCTGCCAGGCGGACTTTTGCCGCCTTCTCATTCCCGGCATTTCGAGGTACAACCATGAAACGATTATCCATTTTGCTTATTTTCCTTTTTCTCACCGGCTGCGCCGTTTCCCCGTCGGAGACGCGGGAGCCAACGCTCCCGGCGACTGTGACCGAGGCGCCGCAAACTGTCCCCACGGAAACGACCGTCCCCGCCACTACAGCGCCCCCTGACCCGATTCAGGAACTTCTGGATTCCATGACGATCGAGGAGCGGGTCGGCCAGCTGTTTCTGGCGCGCTGCAACGCCGAATCCGCGCTGTCGGATATTCAGGCGTACCATCTGGGCGGTTTCGTCCTGTTCGGAGAGGATTTTGACGGTCAGACGCCGGGTACCCTCCGGCAGACGCTGTCCGGCTATCAATCCGCCGCCAGAATCCCAATGCTGCTGGCCGTGGACGAGGAAGGCGGCACCGTCACCAGAATCAGCCGCTATCCCGCCTTCCGCTCCCAGCGCTTTCCCTCTCCACGGGAATCCTTTGATGATGGCGGATTGACTCAGGCGCTTTCCAATGAGGAGGATATCTGCCAGCTGCTGCAATCTCTCGGAATCAACGTCAATCTGGGGCCTGTGTGCGACATTTCCGCCGACCCCAACGCCTTTATGTACCAGCGTTCGCTGGGGCAGGACGCCGAAACCACCGGGCAGTTTGTCGCCGGAACTGTCCGGCTGATGAATGCCTACCAGATCGGCAGCGTTCTGAAGCACTTCCCCGGCTACGGCGACAACGCCGACACCCACACCGGACTGGCCGTTGACAGCCGTTCCCTTCAGGAGTTGGAAGCCAACGACCTGATTCCCTTCGCCGCCGGAATTGAGGCGGGCTGCGGCGCAGTGCTGGTCAGCCATAACATCGTCCAGGCGCTGGACGGGGACTATCCCGCGTCCCTTTCCCCTGCGGTGCATCAATATCTCCGGGACACCATGGGCTTTGACGGCGTGGTCATGACCGACGATCTGGTGATGGAAGCCATCACCGACCGGTACGGCACCGGCGAAGCCGCCGTGCTGGCCGTTCAGGCCGGAAACGATCTGCTTTGCTCCACGGATTATGCGGAGCAGTACAATGCCGTACTGAGCGCCGTACTGGACGGGCGCATCGATTTTGACGCCCTGAACGCTTCTGTCACCCGCATCCTGAAATGGAAGCAAAGTCTGGGATTGCTGTAAAAAGAGCCCCGCTTTCAGCAAAGGAAAGCGGGGTTCTTTGACAGCCTTTGCCCGGGACGCCGGTCAGGCTCATTTCTTCGCCGAACCCGGCTGCGCCGCCTCTTTGTTCCGGAATTGCGTCGGCGTCAGATTATAATACTTTTTGAACAGCTTCGTAAAATAGTTCACGTCGAAGATACCGCAGTGCTGGGCGACCGTCTGAACCTGAAGCTGGGTGGTACACAGCAGATGCGCGCCTGTCTGCATCCGCTTCCGGGTGACATATTCCGTTACGGTCTGCCCCGTCTCCCTGCGGAACAGCGCGGAAAGATAGCTGGCATTGACATTCAGTACCGATGCCAACGCACCCAGGCTTAAGTCATTGGCCAGCCACATTTCAATATACGTCACTGCGTTCTGCACAATGGGCGAATACTGCTTTACGGAATGCTCCCGCACCAGACGGCTGTATGTGCCGGCCATGGCCTCCATAAGCGCCTGCCCATTTTCCAATCCCGGGAGATTCTCGATTTTCCTGGCAAAGTCGGAGGATACGCTGTCCAGATAAACCGGGTGGACGCCGCCCCGTTCAGCGGCTTTGCGCATCAGCGTATTGCCGATGATCAGATAGTTTTTCATGTTTCGCAGCGTATCGCTCAGCCGCTGCTGTAATTTCTGGGGGTAAAAGGACATCGTCACGGCCTCTGCCCGATGGGTCTGTCCCTGGGCTACCATTTCCATCAGCTCGTTTTCATATCTGTAGCGAGCTTCCACCAGCTTCATACGAAGCAGCGTGTCCTCCCCTTGGCTGAGATCAGTCTCATCCTGCGGAAGCTTGATCGGCTCAGTCGGCTCCATGTCCAGGTCTGCTACCTCAAAAGAGGCGGAATCCCCCCACAATATTTCACCAAATGCGGTAAGCATGGAAAATAGCGGGATCTCATTGCGGAGCACCGGGACGCTTTTATAGTATTCCTCTATGGCAGGGAAACGCCCGACGGGAATGGCGTACCGCTCCACTGTCCGCGCCATATCCTCCCTGTTCATCTCAAACGTGATGTAGGGGCCGATCAGCAGCGCTTGGGGCGCCGGCATCTGGGGCAGCGGCAGAAAGACGTAGGTGCAGCAGAATTCGTCCTGCATCCGGTAGATCGCTTTTTTCTCCGACCACAGGCCGCTGCTCCGGAAAAGCCGCTCATAGTATTCCCCAATCCCCAGGAATTTACGGAATCCAAAGTCGATGCGGTAATCCCGTCCCTCTCCCCGTTCCAGCAGCAGCGCCTGCAAATGCATTTTGCGCATGACCCTCATCAGATAGTCCAGTTCCGCCTTGTAAAACATGCCGTCCTCCATTTAGTCGAAATATACAATTCCCAATTTGTTCTTTTCTCGATTATTGCACATCTTTCCAGACTTTTCAAGCGCTATTACAAAAATTTTACTGGTATAGCAAAAATTTTTCCTCACAAGTACCATTTGGTTCCTGATACTATAATAGTGAATCAGCCTTTGCCGCGATCCGCCGCGAAAAAGGCAATAAAATGAAAGAGGAATATGCTATGGCGAAAAAAACTGCACGCTTGGATGAACACGGACACCGCGCGTTTGGTATGCGCGATTGCCTCGCGTATGCAGCCGGTGACTTCGGCTGCAACATGAGCTTTGCGCTGAAGAGCTATATGGCGCTGTTCTGGACTCAGGTCATGGGTCTGAGCGCATGGTACGCTCTGCTGATCGTTATCCTTCAGGTCTGGGACGCGATCAACGACCCTCTGGTTGGCTCCATTGTGGATGCCGATCGCCGCAAGTATAAGAGAAACAAGTTCCTGCAATACATCTGGGTCGGCTCCATCGGTCTGATCGTGGGCGGCGCTATGTGCTTCCTGCCCTTCCCCATGGCTCCCACATGGGCGAAAATCATCATCTTTATGGCCGGCTATATTGTCTGGGACGCCTTCTACACCGTGGCCAATGTGCCCTACGGCTCCCTGCTGTCCCTGATCTCCAGCGACCCCGCAGACCGGGCTTCCCTGTCCGCATGGCGTTCCATCGGCTCCATCGCAGGCAACCTGGCGCCCATGGTCATTCTGCCCTTCCTGATCTACAACGCGGACGGCTCCCTCAATGGCACCATGGTGTTCGTCGCCGCTCTGGTCATGGGCGTGATCGGCTTCATTCTCTTCCAGCTGATGATCCGGAACACCGAGATCCGTGTGGACATCGACGCCGCCGTCAGCGAAGATCAGCCCAAGTTCAATCTCATCCAGGCTATGGGCAACTTCCTGCGCAACCGTCCCGCCATCGGCGCCACGCTGGCCGCTATGGGTATGTTCATCGGTATGCAGGCTGCCTCCACCGCCGTTTCCGTCACCTTCCAGATCTACTTCCGGAATCCCCGGATCTCCGGACTGATCTCCATGTTCGCCATGCTCCCCATCGTGATCTTCACTCCGCTGGCCCGTAAGATGGTCACCAAGTACGGCAAGAAGGAACTGTCCATCGTCGGTTCCATCTGCTATATCGTCGGCGGCCTGTGCCTGTTTGCCGCGCCTCTGGGTATCATCCCCGTCAGCGAAGGAAACACCGGCGCCGATCTGATCGTTTATATTCTGGCGCAGCTTGTCATGGCGCTGGGTCTGGGCATCTATTCCACCGTTTCCTGGGCGATGATGGGCGACGCGATCGATTATAACGAGTGGAAGACCGGCAAGCGGGAGGAAGGCACCGTTTACTCCCTGCACTCCTTCTTCCGCAAGCTGGCGCAGGGCGTAGGCCCCGCTCTGGCTCTGACCATCATGCAGACCATGGGCTATGTCAACAACGCCAATCCCAATTCCGCAGGCGAGTTTACCGCCATCGACGTTACCCTGTTCTCCTGGGGCTTTGCCCTGCAGGTTCGCACGCTGGTTGCCGCCCTTTACCTGGTCGCCGGTGTGATGATGTTCATCGGCCTGGGGCTGGTCTACAATCTGGACAAGAAGGCACTGGCTCAGATGAACGAGGAACTGGACGCCCGCCGCGCCGCAGCCGCAAAGTGATATTCCGGGCAGCACCGCATAAAAAATCCTGCGGTGCATCCCCTTGATTTGTTTTATAAAAAAGGCGGCAGTCAGAAGTTTTCTGCCTGCCGCCGGGTTATAGGGAAGCTCTGATTAAATCGGCAAGAGCTGTGAGCGAGAGATTTTTCGGCCAATCGAGGTATCGGAAACGGAGGAATACTGTATGTACCCGCAAGGGGTATGCCGCATCCGTAAGTCGGCTTACGCCGACAACGGCTGCGCAATATTTCCCGTTTTTGATACCGAAGAGTGGGCGGAAAAGATCCGCTCACAGTCGAAGACGATTTATTCAGAGGTTCCATGGATTTAGGAGGAATTTCTTTTGAGAACGACAGTAAATTTCAATACCAAGTGGGCTTTCACCAAGCAGGCATCCGAAGTGCCTTCTGCGCTGCCCACAGACTGGAACTGGGTCAATCTGCCCCATACCTGGAACGATATTGACGGCCAGGACGGCAACAACGACTATTTCCGCGGCACCGCCTACTATGCCAAAGCGCTGAACAAAGATGAGCTGCCCAAGGCCGACCGGTACTACCTGGAGCTTCAGGGCGCCAACTCCTCCGCCGATGTGTACGTCAACGGCAGGAAGCTAACGCACCACGACGGCGGCTATTCCACATGGCGCGTGGACATGACCGAGGCTCTGGAAAGTGAAAATCTGATCGTTGTGGCCGTCGACAATGCGGCCAACGAGACCGTGTATCCCCAGATGGCCGACTTTACATTCTACGGCGGCCTGTACCGCGATGTCAGCATTCTCTGCGTCAGCGAGTCTCACTTTGATCTGGACTACTATGGCGGCCCTGGTCTGAAAATCACCCCCGAGGTCTGCGGCAAGGACGCAAAGGTGGAGATCGAAGCCTTTGTGACCAACCTCAGAAAAGGTCAGAAGCTTCGCTATACCATCTGCGCCGCCTGCGGCTGCGAAGTGGCCGGTATCGAGACCGAGGAAACCAGGGTCACACTGGATATTGCCGGTGTCCATCTCTGGCACGGCCGGAAGGATCCCTATCTGTACACCGCAAAGATCGAGCTTATCGAGGATGGCGTCGTTCTGGACAATGTTTCCGCCCGGTTTGGCTGCCGTACCTTCCGGATCGACCCCGACAATGGCTTTATCCTGAACGGGGAGGAATACCCCCTGCGGGGCGTTTCCCGCCACCAGGATCGCTGGGGACGCGGCAACGCTCTGCTGCCGGAGCACCACGAAGAGGACATCGATCTCATCTGTGAGGTGGGATGCACCACCATCCGTCTGGCGCACTATCAGCACGCCCAGTATTTCTATGATCTGTGCGACGAGCGCGGTCTGGTTGTGTGGGCGGAGATTCCCTATATCTCCAAGCATATGCCCGGCGGTCGGGAAAATACCATCTCCCAGATGAAGGAGCTGATTGTCCAGAACTACAACCACCCCTCCATCGTGGTCTGGGGATTGTCCAATGAGATCTCCATCGGCGGCTCCAGTGACGACCTGCTGGAAAACCACCGCATTCTGAATGACCTGTGCCATGAAATGGACAAGACCCGCCTGACCACCGTCGCCGTGGTCTCCATGTGCAAGATCGATGATCCCTATCTGAAGATCTCTGATGTGGTATCCTACAACCACTATTTTGGCTGGTACGGCGGAGACACCTCCATGAACGGCCCATGGTTCGATAAGTTCCACGCCGCGAACCCCACCATTCCCATCGGCTGCTCCGAATACGGCTGCGAGGCGCTGAACTGGCATACTTCCACCCCTATGCAGGGCGACTATACCGAAGAATACCAGGCCTACTACCACGAGGAGCTGATCAAGCAGCTGTTCACCCGCAAGTACATGTGGGCGACCCATGTGTGGAATATGTTTGACTTCGGCGCGGATGCCCGGAACGAGGGCGGCGAAAACGGTCAGAACCATAAGGGGCTTGTCACCTTTGACCGGAAATACAAGAAGGATTCCTTCTACGCGTACAAGGCATGGCTGAGCGACGAACCCTTTGTCCATCTGTGCGGCAAGCGCTACGTTGACCGGGTCGAGGATGTGACCAGGGTCACGGTCTATTCCAATCAGCCCGAGGTGGAGCTTTTCGCGAACGGCGTCAGCCTGGGCAAAAAGGCCGCTGCCGATCATTTCTTCTATTTTGACGTACCAAACACCGGCACCACCAGGCTGGAAGCCGTCGCCGGAGAATGCCGGGACGAAAGCGTCATTGTCAAGGTGGATACCCCCAATCCCGCCTACCGTTTCGTTGAGAAGGGTGCTGTCCTGAACTGGTTTGATATCGAAGCGCCCGAGGGCTACTTCTCTCTGAATGATAAGATGGGGGATGTGCTCGGCACCGTGCGGGGCAAAATGCTCTTCATGGGTCTCGCGGGCAAGCTGATGGTGGGCGGCAAGAAAGGCGGCGAAAGCAAGAAGGCGGCCGGATTTGATATCACGCCTGAGATGATGACCATGATGAACGGCTTTACCGTTCTGCGCCTGTTCACCCTGATGGGCGGCATGATGGATGTGAAGTTCACCAAGGAACAGCTGTTGGATCTCAACGCTAAGCTGAACAAGATCAAGAAGCCTTGATTCAATCAAAGATTTACCCGCGCTCCGGTGAAAGCCGGAGCGCGGGTAACTGTTTTGATAAAGCCTTTTTACTTCTCAATGGCTTCCACGGCTGCGGACAGCGCTTCCGTGTTCACGGTTTCCATCTGGCCGTTGTCGTAGGCTTCCGCCACGGCGGGGTCGATGGGCAGGCGCGCCAGAATGGGCAGATCAAACTGAGCGGCGATCTCGTCCAGATGGCTCTTGCCGAAGACGCTGATCTTCTTGCCGCAGTCCGGGCAGCGGAGGTAGGAATAGTTCTCCACGAAGCCCAGCACGGGAATGTGCATCATGTTTGCCATTTTCACAGCCTTCGCCACGATCATGGACACCAGATCCTGGGGGGAGGTGACGATGATCACGCCGTCCACCGGCAGGCTCTGGAACACCGTCAGGGGTACGTCGCCGGTTCCGGGGGGCATATCCACAAACAGATAGTCCACGTCCTCCCAGATCACGTCCGTCCAGAACTGCTTCACCGCGCCGGCGATGACCGGGCCGCGCCATACCACCGGGTCGGCGGGGTTGTCCAGCAGCAGGTTGATAGACATCACCTGAATGCCCGTGCGGGTCAGCGCCGGGTACAGGCCGCTTTCGTCCGCGCCCTGGCATTCCGTGACGCCGAAGGCGGTGGGTGCGGAGGGGCCGGTGATGTCGGCGTCCAGAACGCCGACCCGCTTTCCCCTCCGCGCCATGGCAACGGCCAGCATGGACGTGACCGTGGATTTGCCCACGCCGCCCTTGCCGGAGACCACGGCAATGACCTTCTTCACGCTGGCGTTGGGGTTCAGCTCTGCCAGCAGGCTCTCGGGCTTGCGATCGGCGCAGTCAGAGCCGCACTCGGAACAATTTCCGTTACAAGAACTCATAATTCTGTTGCTCCTTTTTTCTTAGTCGTTTCTATTATAGGCCGGGTGTCGAACTGTGTCAACCATCAAAGGCGTATTCTTCACGCCTGTGCCTGTTCCCACCGCTCCATCAAATCCATGAGCGCCGCTTCGGCTTCTTCCTTTTCTTCCAGCAGACGGGTCAGCTCCTGATAGTCGGCGGATGCCGCTTCGATTTTCCGGTCAAAGTCGTCAACGACCTGCTCCTGCTTTTCGATCTCCCGTTCCAGCCGCCGCACCAGCTTGTCCGCGTCTTTGGTTCCGCCCTTTGCCCGCTCCTTTTTCGGCTTCGGCGCGGCGGAAACGGCCGGTTTTGCGGCGGCTTCATGCTCCAGAATGGAGTGGTATTTCTGATAACCGCAGGGGAAATCCCGGATTTTCCCATCCTCCAGCAGCCAGATGCGTTCGGCGAACTTCTCGATAAAATACCGGTCGTGGGAGACGAACAGCAGCACGCCCTCGAATTCCTCGATGGCGGCCTCCACCCACTCCCGGGACGCAATATCCAGGTGGTTCGTTGGCTCGTCCAGAATCAGGAGGTTGATCTTCTCGTCCATCAGCATACACAGCCGCAGACGGGACTGCTCACCGCCGGATAGATTGCCCACGGTCTTGAACACGTCCTCCCCCTGGAACAGAAACGCGCCGAGACGGTCTCTCGCCATCTGGGGCGTGCAGTTTTTTTCATAGAGCATGGTGTCGTAGAGGCTCCGCTCCGGGTGGTCAAAATGGATGATCTGGGGCAGATATCCCCATTTCACCGTGGGGCCAAACTGGATTTTCCCCTGACAGTCCTCCTCGCCGAGTAAGCACTTGATGAAGGTGGATTTGCCGGTGCCGTTGTCCCCCAGAAGGGCGATGCGCTCGCCGCCCTCTACCAGCAGATTCACGTCGGAGAACAGCGTCCGGTCGCCGAAGGATTTTGACACGTTCTTCATCTTGAACACCACGTCTCCGGAGAAATCCCGCTCTCCGAAGCTGGCCTTCATCGTTCTCTCCGCTTTGGGTCGTTCCGTCTTGCGGATGCGGTCCATCCGGTGCTGGATGGACATGGCGCGGCGGTAGAGGGTGCGGTTGTTGATGCCCCAGCCCTTCATCCGCTCCACCGTGTAGCCCAGCTGCTTCAGCTTCGCCTGCTCCTGCTCGTACTGCTTCATTTGCAGGTCGAACCGCGCCTGCTTTTCGTCCATGTAGAACGAGTAGTTGCCGGAGTAGAATTCCGCGTGGCCGTCCGCGATCTCGATCACCCGCTGGGCGATCTGATCGATGAAATAGCGGTCGTGGGAAATGGCAAGCACCGTTCCCCGGAAATTCTGAATATACCCTTCCAGCCATTCCACGCTTCTTAAGTCCAGGTGGTTCGTCGGCTCGTCCAGAAGCAGGATGTCCGTCTTTTCCAGCAGAAGACGGGCGAGGTTCGCCCTGGTTTTTTCGCCGCCGGAAAGGCTGTCGAATTCCTGGGCGCGCTGCTCCGCCGGGATGCCCAGGCCGTTGCAGACCTTGTCCACGTCCACGTCCATCTCGTAGCCGCCCCCGGACTGGAAGCTGTTGGACAGGCTGTCGTACTCCCGCAGCTGCTCTGCCGTTGCGCCCCCCGCCATGTCCGCTTCCAGCCGCTCCATTCTGGCTTTCACCTTCATGAGGCCAGCGTAGGCGGTGCGCAGCACGTCCTCCACGGTGTAGCCCGCCGGGAACTTGGGTATCTGGGAAATCAAGCCCAGGCGCTTGTTGGGATTGACGTAGACCTCGCCGCTGTCATAGTCCATCTGGCCGGTGAGGATGTTGAACAGCGTGGTTTTCCCGCAGCCGTTGCGGCCGAGAATCGCCACCCGCTCCCCCTCCTGAATCTCAAAGCTCAGGTTGTCCAGCAGATTTTCTCCGATTACAAAGAATTTTGTCAGATTCCTGACCTGTATATCAACCATATTCTCTCCATTTAATCGCGTTCGATTCCGGATTCATTCAGCATTTGCTCCAGTTCTTCCCGCGTATATAACAAATTCAGCGCCTGCAGCATGGCGTTGGCGCTCATGTGTTCCGGCAGGTTCAGCCTTTTCAGAAGTGCTTTGCGCTTCTCCCCGGCGTTGCTTCCGCCGGAAAGCCCCAGCGCTATGAGATCCTGCTTCGTAATGCCGCCGGTGGAGGTTGTTTCCTCCCCTTCTATGGTTGCTCCGGCGTTTCGCAGGGCGGCAAGAATGACCTCCGGGGTCATGCCCTCTACCCCCAGCTTGCCCTCCCGGCCGGGGGCGGACTTCCGCCGTTCCTTGCCGGGAATGTCCGGGATGTAAGCGTGTTTCAGGTATTTTCCGGGGATGGCGCTTTTGATGTGGTTGCGGATGACGAAGCCCGCCCCGTCGGAGTCCGTGAAGACGATCAAGCCCCGTTTTTCCGCCACACGGCGCAGCAGCGCCATCTGCTGCCTGTCCTTGAAAATACCGAACCCTGCCGTTTCCAGAATGGGGGCGTCCACCACCTGGCTGAGGGTGTTTTTGTCGTAGCGCCCCTCCACCACAATGGCTTCCCTGATCTTAACCATTGTGCCCCTCCTGCGCCAGCTGTAACAGCAGCAGCTCCAACAGGCGCTCCGGGTCATCGTAGGAGGTCTTGATCTTATAATCCGTTTCCAGCACCAGCTCCGCCGCCCGGCGGCAGAACTCCGGCGTGAACCGTCTGGCCGCCTCCATGGTCTTTCGCGCGGGATAGTCCGGGATGCCGCAGAGCCTTTGCAGGTCGGAGGCGTTCTTTCCGTTGTCCAGCAGCGTCCGTGCGGCGCTGACCCGGCGGAAGTGGTTGCCCACCGCACCCAGGATCGCCAGCGGCTCCTGCTGCATTTTCAGCAGCTGCTGCAGCTTCACCAGCGCCTGATCGAAGCGTCCGGCGCTGAGCATGTCCGTCATCTGGAACACCACGGCGTCCAGCACCGGCTCGGTGACGGCGTCGATGTCAGTCTTCCGAATCTCGTTTGCGCCGGAGTAGGCGCAGATTTTGTCAATTTCGCCGCTCAGCGCGGTCATGGTGCCGCCGGTGATATCGATGAGGTATAGGCACAAATCCGTGGAAATTCGCTTGTCCCGTGCCATAAAATGCCTTGTGACCCAGGCTGCCAGATCTTTTTGATCCTGTTTGGCAAATTCCACGATCAGCCCGGCACCGTCGATTGCCTCCCAGAGCTTTTTCAGGCGCTTGTCCGGCTTCCAGGGGGTCGTCTCGTAGGTGAACACCACCGTGCAGTAATCCGGGATGTCCGACAGAATTTCCGCAATTTTGTTCCGGTCGGACTCGCCTAGCTTAAACAAGTCCACCTCGTCCACCTGCACCATGGTATGCTCCGCCATCATGGGCAGATTTTCCACGGCATCTGCGAAGGTCTGCAAATCGAAGGTCTCGCTGTTCATCCGGTGGAAGTTGAAGGACTCCGTCAGCGCGTCCAGCAGCTGCTTTTTCATCTGCTCCAGATAGTGGTGCAGCAGAAAGACCTCTTCCCCATGGAAAATGTACAGCCGCCCCAAGTCTTTGCTTTTCAGCTGGGTTTTCAGTTCCTGTAAATTGCCCCCGGGGGCTGGTTTTTTTGCCATGGTTTCACCTTCTGATGGTAATTGTTCCGTCCCGGTCTGTCCGGTACACCATGCAGCCGAAATCTTCCAGCCGCTGCAAGGTCTCCGCCGCCGGGTGTCCGTAGAGATTGTCCTGGCCTACGCTGATGCAGACCGTCTGCGGTTGGGCAGCGGTGAGCAAATCCTCGCAGGTGGAGTTTTTGGAGCCGTGATGTCCGGCGATCAGCACGTCCACCTCCGGGATTTTCCCGGCGTGGAGCAGCATCCGCTCGCCGTAGGCGCTTCGGTCTCCCGTTATGAGTATATCACAGTTTTCCGTATCAAACAAGACGCATAGGCTGTTTTCGTTCTCGCTTCTATTGGAATCGGTGGTGAAAATGTGCAGATTTGTCTCGCCGTAGGTCAAAATCAAATCCTGTTCAGCGTACACGACCTCTGCATTACCAGGTATCGGCATACCTTCCTCCGGCGGGAGAATGAGGACATCCGCTTTCACCCGGCTCAAAAGATTTTCCGCCGCGCCGGTGTGATCCCGGTCGCTGTGGGTCAGAATCAACCCGTCCAGCCGGGAGATGCCCTGACTCAGAAGCGTTTCGGCGGCAATGTCCGCGGTGTCGGTGTCGCTGTCACCGCCGCAGTCCACCATGTACGTCCGGCCTTCGCTTTGCAGCAGAATGCACTGCCCCTGCCCCACATCCAGCACCGTTACCCGGGTGCTGTCCAGCATCGGCTCTGCCCAGGATGCCAGCAGTGCCAGACACAGTCCCAGCGTGCCGCAGCAGAGCAGAATTTCGGGGCGGCGGTTCCGGCTCAGAAGGAACACCAGCAGCAGCGCATACACGGCCACCAGCCAGATGGTAATATAAGGACTTCTGGTATACACCGCCGCCAGGGGAAAGCCCGCCAGCAGCTTCGCCACAAACAAAACATAGCGAATCGGCCACGCGACGATTTTCCCGAGAATCATCGCCCCGCCCGTCCAGAACGCGCCCGCCAGACTGACCGCCACAAGCCCATAGAAAATGAAGCTGATGACCCACAGGGTGAGCAGATTGGTCACCACGCCCACAAGGCTCACAGTGCCAAAATACCATGCGCTCAGCGGCGTTGTGAAAATCATGGCGCTGAGGGTAATGGACACGGAGGCGGTAAACCAGCGAGTCAACGTGGGTCTGACGCCCTTCCCTTTGCTGTCCGGGAACAGAGAAACCAGCCACTTGCGGATGCCCGGCGCAAAGAGGTAGATTCCCGCCACGCTGGCCACGGACAGCTGGAACCCCACGGACGTGATGACCAGTGGGTTGCCGATCAGCATCACCACGGCGGCGAAAGCAAGTGCCGCGGGGCCGTCGTATTCCTTATTCAGCAGCAGCGCCGCCAGCATCAGCGCGCACATGATGCATGAGCGGCTGACCGACGGAGTAAAACCCGCCACCGCCGCAAAAAGCAGCAGCGTAGGGAAACCGACGAGAGCAGTCAGGAACCGTTTTCGGAAGGTTATGGCAGTGAGCAATGCGAACAGAATCGACACATGCAGCCCAGAAACAGCCGCCACATGGCGAATCCCGCTGATTTTCAGGCTGGTATCTACCGCATAACTCAGGCCAGTGGTATCACCCAGCAGAAGCGCCCGGGCAAAGGGCGCGGCATCCTGGGGAATGCAGGCTTGCAGAATTTCCTGAATCCGGTGCCGCAGCCGCGCAGGGATATCCCGCCAAGACGCGTCTGTATGGGGCGAAACGGAAACCTCGTCCACCTGATACGCCAGCAGGAAAATGCCGTTGCCCGCGTGATAGGTTCTGTTCTCCTTCGGCGTGGTGGCGCGGAAGCGAAACTGACCGGAGATCACGTCCCCGGGTTCCAGGGGTTCGTCCAAATCCAGATACGCCCGAAGGCGGTAGGACTTTCCTTCCAGCTGCACCGTGCCGTCCACGCCGATACCGTATGCCGTCTCGTAGCTGTAGTCCGACACCCGGATGACCGCGTTTGCCGTCTTTCCGTCCATCGTCCCGGCGGAGTTCAGATAAAAGCCGTCATACAGGGTAAACCAGCCCATTCCCATGGCAAAGCCAAGGAAAATCGCGGCAACCCGCCGGAAGCAAATGTACTTTCTCCCCGCAATCGCCGTCAGAAGCGTCAGCACCCCGCCCGCGACTGCCAAAACGACCCGCACGTTTCCCGTGAGGACATACGCGCACAGGCAGCAGGCCGCGCCGAAGCCCAGAGAAAACCATACCAGTTTACGCATCCTGCCACCTCCTTATCGTTGGAAAAGGCGCCGCCTTTGCGGCAGCGCCTTTCTTATTACTTCAATTTGGAAACCACGTAATCGTCCACGATGGCGAGGGCGTTGTCCACCTTGGTGATATCCTTGCCGCCGCCCATGGCGGAGTCGGGCTTGCCGCCGCCGCTGCCGCCGCAGCAGCAACATACCTGCTTCACCAGCTCGCCGGCCTTGATGCCCCGGGCAATGGCATCCTTACCGCAGACGGCAAGGAAGGTGATCTTGCCCTCGTTGACCGTGGCAAGCACAGCAACCACGGAAGCGTCCTTATCCCGCAGCACGTCGCCCATCTGGCGGAGTCTGCCGGTGTCGGCGTTGGGAACGCTGGCGGTGATGACCTTCAGGCCGTCCACATTGTGGGAACCAAAGAGAATCCGGTCGATCTCGCCCACGGTCTCCTTGGCCTTGTACGCCTCAATGGTGCGCCGCAGCTCCCGGAGTTCCTCCAGCTGCGCCTGAATCCGGGTGCCCAGCTCGATGGGCTTGGTCTTCAGCTTGGCAGCCGCTTCCAGCAGCATGGTCTGGTTCCGCTCCATTCTTTCCAGGCAGGCCTTGCCGGTAATGGCCTCGATCCGGCGGACGCCGGAGGCGACGGAGCACTCGCTCTCAATCTCAAAGGGGCCGACCTTGGCGGTGTTGTCCAGATGGGTGCCGCCGCACAGCTCGATGGAGTAGTTGCCCATGTTGACCACCCGAACCGTGCTGCCGTACTTCTCGCTGAACAGCGCGGTGGCGCCCATGGCCTTGGCCTCGTCAACAGGCATCTCCCGGGTCACGATGTTGTAGCCCTCCAGAATGGAATTTTGGACGATGGCGTTGACCTTCATCAGCTCCTCCGCCGTCAGCGCGGAATAGTGGGTAAAGTCGAAGCGCAGCCGGTCAGGCTCCACATAGGACCCCGCCTGATGCACATGGTCACCCAGCACCGTCTGCAGCGCCTTTTGCAGCAGATGGGTGGCGGAGTGGGCGCGCATGATGGCCTTGCGGCGCTCCACGTCGATGGAAGCGACCACAATGTCGTCCACCTTGATGGAGCCGGTGACCATCTTGCCATGATGCAGGTACTTGCCGCCCTTGTCCTTCTGGACGTCGGACACCACGAAGCGGCTGTTGCCCATGAGGATCACGCCGTGGTCGGCGATCTGGCCGCCCATTTCGGCGTAGAAGGGGGTCTTGTCCAGAACGATGATGCCCTTTTCGCCGCCGGCAATGGTGCCGGAGACCTCGTCGCCCACGCAAACCGCCAGAACCTTGGCGTCGCAGTTATTCTGGGTGTAGCCGACAAAGGTGGTGGGGGTGTTGTCCAGCCCCAGGTCGATGCCTGCCCAGGCCAGATCGCCCAGCGCCTTCCGGGCTTCCCGGGCGCGAACCTTCTGCTCCTGCATCAGCTGGGCAAAGGCCTTCTGATTCAGGGTCATATCCTCGTCGGCCACCATTTCCAGTGTCAGGTCAATGGGGAAGCCGTAGGTATCGTACAGCTTGAATGCGTCGGCGCCGGAGAACTCCGTCTCGCCCTTGGCCTTATGCTCTGCCAGCATGTTGGAGAAGATCGCCATGCCGCCGTCGATGGTGCGGGCGAAGTTCTCTTCCTCCACCTTTACCACCTTGGTGATATAGTCGCAGCGCTCCCGCAGATAGGTGTAGTGAACCTCGTTTTCCTCCACCACGGTCTCCACGATCTGATAGAGGAAGGGGTGGTTGACGCCCAGGAGCTTGCCGTGGCGGGCTGCACGCCGCAGCAGACGGCGCAGGACATAGCCCCGTCCCTCGTTACTGGGAAGCACGCCGTCGGCGATCATGAAAGTGGAAGCGCGGATATGGTCGGTGATAACACGCAGGGACACGTCCATTTTCACGCTCTGGCCATAGGTCGCGCCGGTCAGCTCGGTGACCTTGTGGGTGATGTTCATGACGGTATCCACATCGAACAGGGAGTCCACGTCCTGACAGACCACCGCCAGACGCTCCAGACCCATACCGGTGTCGATGTTCTTCTGGGCCAGCTCGGTGTAGTTGCCGTGGCCGTCGTTGTCGAACTGGGAGAAGACGTTGTTCCAGACCTCCATGTAGCGGTCGCAGTCGCAGCCCACGGTGCAGCCGGGCTTGCCGCAGCCGTACTTTTCGCCCCGGTCGTAGTAGATTTCGGAGCAGGGACCGCAGGGGCCGGAGCCATGCTCCCAGAAGTTGTCCTCCTTGCCGAAGCGGAAAATACGCTCGGCGGGGACGCCCACTTCCTTGTTCCAGATCTCAAAGGCTTCGTCGTCGTTTTCGTAGATGGAGGGGTACAGCCGGTTCTCGTCCAGACCGACCACCTTGGTCAGGAACTCCCAGCTCCAGGCAATGGCCTCGTGCTTGAAGTAATCACCGAAGGAGAAGTTGCCCAGCATCTCGAAATAGGTGCCGTGGCGGGCGGTCTTGCCGATGTTCTCGATATCGCCGGTACGGATGCACTTCTGGCAGGTGCAGACCCGGTGACGAGGCGGCTCCACCTCGCCCTTGAAGTAGGGCTTCATGGGCGCCATGCCGGAGTTGATGAGCAGCAGGGACGCATCATTCTGGGGAATCAGAGAAAAGCTGGGCAGGCGCAGATGACCCTTGCTTTCAAAGAAGGAAAGGAACATCTCGCGCAGTTCATTTACGCCGTAAGGCTTGGGATTCATTGGTTTCTACCTCCATAAAAATTGTCGGAGCTGAAAGTGAATTCTTCACTTCCAACTAAAAACGCCGCCCCTACACAATAGGGGCGACGTAAATCGCGGTACCACCCTAATTCGCCTGCATACAGGCATCTTAGCTGCTCTGTAACGGGAGCGCCCGTCCCGGTCATCCCGGGCGACGCGGGAAATGGCTTGCGGGAATTCATCCGGGGGCTTGCACCTTCTCCCCCTCGCTGAAGGACTACGTTTCCGCTTGGTTTCCGCAATGTCTTTCCATATCGTCAGTATTTTATCACAAAAAGGGAAAAAGTCAAGGCTCATTTCCCATTTTTCCGGGCGGTTTCCCGGAAAAAGTCAAATCGTCTGTCCGGGAAACCGAAAACCTGCGGAACCGGCGGCTGCCGGTTCCGCAGAAATTTCCGAATCAGATTTTTTCCTCCAGCCAGCGGCGCATTTCTTCCCGGCCTTCCTCGCTCATGGGGAAGGTGCATTCGCCCTCCATGGTGCTTTTTTCATAGCAGTAAAGGCCGTGCCAGTACTCCACATGGATGGCGCTCTGGGCGAAATCCACCTCTTTCGGGTTCGCCATGACCACCTTCGGCTCTGCCCGGAAACGGAACAGTCCCTTGGAGCCGGTAAAAATGTTGTTCATGGCGAAGGTGTGCAGGGTGGGCAAGAACAGCTCTGCCATGCCCTTACTCCCGGGTCAGCTCTTCCATTTCATCCAGCAGCTCGCCGAACAGCGCCAGCGCCTGATTCACAGGCTCCGGGCTGGTCATATCCACGCCCGCGCCCTTCAGCAGATCGATGGGGGACTTGGAGCAGCCGCCGGAGAGGAAGCCCAGGTAATCCTTCACAGCCGGTGCACCCTCCCGCAGAATGCGGCGGGACAGGGCAATGGCGGCGGAATAGCCGGTGGCGTACTGGAAGACATAGTAGTTGTAGTAGAAGTGGGGAATCCGCGCCCACTCCATGGCGATGTTGTCGTCCACCACCATGTCCGGGCCGTAGTACAGCTCGTTCAGGCGCTTATACTCGGCGCACAGGACGTCCGCCGTCAGGGTCTGTCCCTCAGCTGCCATCTTTCCGATGTTCAGCTCAAACTCGGCGAACATGGTCTGACGGTACAGCGTTCCCTTGAACTGGTCGAGGAAATGGTTGATGAGGTACGCCCGCTCCTTCTTATCTGTGGTCTTGCCCAGCAGATATTCCATCAGCAGCGCCTCGTTGCAGGTGGAGGCCACCTCCGCCACGAAGATCACGTAGTCCGCGTCAATGGGGTTCTGATACTTGTTGGAGAGGTAGGAGTGCAGGGCGTGACCCATTTCGTGAGCCAGGGTGAACTGGCTGTCCAGAGTGCCGGTGTAGTTCAGCAGGACGTAGGGATGCACCACCGTACCGGCGGAATAGGCACCGCTGCGCTTGCCCTCGTTCTGGTACACGTCGATCCAGCGATGGTCGAAGCCGTTCTTCAGGATAGCGCGGTAATCATCGCCCAGAGGCGCCAGCGCGTCGTAAACGGTCTGCTTAGCCTGCTCGTAGGGGATGTGCTTGTCCACATCCTTGAGCAAGGGGGTGTACACATCGTAGAAATGCAGCTCGTCCACGCCCAGCAGCTTTTTGCGCAGGCGGACATAGCGGTGCATCTTGTCCATGTTCTGGTGAACCGTCTCAATGAGGTTCTTGTAAACGGAAGTGGGGACGTTGGTCGCGTCCAGAGACGCTTCAAAGGCCGTGTCGTACTTCCGTGCCTCGGCGAAGAATTTCAGCTGCTTGTTCTGAGCGTTGAGGATGGCGGCCGTGGTGGTCTTGAAGCTGGCCAGGGTGCCGTAAAGGTTTTCGTAGGCACTCTGACGCAGCACCCGGTCGCTGCTCTCCTCCAGGCTGACGAAGGTTCCCTGGGTCAGGGGATGCTTGTTTCCCTTGGCGTCCACGGCGTCGGGGAATTTCAGGTCTGCATCGGCGAGGGAGCCATAAATGGTGTCGGGCGCCTGAGACATTTCGCCCGCCGACGCCAGCAGCTTTTCCTCTGCGGCGGAAAGGGTGTGCGCCTTGCGGCGGCGCAGGTTGGTCAGGTAGCGGCGGTAACGCTCCAGCTTGGGGCAGTCGGCATAGAACTGCGCCAGCTTCTCGTCGGAAATCGCCATGATCTCCGGGGTATCAAAGCTGCACGCCGCGTTCAGTGCTACTGCAACACCCATAAATTTTCCGGCCATGGCCTGATAGGTGGCGTTCCGGGTATCCTCGTCCGCCCGGCGCATACAGTAGCTGCCCAGCAGATCTCCCTTGGCATTGACCTGCTCAAAGACTTCCATGTAAGCATACAGCGTCTCGCCGCTCTCACCCAGATGTCCCGCGAAGGAAGCCAGGGTCTTCTGGCTCTCCGCCAGCGTTGCCAGCTCCGCTTCCCAGGCTTCGTCGGTGGGGTACAGGTCTTCAATCGCCCACTTGTCCTCCGCCGGAATCTGATCGCGGCTGGGAATTTTTTTGATTTCTTCCATAATGAACCCTCCTGGTTTTTTCTGCTATTATACCACACTATCCAAAAAAATCAACGCCGCTTGCAAAGATCGGCAAATTATGTTAAAGTTAGCCTCGGTGATGAAAATGAAAAAGAATCGCATCGGCGGCAGTCTGAGTCTGCTGCTGTGTACAACCATCTGGGGCTTTAGCTTCATTGCCCAGAGTGTGGGCATGGATCACATCGGCCCCTTTACCTTTCAGGCCGTGCGGTGCCTGCTTGCCGTGCTGTTTCTGATCCCCTGCGCGTTTTTGCTGGACATCGGCAAATGCAGTTTCCGGGAATCCGCGGCAAAGTGGAAGAACCCGACGCTGTGGCGGGTGGGACTGATCTGCGGCTGCGCCCTGTTCGTCGCGTCCAGCTTGCAGCAGATCGGCATCGTCTACACCGATGCAGGCAAGGCGGGGTTCATTACCGCCATGTACATCGTGCTGGTGCCGGTGCTGGGGCTGTTCCTCGGGAAAAAGCCGCCCAGAACCACCGTTTTCAGCGTGGCGCTGGCGGTGGTGGGGCTGTACCTGCTCAGCTGCATGGGCGTTTCCCAGATCAACAAGGGTGACCTGTACCTGATGGGCTGCGCCCTGGCCTTTTCCGTGCAGATCACCTGTATCGACCGGCTGGCAGGAGACCTGGACGGTGTGCGCATGAACTGCATTCAGGCGCTGGTGGTTACGGTGCTTTCCGTGCCGTTCATTCTGCTGACGAAGGAAACCGTCGTTTTTTCTGACATTACCGCCTGCTGGTTCCCGCTGGTCTTTTCCGGCGTGCTGTCCATGGGCGTCGCCTACACGCTGCAAATCGTCGGGCAGCAGGGTCTGGAACCCACCACGGCGTCGTTAATTATGAGTCTGGAATCCGTCTTTGCCGCTCTGGGCGGCTGGCTGATTCTCCACCAGACCATGACGCCTTGGGAACTGCTGGGTTGCGGTCTGGTGTTCGCCGGTGTGGTTCTTTCTCAGCTTCCTGTGGGAATGTTCGCAAAAAAGTCATAAAACAGCATAGAATATGGGGGGCTGCCGGCGGCAGCCCCCCATATTTTCGTTCACATCTCCTGACGTCCTTCCAGTGCTCTGGAAAGCGTCACCTCGTCGGCGTATTCCAGCTGGCTGCCAACCGGCACGCCGTAGGCAAGCCGGGTCACCTTGACCTCCATGGGTCTCAGCAGTCGGGATATGTACATGGCGGTAGCCTCGCCCTCGGTGTCCGGGTTCGTCGCCATGATGACCTCCCGGACATCCCCCTCGGCTACCCGGCGGAGAAGCTCCTTGATCCTGATATCGTCCTGGGTCACGTGGTTCAGGGGAGAAATAACGCCGTGAAGCACATGGTAAACGCCCCGGAATTCCCGGCTGCG
>CAKTKC010000023.1 GCA_934569225.1 uncultured Oscillospiraceae bacterium | reverse complement strand
CTGTCCAGCACCAAGTTCGGCCGCAGCATTTTTGCCATCGGCGGCAATGCGGAGGCTGCCCGGCTGGCAGGCATCAACTCCAACCGGATCAAAATTGTCTGCTATGTGATGACTTCTGTATTCGCGGCCATGGCCGGTATTATTCTGGCTTCCCGGATGTTCTCCGGTCAGCCCGCCGCCAGCCCCAACCTGCACTTTGACGCCATCACCGCCTGCAACTTGGCCGGTGTATCCATGGTGGGCGGCGTCGGCTCCATCCCCAGCGTGGCGCTGGGCGTGATCCTGGTTCAGGCGTTCAACTCCGGCCTGAACATGGCAGGCGTATCCCAGTACTGGCAGTATGTCGCCCGTGCGGCGCTGCTGTTCGGCTCTCTGGCCATTGACTTCTACCGTCAGAGAAACCGTCAGAAGAAGCTGCTGGCTGACAGCATGAAGAATCTGTAATTCTGCGAAAATCCGTAATTCTGTGATGTTTGCAGCTGTTGCTGAAAAACATAAAAATTCAAAAAATGGAGGAAACACAATGAAAAAGCTGACCGCCCTGCTCCTGGCTCTGGTGATGGTTCTGTCTCTGGCTGCCTGCGGTGCAAAGGAAGCCACCCCCGAAACCAAGGCCACTGAGGCCGCCGCTCCCGTCGAGACCAAGGCTCCCGTCGAGGAAGCACCTGCTGCCCCCACTTCTCTGAACATTTACGGCATCTACAAGTCCGAGTCCCCCTACTTCGTCAACGAAGCCGCTTCCATCGAGAAGGCTCTGAACGACAAGGGCGCCGAGTACGGCATCGATGTCACCTGGCACTTCCTGAACTGCGACGGTGACGCAGAAAAGTACATGACTCAGATCGACACCGCCATCGCGGACAATGCCGATGCCATCGTTACCTGCATCCCCGACCAGACCATGTCCGAGGCCGTTGTCGCCAAGTGTGAGGCTGCCGGTGTCGTCATCGTTGCCTGCGACGATCCTCTGAAGGACGGCGACAACAACAAGCTGGCTCCCTGGTTCGGCATTGACGCCTACAACATCGGCTACGCCGCCGGTGAGTGGATGGCTGACTACGCCACCAAGAACAACCTGACCGAAGACGAGACCGTTGGCGTTCTGTACATGACCATGAACACCACCTCCTCCTGCGTCCCCCGTACCGAGGGTGAAAAGCAGGCTATGGCCGATAAGCTGAACGGCGTTTTCGACAACCGCACCTACGAGGTTGACTACGTGACCACCATGGAAGACTCCTACAACGGCGCTTCCGCCATGATTGCCGGTCATCCCGAAATCAAGTCCTGGCTGGTTATGGTCGCTTCCGAGCAGGGTGCTCTGGGCGTCGCTTCCGCCATTGAGAACGCCGGTCTGGCTGACACCTCCTGCGTCGTGACTCTGGGCTGCGATGAGACCACCGGTCACTGGGAAGAGGGCAACTACGCCGTCATCCGTTCCGCCGCTTACTTCTCCGGCAAGGTCGTCGGTAAGGAAGCCATCGTTGCCGTAGTCGAGCACCTGGTCAACGGCACCGAGATCCCCAAGGAGTATGCCACTCCCGCCGTCATGGTCGATCCCACCAACTACAAGGATCACGTCCTGTAATCGGTAATCAAAATCAAATTTAACGGGAAAGGGCAATCGGGGTTACCCGGTTGCCCTGAACCGTTTTTCAGGGCAGCCGCACGCCGGCTGCGGTGAAAAGCGGTTTCCATATCCACCGAAAAAGGAGAAATGATATGAAAAAGAAGAACATTCTGCTGTACTTTACCGACCAGCAGCGGGCGGATACCTGCGGCTGCTACGGTCAGGAGCTTCCCATTACGCCCGTTCTGGATCAGCTGGCTGCGGAAGGCACCCGGTTTGATCTTGCGTTCACCCCTCAGCCTGTCTGCGGCCCCTGCCGCGCCATGTTCCAGACGGGCAAGTGGGCGACGGATATCGGCTGCTTCCGCAATAATATCATGCTCCCGGCCAACGTAAAGCCTCTGGGGGCATATATGGAGGAGGCCGGTTACGAAACGGCCTACGTGGGCAAGTGGCACCTGGCCTCCGACGGCGAGCTGGAACAGAAGCCCACCATCGACCATACCGTCACCGCCATCCCCCGGGAGCTGCGGGGCGGCTACACCGGCTTCTGGCGCACCAGTGACGTTCTGGAATTCACCAGCCACGGCTACGACGGCTTCGTGTTTGACGAGAATAACAACCGCATTGACTTCACCGGCTACCGTGTAGACTGCATTACGGACTTTGCGCTGGAATTTCTGGAGCAGTACAAGGGGGAGAAGCCCTTCTTCATGACCGTCTCCCATATTGAACCCCACCATCAGAACGACCACCACCATTATGAAGGCCCCATTGGCTCCAAAGAAAAGTACGCGAACTTCACCTCTCCCAAGGATCTGGAGGTGCTGGGCGGCAATCACAGGGAAGAATACCCGGATTATCTGGGTCAGTGCGCGTCTCTGGACAAGAATCTGGGACGGCTGGTGAACAAGCTGAAGGAAATGGGCATCTATGAGGATACGGTCATCATTTACCTTGCCGATCATGGCAGCCATTTCATGACCCGCAATCAGGACGCCCATCTCAACGGCTATGACGACTACAAGCGCTCCATGCACGACGCCTGCCTGCGGGTTCCGCTGGTGGTGACCGGCGGCGGATTTACCGGCGGCGGTGTGGTGACAGACCTGATCAGCACCGCCGGACTGCCAAAGACCATTCTGGGTATCGCCGGTGTGGACGTGGGCGACAAAATGATCGGCGAAGACTTTGCCGACGTCCTGCACAAAACCAACCCCGACCGCCCCAACGAGGTCTTTGCCCAGATCTCCGAGAGCCGGGTAGGGCGTGCCATCCGCACGGCCGATTATGCCTACTCCGTCTACGCTCCCGGTATCAACGGCGGCGCCCAGCCCGCGGCAGACCTCTACGCGGACGATTTCTTCTACGACCTGAAAAAAGACCCCTATGAGCTGAACAATCTGATTGACGATCCCGCATACACTCAGGTCAAGCAGGAACTGCGCAAAAAGCTTCTGAACTGGATTCGCCTTGCCGAAAACGCGGAGCCTGAGATCGTGGATGGCTGATATCGCCTCCTGATAAGAACGTTTGGATTTGGCTCCAAAGAATTCTGCCAGCAAGAAGCCATCGTAATTCGTCCGGAATTACGATGGCTTCTTTCAATATCTGGTGATTGAGAAAATCCGATGAAGGAGATGTTATGGATGCGCAGTTTGCGGGCATCGTGTTTCCCCATTGGAAATCTATGCGTGGATTCCATCGTCTGCGTCAAAGGAAAGGCTGTACCATATGCCGTCCTCCCCGTCACAGCCGAACCCGCCTTCCAGATCATGGGGCAGTCCGTCGCAGAGATAGACCGTTTCCAGAAGATCGTGCTTCACGCCGGAGGAATCCAGCGCGTAGACTGTGGCATAGCTGTAATCGGCCTTTTCCTCAATACCGGCGGAAAGTGCCCTCACGCCGGAGATGCCGTAGACAGGCCCGCCGCAGACGTAGGTCTCATACCGCGCACAGCGGAACAGATCGACGTATTCCAGCGTTCCGTTTTCCGTCAGCAGGAACAGATACGGCTTAAAATCCGAGCCGATATTTCCGGGAAACAGGCCGGTGTAGGCACCGAGGCAGCCGCGGATCGTGTACGGCGTGTCGAAGGCAAAGCCGTGAAGCTGCTGATAGTCCACGCCGGAAAATGCGTCCCCGGCCTCGTGATACTCCACCGTGACCGCGCCGTTGGCGTCGATGTTGGCGGTGATAAATTCATAGCTTGCGGACAGCGGCACGGTCTGTTCCTTCGGGTCTGTGATGCACGCCCGCTGAACCCAGCCTGCCCCCGCGTAAGTTGCAAGATTGAGGTACACCGTCAGCGTGCCGTCGCCGTTTGGGTAGAAGGGCAGCGCCGCGTTCTGCGCCGCCAGTGCGGACTGTGCGCGCAGCACCAGCGTATCCGCGATCAGGCCGTCCGTAAATTCCATGTCTTCATACTTGCCCTTGCAGCCGTACATGAACCACCAGCCGTACCAGTCGCCGTTCCACCAGTCGACAAGAGAATCGGCCGCTGCGGCGGAGCGCTCAACGGTGTCCAGCGCGAAGAAGATCGTGCCGCTAAGCTCGGCCTGGGTGATTCCGACGACGCCGGGCGCTTCTTCAAAGAAGCCCATCTGCTCGCCGGACGGGAAATTCAGCATCCCCAGTTCGTCTTCCAGCGTGAACGTATCCGGCTCCTCTCCCTCAAAGCTGAGTTCGCCGGTGTAGCCAGTGGACGCGTCGTAGTCAATGCGCAGAAAGCTGCTGTCCATCACGTCCATTTCCACAAGAGCGGCATAGTCGTACCGTTCGCCCGCGACCTCCATTGCGTAGAGCGTATACATACCGGCCAGACGGCCTTTTTCAGGCGCGGCTACCACATCTTTTACCCAGTCCGGCGCCTCCGCCCCCTCTTTGAGATAGCGCATGACAACGTCATCGTCGTGGATTTCCAGAACGCCGTCTTTCAGCGTGCCGGTGATGGGCGCGTCAATGCCGAAAATTTTGTAACTGCCGGAGAAGTTTTCGCGCTCCAGCTTCCATGTCAGCTCAAAGGCAAGATCGGTATAAATTTCACCCTTGCCGCCCATTTTGAGTTCCACATATTGCTCGTCATTCTCCGGCGCGGCGAAATTCACGCCATCTTCGGCGATGGCGATGCAGAGATATTTGCCGGTCACGTCAGTGCCTGCGTCCTTGCCGCAGGCGGTCAGGCTCAGCAGCATAACGACCGCCAGCAAAAGTGCAAACAGCTTCTTCCAATTCTTCATACGCTCCTCCTTGATCCGCAGACCCACATCATGGGTCATGTGCGGTTCTTATGGGGTTCACTTTCCCATGTTCAGCACAGCGGAAAAAATGAAAAAGCACACTGCCCAAACGGACAGTGTGCAAAGAAAGATTTTCTTCTATTCTTCGGGAAAATTCGCCGTCAACCGCGCTTCGATGGCGGCGACGGCCAACTGGAGCTTGTTCTCAAAGCTGGTTTTTTGCAGCATGTTGCTGACATGGAATTTGACCGTCCGCGCGTCCACGCCCGGGGCTTCCGCCGTCGCGGTATAGGACATGCCCTGCACCAGGCAGCGCAGCACCCGCATTTCCGCTTCCGTAAATTCGCTGCGCTTCGCCGTCCCAATCTGCGTGACGGGCGGCGCACGATGTCCATCAGGCGCTCCTGACTGCCGTCCTTGTACCACAGACTGTCCGCGCCGAGCTGTTTTGCCTGTCGCAGAACCTCCGCATCGATGAGGGAGGTTACAATGACGATTTTGATCTGCGGGTATTCCCGCCTGATCTGCGCTGCGGCGGAAAGGCCGTTTTCCCGGTTCTCCGTCTGCATGTCCATCAGGATCAGGTCGATCTGCCGCTGCCGGCACAGCTCCGGGGCAAGATTTGCCTCCGGAATGGACACCGCCAGCGCAAAGCGCGGGCGGGTTTCCACGGTCATCTGCCCCGACGCCTGCTCCACACGGCGGCGCAGGCCGGACAGTCCGCCGCCTTCCTGAACCGGCGTTTCCGGGGCGCGGCTATCGTTGGTGAGCGTCAGCACCGACGCGCCGCCCAGGATGTAGCAGTCCGCGAAAATCTTCGTTCCTCCCGCGTGGCGGATGCAGTTGGAAGTGCATTCGCGGATGGCCATGGAAATCGCCGACCTTCAGCTCCTGAAGCCGGGTAGCCATAGAGAAATCAGCGTAGCCTACCATCAGCCCGGAGAGGTCGCCAATGGACTGCAGCTGACTGGCACTGTAGATATAAATCTCGGTGTCGTTCACATTGGACAGCGGACAGGCCAGCGTGTATGCCACATTGCGGTTTGCCCGCTGCTGCACCAGATAGGAGCCGTACTTCACGGCGGCGTAGATATCCGCATAAGGCGTGACAGTAATATTGTCCTTGGCATAGCCACGGAGAGTCACCACATCGGTCAGAGCATCCCCGGCATTGTACTTGGAGTCCAGATAACGGAAGCGGTTATACAGCCACCATTTTCTCTGCTCGGCTTTGGAGCCTTGCAGCATGGTGAGGTAGCTTGCCGTGTCCTGTTCGATCAGCGGCTGGAGGTACTTGAAATAGGCATCCTCGTTGAATACCGCCTCCGGCCATTTGGCCTGATGTTCTTCAAACCGCTGTTCCGTCACCGCAAAAGAGAGTGTACCTTTCGAGCGCAGCTTCTGGTACATCTCCTTGAGTTCCTCGAAGAACACCGCACGGACATTGACCCACAGAACGGATTGCTGACCGTTGTAGATGTCAGCGCCGGACGCCGTGTGGTCGATATCCTCCAGATTGTAGGAGAACACCAGCGCACCTTCGTTGTTGATGCCGATGGCGGTATCGAAGTCATAGGGCAGCGAAAACCACTTACTTTCCGCCATGAAGGTCGGGAACATATTCTTGGCGCGGCTGTCCACCATCAGAAACAGCTCTGTAAACAGGTAATAGAAAAGAACAGCATCCTTTTCAAAATGCTGCTCAAACTCGGATCTGAACTTTGCCAGACGATATTCAACGGTATCCTTCGTGTAGAGAACGCCGTCAAAGGTGTGGTTCACAGGCAGCTTACCGCCTGTGGCCGCAGACTGGTCTGTGCTTTTCAGCCATGTGGCAAGCTCTGCCAGACGAGCGGGATCTGCATAGTCCTTGGGATACCTGGCTTCAAAGTCACCCTGCCAGTCTGTGCCCGTGAAATCATCGGACTTCCAGAGGACACGGTCACTGGTGTTGTTCAGAATCTCCCACGACTCGTCCCCATCAGCAAAGCCAAACACCTCTGCGGTACCTTTGTCGTTGTTAAATCCGCAAGCGCCGCACCAACAACGGAGAACACAATATGTTTTCCGGTCTGCTGGACTGTGCCGATTGCGGCAGCAACCTTCACTTCCACTTCAATCAGGGCAATCCGGAGATCAAGTATTTCAACTGCTCCAACTACAAGGGCAATCGCGGCACCTGCACCTCTACCCATTATGTCCGTGTGGACTTCCTGGAGGAAGTGGTGCTGGGAGAGATACGGCGCTTAACGAAATTCGCCAGTCTCTATGAGGACAAATTTGTAAAAGCGGTGATTGGTCATTCCCAGCAGGCGGAACAGACAGACCGCAAGCTGAAGGAAAAAGAGCTGAAAACGCTCCTTGCCCGTGATGAAGAATTGGACGGCCTCTTTGAACGCATCTATGAGGACAATGTTTCCGGCAAGCTCTCCGATGACTGCTTCGCAAAATTGTCCCGGTGGTATGAGGACGAGCAAAAGGAACTGGCGGAGAAAATAAAAAGGCTCCGCTCCGAGATAGAGAAGCAGAGCAGCCGTTCCATGACAACGGATATGTTCATCGGTCTTGTCCGTAAGTACACCAGAGCGCGAAAACTGACGCCCAGGATGCTGAACGAACTGATTGAGAAGATTGAAGTGTTCAATGCTGAGAAGATCGACGGCGTATGGGAGCAGCGGCTTCGTATCCACTATAACTGCGTCGGAACGATCGAGATTCCAACGGTGCTGCCCCTGCCGATCCCGGAAGTGTCCGTAAATACAAGAAAAGGCGTAGTCATCAACTACGCCCCCTGTGAACTCGCTGTATAAAAAGCGAGTGTTCTTACAGCCTTTCAAATGCTGTAAGAACACTCGCCATGGTGCGAGAGAGGGGACTCGAACCCCCACGGCGTAACCACACGCACCTCAAACGTGCTTGTCTACCATTCCAACACTCTCGCAAACTTGCCTGAACATTATAACCTTGACAGCGGGATTTGTCAATAGTTTTTCCGCAAAACCCTTGCAACTTTGCGCCCGCTCTGCTACACTATACTGTAAAAAAGGGGGAATGGGCATATGGTGCGTTTTTTTGCGGACGGCGAGAAACTGCGAGCCGATACCGTCGTGCTGACCGGGGAGAATGCCCAGCACGCAAGGGTGCTGCGGCTGAAGGCCGGGGAGACGGTTCTGGTTTGCGACGGGCAGGGGACGGAGTGCCTTTGCCAGATGGCGGACGCCGGGGAAATGAGGCTGAACGTGCTTGAGCGGCGGGAATCAACGTCGGAGGCGGCGGTGAGGGTCAGCGTGTACATGGCCTTTCCCAAGGCGGACAAGCTGGAGCATGTGATCCAGAAGGCCACCGAGCTGGGGGCTTACGAGATCGTGGCGTTCCCTTCCGCCCGGTGCGTGTCCAGACCCGACGAGAAAAGTCTCAAAAAGAAGCTGGAACGCTGGCAGAAGATTGCAGCGTCCGCAGCGGAACAGTCCGGACGGGGGAGGATTCCCGGGGTGTTGGTGCTGGACAGCTTCCATGCCGCGCTGAGCCGGGCGTCCGAAGCCGACAAGGCGCTGATGTTCTACGAAAACGAGCAGGCTGTGACGCTGAAAATGGCACTCAGCGGCGAATACCGGACCGTCAGTCTGCTCACCGGCCCGGAGGGCGGGCTGGAAGAAAAGGAAGTCCGGCAGGCGAGGGAAGCCGGATTGCAGGTCTGCACGCTGGGAAAGCGGATTCTGCGATGCGAAACAGCGCCGCTGTGCGCTCTGTCTGCGGTCATGTACGATGCGGGCGAATTCTAAAATAAAACAATGCCGGGGAACGGTTCAACCGTTCCCCGGCAGAATTTATTTCTTGACAGCGGCATCTGCCTGTTGCTTGAGAATAGACACGTCGCCGCTCATGGCGTCCACGTCGATCTTGCAGTGGCTGTCACCGCAGACATAACTCTTATTCTTCTTTACGGTGGGGAAGTCAGAGGAAAAGTCGCTGCTCATGGCGTCCAGACTGACGGTAAAGCCCGCATCCTCGGGCAGGGTGAGGGTCAGGTCGCCGGACATGGAGTCCATCTTCACCTTGTCGGGAACATTCTCCAGCACGCCGGTAAAACTGGCGGAGGCGGCCTCAAAGTCCAGCTCGTTCAGGCTTCCGGTGAACGTGACGCCTCCGGAAGCGGTGTCCACGTCCAGACTGCTGACCGTGCAGTTTTCAAATTTGGCGGTGCCGCTGGCGCTGTCGATCTCCATCTCCCGGATGATCATGTCGCGGACGGTCAGATCGGCGGAAGCGGTGTCGAGTTCCAGAGAATCACAGACCCAGCCCCGGGGAACGGTGACGGTCAGGTCTTTGCTGCCGTTGCCAAAGTGAAGACCGAAGCCGGCGGTGCTGCTGCCCTTGCTGTATTGGATAACCAGTTCGTCGCCGGACTGCTTCCAGACCATTTCATATTTGCCGGTGGCAGTGCCGGATTCTAAAAAGGTAATTTCCTGCCCGTCTCCCGGCTCAATGGTGACGGAACCGGCAATCCAGTCGATTTTGATCTCCCGGATGGCAGCGGGGTCTGCGGAACCGGCCGAACTGGTCTGGTTGACACCGTTCAGCTTGAGACACTCAGCGGGAACCCAGCCGTCAAACGGGGAGGTGATGTGAATCCAGCTGCCTCCGCCTACCTCCTCGGAACGGTCAATGACCACATTGTCGCCCACATTCAGTGCGCCGACAGAAGCAGATTGGGTGTTGGGCATGGTGTAGACACTGGTTTGCGATACCACGGAGACAGAGCGTTCTGCGATGGGAGTATCGGACTGACCCGCCGGAGGCTCGGAGTTTGCAACATCGGTGCTGTGGTACACCGTATCGGTGTTGCCGTGGAACAGGGTGAAGAGGTTGCTGCCCAACCCGGCAATGAGGACTGCCAGCAGTACCAGAATCACAACGCTCCAGATGACGATGCGAATGATTGCATTGCTTTTCATCTTATTTACCCTCCTTCAGGTCAAGAATGGCTTTGACCAGCCCCTGTACGGCGGCGATGATGGGGAAAATCACCCAGGTGATATACCACGAGCCGGTGAGGAAGCTGACAAGGAAATAGATCGCAAGACCGATGGCCCAGATCAGGCCGTTTACACTTTTGGCAAGGGCAGACTGGGGGCTGCTCGGTGTGACGTCCGTTTCTTCGTCCTCCTTCTTCGCACCCAGAATAATGAGTACCGTAGCGACGGCCACGAGGGTCAGCGTCCCGCACAGACCCGGAATTCCCATGTTCCACATGCCGCTCAGAACGAACAGCGGGATGGGGCAGAGGATGTACAGCCCAATCGCGATGGCGCGGAGGAGCTTCTTTGCGGGGGTGTCATGCTCCTCCTGCTTGGCTGCCGGGGCGGGCAGGGGAGCCGCACCGGGGGCTCTGCCCAGAATTTCGTTGATGTCGCCGATGCCCATGATGGCAAGGCGGTAGGCGGCCTCCGGCGTTTTTCCGGCGGCAATCAGATCGTCGTAGCGGTCTAAGGTGTTTTGCAGAATTTCCTGCCGGATATCGTCGCAATCCTCGGCTCCCGCGAACAGGAGCTGCACGTACTGAATCAGCTGCTCTCTCATAATTTCTCCTCCACTTCCAGAAGTTTATCCATAATTTCTTTTGTTTCCTGCCATTCTCCCAGCAGACGGTGGCAGGCTTCCCGCCCTGCGGATGTGATGGTGTAGTAGCGCCGTCGTGCGCCTGCGCCGCTGTCGCCCCAGTATGAGGCGATGTAGCCCAGCTCCTCCAGCCGCTTGAACGCCGTGTAAAGGGTCGCTTCCTTCAGCTCAAAGCGGTTGTTGGAGAGAGTAGAAATGACTTTGTTGATTTCGTAGCCGTAGCTGTCGCCGCGAAGCAGCCGCGCCAGAATGATGGCGTCGGTATGCCCCCGTATCAAATCACCGGCAATAGACATAGGCATCCCTCCTTACGCGAGCAGTATAACACAAAGTACCTCATCTGTCAAGGTACTTCATATAAAATAAACACACTCACCTGAAAAGCGAACACATTGGGCGCAGAAAAGGCTCCGCGACTGCGCGCGGAGCCTTGAAAGAGGTCTATTTATGATACTTGCTTCCCGCCTGAATGGCTTCTGCCCGGTAGAGCTGTTCCAGAACCATGATCCGCGCCAGATGGTGGGGGAAGGTCATCGCCCCCATGGAAAGGCGGAAATCCGCCCTTTGCTTGACCCGGGGAGACATGCCGAAGGAGGAGCCGATTAAGAAACAGGCGCTGGATTTGCCGGAATTTTTCACGTCCCGGAGCTTGTCCGCGAAGGCTTCGCTGGACAGCTCCTTCCCTTCGGGGGTGAGGACGCAGAACCAGGAGCCCTTGGGGATTTTGGAGAAGATCAGTTCGGCCTCCTTTTCCAGTCCCGCCTCGATCTCGCCGGGGGAGGGATTTTCGGGAAGCCGGGCTTCCGGCAGCTCGAGAAGCGTAAAGGCGCAGTATCCGCCCAGACGCTTTTTGTATTCCTCGGCGGCGGAAATGTAGAATGTTTCCTTGAGCTTGCCCATGGTGATCAGGGTGATGCTGAACATGGCAAATCTCCCTTCGTTTTTTTACAGTCTATCATTTTTAGAGAGAAAATGCAACATAATTGCTGCCGATGGGCAGACAATAGCCATGGAGGTGAGAACATGGCGAAAAAAGAGAAAATCGTGACCGACCCCTTTGGCAGCTACACGGGGCTGGTCAGGCACCCGGAGGAAAAGCCGGTGCAGGACGCGGACGATCTATAGGACGAAGGCAGCGGCAGGGAAACCCGCCGCTTAGACTGTCAAAAAGGCGGTTGGCCTTTTTTGACAGAAGGGGTGCGGTCTGTAAGGTATTTTGCGCTATTATAACGTATAACGTCCGTTCCGGGGAAATCATTTTTTACAAAAAAGGGCTGCCTGCAAAGGCAGCCCTGAGAAGTGTGGGTTTGGTTTATCGCCGAATCAGCAGCACCGTCAGGTCGTTGACATTGGTGCCGGTGGGGCCGGTAAAGATCAGGCTGTCGGCCTTTGCCAGCGCGTGGTAGGCGTCGTTGTCCTTCAGAACACGGTCAATGTCCACACCGGCTTCCCGCAGTGTCCCGGCTGTTTCTCCGGTGACGATACCACCTGCCGCGTCAGTGGGGCCGTCGGTGCCGTCGGAGCCGAGGGAGAACAGGGCCGTGCCCGCAAGGCCGTCCATAAGCTTCGCCCCTGCCAGCGCGATTTCCTGATTCCGTCCGCCCTTGCCGGTTCCCGTCAGATGCACCACGGTCTCACCGCCCGCAATAAAGGCAAGGGACCGGGCCGAATCCTGATGGTATTGGGCGACGGCTCCCAGAAACGCGCCGGCCTCCCGGGCCTCACAGGCCAGTGATGCCGTCAGAACAACGGGGGTATAGCCCAGCGTCTGGCAGGTTTCGGACGCCGCGGCGCACAGCTGCCGGACGGAGCCGGTGATGCGGGTGGTCACATTGTCCAGCTGCTTCGGGGTTTCCCTGTCCAGCAGCTCCAGAGCAGCTGCCGAAAGCTTCAGCCCGTACTTTTTTACAACGGCCCGGGCCTGTTCGGCGGTGGAACTGTCCGGATAGGCAGGGCCGGATGCGATCATGTCCAGCGGGTCTCCCAGAATGTCCGACAGAACCACAGAATACACCCGGGCGGGGGCTGCGTGCTGGGCAAATTTACCGCCCTTTACGGCGGACAGCCGTTTGCGCAGGGTGTTGATCTCCACAATGTCCGCGCCGCAGGCCAGCAGCTGCCGGGTGATGTCATCCATCTCCTCCGGCGGGATCAGGGGCTTTTCAAACAGCGCCGAGCCGCCGCCGGACAGCAGAAACAGAACCGTGTCCGTTTCCTTCAGCCCGGCCGTCATGGTCAGGGCTGCTTCCGTGGCGCTGTAGGAGTCCGCGTCGGGCACCGGATGCCCGGCTTCCCGGATCATCAGATTGCCGATGGCGCCCATGGCGTGGCCGTGTTTGGTGATGACGATGCCGTCGTCGATCCTTTCCCCAAGGATTCGGTACGCGGCGGCGGCCATCTGCCACGCGGCCTTGCCCGCGGCCACAAGGATGAGTCTGCCCGAAGCGTCGGGCATCTCCGCCAGCGCCTTCTCCACGGCGGTATCCGGCAGCGCCGCGTGCAGTGCCGCATCCATTATTTTCCGGGCGTCTTCCCGGATTTTCTGTTCTTCCATATGCATGGTTCATGCTCCTTCAATGGGTCGTAATTCAGATTTTCAGTCCGAAGGGACAAAACCGGCGGCGCGGCCTCCAATGCCGCGTGGCCGGAGCTTCTGATTTCCTCAGAAAAAGAAAAGTGCCGGGCCGCCGCAGCGGCGGCCCGGCTTAGGATGTATGATCAGATGAACAGAGAGATCACGAACAGCAGAATGATGATGGTGATACCCATGACCGCGGTCATACCGGTCTGGCACTTGTAGGCCTCTTCGGTCTTCATGTCGGAGAACTGAGACACGACCCAGAAGTAGGAGTCGTTGGCATGGGAGGCAACCATGGAGCCGGCGCCGATGGCCATAACGACCAGAACCTTTGCCAGCGGGGAGGTATAGCCCATGGTCTCCATCAGAGGCGCCATCATACCGGCGGTGGTGATCATCGCGACAGTGGAAGCGCCCATGGCCAGCTTCAGGATGCAGGCAATGATGAAGGGGATCAGAATGCCGATGCCGGTGCTGACAAGACCGCCGACGGAATCAGCGATGGGCAGGAGCTTCAGGATGGCGCCGAAGGAGCCGCCTGCACCGGTGATGGCGAGGATGGCAGCGCTGTCCGTAACGCCCTGAGTGACCCACTCCAGAGTATGGGATCTTTCCTGCGCGGGGATCAGCGTTATGGCAAGGAACACACCCAGCAGCAGAGCCACAACGGGATTGCCGATGAAGGTGATGAAGGTGTACAGGAAGCCGGTGCCGAAGGGGCTGCCGGGGAAGGCGGCCACGGAGGACAGGGCAATCAGCACGATGGGCAGCAGAATGGGGGAGAAGCTGTGCAGAGTACCGGGCAGCTTGCCGTACTTTTCCTTCAGCTCATCCAGCGTATACTCGGAGTTGGCGGGGATGTCGATCTTGCTGGCTACCAGCTTGGCATACAGGACGGCAACCACAACGGCGGGAATGGAGATCACCAGACCGACAAGAATGGTCAGGCCCAGATCCGCGTTCAGCGTACCGGCCATGGCAATGGGGCCGGGGGTAGGAGGAACCAGGCAGTGGGTGGCGTACAGACCGCCGGAAAGCGCGGTGCCCATAACGGCCAGAGAGACGTTGGACTGGGCGGCCAGAGCACGGCTGATGGGGGACAGGACCACGAAGCCGGAATCACAGAACACAGGGATACCGGTCACATAGCCCATGGCGCCCATGGCGACCACGCTGTTTTTCTTGCCGACCAGTTTCAGGATGGCGTTTGCCATGGTCAGCGCGGCGCCGGTCTTCTCCAGAATGGTGCCGATGATGGTACCGCAGAGAATCACGATGCCGATGCTCGTCATAATGCCGCCGAAGCCGCTCTTGACGCTGTCTACGACCTTGGCGGGGGTCAGCTCAGACTCCGGATACACGGCGCCCCAGATCAGACCGACCAGAAGCGCAATGACCGTCATGACGATGAAAGGATGGATCTTCCATTTGGAAATGGCGATGACCATCAGTCCGACTGACGCTATGATGAGTGCGAACAGGAAAAAGGTTTGCATGAATGTATCCTCCTTTTGGACATTTTTTCAATGCCCTTATTTTAAGGCCCGAGGGCCTTGTTTACCAAGATAGTATTCAAGGATCAGCCGCACAGTGAACTCCTGCTGGAATTCGCCGCTGTCGTCCACACCGAGGGTGCTCCAGAGCTTGTGCAGCCGGTAGAGCAGGGTGTTCTTGTGGACGTACAGCTGGGCAGCGGCCCGGGTGACGCTCTTTTCGCAGGCATAGTAGCATTGCGCCGTGTACAGCAGGGATTTCTGTTCCGCGGGGGAGAAATTCCGGTCCAGCCGGGCCAGCATTTCCTCCGCGAAATCCTGATTCTCCACCGCCGTGCGGCGAAGCATGTACCGCAGCCGGGTATCCGGATCGCTCAGAAGGTTGCGGCCGCTGTCCGTGAAGGAGTCCAGCAGAAGCACCTGCTGATAGGCCCGCTGGATTTCCCATGGAGCCTGAACCGGAAGACTCAGGTTCAGCCGAAGGGCGGTCTGGACGTCTTCCGCTTTGCGGCCCGGTCTGTCGGAAAGAAGCAGGATGAGACGTCCGTCGATGAGACTCCACAGATCTTCCGTCCCCGAAAGCGCTCCGGCGCTTTCCCAGCGGTGGAATTCCGCCTCCGCCTGCTGCGCCGTGAGGTTTTTTCCATCATTGTCCGCCAGCAGAGCCACCCGGACGGGGTAGCGCAGGATAAGGTTCCGGGACTTGATCAGGGTCTCTGCCTCCGCGATGCTCTTTGCGCTGCCCTCCAGAAGCTTGGAAAGCAGAATGCTTTTCAGCGCACCCTGCGCGTACTGGGGACGCATCAGCGCTTCCAGCTGATAATATTTCTCGGTGTAGACCTCCACCAGATGGGCAAGATAACGGATCTCGGACGGTTCCCCGTAGATACCCACCACGCCGATGATATTTCCGCCTACCCGCAGCGGCATATTGTAGCCCTCCCGGGCGCCGCTGTACTCTTGAATCTGATCCGGGCGGATGCTGACGGGCTTGCCGCTGACGGCGGCGTCCCGTGCACCCTTGTGGAAGGTGCCGATCCGCTCCGGCTGGGTGGAGGCGATGATGATACCATCCGGATTCATGATATTGATGATCCGCCCGTCCAGCAGCCCGGAGGTGGCGCTGACCAGATCTTCCGCCAATTCTTCCAGCAGCATAGGCCGTTACTCCAGGAAAATGCTGTCTCCGCAGGCCAGATGGCACACCCGGACGCCGGATACGTCTCTGGCCAGTGCTTCGGCGGCGTCGCCGGAACAGTGACTCAGGCCCAGTGTCTCCATCCCCATCTCCCGCAGCACGTTCACGGTGTTCAGGATCCGATCTTTTCCGGCTTCCACCAGATGGGTGCCGCCGAACACGGCAGCCACGGGCTTATTCAGCACCGAAAAGACGTGCCGCACCATATTCAGAATGCCGGGGTGAGAGCAGCCGACAAAGAGGTACAGCTTTCCGCCCCGCTCCAGCACCAGACATTGTTCATCTGGAAAATCATCCCGCCGGAAGCCGTCTTCCGCCAGACAGACGAACCGCTCCGGGATCGTCTCAAAGGGCGTCACCCGGGGGAAGCCTGAGACCAGATATACGCCGGGGGCCAGCTCCAAAACGCCGTCGGTCACATGGGCAGTGATCCCGTGATCTTGCAGAAAGTCCTCGCCGAACCCGGCGGAGAGATCCGTGTAGCGCAGGCCGTCGAAGGCGAACTTCTTCCGGAAGAAGCCGGGGCCTATATAAAGATGCCGGGAGCCAAGACCCGCCTCAATGAGATCCCGGTATCCGGCGGCGTGGTCGTAGTGACTGTGACTCAGAACCACGGCGTCCAGCTTCTTCAGGCTCAGCCCCAGTCTGTGGGCGTTGGCCATAGGAACCGCCGAGGCGCCGCAGTCGAACAGCAGCCGCAGCTCCGGCATTTCCACAAGGTAAGAAAGTCCGTGCTCCGCAGTCAGCGCTTTGTGCTCCGAAGCGTGATCGTCCATCAGTGCTGTGACCCGTACCATATCAGCCCTCCGTTCGGTCATAATTCATACATATTTATTGATGGTTTTGCATAAATTTGACTGTCGTTTTCTTGATTTATTATCATTATACACCATATTGTCGAAAAAAGAAATAGGGATTATTTGTGACCTGTCCTGAAATCCGCGCCGGGAATCGACACTTTATTGTGCTGGGTCTGCATTTTCACCGGCCGCCGTTGCTTTTTCCTGCCGAGGCTGCTATAATACCATCACTGTGCATCTGTAACAGAAAACAGCTTGGATCACAGAGACTTGGACAGCAATTTGACGGTGGAGCGCCGGAGAAAACAGGAGGAATGGATATGTATCGAGGATTTCGTCGAAGCCGGATCGTCATGGGCGTGACGCTGGCTCTTACCGTGGTTCTGACGGTTTTTGTGTGGATGCGAAACCGGGGGCGGGCGGTGTACATTCCTGTTCTTGCCTCCGTACTGCTGCTGGGCATCGGCTGCACGGCCGCACGGCTGCTGGGGAACATCACCGCTTCCGTCGCCTGTACCGGAATGCTGGGTATTCTGCACATGGATCTGGACCCGGAGGCGTTTCTGGAGCAGTTCCTGCCCGTGGCCCGGCGGATCCCCGGGGAGAGCCGGGACGGTATGGTCTGCCGGTTTTACCTTTCCGACGGCTATTTCGCGGCGGGCCGCTATGCTGAGGCGAAGTCTGTGCTGGGGGAGCTTCCCGCCCGCTTCTATACGGACGCCCCCGTGGCGGGGGTGTGGTATGCCGACCTTGCCCGGGCGGAGCTGGCGCTGGGAGAGAATGCTGACGAGGCGATGGAGGGGCTGCGGGGAATTATCGCCCTCAGCGGCGGAAAAGCGGCGCTTCGGAAAAATCTTCAGGAGAGCTTGTCCCTTTTGGAAGCCCGCCGGGATGCCGCTGCCGGACAGCCCGTTGACCGGGAGCAGCTGGAGGCACAGCTGGACCGGTCGGGCTATAAGCTCAGGAGTCTGGAACTTCTTCAGGTCCTCGCCATGGATGCCCGGAACCGGGGCGACAAGGCAAAGTGCGGGGCATGGCTCGCCCGGATGCGGCAGGAAAGCGGCAAAACCGCCTTCCGGAAATGGGCGGCGGAGTGGAACGCTTAAGAGCGGACATTCCGGGAAGTTCCTTCGGAAATGATAAAAATACTCTCTGACAGTGTGAACAGCACCGGTAAAGCCGGACAATAGAAAAAACACCCCCTTATGTAGTGATAAACCTACATAAGGGGGTGTTTGGTTCACGGCAAAGCCCCGATTTCTTTGCCGGTTTGCCAACTTATGAAATGGGAATGTAGTCAAAGGTGTGGACTCGTTTCCCGTCGGCGCCAATCTCAGAACCCTTGTCGTAGGCCAGAGAATCCAGCGCAGAGACATCCAGAATTCCGTCGAAGGTTTCGTATGTAACTTCGCAGATGCGTTCTGCTTCCCATCTTGCATAGTTCTCCTGAGTGGGAACAACCCGAACCGCACTGCCGTCTTTCATGCAGATTTGATAAAGGCCGGGGGAAAGCATCTCCAGCTGCTTCCAACCGTCCCAGTCGTGATCCGACTGATAGACCGCACGGATGGTTTTCTGACCGACTTCCGCTTCCAATAGGGTCAGGCCGCTGTCGCCGATCTCCATGTTGGGGGTGAGGGTGACGGAGTTTTTCGTGCTGTCCGCGCCGGTCAGCGTCCAGTGCAGATCCCAGCTGCCGGATACCAGCGGCTCCTCCATGATGCCGCCCTTTTCAGCCCCAACGCCAATGCCGTTAAAGTGAATGGAAAATTCCTTGCCCCAATAGTGTTCACCGTTATCCTGGAATCGGATATTCATCTGATACTCCAGACTTCCGTCATTGGCCACCCATTGGTAAATGGCGGACTGATATTTGTCGTTCCCGAATTCGACGGGCTGGCCGTTGGAGGCGTAGACCCATTCCCCGGCTTCATTGCGGGTGGTGCCGTCATAGAACCAGCCGGTCATGGAACTGTGGAATTCCGTGGAGCCGTCGATTGTCACATCGTCACGGTTCCAGAAAAGTTCGGGATTCCGACCCTCCGGCAGGGTAAAGCCCTCGACCCGGAAGAACAGATCGGCGCCGTAACTATCCACAATGGACTGCACCGCCGTAATGGTGATGCCCTGATCGGTGGCGCTGAGCACCTCGCCGGGGGCTACCTCCTTCTGCTTGTCCTCCAGCATCACGGACAGGCCGCTTTTCTCGGCCTGCTCCTTGACCTGCTGGGGCGGGTTGTAGGCGGTCTGGGCGCTTTTTGACCAGCGGGTGAACACCGCCGCGCCGGTGAGTGCGCCTACCACCAGCGTGGCCGCCAGAACCAGCAGCAGGAGCTTCTTCCCGCTCCGGCGCTGGCGCGGGGCTTCGGCGGACATGAGAAGCGCCACCATGCGCTCCTTATCGTCTCCGGAAAAGTGAATGGCGTCCATGGAACGCCGCAGTTCCGATTTTACATTATGGGTCATACGACTTGGCTCCTTTCCTCTGTCAGCAGCGCGCGCAGCTTCCGCCGCCCGCGGGACAGGTACTGGGTGATGTTGGCTTCCGATTTGCCCATCACCTGGGCGATCTCCCTTGCGGAGTATTCTTCATAATAAAACAGGTACAGGGATATCCGGTACTGCTCCGGCAGCCGTTTCAGCGCGTCTAAAACTTCCGTGTCCGGCACCGGCGGCGCGGCTACCGCAGCGGCTTCATCCAGCGCCACGGTGCGCCGGAAATGGGCACTTTTCAGGTAGTCCTTGCAGGCGTTGATGGTGGTTCGGATGATCCATGCTTTTTCGTGGTCAATGCTGTCAAATGTACAATCGTTGGTGAGATATTTCAGAAAGACAGTCTGGCAGATATCCTCTGCATCGCAGGTCTGTTTCAGGTAGCTGTAGCTGATACGCAGGATCGTATCCGCGTAAAGGTCTACCAGCCGTCTGGCGTGAAATTCATCCATCAATGTGTCACCGTCCTTATGTCTTTTAGAGGCCTCTGACCATAATACGATTTGCCAGCGGGATTCCTGACAGCATTATAGCATAAAAATGCGGAATGCCCAATAGTTAGGCATCCCGCATTTCCGCTATTGATGCTGATACTTCCGTTTTGTTGCCATCCCGCCGCGGATGTGACGCTCCCGTTTGTTTTCGTCCAGAATTTCCCGAACCTGAAGGTACAGCGCATAATTGTACTGCTTCAGCCGTTGGGTCAGGTCCTTATGCACCGTGGATTTGGAAATGCCGAGGTGCCGGGCGGCGGCCCGGACGGTGGCACCGGTTTCGATCATGTACACAGCCGCTTCACAGGCGCGCTTCTCAATGGTGTCTGTCATATGCTACCCCTCCGATGCTGTGTGCTACGCATCATCCATATGCGCCCAAACGAACAAATATGCCGCTCCGGCAAAGCTTTCGCCGGACATTTACTGGACATTTATAAAATTTTGCGGTATACTGAGCAAAAAGGGGGTATTGAAAATGCAGATAGACAAAAAGCTGCTGCGCAGGCTGTTCCTTCTGGCGGCGGGGTGTCTCGTTTTTGCGTGGATTCTGCTGGATACGGAGCAGGCGAGCAGCGCGGCGAAGTCGCTGTGGAATCTGATATCGCCCTTCGTGGCGGGCGCGGTCATCGCCTTCGTGTTCAACGTGCCTATGCGCGCCATTGAGCGGCAGCTGGACGGCATTCACAAGGAAGGATTGCGCCGGGTATTGTCCATCGTGCTGACTATCGCGGCGCTGGCGCTGGTCATCATGTTCGTGGTGGAGATGCTGGCACCTCAGATTCAGGTGACGGTGGCCGCCCTGACGGAGCAGATTCCGACGTTCATCGAGCAGACGGCGGCAAAGCTGGTGCAGCTCATGGACGACAATCCGGACATGAAGGCGTGGATCATGGATGTTGCCGACCTGCAAAGTCTGGAATGGACGAAGATCCTGAAAGATTCCGTGAGCTTTCTGGGCAATCAGATGTCCACGGTGATGGGCAGCGCGGTGAATGTGATCGGCAGCGTGACCAGCGGCATCGTGAATCTGGTGGTCAGCATCGCCTTTGCCATCTACTGTCTGGCGCGGAAGGAAATTCTGGCGCGGCAGGGGCGGAGAATCCTCTATTCCCTGATTCCGGAGAAAACCGGCGATGAAATCATCCGGATTCTGCGGCTGACCAACAGCACCTTCTCCAACTTCATTTCCGGGCAGTGTCTGGAAGCCTGCATTCTGGGCGGCCTGTTCGCCGTGACCATGGCGATTTTCCGGATGCCCTACATTCCCCTGGTCAGCGTCATCATCGCGGTGACGGCGCTGGTGCCGGTGGTGGGCGCGTTCGTTGGCTGCGTGCTGGGTGCGTTTTTCATTCTGGTGGATAACCCGCTGCAAGCATTGACTTTCGTGGCAATGTTCCTGATTTTGCAGCAGCTGGAAAACAACCTGATTTATCCCAGAGTGGTGGGGACCTCCATCGGCCTGCCCGGTATGTGGGTGCTGGTGGCGGTCACCATCGGCGGCGAGCTGATGGGCGTGTTCGGTATGCTGCTGATGATCCCGCTGGCGTCGGTGCTGTACACGCTGGCGCGGGAGTTTACGGACAAGCGCCTTGCCCAGCGAAACATCCCGGAGGAAAAGCTGCAAGACCACCCGCCGGAGCTGCAATCCCGGTTCAAGCAGAACCGGGAGCGGAAAAAGCGCCGCCGTTTGCAAAAAATGAAGGAGCAGTTTCTGAAAAAACAGAAGGAGAAAGAAGACAAGGATTCCCAATAAAAATTCGGGAGGGGCGTCAGCCCCTCCCGAAACTTTACTTTTTACTTGATGACCCGGACTTTCAGAACGCCGTCGATCTGCCTGAGATGCTCTACCGCATCCGCAGAGGGGTGGCGGTCAAGATCCAGCATGGTGTAGGCGTATTCGCCCCGGCTCTTGTTCACCAGACCGTCAATGTTGATGTTCTCCCCTGCAATGGCGGCGGTAAACCGACCCAGAGAGTTGGGGATGTTCCGGTGCAGCAGGGTGATGCGCCCCTCGGCGCGGCAGATGCCCATGTCACAGTTGGGATAGTTGACGGAATTTCTGATGTTGCCGTTTTCTAAGTAGTCCATCAGCTCCTGCACAGCCATTTTAGCGCAGTTGTCCTCGGATTCCTCCGTGGAAGCGCCCAGATGGGGGATGGCAATGCAGCCGGGCATATTGGCGGTCTTCCCGTTGGGGAAGTCGGTGACGTACCGGGCGACCTTGCCGGAGGCCAGGGCAGCCGCCATGGCGTCGTCGTCCACCAGCAGATCACGGGCGAAGTTCAGGACGATGACGCCGTCCTTCATCCTGGCGATGGCCTCGGCGTTGATCATGCCTCTTGTGTCGTCCAGCAGGGGGGTGTGGAGGGAAATGATGTCGCACTTGGAATAGATTTCGTCCCGGTTGTTGACCCGGACGATGTGGCTGTCCAGGTGCCAGGCCGCTTCAATGGAGATGAAGGGGTCGCAGCCGTAGACGGTCATGCCCAAATTTCTGGCGGCGTTGGCCAGAGGGCCGCCTACCGCGCCCAGACCGATGACGCCCAGATTCTTGTGGCGGATCTCATGACCGGCGAATCTGGACTTGCCCTTTTCCACCAGCTTGGCGATGTCGGGGGCGTCCTTGATGGTCTGCACCCAGTTGATGCCGCCCACCACGTCCCGGCTGCTCAGGAGCATACCGCACAGCGCCAGCTCCATCACGGAATTGGCGTTGGCGCCGGGGGTGTTGAACACCACAACGCCCGCTTCGGCGCAGTCGGACAGGGGAATGTTGTTGACGCCGGCACCGGCGCGGGCAACAGCCGCAAGGCTTTCCGGCAGCGTCATACCGTGCATGTCGGCGGAGCGCACCAGAACGCCGTCAGCCTGATTCCGGTCGTCCGTGATGGCGTAATTGTCCCTCAGAAGGGCGGTGCCCTTGGGGGAAATCTTATTCAGGCAGTGAATGTGATACATAACGTTCCTCTTTTCAGCGATTTTCCTTCTCAAAGCGTTTCATGAACTGCACCAGCCTGACGACGCCCTCCATGGGCATGGCGTTGTAGATGCTGGCGCGCATACCGCCGACGGTGCGGTGTCCTTTCAGGCTGACAAAGCCCGCAGCTTCCGCCGCTTTGACAAATTTCGCGTCCAGATCAGCGTTCCCGGTGACGAAGGGGACGTTCATGAGGGAACGATCCTTTTTCGCCACGGTGCCGTGAAAGAGCTGGCTGGCGTCCAGAAAATCGTAGAGAACCTTGGCCTTTGCCACGTTGCGCTCCCGGATGGCTTCCAGACCGCCCATGGACAGCAGCCACTTAAATACCTTGCCGCAGATGTAAATGCCGTAGGCGGGGGGCGTGTTGTACATGGAACCGTTGTCCGCGTGGGCCTTGTAGCGGAGCATGGTGGGGGTGCCGGGCAGAACGTCCTCGGTGATCAGGTCTTCCCGGATGACGGCAATGACCACACCGGCGGGGCCGATGTTCTTCTGCACGCCGCCGTAGAGCATTCCGTATTTGGTCACGTCCACCGGCTCGGACAGGAAGCAGGAGGAGACGTCGGAGACCAAGGGCTTTCCCTTGGTGTTGGGCAGCTGCCAGAATTTGGTGCCGTAAATGGTGTTGTTTTCGCAGATGTAGACATAGTCCGCGTCCTCGTCAATGGGCAGGTCGGAGCAGTCGGGGATATAGGAGAAGGTCTTGTCGGCGGAGGAGGCGACCGCGTTGGCGGTGCCGTACATTTTGGCCTCCTGCCATGCCTTTTTCGCCCACTGGCCGGTGATGATGTAATCGGCGACTTTGGTTTTCATCAGATTCATCGGCACCATGGCGAACTGCTGGCTTGCGCCGCCCTGCATGAACAGGACTTTGTAGTTGCCGGGGATTCCCATGAGGGTGCGAAGATCATCCTCCGCCTGGTCGATGATAGCCTGATAGGTCTTGGAGCGGTGGCTCATCTCCATGACGGACATACCGGTTCCCCGGTAGTCCAGCATTTCGGCGGCGGCTTCCTGCAAAACGCTTTCCGGCAGAACCGCGGGGCCTGCGGAAAAATTATAGACTCTGGACATTGTTTCTTCCTCCCTTAATTACCGGCTTACTTGTTCAGCAGCCGCTGGATGAGTCTGTAGCCGTTCGGCTCAAAATTGCCGGTGGCTTCCGCTTCGGCTTCGGTGTATTTTTGGATGGACTTGCGCTGGCGGGTGCTGTCGTACAGCACGTAGGGTACCGGGTCGCCGGTGTGGGTGCGCAGGCGGATGGGGGTGGGATGGTCGGGAAGCACCAGCATCCGGAAATCCTCACCCGCGTCCACCATGGCCTTCTTCACCGGGGCAATGAGACGGCGGTCAAGATATTCGATGGACTGGATTTTCTCTTTCAGCAGTCCCTGATGACCCATTTCGTCCGGGGCTTCCACGTGGACATAGACGAAATCGCAGCCGTCCTTGGTCAGCGCGTCGATGGCAGCCTGCGCCTTGCCCTCAAAATTCGTGTCGATGGAGCCGGTAGCCCCCAGAACCTGATAGACCTTCATCCCCGCGCCCACGGCGATGCCCTTGAGCAAGTCCACGGCGGACACCATAGCGCCTTTCAGGCCGGTTTTCTCAGTAAAGTTTTGCAGAGAGGGCTTTGTTCCCGCGCCCCAGAACCAGAGGGAATTGGCCTTGTTCCTGCCATTGGCCGCCCGCTCCAGATTCAGGGGGTGGGTGTTCAGAATGTCAAAGCTCTTTTCCATCATTGCCCGCAACTTGGGTTCCTTGGGCAGGTAGGGGCCGATGACGTGGGTCAGGTGGTCGTGGGGCGGCTCCAGCTGGGGCATAACGCCGTTTTTCCAGATGGTGATGTGGCGGTAGCTGGTGCCGGTGTAATACTGAAATTCGTCGCCGTTGAAAGCTTCCCGGATGGCGTCCATCAAAATGTCCGCGTCGGCGGTGGAAATTTCGCCGGAGCTGTGGTCAAGAATGGTCTTTTCGGCATAGGGCTCCTTCTCGGTCAGGGTTACGAGGTTGCAGCGCAGAACGATGTCCGTCGGCTCCATGGCGACGCCGACACTCAATGCTTCCAGGGGAGATCGTCCGGAGTAACAGACGGCGGGATCGTAGCCCAGAACGGACAGGTTGGCCACGTCGCTGCCGGGAGCCATCCCGGCGGGGACGTTCTGCACCATGCCCATTTCGCCCTTTGACGCCAGGGCGTCCATTACGGGCGTTTCCGCGCAGGCAAGGGGCGTTTTTCCGCCGAGGGCGTCAATGGGTTCGTCGGCCATGCCGTCCCCCAGAATCACAATGTATTTCATAACCTCTCTCCTTCACCATCGTCCATGTTGTGGAGACAAATGTATATTATTTCTATGATACCATTGATCCCTTAAGAATACAATATGAAATAATGCCAGAAAATGTGAGGAAATTTTGAAGATTGGTGGATACTTGTCACAGTGTGTCAAAAAATCCGAGCCTGTCCCAGGCTCGGATTTTTTGGGGAAAATCGGTCAATTCAGATTCAGCTTTTTGTCCACTAGGAAGTACATCAGGAAATATCCGGCGACCGCAATGATGAGATTGACGATTGCCAGAAGACCCAGCAGGCTGTTGGGACTTTCCGCCAGCTTTACCATGCTGACGCCGGTAAAGGTAAGATCAACGACGTGCAGGATGTAATAGAAGGCGACGGCGGCGAGAATCTTGTGCTTTTTGGCAACGAGGGAGCCGATGGTCACGGCAAGCATAATGAGAATCAGCTCATTGGAAAAAGCGACGATTGCGTTCACAAGGAGAAGCCCAAAGGCCTGAAGCACATCCGCCTGGGTGAACCGCGCCCAGAGTTCGGGAAACTCCTGCCACAGAACGTGGATGCCCTCCCGAAGAACTTCAAAATCCGGCACGACGCACAGCCCCATCAGAATCAGACCGATGACGCTGACGGCGGCTATGGCGATTAGATTGACGGCGCTGGTGATAAAGCTGGACAGCAGCACCTGATGGGTGGTGACGGGGAGGGTGAAGGTCAGGTAGCCTTCATCGGTGAAGCGGCTGCGGTAAAAGCGGACGATCTGCACGATCAGCGCTGCCGCGCAGCAGACGACAAAGAACAAAACAGCCGCGATGACAGCCAGCATACACAATACTTCCAGCCACTGCTTCGGCGCGCTGGCGCCCTCCAGATAGCGGATGGCGAGGCCGCCCAAAAGCCCCGCGCCCACCAGACTCAGGCACAGAATGCCCAGCACGTTCCAGGTGGAACGGAATTCCATTTTCAGCAATTTGGCAAACATTTGAATACCTCCCGGAACAGTTCATCCAGCGACTTGCCGGTCTCCTCCCGCACGGCGTCCACGTTTCCGCCCTGCAAAATGCGGCCCTGGTACAGGAACAGATACTCGTCCAGTACCCGTTCCACGTCGGCAATCAGGTGGGTGGAGATCAGCACCGTGGCGCTGGGGTCGTAGTTTGTGATGATGGTGTTGAGAATGTAATCCCGGGCGGCGGGATCGACGCCGCCGATGGGCTCATCCAGCAGGTACAGCTTTGCCCGGCGGGACATCACCAGAACCAGCTGAACCTTCTCCTGATTGCCTTTGGACAAGGCCTTAAACTTGGCGCTCAGGGAAATATTCAGCGCGGAGAGCATTTCCTCCGCCCGTGTCCGGTCAAAGTCCGCGTAAAAATCCTGAAAGAAATCCAGCTGCTGCTCCACCCGAACCTGACGGCTGAAATAGGGGCGGTCGGGCAGATAGGAGACCATAGCTTTGCTGGCCGTTCCGATTTTGTTGCCGCAAATGGTGATTTCCCCTGCCGTGGGGGTCAGCAGACCTGCGGCCAGCTTGATAAAGGTGGTCTTTCCGCTGCCGTTGGGGCCGAGAAGACCGACGATCTTTCCCTGAGGCAGGGTCAGATCCAGATTGTCCAGAGCCAGCGTGCTGTGATAGCGCATGGTAAGGCCGCTGGCGGTCAGAACAGTTTGTTCCATATTATTCCTCCTTCTTTGTTTCCAGACCCAGTAAAAGCTGAGCCGCCTGGGTTGGCGTTACGCCGAACGTCATAAATTTTTCGGCACATTCCCGTGCGAGTTCCTCCAGCGTCTGCTCCCGCATGGCGACGAGAACGGCTTCGTCCTGGGTGACACTGCGGCCGCTGGTGCCGCCGCTGACGAGAAGACCCTCCCGTTCCAGCTCCGTCAGAGCGCGCTGCATGGTGTTGGGATTCACCTGCGCCTGAGCGGCCAGGTCCCGGACGGAGGGAACCTTTCCTCCCGGGGGCAGCTCGCCTTTCAGGATCGCACCACGGATCGCTGCCATGATCTGCTGATATACCGGACGGTCACCGGCAAATTTCCAGTTCATAGACACCTCCTGGTTTGTACTACTGTATTAGTGCATTAGTACAATAACACAGTAATGAGAAATTGTCAACCCCTTTTTTCAGAAAAGGAAAAAAAAGCTTCCCGGCCGAAGCCGGGAAGCCAGCATTGGATTATTGCGCTGCTTTCGCCTGCTTTCGATACACGACGAAGAAGGCGATCAGCTGGGCGATGAAGGTGATGACCCAGGAGACAAGATAGGAGAAAAACAGACACTGGGGTGTGTGGAACTCAGGAACCTGGAAGATGGTATAGATCCAGACAATGCGGAATCCGCACACACCGAGAATGGAAATCAGCATGGGAACAAAGGACGCGCCGATGCCCCGCAGAGCGCCGGTGGTCACATCCATCAGGCCGCACACGAAATAGGGCAGGCAGATATAGGCCAGCCGGATCATGCCATAGGAAATGGCCTCGGCGGAGTCGGTGATGTAAATGGAAAGCAGGGTGGGGCCGAACATGTAGGCCAGCGAACCGAGAACCAGTCCCACCACCGTAACGCACCCCAGGCAGATCCACAGGGTCTGGCGCACCCGGCGGTACTGCCGCGCGCCGGCATTCTGTCCGGCGAAATTGACCGCGGACTGCTGAAACGCATTGAGGCAGACGTAGACAAAGCCCTCAATGTTGCTGGACGCGGCGCTGCCGGACATGAACACATCGCCGAAGGAGTTTACCGACGACTGAATCAGGACATTGGAAATGGAAAACAGAGCGCTCTGAATGCCTGCGGGCAGTCCGATGCGGAGTATCTTTTCCAGCTGCGCCTTGTGAAACCGTATCTTACGGAGATACAGCCTGCAGGCGTCGGTTCTGCGCATCAGGGCGACCACGACCAGCACGGAGGAAAGCCCCTGGGTGATGATGGTCGCCAACGCCACGCCTGCCACGTTCATGTGGAACTGGGTGACGAAAACCACGTTCAGGATCACATTCAGCGTGCCGGCGAACAACAGAAAAATCAGCGGGCTTTTGGTGTCTCCGGCGGCGCGGAGAATTGCGGCGCAGAAATTGTACACCATGTTGAAGGTAATGCCGCAGAAAATGATCCGCATGTAAACCGCAGACAAGGGCAGTACATTTTCCGGAGTACCCATCATGGTCAGAAAGGTTTCGGAACAGGAAACGCCCACCACCGTCAGAAAAGCGCCGCTCAGCAGAGCAGTAGGAAGCGCGGTATGCACGGTGCAGTGTACGACGTTGTCCTCGTGGCTTCCGAGGCCATGGGCAACGGTCACACCCACACCGATGGACAGGCCGATAAAGAAGTTGATCATCAGATTGGTGATGGCGCCGGTGGCGCCCACCGCCGCCACGGACACGCTGCCGCAGAACCGCCCCACGACGATGAGGTCGGCTGCATTGAAGAGCAGCTGCAAAACGCTGGTCAGAATAACAGGAATGGCAAACCGGACGATATTCGGAAACAGCGGCCCTTCCAGCATGCTTTTGTTCTGCCGATTCAAACGAAGCACCTACTTTCTGTTTGTAGGAATATTATAGCGGTTTTTTGGAAAAGCGCAAGAAGGAAATTCAGAATTTGGAGAAAAACAGAAATCTTCGGCTATTGCTCCGTCGGGAGGTGTTCACAGGATTCCTGATTGAAGGCGAGAGGGTCGAAGGTGATGACCGTATGGTAGATTTTTCCATCCCGGGCGCACAGCGCTTCCTCAAGCTTATCCTGAATTTCCTGCTTCGTAAGCTTCGTGTCCTGGGGCATGGCAATGTCAAAAATGAGGTTGGTATGCCCGCCGCCGGGAACCATGCGGAAATCGTGGGTTTTCAGCCGGGGATCCATTTCTCCCAGCAGTTCGTCCACAAGTATGTGAAGCCGGGTCAGTTCCGGGTCATCCGTCACCACGGGGTCGTAGTGGATGACCAGGTGGATATTGTGGCTTTTCAGGCACTCCCGCTCCATGTCGTCGATCAGCTCGTGACATTGCATGGGGTCTTCCTTGCAGTCCATTTCCACATGGATGGTGGCAAAGCGCTGGCCGGGGCCGTAGTCGTGAACCATCAGGTCGTGATAGCCCAGAACCTTGGGTTGGGCGCTGATGTAGTCCACGATACGCGCCTGAAGCTCAGGGGACGCGGCCTCGCCCAGCAGGGGACTGATGGTCTCCTTCGCCAGCTTGGCACCGCTGTAGAGAATGAACAGAGACACGGCCAGACCCACGAAGCCGTCGATAGACAGCCCGGAAACAGCCTCGATGACGGCGGCCAGCAGGACGGCGGCGGTGGTGACGATGTCGTTTCGGCTGTCCTCGGAGGTGGCGAGCAAAGTGGTGGAGTTGATTTTCCTGCCCAACGTCCGGTTGAAGAGGCACAGCCACAGCTTGACGGCGATGGACAGCACCAGTACCGCCGCCAGAGGGACGGAAAACGCCACCGGCACCGGGGACAGGATTTTGCCCACGGAGGTTTTTGCCAGCTCGAAGCCGATAATGACGATCATGGCGGAGACCACCAGACCGGACAGGTATTCAAACCGGGCGTGGCCGTAGGGGTGTTCCGCGTCGGCGGGCTGCTCGGCAAGCTTGAAGCCTACCAGGGTCACGATGGAGCTGGCCGCGTCGGACAGGTTGTTCATGGCGTCGGCCGTGATGGAGACGGAGCCGGACAGGGTGCCGATGATGACTTTTCCCAGGAAAAGGAAAAAGTTGCAGAGAATGCCTACGATCCCGGACAGAGTACCCACAGCGGCGCGCACCTTAGGATCGCTGACCTGGTCGGCGTTTTTAACAAAGAGACGGAGCAAAAATTGTGTCATAATCCGGCCTCCTACAGAAAGTCCGTCCATTCTACCACAGATTCTGGAAAAAAGAAAGGGCATTTTCCGTTTAAATTCAGAGTAAAACCTCCCGGATACCGTATTCCGGCATCCGGGAGAGGGAGCGCAGACGATTTACTTTACAAGCACCATATCCCGATTGATGGACGCCAGATTCTCAGCGCCGCACATGGCCATGGTGTCGCTCAGCTCCGCGCCGATCTTCTCGATGTAAAGCTTCACGCCTTCCTCGGCGCCGCCGTAGACCATGGGGACAAAGGGACGGCAGATAAGAACCGCGTCGGCACCCAGCGCCAGCGCCTTGAAGACATCCACGCCGCTGCGGATGCCGCCGTCCACGAAGATCTTAACACCGCTGCCCTTCATGGCGTCCACGATGTCCGCGAGGACTTCGGCAGTGGCGGCGCATTGGTCGAGGACGCGGCCGCCGTGGTTGCTCACCACGATGGCGGAAGCCCCGGCTTCTTTGGCCTTCAGCGCGCCCGCCACGGTCATGATGCCCTTGACGATGAAGGGCTTTCCGACCATTCCGGCGATCTCGGCCAGTTGCTCCACGGTCTTGCTGCCCGCCGGGGGATTCATGTTTTTCAGGAAGGGCAGACCTGCCGCGTCAATGTCCATAGCCACGGCGAAGCAGCCGGATTCCCGGCAATAGCCCAGCTTTTCCTGAATGGTCTCCAGGTTCCAGGGCTTCACCGTGGGGATCGCGGTGCCGCCGGAGGCGGCGATGGCCTTGCAGGCGACCTTCATGACCTCGCCGTTCAGACCGTCGCCGGTGAAGGCGGCAATGCCATTGTTGGCACAGGCTTTTACGAGAATGTTATTGTAAGCCATATCGTCGTATTTGTCGCTGTAGTGGAGGGTGACGGCGCCCACGGGGCCTGCAAAGAAGGGATAGCGGAAGGTTTTGCCGAACAGGTTCAGAGAGGTGTCCGGTGTCACATAGGGGTGAATGGTGTCCATATTGACGCGGACGGCCTGCCACTTTTCAAAGTTGCGGATGGCGGTGTCGCCAACGCCCTTGGCGCCGGGGCCGGGAATGTGGTTGCCGCAGGCTTTGCCGTTGCAGACGGGGCAGGCCTTGCAGTTTTTGCTGAGAACCGCCCGTGCGTTTTCAAGAACTTCCTGATAAGTCATGATGGTTTCCTCCCTGATTGAATTTGATAGGATAGATCAGTGAAAGGGGTCGAGGTCGATATGCCCGTCGATGCGGCACAGGAACTGCGCCAGCAGCTCGATGCAGTTTTCAATGTCGTCCATGTGGCACACCTCGCAGGGGCAGTGCATGTACCGCAGGGGCAGGGACAGCAGCGCCGTGACCACGCCGGTACCGGTGACGTGGAGGTTGTCCGCGTCGGTGTAAGTCCTGCCCATGTAGGACTCGATTTGGTAGGGGATGTTATGCTCCTTTGCCACGGCTTTCAGCAGGTCGTTGACCTTCCGGCTGCCGATGGAGCTGTTGCAGAGCACGCCGCCGCAGCCCAGCTTCACCTCGCCGGACTGCTTGGCATCCATGCCGGGATAATCGGAGGCAAAAGTGACGTCGGTGACGATGGCAACGTCGGGACGGATGGCAGAGCCGACCCAGTAGGAACCCCGGCCGGTGGTTTCCTCGCCCACGGTGGTGGCGGCGTAAACGCCTACAGAGCAGCCCATGGCCTTTGCCCGTTTCAGGGCTTCCAGAATGATGTAGGCGCAGCCCCGGTCGTCAATGCCCCGGGCGGAGAGAAAGCCGTTGATCATCTCCTGATGGTAGGTGTTCATGTGGACGGGGTCGCCCTCCTGCACGTATTTCCGGGCATCGGCGGCGTCCTTCGCGCCGATGTCGATGTACAGCTCGTCCGCTTTCAGGTCGGCCTTGTCCATGTCCTTGCTGCGGACGACCGCGCCGTAGACGGTCTGGGCATAGCCGTGGACGGCCACCTGATGGCCGGGATAAACGCCGGGGAAAATGCCGCCGGATTTGGATACCCGGAGCAGGCCGTCGGGCTGGATGTGGGTGACGATCAGACCAATCTCGTCAATGTGAGCGGCCAGCATCACCTTGAAGGGTGCGTCGGGGTTCAGCACGCAGACAACGTTGCCGGTATAATCGGTGATGATCTTGTCGCAGTGGGGGGTCATCTCGGCGATGACCTTCTTTTGCAGCGGGATCTCATGGCCGGAAACGGACATGCTGTCAAGCAGGGTGTAGAGGAACTCTTTGCTCATCTGTCTTTCTCCTTTTTTTCTTTTACTATAGCACAAAAAATGCAATTTGCAAGGCAAAAGCACGGCTCGAATGGGCGTGGTGCATCAAACAGTTAACAGATACAGTGGGATAATGAACTGCACCCCTTGCCTCTCCCTATGGGAGAGGTGGCTGAGCGAAGCGAAGACGGAGAGGGAAAACTAGGCTGCAACACCCTCTCAGTCACCTTCGGTGACAGCTCTCCCAGAGGGAGAGCCAAAGGGCTGTACCTCGTTACATAGCATGTTGGCACGAGGAATGGAGCGTATCTGTACCGATACGCTCCATTAGCTGTTTTACGACTACCTATTAAAAGCCGTGCTTTTGTTTTTGGGTTAACCGTCGCTGAGAACGAAGTGGCAGAAGCGCAGAACCTCGTACCAGTCGTCGGAATCGAAGCAGACGAATTTGTCGTCCTTCAACGTTGCGCCGGGGTAGAAGCTCTTGGAGTAGGCCACATGGTGCTTGACGAAGTCGATTTCCATGTGGAAATGCTCCGGCATGGGGACGACGCACTGCGCCGCCTTGGCGACCGCTTCCTTCGCCGCCGCTTCGATGCGCTCCACCGCCTCGTCGGGATGCAGGGAGGTGACGCTGCCGCCCCTGCCTTCGTTCACGGGGACGGTGGTGATGGCGGGGATCAGGGTTTTGGCAAAGTCGCACAGCGCCTTGTCGCCGGTGAGCAGCGCCACGGGGACGCCGTAGTATCCGGCGGTGTAGGAATTGATGAGGAATTCACTGCACAGCGCGCCGTTGAGGAAAACGTGGTTGTTCCGGCCGTTCATGGTGTGGCTCAGAGGACTGCCGGGGCAGCCCGCCCAGGCGTGGTAGCCGGTGAAGAACACGGCGTCAAATTTCTCCTGATTCAGGCCGCTCATCATGCTCAGGGGGTCGCCGGACCAGCTGCGGTTCATACGGATGCCCCGGGGGAGTCCGGCGGGGTCGATGTTCCGGGCGGAGTCGTGGGCGTCCTTTACCAGAACCTCCGCCGCACCGGCGGAAAGGGCGCCCTGACAGGCGGCGGCGACCTCACGGGTCATCTGCTTCTGGGCGGGGCTGTAGTCAAAGGGAGTGGTGCGCTCCGTCTCCGGCCAGGAGACGATGCCGCAGGTGCCTTCCATATCGGCGCTTAAAAATACTTTCATGACTTATTTCTCACTTTCTGTTTTAGAAGTAGGAGCCAACCTGGGTGATGGCGGCTTTCAGGTCTGCCCGGAAGTCGGGGTCGTCGGAGTTCAGGGAATTGAAGGCGAAGCCGTTATCCCCGCTGCGGCCGGTGCTGTGGCAGTAGCGGCCGTGACCTAAGTACATGGCCACATGGCCGGGGAAGAACAGCAGATCACCGGGTTTCACATTTTCCAGGGAAATTTCGTGGATGGGGAAGTCCTCCATAATATGGGCATCCCGGTAAATGAGAATGCCGCAGAGCATATAGGCCGTGGACACCAGACCGGAGCAGTCAATGCCCATGGGAGACTTGCCGCCCCAACGGTAATGGGTGCCCTGATAGAGCATGGCGGCGTCCACCAGCGCCTGACGAAGGGTTTCCTCGTCCTGAGAAAGGGGCGCGGTATAGTACTCGCCGAGGATGCTTTCCGGGACGAAGCCCGTCCGACCGTCCGTCAGACGCACCTGCTGCCAGCCCTTCTCCGGCTGACCCACCGGGGAGAGAATGCCGCCCCGGGGAAGGGTGGCCATGATCCAGCCCTGAACCTTCGGGGCGGAAAGGACGTCGCAGAAATTCTTATTGCGGATGATTTTCTTGGGCAGCGCCGCCCATGCGTCGGCGGCTTCATCGCTGACGATCAGATCATCGGCGGAGACGATACCCTCATAGCGGTAATGGGTGCGGACGCGGTACCAGCCGGGAGCCGGTTCTTCCAGAATGTCCACCACCATGCCGTACAGCGCTTCATCCTCCAGCGTGCTTTCCCGGGTGGGGGCGGCCAGCAGAGCGCAGATGGGGACGTTTACAATGGCTTTCATTTGTCACTTTCTCCCTTCATAGCGTCGTAGATCATCCGGGACAGCTGCCCGATGAGCCGGTTTTGCTGGGGCTGACCGTCCAGCGCGGGGCCTTCCCAGGTGAAAATGCCCAGATAATAGGGGCGGTCGTCCGTCAGGAAAATGCCCGCGTCGTGGTTCAGGTGATCCAGCCCGCCGGGCTTGTGGAGCACGGTCACGGCGTCGGGGATGTACCGCTGGAGGGCATCGGTGCTGCGGCAGCGGGATAGAAAGTCGAAAGCGACCTCCCGCAGCGGCTTGTTCAGGATTTCTCCGTGGTACAGCCGGGAAAACACCCGGTACAGGTCGGCGGGGGAGGTGTAGTTGTTCCGCCCCTCGGCGATGGCCTGGAAGTCCAGCATTTTCCGCTGGAGAGAGGTCTGGGTCAGGCCGATTGCCCGGCAATATTGGTTGACGTGGTCATAGCCCAGCAGGGAAATAATGGTATTGGTAGCGGTATTGTCGCTGGAAACGATCATCCAGTACAGCATTTCCCAGAGGGAAGCGCCGTCCTGCCGGTAGCCGGGTTCAAAGACCTCGGTGTCGCTGCAAAAGTCTGCCGGAGCAATGGCAAGATGCTGGTCAAGAGACAGCTTCCCGTCCATCACATCCTGCAGGGCGCAGCATAAAATCGATACCTTGATGGTGGAGGCGGAGACCACCCGGGTATTCTCCCGAATGGCGGCGATGGGGGTGCCGGTGGTCAAGTCCACGCAGTATAACGCGGTTTTGGCGGGAAATGCGTCCATGACGGCGTTCAGCCGGAAAGCAAGATCGTCCATGGTCACGCCTCCAATGTGATGCTGCCCGCGCCCGCGTCCAGACGGCACTTACGACCCATGGGCAGCGCCAGGGTGGTGGCGCAGTGGCCGCAGGCTAAGTCCATGACGGCGGGCTTTCCGGCGGGGACGATGAGCTGGGTGAAGATCTCGTCCAGCGTCAGGGTGCGTTCCGGCATTTCCGGCACGCAGTCCGTCCACGCACCAAGAAGGATACCGGCGCAGTCCCGGAACTTTCCGGCGTTGCGCAGCTGGGTGAGCATACTGTCCAGACGGTAGGTCTTTTCACCGATGTCTTCCAGAAACAGAATTTTGCCTTTGGTGTCAACTTCCCAGGGCGTGCCGAGGGACGCTGCCAGCAGGGACAGATTGCCGCCGCAGAGGACGCCTTCCGCCTTACCCGGAACCAACGTGCGGATGCTCTGGCCTTCCGGATTGGAAAGCGCGCCGTCCAGACCGCCGAACAGGGCTTTTTTCAGATAGCCGAAGGTGTACGCATCCGGGTGCGGCTCGGTAGAGGGCATGGTGCAGTGGAAGGTGATGAGATCACAGACCTGATTCAGAAACAGGTGCAGGGCGGTGACGTCGGAGTAGCCGCCGAACCACTTGGGATTCTTCCGGATGGTATCCGCATCCAGCAGGGGGAGAATGCGGTGGCCGCCGTAGCCGCCGCGGATGCACCACACGCCGTCAATGGTTTCGTCGCCGAAGGCGCGGCTGACGTCCTCCGCCCGCTGGGCGTCGGTTGCGGCGAGATAGCCGTCCCGGTTGGCGAAATAGCAGGAGGGGTACAGCACCGGCTCCATGCCCAGCCGACGGACGAGGTCAAGAGCGCCGGGCAGTTTTTCCTCCGGCACGGCGGAGGCGGGGGCGACCAGCGCCACTCTGGCGCCGGGGAAAAGGGGCTTTGGATCGATCATGGCAGGCACCTCGAAAAGAAATATGGCGCAAGCAGAACACACTCGTGTCCTGCTTGCAGAGAATCAGAATTGTTTGCGGTATTCTTCCAGCTCAGGCGCACTTGCCAGAACAAAGTGGCCGGGGACGATCTCACACCAGTCCGGCTGGTTCGTCTCGCTGTAGTGATGACAGCTGGGGTCGTAGACGATGAGCTTTTTCTGCCGCTCCGCAATGGGGTCGGGCTGGGGAATGGCGGACAGCAACGCACGGGTGTAGGGGTGCAGGGGATGGGCGAACAACTCCTCGCTCTCCGCCAGCTCCACGATCTTGCCCTTGTGAATGACGGCAATGCGGTCGCAGATGAAGCGAACCACCGACAGGTCGTGGGCGATGAACAGATAGGTCAGATTCCGCTCCTTTTGCAGCTTGGACAGCAGATTCAGCACCTGGGCGCGGATGGAAACGTCCAGCGCGGAGATCGGCTCGTCGGCAATGATGAAGTCCGGTTCCATGATCAGCGCCCGGGCAATGCCGATTCGCTGACGCTGACCGCCGGAGAACTCATGGGGGAAGCGGCTGGCAAATTCCGGCAGCAGACCCACGTCGGACAGGGCGCTTGCCACCTTGGCCTGACGCTCGCTTTCGGACAGATGATGTCCGCCTGCGTAAAGTCCTTCGCTGACAATATAATCTACCTTCGCCCGTTCGTTCAGGGAGGACATGGGATCCTGGAAGATCATCTGGATGCGCTGGGTGACCTCCCGGTCAAGTGCCTTGGAGATGCGCCCGTTGATCTGCTTGCCGTCGAAGAGGATTTTTCCCCCGGCAGTGGGGTGAATGCGGATGATGGCGCGGCCAATGGTGGTCTTTCCGGAGCCGGATTCACCAACCAGACCGAAGGTCTCACCCTGATAAATATGGAAGGATACGTTATCCACCGCGGTAAAGGCGTGCCGCCGGGAACCAAACCGGACGACAAGATCCTGAACCTCGATCAGCTTCTTTCTGTCTTCAGCCAACGCGGTTCACTCCCTTCTCCCGCAGAATGCGGACATGCTCCGGCGGCTCCACCTTGGGAGCGCGGGGGTCCATCAGCCATGTGCGGGCATAGTGGGTAGGCGTGACCTCGAAGAAGGGAGGACGCTCTACAAAGTCGATTTTCAGTGCTTTGGGGTTCCGGGGGGCAAAGGCATCGCCCCTCACCTCGTGGAACAGGTTGGGCGGCGTGCCCTGAATGGAGTACAGCGGCTCATCCTTGGTTCCCAGCTGGGGAAGGCTGGACAGCAGCGCCCATGTGTAGGGATGGCGGGGGTCGTAGAATACCTCGTCGCAGGTGCCGAGTTCCACGATGTCGCCTGCGTACATGACGGCGATGCGGTCAGCCACGTTGGCCACCACGCCCAGGTCGTGGGTGATGTAGATGGTGGTGAGGTCGTACTTTTTCTGCATGGCCTTGATCAGCTCCAGAATCTGCGCCTGAATGGTCACGTCCAGAGCGGTGGTTGGCTCGTCACAGATAAGGATCTTTGGCCGGCAGGCGACGGCGATGGCAATGACCACCCGCTGGCGCATACCGCCGGAAAATTCGTGGGGATACTGCTTGTAGCGGCGCTCAGGATCGTCAATGCCCACGTCGCTCAGCACTTCCAGCACGGCCTTGTAGGCATCCTTGCCTTTCAGCCCCTGATGCAGCTCCACGGCCTCCTGAATCTGCTTTCCGATGGTTTTCAGGGGGTTCAGGGAGGTCATGGGATCCTGAAATACCATGGCGATTTCCTTGCCCCGGATTTTCAGCCAGTCCTTGTCGGTCTGGAATTTGGTCAGATCCATGCCGTTGTAGAGGATGGAGCCGCCGTCGATGAAGCCGTTGGCGTCCAGAAGACCCATGGCGCATTTGACGAATACGGATTTGCCTGAGCCGGATTCGCCCACAATGGCAAGGCTTTCGCCCTGATACACGTCCAGGGAAATGCCCCGGATGGCGTGGAGAATCTGACCGCGGAGGGTGAATTTCACGTTCAGATCCCTGACGGAGAGAACAACTTTTTTATCTTCCATTGTGATCTCTCCTTATCTGACGTGATTCTTGGGGTCGGCGGCGTCGGCGAAGGCGTTGCCGATGATGTAGAAGGAAACGGTGATGACCACCAGCACGGCCACGGGGAAGAACAGCTGGTAGCGCAGGGAGGCTACGGTCATCAGCGACCGTCCGGTCTGGATCAGATTGCCCAGGGACGGCGTGTCCACGGGAAGGCCGATGCCAATGTAGGTGACGAACACCTCGTTGCCGATGGCGGAGGGAATGGCCAGCGCCATGCGCATGGTGATGACGGACACCATATAGGGCAGCAGGTTCTTGACGATGATACGCCCGGTGGAAATGCCCAGGCACCGGGAGGCAAGGTTATAGTCCCGGTCGCGGATAATGATGATCTGGTTGCGGATGAACCGCGCCATGCCCAGCCAGCCCGTTAAGGACAGGGCGAACACGATGGTGGAAACGCCGGGCTTCAGGACGTAGGAAATGAGGATCAGCAGCAGCGTCTGGGGAATGTTGTCCAGAACGTTATACAGCTCGGTAAAGAAGAAGTCCAGCTTGCGGACATAGCCCCACAGCACGCCCACGAGAATACCCACCACGGCTTCCACCAGAGCGACAGAGAAGCCGATGAACAGGGACGTGCGGGTGCCTGCCCAGATACGCGCCCAGAGATCCTGACCGATGGAGTTGGTGCCGAACCAGAAATCCTTACCGGGGGCGATGTTGTTCAGGGGCAGACCCCATTTGTCGTTGTGAATGAGAAGGGGATCCTTCTGCCCGGGGAGGTACGGCTGGATAAAGGTGAACAGCAGCACCGCCACCATGACGATCAGGAAAAACACGGCGATCTTGTTCTGGAAAAACGCCCGGAGGGTGGATTTCCAGTAGGAATAATCGGAATAGCCGCCCCGCTCTGCGTCCTCGGCGTTGAATTCGACGAAGGAGAAGGCTTCCTCGTCGCTCATTTTCGGTGCGACATCCTCCTGAAGCTGCCGGGAGAGCTTGTCGCCCAGCGTATCGGTGGCCTTGTCGCGCAGGGTGTGAAATCCTAGACGTTTCATCAGCGGGAACCCTCCTTCTTAGCAAAGCTGATCCGGGGATCGACGATTCCCATGAGAATGTCGCCGAAAAGCAGACCCAGGATGGAAATAACGGCGTAAATCAGCACCAGCGCCTGCACCAGCGTATTGTCCTGACGCTTGATGGCCGTGACCAGCAGACCGCCCATGCCGGGGACGGAGTACAGGGATTCCACATAGAGCGAACCCATCAGGGTAAAGAGAATGGAGTTGGGGATGTACTGCACAAGCGGCACAAAGGCATTGCGGAACACATGCCGGAAGGAAATTTTGCCGTTTGGCACGCCCTTTGCCCGGGCAAGACGGATATAGTCCTTATTGGACTCGTCCACCATGTACCGCCGCAGCCACATGGCATAGTAGGCAATGTTGCCGATGGACAGAGAGATGACGGGCAGAATGTAGCTCTTGGGATTGGCCGCGTCAAACAGCATGGGAAGTCCCAGAACATCCTTGCCGATATAGGTCTGGGAACCGGCGAACTGAATCAGAATGTGATACACAGCCGAGGGCATGGCCTGCACCAGCACGATGAACACCGTGCCCAGCCGGTCGCCGATCTTGAAGCGGGTACGGGTGCTTCGCGCCATGATGACACCCAGAGGAAGCCCCAGCGCCAGAGCAATGCACAGAGAAATCAGTCCCAGCTCCAGAGAGATGGGGATCTTCTCGGAAATGATCTCGGTGATGGCGACGCCTTTCCGGTAGACGTTGGATTCTCCCAGATCGCCGTGGAGTATCTGCTTGTAAAAGCGCACCAGCTGGGTGGGCAGGGGAGCGGTCACGCCGAGCGCCTGAAGCTTCACCTGAATCTGGGTGGAGCTCATTTTATCGTAATTCTCAAAATACCCTTCCACAGGCATCAGCCGCAGCAGGGCAAAGAGGATCGTGATAATGATAAACATGGTAATAAGGGATCGCAGAACGCGCTTGGTTATATATCTGGCCATATGATGTCCTCCTGGGTTTTTCTCCCTTCATACGATTTCCTGATAAAATGGGGTAAAACCATTTTATTCACCCACTGACGTGGATGGCCGCCAAAGGCGGCAGGAAATGTATGGACTTTCTTTTCTGCGGCTGCGCCGCTTGCCGTTTGGAAAACGGCCTGTTAAAACGGTTTTTAACCGTTTTAACAAGAATTGGTATCAGAGCCGATACCGCTGCTGCTTTCACCGTAGCGGCACCGGTACAGGCTCCGAAAAATTGCCTGCGGGGCAATACCGTATATATGCGGCTTTGAGAGAAGCCCCCAGAACGAGGGCTTCTCTCGCAATTGTAATGAACTGCCGAAGCTTAACCGGCCATCTTGGACTGCCACTCGGCGTAAGCGGCCTGATATCCCTCCAGACCCATGGAGGTGTCGTACAGGTGCTGATCCTTGTAGCGCAGGTTGGCCATGCCGAAGGAAGCGTACTGTCCTTCAAAGACGTTCAGATTGCACATCTGATAGCTGCGGTTGCTGATGGAGAAGGGGATGGCAAAGGCGTGATCCAGCAGGAACGCTTCCGCCTTGGCAAAGGCGGCATACCGGGCGTCCATATCGTCGGTGATGGCCTTGGCGGCATCCACCAGCTCGGTGTATTCGGCGTACAGAGCCTGGGTTTCGGGGTCGGTGCTCTTGAAGATGAAGCTGTAGCTGGAATCTGTGGAGAAGGGATCGGTCCAGGTCTCGGGGTCGGCGTAGTCAGCGCCCCAGTTGCACTTCATGAAGGCGTAGTTGCCGGTGCGGCGGATGGCGCCCAGGAAGCCGGTCTCAGGACCTGCCTGGATGATGATGTCCACATAGTCGGCGCCCAGAACGTTCTCGATCTGCTGCTCCACAACCTGGCACTCCTGCGCCCAGTTGGCGGAGGTGGGGTTGTAGCACATGAGCATCTTGATGGGGAAGGTGGCGCCGGCGGCGGTTAGCTCCTCAATGGCGGTCGTCTTGTATTCCTCGGCAAGAGCCTCGTCGAAGTTGTCGCCATCGGTGTAGGCGGCCAGACCTTCGTAGTAGGTGTAGTCCTTGGAAGCGGAGGCAAAGGCGTTGGGGGTGATGGTGTTGTTCTTCAGGGACTCGGGGTCAATGCGGTCGCTGGTCGCCAGAGCGGGCATCCGGTTGAAGGCGTGGACGATGGACTTGCGGAAGTTCTCATTGTTCACGGCCAGCTTCCAGTTTTCGGGTTCGTACTCGGCGTCGAAGTTGGGGTCAAAGTTGAACAGATACCAGTAAGCGTAGGAGGTATCGGCACGGGTGGGATGGATCAGATCCTTGGTATTGGGGTCGGCCATCATGGCGGACAGCAGGTCGGAGGAGATGTCCGCCTGATCGACCTCGCCGGACTGATACATGGTGGTGGCGATGGAGGAAGCCTCCGCGTTGTAGGTCATCTGAACGGCATCCAGGAACACATTGTCCTTATCCCAGTAGGTGGGGTTCTTGGTCAGAACGCGCTGCTGCTGAGGCTCGTAGGTGGACAGGATGAACGCGCCGCAGTACAGCAGGGTGCTGTTGTCGGTGCCGAACTTGCTGCCGCATTCAGCCAGGAAAGGACCGTACACGGGCATATAGGGGCCGAAGGAAACCATGGACAGGAAGTAGGGGCGGGAGGATTCCAGCGTGAACTCCAGGGTGTAGTCGTCCACAGCCTTGACGCCGATATCGTCAATGGAAGCCTCGGGGACTTCCTCCAGAATTTCCTGCTCGCCGTCCTCGTTGGTGATGAACTTCACGGCGTTGCCATTTTCATCGGTGCCGTCGGTGGCGTCGGGCAGAGCCATCTGATAGGCTGTCCAGTCATAGTAGGCATCGGCGCCCGCGATGACGCCGCTCATGGTATAGAAGGTGTCGGAATCGTTGTTGGCGTCACAGGCGTAGTGGGCGGAAGAAACCCAGTCATTGGCGGTGACGGGGGCAACAACGTTGCCGTCCTTATCGACCCAGTTCACACCCTCACGGATGTGGAAGGTCCATACGGTGGCGTCCTCATTCTGCTCCCAGCTGGTAGCCAGAGCAGGCTCCACGTTGCCGTAGGAGTCGTATTCCACCAGGCAATCCACCACGTTGGCGGCGATGGTCAGCTCGTTGGTCTGGCCGGTGATCAGATAGTTCAGCGTAGTGACTTCGGAGGCGTACAGCGTTCTGTAAACCGCGTTCTCGGTCACGGCGGCCGCAGTGGGGGCGGTGGTGCCGACTGCCGCCGTGCTGTCGGTGGTGCCGGATTTGCCGCCGCAGGCTGCCAGCGCGAAGACCATGGTCAGAGCCAGGGCGAAGGCGAAAAATCGTTTCATGGTTTGCATAGTGATCATTCCTTTCTTAATTTCTGCTTTGAAAAGCAGTCGGTACGGGCGATCCCCGAAGCGATTTTCTCCGATGCTTCTTCCATAGCGTCGGTCTTAAAACAGCATCGGGAGACAGCCTATAAAATGGCGGACGCCATATTACAGGAGACGGTGGGGGTGTTTGCCTCAAAATGAAATTTCCAGAATTGGAAAATTCAAAATTTAAAAGAATGGTAATAGTTTATCACATTTTCCGTCTCAAGTAAAGTAGCAGATTTCATGATATGTCTCGAATAATTCGCGAATTTTTGTAACAGAAACATAAAAAAGTGTTCATACAGCAAAAGCAAACGTCCTTGACCGGCGTTACAAAAGGGCGCACGCCGGTATCCCGGCGTGCGCGCAAAGCAGTTGCGGCAGGTGACTTTTCAGGTTAAATCCAATGTCCTGCGTAGCCGGTGCAGTCCCGGAAGTCCTGCATGACCGCATTCTGGATGGCAATGCGGGCGGCGGCGTCCCTTCCGCCAATGCTCTGGCCGTTCAGCGTACCGGCAGAGAGGCAGAACTTGGTGGTGGAGGTTACAAGAATTTCATCGGCGGATTTCAAAAATTCCATCGTGAAGGGCTTTTCCAGCACCGGGATATCCAGCCGGTAGCAAACCCGGATCATGTGGCTCTTGGCGATGCCCCGGAGGATGAACTCGTCGTTGGGATGGGAGTACAGCACCCCGTCCTTCAGGACGGAAATGTTGGAGTGGGCGCATTCGGTGACGATCTCGCCCCGGTGGAACACAGTCTCCGTACACCCGGCGCGGTGTGCCCGCTGGGCGGTCATCACGTTGGGGAGCAGATTCAGGGATTTGATGTTGCAGTGGAAGAAGCGGGTGTCCTCCTCGTCATTCAGGCGGATGGGAACATTGGGGTTGGGAATGACCTGGGGGCGCACCAGCACCCACAGTTTGCCGGGCAGGTTTTCGGCATAGGTGTGGCTCCGCGGCTCCACGCCCCGGCTCGCCTGCCAGTATACGAAGCAGCTTTCGCCCTCCACCTGCCGTGTCAGCTGAGTGAGAAGCTCGCCCAGCGCCTGCTTTTCCAAGGGAATGTGGATATCCAGCAGACGGGCGCTGGCGTAAAACCGATCCAGGTGGTCTTCCAACAGGAATATGGTGCCGTTTGCCGCCATGGCGGCGTCATAGCAGCCGTCGCCGAAGAAGTGGGCGCGGTCATAGAAGGGGACTGTCAGTTCTTCCGGTGCGCCGATTTTGCCGTCGTAATAGGCCAGTGCTTTCATGGTATCTGCCCTCCTTATATAATATGTGAAAGTGTTATTCCGCAATCCTCCGTGCCACGGCGACGCCGCTGGCGGAGGCGTGGGACAGGGAATGGGTGATGCCGCTGCCGTCGCCGATGACGTACAGCCCCGGATACCGGGTCTGCAAATGTTCATCCACCGCCACTTCCATATTGTAGAATTTGACCTCCACGCCGTAGAGCAGGGTGTCGTCATTGGCGGTACCGGGGGCGACCTTATCCAGGGCGCAGAGCATCTCGATGATGCCGTCCAGAATTCGCTTGGGCAGCACCAGACTCAAATCGCCGGGGGTCGCGTCCAGAGTGGGGGTGACGAAGGATTCCGCAATGCGTTTGGGGGTAGACCGCTGCCCACGGATCAGGTCGCCGAAGCGCTGGACGATGACGCCGCCGCCCAGCATATTGCTTAAGCGGGCGATGGACTCGCCGTAGCCGTTGGAATCCTTGAAGGGCTCGGAAAAGTGCTTTGCAACCAGAAGGGCGAAATTGGTGTTGGAGGTCTGACGTGCGGGGTCTTCGTAGCTGTGGCCGTTGACGGTGATGATGCCATTGGTATTTTCGTTGACCACCGCGCCCTTGGGGTTCATGCAGAAGGTGCGGACGAGATCGCCGTACTTTTCGGTGCGGTAGACGATCTTGCTTTCATACAGCTCGTCGGTGAGGTGGGAGAAAATCTCCGCGGGAAGCTCCACCCGGACGCCGATGTCCACCCGGTTGGACTTGGTGGGAATGTCCATGTCACGGCAAACGGATTCCATCCATTTGCTGCCGCTGCGCCCCACGGAGATCACGCACTGGCTGCAAGAGAAGCTTCCGGCCTTGCAGGTGACCTGATACCCGCCGTCCACAGCGGCCACGGATTCCACCGGCGTGTCAAAGTAGAATGTGACCTTGTCTTTCAGATAGGCATAGAGATTTTCCAGCACCACGTAGTTGATGTCGGTGCCGAGATGGCGCACGGAGGCGTCCAGCAGATGCAGATCGTTCTGCATACACAGCTTTTTGAATTTGGTACCGGCGGTGGAATAGAGTTTCGTGCCTTCTCCGCCGTAGGCCATGTTGATCTGGTCGACGTAACGCATCAGCTCCAGCGCTTTGGCCTTGCCGAGATACTCGTAAAGCGTGCCGCCAAAATCGTTGGTAATGTTGTATTTTCCGTCGGAAAAAGCGCCCGCGCCGCCGAATCCGCTCATAATAGAGCAGCTTTTGCAGGCAATGCAGGACTTGACCTTGACACCGTCAATAGGACATTTGCGGTTTTTCAGCGGATGTCCGGCCTCAAAGACGGCAACCTTCAGTTCCGGGCGCAGCCGGGTCAGCTCATAGGCGGAAAAGATACCGCCGGGCCCCGCGCCGACAATGATCACATCGTAATTCATGGTGGCTCCCTCGAAAAAGTTTTTGCAGTCAACCGTTTACGGCGGTTGGTAGAGACGCTCAACCATATTATGAGCTTATACCTTTTCAGTATAACACAGCCGGAGCGGGATTGCAACCAAAACCGACTAAGAAAAAGCCAAGGCTGTCCGACAGATCACTGGGATTTTTGCGCAGCAAAAATCCCAGAACCGTAAAGGTTCTGGGATTGATTGGTGGGGGAGGACGGATTCGAACCATCGAAGCGAAACGCAGCAGATTTACAGTCTGTCCCC
>CAKTKC010000022.1 GCA_934569225.1 uncultured Oscillospiraceae bacterium | reverse complement strand
AGAAGTTAAGCTCACAAGCGCCGACAATACTTGGCGGGTGACTGCCCGGAAAGATAGGTAATGCCAACATTTGAAAAGCTCCATCCGATTGGATGGAGCTTTTTCGTGCTCTTTTTTCCTTTTCACTACTTGACAAGAGAGTTTTCTTGCGCTATACTAACTAACAAACATTAGTTAGCTTTTGGGGGAGATGGCGAAATGAAGCAGGAAGATACGCGGCAGAAAATTCTGGATAAGTCTTTGGAGCTGTTTTCCGCACGGGGATATGATTCCGTCAGCGTCGGAGACATTGCGAGGGCCGTTGGCATTAAGGCGCCTTCGCTTTATAACCATTTCCCTTCCAAACGCGCTATTTTTGATGCAATTGTGGAGTCCACGGCGGCGCAGTACGAAGCGGATACCGACAAAATTGATGTTCATGTACAGAACGTGGCACAGGACATTCCGGTGTTTACGGAGATCAGCGAGGATGCCCTGTTTGAAAAGGTGCGGCAGATTTTTGAGTACTCCCTCCACAATGAAGCCATCAGCCAGTTCCGACGGATGATGACCATTGAGCAGTTTCGCTCGCCGGAGCTGGCCGCGCTGTATTCCAGACGGTTTGTGGAGCGGCTGCTGTCCTACCACGCCGGTATTTTCCGTGCTCTGATTTCAGCCGGGGTAATTCAGGCAGAAGACCCGGATACGCTGGCGATGATGTATGTTGCCCCGGTGCTGACGCTCATTGGAGTGTGCGACCGGCAGCCCGAGAGGGAGGGTGAGTGCCTGGAAAAGCTCAGCCGGCATGTTCGGCTCTTTTTTCGTATGGTACATGATGATGAACATGGAAAGCGCGGTGACGAATGAACATGACGGATGAAAAATGGGTATTATGTCCCGTCTGCGGCGCGAAAACCCGGCTGCGTCTGCTCAGGCGGACAGTATTGCAGGATTTTCCGCTTTTCTGCCCGAAGTGCAGATGTGAGAGCATTATCAATGCGAGAAATTTCCAGATTGAAAAAGTAAATCAGCCAGACGCATAGACGCAGTGCTGACCATGTTTTGTGGTCAAGTACTGCGTATTTTTTGAAAAGAGGAAATGATGAAACGAACTTTGACACAGAAGCTGGGGCTGCTGGGCGTACTCAGCTTTCTTTCCTACACGGCGGCGGTTGTGCTCGCGCCGCTGGCTTATCCCGGCTACAACTGGATGGCACAGGCTGTCAGTGACCTGAGCGCCGCAAACGCGCCTTCTCTCGCACTGTGGAATCAGCTCAGTGCCCTTTACAATGTGTGCGAGGTTACGTGCGCAACTGTCGTCTGCATCGGCATTCAGGGGCGGAGGACAAAGCTGCTTCGCACGGGAATTTACCTGTTTACCATTATGGAGTGGATCTCAGCAATCGGCTACCGGATGTTTCCGCTGACCGACAGCGGCTGTGCAGGGGCGTTTCAGGATATTATGCACATGGTCGTTACCGCTGCTGTTGTGCTGCTCTCCATAATATCGCTGATCACGATTATCGCTGCCGGGGCAAAGGACAGAAGCTGCCGCTCCTACGCTGTCTGCGCCGGAATTGCTTTGGGAATGATGCTTGTGGGTGCGTTGGGGATGAAGCTCGTTCCTGCTCAATATTTTGGCGTTGTGGAGCGGTTCAGCGTCTTCGCGGCCACGGGCTTTGATGCGGCGTTGGGCATTCACCTGTTTTGCGGGGGCGGGGATGATCCGGTTCCGAGCCCCAGAGTACTTCCATAAATTCTTATTTTTGTCATAAGATTGTATTTTCTGCATTGACAAGAAAGGTTTAACGTGTTAGACTGCTGTGACGGGGTTTAACAGATTAAACTTACCAACCAAGCGGAAAGTACGCTGCTGGTTGGAATGTGAAACCGTTTTGGAGGATAACTATGAAGCCAATCGCAGTTGACCCGAATACGACGACCCGGGCAGATGCTTACGCCCTTTGGATGAGCGCGCCGAACCCCATGGTGACCTTTTTCAAGACGCTGGATGTGACGCCGCTCATCAGGCTCAGCCGCAGATCCGGGCTGAAATTCAATATGCTTCTGTGCTACTGCATTGGCAGGGCTGCAAGCGAGATCAGGGAGTTTTACCTGCTCCCCGTGGGGCGTGAGCTACTGCAATACGACACCATCGCGGTGAACACCATCGTGAAGAATAAGACCGGCGAGGTCAGCTCCTGCGATGTACCCTTTTCGGACAGCATGGAGCAGTTCAATGGGGATTATCTGCGGCTGACACGTCAGACGGCAGAAACCTGCGAAAATCACGACCTGACGGACAGCATGGTGATCGGCACCTCCGCCATTGTGGATACGGAAATAGACGGCGCAGTGGGCATGAACAGCGGCATTTTCAACAATCCGTTCATCATCTGGGGCAGATACCGCAGGGGATGCTTCCGGACAACGCTGAAGCTGTCTTTTCAGTTCCACCATACCCAGATGGACGGCGCGCATGCGGGGCGCTTTTTGCAGAGCCTGCAGGAGATTATAGATACTGTTAAATCGGGAGCAAATGGGAATGAGCGGAAATGAGATGCTGATCTCCAATATTGACAGAATCCACACAACCGAGATGGGTATTGACAGGATAAAGCGTAATCTGGGACTGTCGGATATTGATGCCGTGGAATACTGCAAAGCGCTGATTGCCTACAGGACGTGCCGTACTTACCAGCGGGGCAAAAACTGGTACTGTGAAATCGGCAATGTGCGGCTGACGATTCATTCCCACAGTTATACGATCATCACACTGATGCGGATGGCCTGCGGCGTGATGAGGCCGACGGAGGGCATGATCATCTTAGACCATTACGACGTGACACAAAAGGAATACCGCAGCCAGATCGGGTATCTCCCCCAGGACTTTGGCTATTATCCGGAGTTTACGGGGATGGAGTTTCTGCTGTACGTTGCGGCGCTGAAGGGGCTTGACGGGCAGACCGCAAAAATGCGCAGCATGGAGCTTCTGGAGCAGGTAAATCTGGAAAATGACGCGGCAAAGAAGATCAAAACCTATTCCGGCGGCATGAAGCGGAGACTGGGCATTGCCCAGACGCTGCTCAACCAGCCAAAGCTGATCGTTCTGGATGAGCCGACGGCAGGGCTTGACCCAAAGGAGCGCGTCCGGTTCCGCCACATTTTTGAGCAGCTTGGCAAGGACAGCATTGTGCTGCTGTCAACCCACATCGTATCGGACATCGAAAAATGCGCGGACAGGGTCATGGTGATCAAGGACGGGCAAAAGGTGTTCGACGGCACGGAGGAAGAAACCGGAAAGGACCTGGAAACCTTCTACCTGGATATTTTCGGAGGTGAGGACTGATGGGGATGCTGTACCGTTTTGAACTGAAAAAGATGCTGCGGCAGAAGATATTCTGGGTCGCCGTGCTGCTTATGACCGTGGCCATACTGGGGTCGGGGCTTGCGGATGCCATTGTGGGGAAGACCGACAACAGCAAACGCTGCAAAGCGTTTTCCGGCAGGGTGATGGATGATGCGTTCCTGAAAGAAGTGCAGGAATCGGAAAATCAGGAGGACTACATCGTTTTTCGCAATTTCATCACAGCCTGCATGGGAACCTCGGAGCACGATCTGGTGGATGCCCGGCAGGTATACGCAGCGCGGGAAGAATCCAACGAAAGCGAGATGGCGCGGGCCGGTCTGACGGAGGGGGAAAAGGAGTACTGGCGTCAAAAGGAGTCGGAGATCAAAAAGCCTTTTACGTATTCCTATGAAGAAGGCTACGCGCGAATTTACACCTCCATATATGTGGCAAACTTTATGCTCCTGCTTCTGACTGCGATCGGGGTGTGCGGAATTTTTGCCGACGAGAAGATCAACGGGACGGATCAGATCATTTTCAGCAGCGTGGGGAAGGAAACGCTGTTTACGGCCAAGGTGCTGGCGGGACTGAGCATCGGGCTTCTGCTGGGGCTGTATCTCTTTGGCATTCTGTCGGGGTGCAGCTTCGGCATGTACGGGTTCTCCGGATTCGATGCGCCCCTTCAGCTCCGGATTCCCGGCTGTATGCTGAACATCACCGTGGGACAGTCGTATCTGTATCTGCTTCTGCTGTTCCTGATCGCGGGAGTTCTTTATGCGGCATTTTCCATGTTCCTGTCCCAGATTCTGGGCAGCCGTTCCGCAGCAACGGCAGTCATGGTTATGGGGCTGTTCCTGTCCATGCTGAATGTGCCGGAAAGGCTGGGTGTCATTTCCAAAATCTGGAGCTATCTTCCGGGGGCGTACATCGGCTCGTGGACGTTTACGGAGTACAGGCTGATTTCCGTCTTTGGAAAATACTTCAACAATCTACAGTCGGCACCTGTATTCTGGCTGCTTGCGTCCGCTGCATTCTTAGGGATCGCCAAGGCAGCTTACCGGCACTATCAGGTGCTGGGAAAGTGATTTTAACTAAGGAACCTCTGAATAAATTGCCTTCGGCTGTGAGCGGATCTTTTCCGTCCACTCTTCGGTATCGAAAACGGGAAATATAGCGCAGCCGTTGCCAGCGTAAGCTGGCTTACGGATGCGGCATACCCCTTGCGGGTACATACAGTATTCCGACCTTTCCGATACCTCGATTGGCCGAAAAATCTCTCGCTCACAGCTCTTGCCAATTCAATCAGAGCTTCCCCAACAATAAGGAGTGTTTACAATGAAAGATACAAACAAGACAATGGACAATTTACTGGACACCTGCAAGCTGTTTGCCGCCGCCATTCTTGTGGCGGTACTGCTGCTCGCCTTTGCGGGCTGTGAAAAAGGGCGGGTCAACGATGCACCCACCCAGACGATTCCCACCACACAGCAGACGACCCAGCCGGAAACGACCCAGACACCCACGATAAAGGAAACCACCCCGGCAGTCGAGACCGTACCGACGGCAGAGACGACCGCCAGCACGGAGGAAGCGTGGAAGATTGAGTTTGAAAAGAGCCTGCTGGAAAACTACGGCGTCACGCCGGAATACTATGAAGACCTGGGCGGCGGAGTCTATCAGGTCTACGTGAAGATCGACGGAAAAGTCGTTCCCTACGTTGCGGTGGATTCCGCGACCGGCGATTATCACGGCTAAACCCTTGCCTTTGCCGATGAATGCAAAAAGCCCGGAACATGTTGAGAACCAACATGCTCCGGGCTTTGTCCGTATCAGGAAATCTCCATGCTGCAATTCACTTTTTGCGGACGAAAAGAACGCCCAGGGTGCCGGGGCCGCAGTGGCAGGAGACGGTGCAGCCAGCCAGCGTTTCGTAGACCTTATGGAAGTGGCCGTAGGTGGACACGGCTTCCACAACGGCGGCGTGGCACTCGTCGCTGACGCCGGTGTGGGTGATGAAAAGGATGCCGTCGTCTAAGTCATCCCGGCCGTCAAGACGATCCTCGACGTAGTTTGCCAGACACTTGGCGTACTTTCCGCGATACTTTTTTGCCACGCCCATCTTGCCGTCCTTCACCTCGATGCAGGGCTTCAGATTCAGCAGATTCGCGCCCAGTGCGGCGGCGGAGGAGCAGCGGCCGCCTTTGACCAGATAGTCCAGCCTGTCCACCAGGAAGCTGGCCTCCACCCGGGAGGTAAAGTCGTCCAGCTCCTGCTTCAGCTCGTCCAGAGACGCGGCGGTTTTTGCCAGCTCGCAGGCTTTCAGCACCACAAGCCCCTGGCCGGTGGACAGATTCCGGGAGTCAACCACCCGGACGTTGTCAAAATCCTCCGCGGCGATGCAGGCGTGGCGGTACGTGGAGGAAAAGTCCGAGCTGATGCAGATATGCACCACGCCGTCATATTCACCCGCATACTTCGTGAAATGCTCCTGATACTCGCCGACGCTGACGGCGGAGGTGGAGCAGAGGTCGCCGCCTGCGGCGACGTGGGCGAAAATCTCGGCGGGTGTGATGGTCACGCCGTCGATGTATCCCGTTCCGGCCTTGATAACCGTCAGGGGAGTGATGGCGATGTTGTATTCTTCCAGAATGTCAGCGGAAAGGTCGCAGGTGCTGTCAGCCGTGACTTTGATGTTCATAACAGTTCTCCTATCGGTTTGTTGAATTGACGATGGGATTTGTTCCCATCATGAAGCAGCAGGGTTCCGTGTTCTTCCGACGCAGATAGTCCGCGCCCCAGTCCCGCATGGCTACGAGAACGGGCATCAGACTGCGGCCGGTTTCCGTCAGGGAGTATTCCACCTTGGGCGGGATGACGGGATACACCTCCCGGTGAAGCAGACCATTGGCTTCCAGCTCCCGTAGCTGCTGGGTCAGCATTTTTGGGGTCGCGCCCTTGATGACCTGGCGCAGCTCCGAAAAACGGAGGATTCCCTGGGAAAGATGCCACAGAATCAATGCCTTGTATTTTCCGCCGATCAGCTCCAGCGTGGCTTCCACCGGGCAATTGTCTTCATTTGCCATTCCGTCACCCCCTTACGGTATCCGAAAGGGTAGTATGGCACATAATAGTGCATACTTGTTTTTTCGGATTATCATGGTAGAATGGTATCATAAATGAAGGGAATAGTCAATGAATTTATCCGGAATACGGGGTTCATTTGCGGATTCCCCTGAAATGGAGGGAGAATCATGAAACTGAAATTCAATGTCACCGGCATGACCTGCGCGGCCTGTTCCGCCCGGGTGGAGAAGGTGACGAACGCCGTTCCCGGCGTGGAAAAAGCGGAAGTGAACCTTCTTGCGGGAACCATGCAGGTGGAGGCGGCAAGCGAGGACGTTGTTCCTGCCATCGTCAAGGCGGTGCAGGACGCGGGCTATAACGCCGCTCTGCCCGGCGAAAAGAAAACGGAAAAGGCGGAGGCCGCCCCGGCGGAAGCCGCTTTGAAGGAAATGAAAAAGCGGATCATCGGCAGCGCGATCTGTCTGGTTGTCCTCATGTATTTCACCATGGGACACATGATCGGTCTGCCCGCGCCCCACTGGTATCACGGTGTGAAGAACGCGCTGGTTGCGGCGCTGCTGCAATTCTTCCTGACCCTGCCTGTGGTGTATCTGAACCGTGTGTACTACAGCAGAGGCCTGAAAGCCCTGTGGCACCGTGCGCCCAATATGGATTCCCTGATCGCCGTTGGTTCGCTGGCCGCGCTGGGATATGGCGTGGCGGCGCTGTTCCGGATGGCCTACGGCATGGGTCATGAGGACTGGGAACTGGTGCAGTCCTACAGCGAGAACCTGTATTTTGAATCCGCGGCCATGATTTTGACGCTGATCACCCTGGGCAAATTCCTGGAGACCCGCGCCAAGGGCAAGACCGGCGATGCCATCCGTTCGCTGATGGATTTAAGCCCCAAGACCGCCTCCGTGCGGAGAAACGGGGAGATTGTGGAGATTCCCGTGGAGCAGGTGGCTGTGGGAGATGTGGTCATCGTTCGCTCCGGCAGCAGCATTCCCGTGGACGGCACCGTGCTGGAAGGCCGGGCATCCGTTGACCAGAGCGCCCTTACCGGCGAAAGCGTACCCGTGGAAAAGGGCGTGGGGGACAAGGTCGCCGCCGCGACGGTCAATACCGAGGGCTACCTGGAATTCCGGGCGGATAAAGTGGGCGAGGATACCACTCTGGCTCAGGTCATTCGCATGGTGGAGGACGCAGGCGGCTCCAAAGCGCCCATTGCCCGGCTGGCGGATAAGATCGCGGGTGTGTTCGTCCCGGTGGTCATGAGCATTGCGGCGGTGACGTTCATCGTCTGGATGATCGCGGGATACGGCCTGGAATTCTCGCTGAACCGCGCCATTTCCGTGCTGGTGATCTCCTGCCCCTGCGCACTGGGACTGGCTACGCCTGTGGCCATCATGGTCGGCACCGGACGGGGCGCCAGGATGGGCGTGCTGTTCAAGAATGCCGAGGCGCTGGAAAACCTGCACCGGGTGGACACGGTGGTGCTGGACAAGACCGGCACCCTCACCACCGGCAAGCCGGAGGTAACGGACGTTCTCCCCGGCACGGTCGGCGAGGATGCGCTGATGCGCATCGCCGCCGCCCTGGAAAGCAAATCCGAGCATCCATTTGCCAAGGCCATTTTGAATAAAATGGAGGATACCCCCTATCCGACAGCGGAGGATTTTAAGACCCTTCCCGGCCGGGGCGTGTCCGGCGTCGTGGACGGTGTGCGGTGCTACGGCGGAAACGGGCGGCTGATGGAGGAGCTGGGCGTCAAGGTCCCGGCCATGCCGGAGCTTGCCGGTCAGGGAAAGACGCCCCTGCATTTTGCCAATGAAAAGGGCGCTTATCTCGGCACCGTCGCCGCCGCCGACGTGCTGAAGGCCGATTCTCAGGCCGCCGTGCAGGCTATGACAAAAATGGGACTTGACGTCGTGATGCTGACAGGCGATAATGAAGCTACGGCCAAGGCCATCGCCCGGAAGGCGGGCATTGCCCATGTGATCTCCGACGTGCTGCCCACGGACAAGGCCGGGGCGGTGGGAAAATTACAGGCGGAGGGACACCGGGTACTCATGGTGGGCGACGGCATCAATGACGCGCCTGCTCTGGTCAGTGCCGACGTGGGCATGGCCATCGGTGCGGGAACGGACATCGCCATTGAGTCTGCAGACGTGGTGCTGATGACCGGCTCTCTCGCCGCCGTCAGCGGCGCGGTGGAGCTGAGCAAGGCCACCATCCGCAACATCCGGCAGAATCTGTTCTGGGCGTTCTTCTACAACACCCTGGGAATTCCCCTCGCTGCCGGTGTGCTGTTCCTGCCTCTGGGGCTGAAGCTCAGCCCGATGTTCGGCGCGGCGGCCATGAGCCTGAGCAGCGTGTTCGTGGTGACGAACGCTCTGCGCCTGTTTAAGCCGAGGACTTCCCCCTCTGTGGTGGAAGTCCCGAAACACGAAGAAATCAAAACCAAGGAGGATACAATTATGAAAACGGTTATCAAGGTCAACGGAATGATGTGCGGTCACTGCAAGGCTCACGTGGAAACTGCCTGCAAGGGCGTTCCCGGCGTAACGGACGCTGTGGTGGATCTGGACGCAAAGAATGTCACCGTCACCGGCGACGCCGATCTGGCGGCACTGAAGAAAGCCATCACCGACGCAGGCTACGAGGTGGTGGAGTAAGCCATGAGAGAGGACTTCTGGTTTGATTCCTGCGGTGCAGGGAAGATTCATGTCTACCGCTGGATGCCGGAGGGAGAGCCCAAGGCGGTGTTCCAGATCATCCACGGCATCGCGGAAGCGGCAGAGCGCTACGACGCGTTTGCCCAGGTGCTGGCGCAGCGGGGCTTTGTCGTGGTGGCTGACGACCACATGGGTCACGGCCAGTCCGTGGGCGAAGGGGACACCAAGGGCTACTTCACCGGCGGCTGGTTCAGCGCCGTGGCGGACAGCTACCATCTGCTGGAAATGACGAAGGCGGAATATCCGAACCTTCCCTACGTCCTGTTTGGTCATTCCATGGGCTCCTTTATGGCGAGGACAATCCTGTGTAAGTACCCGGACAGCGGCATTGACGCCGCCATCATCTGCGGCACCGGTTGGCAGCCTGCCTTCGCGCTTCCCGCCGTCATCAAGGTGGTGGAGAGCGTGTGCAAACGAGTGGGGGAAACCAACCCTGACGAGACTCTCCACAAGCTGGTGTTCGGCGGCTACAACCGGAAGGTGGAGCATCCTCGCACGGAATTCGACTGGCTGACCCGGGACGCCAAAATCGTGGACGCCTACATCGCCCATCCCATGTGCGGCTTCACTGAAACGACGGGGCTGCTGCGGGATCTGATGACGGGCATCCGCTACATTGAGAAGCCGGAGAGCCTTGCTGCCATGCGCAAGGAGCTGCCCGTATTTTTTATTGCGGGCGGAGACGACCCCGTGGGCAACTACGGCAAGGGCGTCCGTCGCGCAGCCGACGCGTTCCGCAAGGCGGGAATGACGGATGTTTCCCTGCACATTTACCCGCTGTGCAGGCACGAGATTCTCAACGAAATCAACCGGGAAGAGGTTTACGGGGACATTCTCCAGTGGCTGTCCTCCCACATGAAAAAAAGTTCGCCGTCAACCTAATTAGTCCGATTTATTGGACAGATAGCGTGTTATACTATGGCCAGAAACCAAAAGGAAAGGTTGATGGCTATGTTTCAGATGCGTTATGTAGGCGGACACGTTCAGGTGTATGACAAAAGCGGCAAGTTCCTGTTCTCGGCGGATACCGAGCGGGAGGCCAGAGAAGAGATGGAGGACTATGCGGAATCTGCGGCTTGATATTTGCTACGACGGCACTCGCTACCGGGGCTGGCAGCGTCTGCCCGGAAGGGACGACACCATTCAGGGCAAGCTGGAAACAGCCCTTTCCCGGATTCTGGACGAGCCGGTCGAGGTCAGCGGCAGCGGCCGCACCGACGCCGGGGTACACGCGCTGGGGCAGGTGGCGAATTTCCACTGCGAAAGCGCCATGCCGCCGGGGGAGATTTTGTCCAAACTGCGGCAGTATCTTCCCGAGGATATCGGCATATATTCCTGTGTGGACGTGCCGCCCCGGTTCCATGCCCGCCTGAATGCCCGGGCAAAGACCTACCGCTACCGTATCTGGAATTCCCGGGAGCCGCGGGTTTTTGAGCGGCGGTACGTGGCGGCCATGCCGGAACGCCTTGACCTGGACGCCATGCGCCGCGGGGCGGCGCTGCTGACGGGGGAGCATGATTTTTCCGCGTTCTGCGGCAATGCCAGAATGAAAAAGTCCACCATCCGCCGGATCGATTCCATCGATATCCGGCGGCAGGGGGAGGAAATCCAAATTTCGTTCACCGGCAACGGCTTTCTTTACAACATGGTGCGGATCCTGGTCGGCACGCTGGTAGAGGTCGGCAGGGGAGAACGGGAAGCGGAGAGCATTCCCGCACTGTTCGGCGGCAAGCGGGAGGACGCGGGCTTTCTGGCGCCTGCCCAGGGGCTGTGTCTGATGGAGGTAGTGTATTGAACATTCAGATTTTCGGCAAAAGCAAGTGCTTTGACACCAAGAAGGCGGAGCGCTACTTCAAAGAGCGGCGCATTCCCTTTCAGTCCATAGACCTGAAGGCGTACGGCATGTCCGGCAGGGAATTTGACAGCGTTCTTCGGGCGGTGGGGGGCATTGACAACCTCATCGACTGGGACGGCAAGTCCCCGGACATCACCCTCATGAAGTACATGGACGACCAGCGTGCGAAGGAAGACAAGGTCTTCGACAACCCCGCCCTGATGAAAACGCCTGTAGTGCGCAACGGCAAGCAGGCCACGGTGGGTTACTGCCCGGAAATTTGGGCGGCGTGGGAATGAACACAATCGATCACGAAAGCGGTTCTCTGAAAAAGGAGAGCCGCTTTTTTTATCATTTTTTCGATTTTTCTCTTGCAGTTTCAACAAAAAAGTGGTATGCTAGGAGGACAAAATGACCAAATACATCGACGGCCTGAATCGAATCGTCTGGGGTGCGCCTGCGCTGGTGCTGATCGTTGGCGTGGGACTTTATCTGAGCCTGCGGCTTCACTTCGCCCAGCTGACGCTGTTCCCCAAAGCCTGGAGGCGGTTTGTCTCCATGCTTCGCCCCGGTCGGAAAAGCGAGGACGGGGTAACACCTTTTCAGGCGCTGTGTACGGCACTGGCGGCGACCGTGGGGACGGGAAATATCGTCGGTGTTGCCGGTGCGATTTGTCTCGGCGGGCCGGGAGCCATTTTCTGGATGTGGGTATGCGGCGTCCTCGGCATGGTCACGAAGTACGCGGAGGTCACGCTGGCGCTTCGCTATCGTGTGAAAACCCCGGCGGGCTGGATCGGCGGCCCAATGTATGTGATTACCCAGGGCCTCGGGGCGAAATTCTCGCCCATGGCCGTCGCTTACTGCATGTTCGGCGTGGTCGCGGCCTTCGGTGTGGGAAACGCCACACAGATCAACGCCGTGATTTCCGGCATCCATGACGTCGTGACCCGCTTCGGCGGGGAACAGACCAGCCTTGGCAATCTGGTGATGGGGCTGATTCTGGCCGCACTGGTGGGTGCGATGCTTCTTGGAGGCGCGAGACGCATCGGTATTGTGGCCGAGCGGCTGGTGCCGTTCATCTCAGCTGCATATATTCTGCTCTGCGCGGTGATGCTGTTGCTGCGCTGGCGGGAGATTCCGGCGGCGTTCGCGTCGATCGCGGCGGGGGCATTTTCCCCGCGGGCGGTGACGGGCGGGGCTTTGGGGTCTGCCTATCAGGCGCTTCGCATCGGATGCAGCCGCGGGGTGTTTACCAACGAGGCTGGCATGGGTACCGCGTCCATCGCCCACGCTTCGGCGGAGGTTTCCCACCCGGCGGAACAAGGACTGATGGGCATTATGGAGGTCTTTCTCGATACCATCCTCATGTGTACGCTGACGGCGCTGGTCATTCTTGTCAGCGGCGTGCCGGTTCCCTACGGCAGAGACGTGGGCGTGGAACTGACGACGAGGGCGTTTGCTGCTGTCTATGGCGATTTTGCGTCGGTTTTCATTGCCGTGTCCCTCGTCTGCTTCGCCTTTGCTACGGTGCTGGGCTGGGGGCTGTACGGCGCGCGGTGCGCCCAGTTCCTTTTTGGAGCACGGGCGTGGAAGTTCTTTGTCGCGGCGCAGATGGCCGCAGTGATCGCCGGTGCGTGCCTGCAAACCGGCGTTGTCTGGTCGGCGGCGGAGACCGTCAACGGCCTGATGGTGATTCCCAATCTGACAGCTCTGGCGATTCTCACCCCGGAGGTGGTTCGCCTTACGAAAGAATATCAGAAATCCGGCGGAAAGGCCGCCGGTGGAGGTAGTTATGCAGATATCCATCAACGCAAACCGGTGTGAACCCTCTCCCATGCGGAAATTTCATCCCTATGCCGTGGAGGCCGAGAAAAGGGGAAAGAAAATCTATCACCTGAATATCGGCCAGCCCGACCTGCCCACGCCCACGGCCTACTATGACGCCGTGCGGAATTTTGACCACAAGACTCTGGCCTATGCCGAGTCTCCCGGTATGCCTGTGCTCATCGACGCGGTACGGGGCTATTATCACAAGCTGGGAGTTGACCTGGCGCCCAACGACGTCCTCATCACCACCGGCGGCAGTGAGGCGCTGCTGATGACCTGCCTGAGCATTCTTGACCCCTACACCGAGGTCATCATCCCCGAGCCGTATTACCCAAACTATACCACTTTCGTCCATGCGGCGGGCGGCGTTATCCGCGCCCTGCCCACCAACCCCTGGGAGGGCTATCGGTATGCCAAGCGGGAGCGCATTGAGAGCCTGATCACCAAGAACACCCGCGCCATCCTGATCACCAACCCCGGCAACCCCACGGGCGTTGTCCTAGACCAGAAGGAAATGCGGATGATCGCCGACATCGCCAAGGAGCATGACCTGTTCCTGATCTGTGACGAGGTTTACCGGGAATTCTGCTACGACGATAAATTCGGTGTGCCGACCATGGCGCACTTCCGGGATATTGACGAAAACCTGGTCATTATTGACTCCGCGTCCAAGCGGTTCTCCGCCTGCGGCGCGCGTGTTGGCTGCGTCGTGACCAGGAATAAGGAATTGCAGGCGGCGCTGCTGAAGTTCTGCCAGTCCCGTCTGTCTGTTGCTACCATCGATCAGATCGGCGCGGCGGCGCTGTATACGGTGGATCCTGCGTTCTTCCGTCAGAGCAAGGAGGAATACCGCCGCCGCCGGGATACGGTGATCTCCAAGCTTCGCAAGATCCCTGGCGTGGTGGTGGAGGAGCCCATGGGCGCGTTCTACGTCATGGCGAGCCTGCCGGTGGACGACGCGGACAAGTTCCAGTACTGGCTGCTGGAGAACTTCGACCATCAGGGGGACACCGTTATGTTCGCCCCCGGCGCACCCTTCTATGAGACCCCCGGCAAGGGCATCAACGAGGTGCGTATCGCTTACGTTCTCAAGCAGGAGGATCTGGAGCGGGCAATGGACGTGCTGGCCTTCGGTATCTCCGAATACCAGCGTAAGGTCATGAAAATCGCCCCTGCCCCGGTGGGTTAACCGAATATTCCAATGCCGGACAAGCACAAAATGCATGTCCGGCATTTTTTCGCCGGAAAACCCCGCGGTTTTCCAGCCGCGCTTCGACTGCTTGTTCTCCCCGGAAACGGTATACTGTAGCCATGGAAAGGGGAGAGGTGAAATGCTTAAACGGTTTGTGTTTGCATTATTGGCGGTCGGACTGCTGCTGGGAGGTGCCGTCCCGGCCTACGCCGCCCAGACAGGCTCCATCCGGGTGGTTCCGGAGACGAAGCCGCCCGCCGACAGCGCCATGACGCTGTACCATGCGGGCGTCGAGGCGGACGGCGGCTACTGGCTGGATGATGTTTACGGCGGGGGACTGATAAGGTGGGGCGACCTGCCGTCTCTGACGCTGGCGTCGTGGCTGGCGGAGCATCAGGCAGCAGAGGGGACAACGGTTCCCTTTGACGCGGAGGGCAGCGCCACGTTTTCCAACCTGTCGCCGGGGCTGTATCTGATCAAGCAGACCGGAATTTCAGCCGGGAATGAGGCGATACCGCCCTTTGTAATCGAGTTGCCCTATGAGGACATCTGGGAGATCACAGTCCGTCCCCAGACGATGACAGCCGCTCAGGAGCCGCCCCCCACGGGACAGGAGCCGACGCCAATCATTGCCGCGCTGGTGCTGGCAGTGTCGGGAATGGGGCTGCTGGGAATGGCCGTCCGCCCGAAGCGGAAGCAAGCCGCGGGCTGACGAATGTTTTGCCCCTCTGCCGGACAGGGCGCGGTAACGCAATTGTGCATCTTTTGGAAAGATCCTCTTGTATGGAGGGCGCAAATGTGGTACACTGAAGCCATCCGATAGAGAGGTGGAATGCGTGTGAAAAAGGTTTTTCTCGGCCTCACAGCGGCCACGATTCTGTACGCCATCTACAACGTGATCATCGACATCAAAGACGGGGTATTCGATGGCCTCACCATTGTGGGGCTGCTGTTCCTGCTGCTGGTTGCGGGGGCGTTTGGGTTCCTCGCCTGGCTGTTTGACGGCAAATCCCCTGTGAAACGGACGGCGGAACAGGCGAAAAACGTCGTAAAACAGGAGCAGGAAAAGTTTGACGCCTATGTGAGCTATTCGCCCGCCATCAAGCGGCGGATATGGAAGTTCCGGATCATTGGTCTGATTCTGGTTGCCATGGCGGTGTGGCTCTGTATCGCCGGGAACTGGGATACCATCCCGGTGTCCATTGCAACCGTAATTCTGATTATCGGCATTGCAGTGTTCAACATGGGTTCTCCGGCGGATTACAACGCCATGACGGACGGCGGAGCCATGATCGCCATGGACGTACCTCGGAAGATCGAAGAGTTTTACCGCGCGTTTCAGGACGAAAAAACGCCCCTCGGCTCTGCATACCTGGGGAAATTCTCCACAAGTCCCTACACCAGCCTGATTTTCGGGCCAAATGTCCGGGGAGAGTTTCTGTACTTTTACCTGAATCGCGACGGGATGATCGGCTACGTTGGCTATTCCATGCTGGACTCTACCATTTCGGAGCGGCTGACGGAACCTCGTTTTCCGGCAGAGGCGGACGCGGGGGAGAGCCTTGCGGGGCATCTGGTCTATCATTCGGATGTTTTCCTGATGCGGGAATGGCTTCAGAAGAGCCTTGAACATTTCGTGAAAACCGGCACGATTCTGCCCTTCCGGGAGATCGCTCCCTCTCAGATTTACACCTTCAGCGAGGATTTCAAGCTGACGGGGCAGCATTTCACCGTTCAGGATACGGACGGAAACACCCTCTACACCGTGGACGGCACAGCGCCGCTGGTGAAGCTGCGGGTGCTGGACAGCCACGACCGTGAGGTTTTTGCCATGACCAAGCAGCTGGGGCATGCGCTGGCTACATATAAGTTCTATCGGGACGGTGAACTTTATGGCACGCTGGAAAAGCAGTTTGATCTGGTGCGGGACCGCTTCACCATGGAGGTGGCGGAAGGGAGACTGGAGCTGCGGGAGTACAGCGGCACCGTCGGCCACAACTACAAGGTCACGCTCAACGGCGAGATTCTGGGCGCAATCATGGACGACATGGATCTGACCGTCGAAAACGCGGTGTTTGACAACGCCTATCTGATCGTCTACCGCCCTGACAAGCTGCCGCTGCTGGTGTGCATGGCCGTGATGGCCGCCCGGGAGCTGGCGAGAGACAAAGAGGGCGCTGTTACAAACCAGATGTAGGAGGAAAAAAGAGAGATGAAAAAGGGAATTGCACTGATCGCGGCGCTGATCATCAGCGTTTTGCTGCTGGGATGTGAGGAAGCGGCAACCTATGCCACCGCCGACGACGCCAAGGCGGCGCTGAACGGCCAGGGCGTTATCACCATTGACGGTGATTTTTCGGAAGCAAATCAGGCCAGCGACATCCGCGTGAACGGCACCTTTGCCGGATTTATGCGGGAAACGGGGCTGATCAACACAAAATGGACGATTTCGGCAAACTACGAGGAGTGGTTCTATGTCAAATACGTCACGGGCGAACCGGTGAACAATCAGGAAGGCGTCAATTCCGGTTCCACGCTGGGCTTTTATGACATGGATGACAACTGTCTCGGCTATGCCCAGGAGCGGGTGGACGCGAACTGGGACAACGCCTATATCGTCTATTTCCTCGACCCGGACTTCACACCCACCGGGCTGTACGCTTCGGAGGACTGCAAGACGCTGTGGGACGACAGCGAGACTGTGCTGGCCGAGGGCGATATCGATTGGAGCTATTCCAGCGATATGTGTACCATCACCATCACGCCCACCGGCGGCAAGGATGTACCCCTCTATGCAAAAATCGCCATGTATGTGAAAATATTCTATGAAGTGAATCTGCTGAAAATGTGATTCCATGACAAATGCCCCCAATATGCACAGTAAGCTTGCATATTGGGGGCATTGTTTTTTTCAGACGCGGGTGAACTCATAGTTCTCGAATTTCAGCTTATCGCCAACGTCAACGCCGAAGGGCAGCAGCGCAATGGCGACTTCTGAGACGACGCCGGTGTCCTCATATCTGACATAGGCATAATCGCCGCGAATGTCCGTGACGGTACAGAGCATAGTGACCTCCCTTTATTGAGAAACCGTATTACCGGATGAAGTGGGTGGGGGAGACGGGGTCAAGCTCCGGAAGACCGAATTGTGCCTTACCGAGGGCGATGGACTTCATCAGAAAAGTCATGTTCTTGGCAAGATTCCGGACGGTGGCGATGCCCTCCAAGTCCTGCGCCGCTTCGCCGGGGGCGCGGCCGTGGACGCTGTTCCAGTAATGGCTGGACGCGATGGGCATTCCGCTGATGGTGAAATACTTGTTCAGCTCGTCAAAGGTGGCAGAGCAGCCGCCCCGGCGGGCAACCACCACGGACGCGCCGACCTTCATCCGCTTGTCAAAGCCGGTGCTGTAGAACAGCCGATCCAGAAACGCCACCAGCGTGGCGTTGGCCGAGGCATAATAGACCGGGCTGGCGGCCACCAGACCGTCAGCTTCCCGAAACGCTTCCGCCGCCTGATTGACCGCGTCGTCAAAAACGCACTTGCCGGTCTTCCGACAGCTTCCGCAGGCGATACAGCCCCGGATGGGCTGATTGCCCACATGGAGAATTTCGGTTTCGACGCCCTCTGCGGCAAAGACCTCCGTCATCTGGGAAAGGGCATAGGCCGTATTCCCCCTTGCCTTGGGGCTTCCGTTGAGCAGCAGTACCTTCATATGATTCCTCCAGAAAAGTTTGGAAAACCCGTCCCCGTTACCGGGGACGGGCTTTTTTGTCAGTGCAGGATCGGAAGTACGGGAGATTAGTCCTTGTACATCTCGACCAGCTTGTTCAGATGCTCCCAGCGCTCCTTGGCGGCAGCCTCGTTCTTGGCGAACAGATCGGTTGCACGGTCGGGGAACTCGCGGGTCAGACGGCTGTAACGAGCCTCGTTCATCAGGAATTCCTGATAGCCATCCTTCGGAGCCTTGCTGTCCAGCTGGAACTTGCCGGTGTCCTTGGAAGGATCGAAGCGGAACAGGTTCCAGTAGCCGCACTCAACGGCCTTCTTCATCTCGGCCTGGCAGTTGGTCATGCCGCCCTTGATGGAGTGCATCTCACAGGGAGCGTAGCCGATGATGAGGGACGGGCCATGGTAAGCCTCGGCCTCGGTGATGGCCTTGATGGTCTGAGCGGGGTTGGCGCCCATAGCGACCTGAGCGACGTAAACATAGCCGTAGCTCATCGCGATCTCAGACAGGGACTTCTTCTTGGTTTCCTTACCGGCAGCCGCGAACTGAGCGACCTGGCCGATGTTGGAAGCCTTGGAAGCCTGTCCGCCAGTGTTGGAGTAAACCTCGGTGTCGAAGACGAAGACGTTGACGTCCTTGTTCTGTGCCAGCACATGGTCAACACCGCCGAAGCCGATGTCGTAAGCCCAGCCGTCGCCGCCGAAGATCCACACGGACTTCTTGGACAGGTATTCCTTCTTGGACAGGATGTCCTTCACGGTGTCGCAGCAGACCTTGGCTTCCAGATTCTCGATCAGAGCCTTGGTAGCGGCCTTGTTGGCCTCGCCGTCGTTGTAGGTGTCCAGCCATGCCTGGCAGGCGGCCTTGCGCTCGTCGCAGGTGGTCTTCTCCATGACTTCCTTGACCTTGTTGGCCAGGGACTCACGGATGACGGCCTGTGCGGTGTACATACCCAGACCATGCTCGGCGTTGTCCTCGAACAGGGAGTTCGCCCATGCGGGACCACGGCCTTCAGCGGTCACGGTGTAGGGAGAGGTAGCGGCGGGACCGCCCCAGATGGAGGAGCAGCCGGTGGCGTTGGAGATATACATCCGATCGCCGAACAGCTGGGTCACCAGACGGGCGTAGCTGGTCTCGGCGCAGCCGGCGCAGGAGCCGGAGAACTCCAGCAGAGGCTTGCGGAACTGAGAACCCTTGACGGTGTTGTCCTGCATGTCCTTCTTCTCGCTGACCTTGGAGACCATGTAGTTGAAGACTTCCTGCTCAGGCAGCTCGTTCTCCTGAGGAACCATGGTGATGGCCTTGGTGGGGCAGACGCCGACGCAGACGCCGCAGCCCATGCAGTCCAGAGGAGACACGGCCATGATGTACTTGTAGACGCCCTTGCCCTTGCCGGCCTTGACATCCACCAGACGGGCGTTCGCGGGAGCGGCAGCAGCCTCTTCAGCGGTCAGCGCGTAGGGACGGATGGTGGCGTGGGGGCAGACATAAGCACAGTTGTTGCACTGGATGCACTTGGTCTCGTCCCAGTGAGGAACGGTAACGGCAACGCCGCGCTTCTCGTAAGCGGAAGCACCCAGGGGGAACTGGCCGTCGGGCAGATCGGCGAAGGCGGAAACGGGCAGGCTGTAGCCGTCCATTCTGCCGATGGGGTTCAGGATGGTCTTGACGACCTTGACGGTGTCGGGACGGCCTTCCAGAACGGTTTCGGGCTTGTTGTCCTCAGCGGTAGCCCAGGAAGCGGGAACATCGACCTTGTGGTAAGCGGTAGCGCCCACATCGATGGCGTTCCAGTTCTTCTCGACGACGTCGCGGCCCTTCTTCAGGTAGGAGTGCTCGGCAGCGTCCTTCATGTACTTGATGGCATCCTCAGCGGGCATGACCTTCGCCAGGGAGAAGAAGGCGGACTGCAGGATGGTGTTGGTACGCTTGCCCATGCCGACCTTGATGGCCAGGTCAATGGCGTCGATGGTGTACAGCTGAATGTTGTTGTTGGCGATGTAGCGCTTGGAAGCGGCATCCAGATGATGCTCCAGCTCCTCCAGATTCCACTGGCAGTTGATCAGGAACACGCCGCCGGGCTTGACGTCCTGAACGATCTTGAAGCCCTTGGTGATGTAGGAGGGGTTGTGGCAGGCAACGAAGTCAGCCTTGTTGATGTAGTAGGGGGACTTGATGGCCTTGTCGCCGAAGCGCAGGTGGGAAACGGTGACGCCGCCGGTCTTCTTGGAGTCGTACTGGAAGTAAGCCTGTACGTACTTGTCGGTGTGGTCGCCGATAATCTTGATGGAGTTCTTGTTGGCGCCGACGGTGCCGTCGCCGCCCAGACCCCAGAACTTGCACTCAATGGTGCCTTCTGCGGCGGTGTTGGGGGAGACCTTCTCGTCCAGGGACAGATGGGTCACATCGTCCACGATGCCGATGGTGAACTCGTTCTTGGGAGCGTCCTTAGCCAGCTCTTCGTAGACGGCAAAGACGGAAGCGGGATGGGTATCCTTCGAACCCAGACCGTAACGGCCGCCGATGACGGTAACGTCGTTCCGGCCGGCCTTGGCCAGAGCCATGACTACGTCCTGATACAGAGGTTCGCCCTGAGAGCCGGGCTCCTTGGTGCGGTCCAGAACAGCGATCTTCTTGGCGGTGGCGGGGATGGCCTCCAGCAGCTTCTCAGCGCAGAAGGGACGGAACAGGCGGACCTTGACAACGCCGACCTTCTCGCCGTGGGCGTTCAGGTAGTCGATGACTTCCTCGGCCACGTCGTTGATGGAGCCCATGGCAACGATGATGCGGTCGGCATCGGGAGCGCCGTAGTAGTTGAACAGCTTGTAGTCGGTGCCCAGCTTCTCGTTGACCTTGTTCATGTACTTCTCGACCACTGCGGGCAGTGCCTGATAGTACTTGTTGCAGGCCTCACGATGCTGGAAGAAGATATCGTCGTTCTCGTGGGAGCCGCGCATGGCGGGACGCTCGGGGTTCAGGGAGTGCTTGCGGAACGCCTCAACGGCATCCATGTTGCACATTTCCTTCAGATCCTCATAATCCCAGATAGCGACCTTCTGAATCTCGTGGGAGGTACGGAAGCCGTCGAAGAAGTTGATGAAGGGAACGCGGCCTTCGATGGCGGACAGGTGAGCGACAGCGCCCAGATCCATGACTTCCTGCACGTTGGTCTCGCACAGCATGGCAAAACCGGTCTGACGGCAGGCGTAGACATCGGAGTGATCACCGAAGATGTTCAGAGACTGAGCAGCGACGGTACGGGCGGAGACGTGGAAAACTGCGGGCAGCAGCTCACCGGCGATCTTGTACATATTGGGGATCATCAGCAGCAGACCCTGGGAAGCGGTGTAGGTGGTGGTCAGAGCACCGGCAGCCAGAGAGCCGTGGACAGTACCGGCGGCACCGGCCTCGGACTGCATCTCGACGACCTTGACGGTGTTGCCGAAGATGTTCTTCCGACCGGCGGCAGACCACTGATCCACGTTGTCAGCCATGGGACTGGACGGGGTGATGGGGTAGATGCCAGCGACCTCGGTAAAGGCATAGCTGACGTGGGCGGCAGCGGTATTGCCGTCCATGGTTTTGAATTTTCTAGCCAAAATGAATACCTCCTAAAGTATTTCTAATTTTGTCAACCCCATTGTACCACTTTTCATGCAATTTGTAAAGCCATCAAACGACACTCATACAAAAAATTCACGCTTTTCCACGGGAAAGATATGGCAAAGCTGTAAAGTCCGCGGCCGGGGAAACCAAAAAGGGATTGCCTTTTCCCGAAGAATGGAGTATGATGAAAAACAAGAGAGAAAAGGGGGACGGAAACATGATCTGCAGCGTCCGAACGCTGGGTATCTCGGGAATTCAGGGCAGCGCCGTCACGGCGGAATGCTACATTTCCCAAGGACTTCCTGGCTTTGACATCGTGGGACTGCCCGACGCGGCGGTGAAGGAAGCCCGGGATCGGGTGCGGGCGGCGGCGAAGAGCAGCGGACTGTCCTTCCCCGTGAGCCGCATTACGGTGAATCTTGCCCCCGCAAGCCTGAAAAAGGCGGGGACGCATTACGATCTTCCTATTTTGTTAAGTATTCTTGCGGCCTGCGGAAGCGTCCGGCGGCCGAAATCCACCAGTGCATTCCTTGGGGAGCTGAGTCTGGACGGCACCATCCGCCCCATTTCCGGCGTGCTGCCCATGGCGCTTGCCGCCAAGCGGGAGGGAATTCAGGCACTGTTCGTCCCGGCGGAGAACGCCCCGGAGGCGACGCTGGCACGGGGGCCTGCGGTGTACCCCATACACACGGTGGCACAGCTGGCGGCGGGACTGAACGGGGAGACGACCCTGGAAGAAGAACCGCTGTGGGTGCCCTCCCGGGAGGATACCGTCATGCCGGACTTCAAGGACGTGCTGGGGCAGGAAAACGTAAAACGGGCGCTGGAGGTCGCGGCGGCGGGCAGCCACAATGTGCTGCTCATAGGCCCGCCGGGTTCCGGCAAAAGTATGCTCAGCAAGCGTCTGCCCTCCATTCTCCCGGATATGACCTGGGAGGAATCCCTGGAGGTCAGTCAGATTTATTCCGTTATGGGAATGCTGACGCCTAGCAATCCCCTTGTGACCCGGCGGCCGTTTCGCTCACCCCACCACACGGTGTCCAACGCCGGACTTGCCGGCGGCGGCTCCAATCCCAGGCCGGGAGAGATTTCCCTTGCCCACAAGGGCGTGCTGTTTCTGGACGAAATGCCGGAATTCAGGAAAGATACTCTGGACTTGATGCGCCAGCCCTTGGAGGACGGAAAGGTCACCATCTCCCGGGTTTCCGGGGCGGTGACATACCCTGCGGAATTTATGCTGGTGTGCGCCATGAATCCCTGCAAATGCGGCTGGTACGGCGACCCCTCCGGGCGCTGCCGCTGCTCCCAGCGGGATGTGGACAACTACCGCAGCCGCATTTCCGGGCCGCTTCTGGACAGAATTGACATTGTGGTGGAGGTTCCCTCCGTCCACTTCGAGGACTTGCGGGAACGGGCGGAAGCGGAGCCGTCGGCGTCGGTAAAGCAGCGGGTCAACGCTGCACGAGACGTCCAGAACCGGCGCTTCGGTTCCGGCGGAATGTGCAATGCCCGGATGGGGCCTGAGGAAATGCGCCGCTACTGCTATCTCAGCGAGGAATGCGCCGAGCTGATGAAGGGCGCGTTTGAAACCATGGGGCTGACGGCGAGAAGCTATGACCGCATCCTGAAGGTTGCCCGGACCGTGGCCGATCTGGACGGAAGCGAAGACATTCAGCCCCAGCACATCGCCGAAGCGATTCAGTACCGGGCGGTGAATCTGGGAAATCGATAAACAGGAGAACGAAAATGAAGGAAATTTTTCTATTGAAGCTGGGCGAGATCGTCCTGAAGGGCGCGAACAAGCGCCAGTTTGAGAACAAGCTGCGGCAGAACGTCCGCCGCCGCATGAAGAAGTATGGCAATTTTGACGTGTATATCCTCCAATCCACGGTATACGTGGAGCCGATGGACGAGGAAGCGGACGTGGACGGAGCATGGGAAGCCTGCCGCTCCATTTTCGGCGTGGTGAGCCTGTGCCGCTGCCGCCCCTGCGAGAAGGACCTGGACGCGATTTTTGCCGCTATCGAAAACTATCTGGGGGACGATCTGGACTGCGCCAAATCCTTCAAGGTCGAGTCCAAGCGCTCGGACAAGCGCTTCCCCCTGACCTCCATCCAGCTGTCCCAGGAGATCGGCGGACGGCTGGCGGAAGCCCATCCGGGGGTGGAGGTGGACGTCCATCACCCGGAGTACACCGTGTACGTGGAGGTGCGGGATCTGTCCGCCTACGTCCACGGCCCCGCCGAACCGGGTGCGGGCGGCCTGCCCACCGGCGTCGGCGGACGGGCGATGGTGCTGCTCTCCGGCGGCATAGATTCCCCAGTGGCGGCCTATATGATGGCGAAGCGGGGCGTGGAGGTGGAAGCCGTTCACTTCTTCTCCTATCCCTACACCTCCCAGCTGGCCAAGGACAAGGTCATCGAGCTTGCCCGGCTGGTGACCAAATACTCCGGGCGAATGACCGTGAATGTGGTATCCTTCACGGAGATTCAGGAAGCCATCCGGGACAACTGCCCCGAAGAATTCTTTACCCTGATTATGCGCCGGTTCATGATGGAAATTGCCCAGCGCATTGCAGAGAATGATGGCTGCGGCGCGCTGATCACCGGCGAAAATCTGGGTCAGGTGGCGTCCCAGACCATGGAAGCCATGGCCGTCACCGGCGCCGTTGTGGACGTCCCCATTTTCATGCCTCTGGTGGGCATGGACAAGAAGGACATCATTTCCATTGCCCGGGATATTGGGACGCTGGATACGTCGATTCTGCCCTATGAGGATTGCTGCACCGTCTTCACGCCGAAGCATCCCAAGACCAAGCCTACCCTGGGGCAGGTGGTGAACGCGGAAAGAAAGCTGGACAGGGAAGCGCTGATTGCCCGCGCACTGGAAAATGTGGAAAAGATCAAGGTGACGTACCATGACGAGCCTGTGCTGTGATGTTCTGAAAGCGCTTCAGGGGAAAACGCTGGTCACGGCGGAAAGTCTCACCGGCGGCGGCATCGGCGCGGCGCTGACGCAGGTTCCCGGCAGCAGCGAGGTCTACAAGGGCGGCGTCATCTGCTACACCAACTGGGTCAAGGAAACCGTTCTGGGCGTGCCGGGAGAGATTCTGACGCAGGACGGCGCGGTGTCTCTGCGGACGGCGGAGCATCTGACCTCCGGTGTCCGGGCGCTGCTGAAAGCGGATGTGGCCGTGGCGGTCACGGGACTGGCTGGTCCGGGCGGTGACGAATTCGGACACAGTGTGGGAACGGTGTTCATCGGCTATCAGGACGCGTCGCACTCCGACGCAAGGGAGTATCACTTCTCCGGCGGCCGGGAGGCAGTGCGGAATCAGACAATTGAAGCCGCGCTGAGACTTGTTCTGGAACACCAAAAGTAAAAATGATGCCCGCTGCTTAAAAGCAGCGGGCACTTTGTCATATTTAAGTCGGGTCGTAGTTGACGATGATGTCGTGCTCTCTCAGAGCCGCAACGTCGGAAACGGGATTGCCAAACACATTCACCTGCACCAGACAATAGCTGTCGGCAAGGGAACTGATGTCGCTGATCTTGTTGTAATCCATATAGATGTAGGTCAGCGCTTCCATCTTGCTCAGATTGTCCAGACTGGTCAGCTCGTTGTAGGAGCCGTCGATGACCTGAAGCTTGCAGCCCTCCGGCCATTCGGGCAGCGCCGTGACCTGGTTCGACGCAAAGACGAACCGCTCCAGATTGACCAGCGTGGAAAGAGCGGAGATATCCGTCAGGGTGTTGTTGGAAATATCCAGCTCAACCAGGGTCGTGCAGACGGCCAGGGGAGAGACATCCGTCAGGACGTTGTGGTTCACGGACAGGCGGGTCAGCATCTGCAGGCTGCTCACGCCGTCCAGGCTTGTGATCTGGTTGTTGTCGGCCACCAGCTCCGTCAGCCGGACGCAGCCGGCCACGGGGGCGAGGGTGGTCAGGGCGTTGTAGGAAACGTCCAGGGTTTGCAGATTGCCCAGGCCGTCCAGCGCGTCAAGGCTGGTCACGGCGTTGTGCTGGAGATTCAGCTCGGTCAGGGTGGTCATGGAGGACAGCACTTCCAGATTCCGGATGGTGTTCTCGCCCAGATTCAGATAGGTCAGGCTCTGGGCGCCGGACAGCTTTTCGATGGTGCTCAGGCCGCATTCCGCCATGGTCAGCTCGGTCAGAGAGGGAAGCCCCGCGATAACCGTCAGCTCGTCCGGGCTGAACCGGCTGCCGCTGAGGTCAAGGGACGTAAGCTTTGTCAGAGAAGACAGGCTCTCAAGAGAGTCAATGTTCTGATTGGCGATGGTCAGCTTTTCCAGATACGGCATGAAAGCAAGGTCGGTGTAGACCTTCGTGTCCTCGGGGACAGTGAATTCCGTGATCTGCCACAGCTGGCTGGTGTAGACGCTGTCGCCGTCTCTCGTGCCGGTCAGCTCTCGCAGAGCCGCTTCCATTGCCGGGTCGGCGAAGCTGACCTCCTCGATAACGCCGGTCACGGTATAGCCCAGAACCGTCAGGGGGCTGACAAGACCGTTATCGTCCACGGCGATGGCGTAAATGGTCGTTTCACCGGCGGGGAGGGTAATGGGGCTTTCGTAAACGGGATCCTTCACGGAGGGGTATTCGCCGTCGGTGGTGTAATAGAGCTTTCCGGCGGCGTACAGGGTGACGTCGATATACTGGCTGTAGTAGCCCGGCTCGTAGTTGCTGATGGGTGCGTCAGGCCGTTTTGCCTCGATCTCGGCCTTGATATTCGGGTTCGTGATCTTGTCCAGCAGAGAGACGGCGTCCAGCAGCTTGTCCTGCTCCACGTAGGTCTTGCACAGGGCGGTGAACAGCTCGGCGCTGGGGTCGGAATTGATGGCGTTGGTCAGGGTGTACTCGGCCTTGGTGTAGTTACCGTCGGCTTTGTACAGGTTTGCCAGCTCAATCGCCACGTTTTTATCGTGGTTGGAAAAGTCGTAGGCAAGGTCATAGAACCAGGAGGACAGGCGGGAATTGCCGTGAAGGTCGTTGTATCGAGCCTGGGTCAGCAGGAAATCCCGGGTGAACCCTCGGTCATAGGTAAACAGATACCAGCCGATGCTGGCGATGATCAGCACCGCCAGCAGGAGCGGCACCAGAACGCGGATGAACTTCTTCATAAAATTGCTCCATTCCAATGGAATTTCAAGAAATTATACAACAAAACGGCGATAAAGTCAAGCATAGGGGGAAAAGTTGCGGTTTTACGGAACTTTCAGGCATAATGAAGCTGAAAATGGACGGCTTTGGACACTTGACAGGGATGACAGAATATGCTATAGTAGCATAAAGTAATACTTTATGGAGGAACTATGGAACAGCATACGATCATCCGTCTGACCGACAGACCGGAATATAAGGAACCCATGGCGCAGTGGTTCCACGAAAAATGGGGGATTCCCAAAGAGGCGTACCTGGACAGCATGGACGCCTGCCTGAAAGGGGAGAACGCCGTCCCCCAGTGGTACGCCGTGATGGAGGATGACAGGATCATCGGCGGCCTTGGTGTCATTGAGAACGATTTCCACGACCGTAAGGATCTGACCCCCAACGTCTGTGCGGTGTACGTGGAGGAAGACCGCCGCTGCCGGGGCATCGCCGGGGAAATGCTGCACTTCGTCTGCGAGGACATGAAGGCCAGGGGTGTGCCGGTATTGTATCTGGTGACCGACCACACCTCTTTCTATGAGCGCTACGGCTGGTGCTTCCTGTGCATGGCGCAGGGCGACGGAGAGCCTGATTTGACCAGACTATACATCCACGAAGCATAAAATTACGGCTGCCGCGATCTCCCGCAGCAGCCGATTTGCGTCATTTGGCCTGTTTCATGGAAAGGCCGATGCGGTGGCGCTTTTCGTCCACGTTCAGGACGACCACCTTCACCACGTCGCCGACCTTGACCACCTCGCTGGGATGGCGCAGACGCCGGTCACAGACCTCGGAAATATGCACCAGACCGTCCTGATGGACGCCGATGTCCACGAAAACGCCGAAGTCAATGACGTTGCGCACCGTGCCGGTCAGCTCCATGCCGGGCTTCAAGTCCTTCATTTCCAGCACGTCCTTGCGCAGAATGGGGGCGGGAAGCTCGTCCCGGGGGTCGCGGCCGGGCTTGCTCAGCTCCTTTGCGATGTCCAGCAGCGTCGGCTCACCCACGGCGCATTCTGCGGCGGCCTTGCTCAGACCGTATGCGTTCAGTTTTTCCATCAGGGAGGAGAAATCCTCTCCCTTTTTGCAGCCCAGAAGGTTCAGCAGCGCCCTGGCGGCGGCGTAGGATTCCGGATGGACGCCGGTGTTGTCCAGAATCTCCTTGCTTTCGGGGATACGGAGGAAACCGGCACACTGCTCAAAGGCTTTCGGGCCGAGCTTGGGAACTTTTTTCAGCTGAGCGCGGCTGGTGAAGGGGCCGTTTTCCTCCCGATAGGTGACGATGTTCTTCGCCGTGGTGGCGGTCAGGCCGGAAACCTGCTGCAAAAGACTCCGGGAAGCGGTGTTGGCGTCCACGCCCACGGCGTTGACGCAGTCCTCCACCACAGCGCCCAGAGCGGCGTCCAGCTCCTTCTGGGGGCAGTCGTGCTGGTACTGCCCCACGCCGATGGCCTTGGGGTCGATCTTCACCAGCTCGGCAAGGGGATCCTGAAGCCGCCGGGCGATGGACACGGCGGAGCGGAGGTTGACGTCGTAGTCAGGGAATTCCTCCGCCGCAAGGGGAGAGGCGGAGTAGACGGAAGCGCCCGCCTCGCTGACGATCATGTAGCTGGCCTCCGGGAAGGATTTCAGCAGCTCCACGGTCATGGCCTCGGTTTCCCGGGAAGCGGTGCCGTTGCCGATGGCGATGTGCCTGACGCCGTATTTGCGCATGAGGACGGACAGGGCGGAAATGGCTTCCTGCTTCTTTCGCTCGCTGAAGGTGGGATAGACCACGGTGGTGGCCAGAACCTTGCCGGTGGCGTCCACCACGGCGACCTTGCAGCCATTGCGGTATCCGGGGTCAAGACCCATGGTGACGAAGCCCTTGACGGGGGGCTGCATCAGCAGCGGCTTGAGATTCAGGGCAAAATTGCGGATAGCGCCCGCATACGCCCGGTCGGACAGGTCGCTGCGCACCTCCCGCTGGATGGAGGGGAAGATCAGACGCTCGTAGGCGTCCTCGGCGGCAGCGCGGACAAAGGCGGAGACCTGCATGGTGGGCTTCAAAGCGGCACGGCACACCAGCGCGGCGCCCTCATTGCCCGCGAGAACGACGTTGGGCTTGAGAACGCCCTCTTTTTCGCCCCGGTTCATGGCGAGGATCTGATGATCCAGCACCCGGGAGATGGGCTGGGAGAAATCATAGTAAAGCTTGTAAACGCCGTCGGCCTCCGCGTCCTCGGCGGCGGTGCAGACAAACATTCCCCGGCGCATCACCAGCTCCCGCAGAGACTTGCGGATGTCGGCATCGTCGGAAAGGTCTTCGGCAATGATGTCATTGGCACCCTGTAAGGCTTCTTCCACGGAGTTGACGCCCTTTTCCGGGTCGATATAGTCCGCAACCAGCGCGGCGGGGTCTTGCCCGTCCTGGGCGAAAATGGCTTCGGCCAGAGGTGCAAGTCCCTTTTCCCGGGCGATGGAGCCGCGGGTGCGGCGCTTCTGCTTGTAGGGGCGGTACAGGTCTTCCACCTCCGCCATGGTGGCGGCACTGTCGATGGCGTCGGACAGCTCTTGCGTCAGCTTGCCCTGATTTTCGATGGACTTTTTCACCTCGTCCCGGCGCTCCTGGAGATTGCGCAGGTAGGTCAGGCGGGTTTCCAGATTCCGCAGCGTCGTGTCGTCCATAGCGCCGTGCATTTCCTTGCGGTAGCGGGCGATAAAGGGAATGGTGTTGCCCTCGTCCATGAGGTTCACCACATTCCGAACATATTCCAGCTTCTGACCCAATTCCTCGGCCAGAATTTCGGGGATCGATTTCATGTTTACTGCTCCTTTGCGATTCGTCAGGGGGTGTGAAAGAGACGGTTAAGGAATCTCTGAATAAATCGTCTTCGGCCGAGCAGCGGATTTTTTTTCTCTATCCGTGCGGCTTTAAAAGCGGGAAATACATACAGTATTCCTCCGCTTTTGAACCCTTCGGCTAGAGGAAAATCTCTCGCTGTCGGCTCTTGCCGATTTAATCAGAGCTTCCTTAGAAATTCTATCCCGGGAAGTATACCATGGATTTTGAAATCCCGCAAGTTTTTTCTTGACAATCTTTTCCGACCGCGCTATAATGTGCGAGTACCCCATGGGCCTGTAGCTCAGCTGGGAGAGCGTTCGGTTCGCATCCGAGAGGTCGAGAGTTCGAGTCTCTTCAGGTCCACCAGTAAAAATCCACCGTGATTCTGCCGGAATTACGGTGGATTTTTGTTATATTCTGTGATAAATGAGGCAGAAGATTTTTGAATTTGCAAAAGGATAAGCGCAGTAGAAAGGTATGGTCATAAATATGGAAGATATCATTCATACGGAACTCCAATTAAAATCTTTAGAAAAGATTTTAATTGCCCGAAGGGCACGGAGTTCCTATGAGACTTGTTTTGTGATTTTCTCCTTATAAATCACAAAACAGGCAGCGCCGTCAGGCGATGCCTTCCTGATTAAAATCAAGGATTTTAATCAGGAGATAGTATCAGGTGTCGCATTTATAGACCGAATCTTTGATTCTTGACACCAAACCTAATCTTCCAACGCCAGAACCATGCCATTTATGTACCCCCGAACATTACAATTCTTCAACCAGATGCAGCCCGTGAATTGAATTTAGAAGAGACTCGATGTTTATCAGTTCTTTATGCTTTCCTATTTGTGTATAGAAGATCGCGCTTGCATTGTGGTCTTCGCTTTCCTCGGCTCTGGTTATTTCCATATTCAGAACCCGGATGTCATTGTCTTTGAATAATCCCAGAATCGCTTCCAAACAATCCTTGCCGAAGTATTCAATGTAGTAAATTCTTTCTCGCGCATTGTTCAAAAGCTTGTATTCCAGCTTTACAAAAAGGAGTTCTGCGGAAAGGACCAAGAATGTAACCAACAGGCCGCCTTCAAAGAACCCTGCTCCGAGCGTAAGCCCGACAATGGCAGATACCCACAAACCGGCAGCGGTCGTCAAGCCTTTGACACGCTGCTGCTTTGTTACAATTATGGTACCTGCGCCGATAAAGCCGATACCTGCAACAACCTGTGCACCAATTCGCGCCATGTCGGTATAATAGCCCATGCAGAGAAGTAGATACTGACTGGTCAGGGTAGTCATTGCGGCGCCCATACAGATCAGAATGTGTGTCCGGAAGCCGGCGGGTCTGCGCTTGTATTCTCGTTCGATTCCGATGATTCCGCCGCAGAGCATGGCGCACAGCATCCGAACCATTACGGAAAGCAGTGTCATATCCCGAAGTCCATCAAACAACGCTATCAATGTTATGCTCCTTTATCAGATTTCTTTGATTGCACTGATGCATTCAAGATTTGACAATAATGCAACAACCTTTGTATGGGATTGCTGACTGTTCAGCCCGATGGAAAAAACCGCATTCGGCTTTCTTAACTGAGACTTTTTCCCGCGGTCGATGTCTACATCGTAAATCTGAATATTCAGGGACTTCAGACAACTGATAATCACATTGATATTGTCCAAAGAGTCAATCTCAATATAAACATTCATGTTCCGCGCCTTCTCTACAAGCAATGCCTCCACTTTTGGCAGCAGCTTCATGACCACGACAATGAGGAAAAAGGCGAGAAAAGCGCATTCGTAGAAGGCAGCACCAATCACAAGACCCATACAGGCAGACGCCCATAAGCTTGCGGCTGTCGTGATTCCTTTTATCTGCTGCCTTCCGGTTATCAGTATGGTACCCGCACCCAGAAAACCCACACCGTTGACGACCTGTGCGGCAAAGCGGGTTATGTCCGTTTTGGCGCCTATGGCATTTGCACTGGACAGCCATTGGTTTTCCAGCATATAAAGTTCGTATTGCCCCAGAATCATGGTAAGGGTTGCGCCCAGACAGACTACCATATGGGTGCGAAAACCGGCAGGGCGCTTCTTCCTGCCCCGTTCCAGACCAATGACGCCGCCGAAAATGATGGCGAGCAGCAATCTTAACAGGACAGATTCTATGGTAACATGGCGAAGGTTCGGAGCCAATTCAATCAGCGTTGTAATGTGCAGGCTTCCCAGACAGGAAAAAAAGGAGAAAAGATGCTGCGCGCATTCTTCAAGGAAGCTGCCAATTCCTGCTATGTATTCCAAGGTGATTTTGCCCCTTTCAGAATCCGGTCAGTAATTTCCAACGGGAACACTCATGGGAGTGTTCCCGCTGCGATATGTCAATCGAAGAAATGAGGGTTTGTCCAGGCGGAACGTCCATCCTGGTCAATACATTCGATCCGGATGTATTTTTCGCCGCCCTTCAGATCGTAGGACAGTTCAGTGAGCGTTTTGCCATCCTCGGCGTAACAGCTGCACCCGCGGGCAGGGTAGGTGGTAATATGTATCTCTTTGCAGGGACTGCACTTGAAATAAATCTTGCCGTCTTCCATACCCCAATCTTCAATCCGGGGGCCTTGAGACAGATAGAATCTGCCTTTTTTCATTTCCTCAATAATGGAGGACGCAGTGCGTTCCTTGGCTCTGACCATGATCCATCCACCGAAGCGGTCGCTCTTTGCGGTCTTGCCGTGGGTATCGTCACAGGCAATGCCCCAAACCTTACGTCCGGACTGGAGCAGCATATCCCAGTAAAGATCGGCAAGACCCGCGTGCATCAACCGCTCACATCCGGTGTTGAACACTTCAATGGCGTGGAAGCCGGTCAGGTTCAGAACCTCGTCAGGGGTCATGCGGCTCCAGCGGGGATGCGCCAGAATCACAAACTGACCTTCGGCAGCCATCTCGTCCACCAGCTGTTGGTTGGATATCTCGCAGACCTCATATTTCCGCTCCTTCCGGGGCTGAAAATCGGGGATGTCAGAGAACAATCCAGCATCGGAGGGGAAAAGACCAATAACGTGGATGCACTTGGTATTCTTCACATTATGGCGCACATCCCGTTCCCAGCCGGGAATCAGCAGAATATCTGCGTCCCCAGCGAAGCACCTGGAGTTGACCACCATATTGTGGTCGGTGATAGACAGGAAATCGTAGCCTTTGGAGGCATAGTCGTGGATTTGCCGATCGGGGGGACACAGGCCGTCAGTCTGGGTGGTGTGGGAATGGGTGTTTCCCTTCAGCCAGATGCCGGCATTCGGGAAAAACGATTCTTTCATCAAGCACCTCACTCAGCCGATTTGGCAGCCTTTGCAGGCTGACGGTAACCGATCAGGAAGAAGACAGCGCCAATGGCCAGACCAATCAGGCTGGGAACCACATCGGGGAACAGCATCAGAATACCGCCCACAATGCAGCCGATACGGATGAACCAGTTGATCTTGGAGCGAATATAACCAACGGTGCAGAAGTTGATAAGGACAACGCCGACAAGACCGGTAATGGCAGCAAAGATGATGTTGAACAGGCTGCCGTCCATCAGCAGGGAGCTGTTGTAGGTGAAGGTATAGGGGATAATGAAAATCGGCAGTGCGACCATACAGGCAATAATGCCGGTTTTGAACCAGTTGGACTTTGCAAGGCCGGAAGCCATGAATACAGCCACGCAGACAGGAGGCGTAATGGCGGACAGGCAGGCATAGTAGAAAACGAACAGGTGGGAAGCCAGGGGAGAGATACCCAGAGTGATCAGCGCAGGGGACAGAACGGAGGCGCCCAGAACATAGGCCGCGGTAGTAGGCAGACCCATACCCAGCAGGGTGCAGACCAGCATGGAGCAGACCAGGCACAGGAACACATTCTGCTGACCCAGAGCGACGATCAGGCTGGACAGCTTGGTGGCGAAACCGGTGAGGGAGATCAGAGAAATGACGATCTGGGAACCGGCGAGAATGCCGCACATCTCCACGATACTGGAAGCGCCCTTGGTGCAGGTTTCAAAGCAGATGCCGACGGTCTTCTTTGCGGTATCCTTGACATGGCGGGTCTCAATGAAGAAACAGACGACATAGACCAGCAGAGCCAGCAGCGTTGCCCAGAAGGCACCCATGGTGACGGTGTAGCCACGGAGCAGGAAGAACATGAACACGGCCAGGGGGACCAGAATGGTAAAGTAAGCGGTGGGCTTGATGAAAGGCTTTTCGTCGCTGCCCTTGATACCGTCCCGCAGGGACACCAGATGGATCGCGACAAAGGCGCTGCCATAGAACAGCACGGCGGGAATGACGGCAGCCTTAGCGATGTCCAGATAGTTCATGCCGATCAGCTGGGCCATGATGAAAGCGCCTGCACCCATAATGGGGGGCATGATCTGGCCGCCGGTGGAGGCAACCGCCTCGATGGTGGCAGCCCACTCATTGCTGTAGCCCGCCCGCTTCATGGAGGGGATGGTGAACACGCCGGTGGCAACCACGTTGCCCATGGCAGAGCCGGAGATCAGACCAAACAGACCGGATGCGATAACGGCAATCTTTCCGGAGCCGCCGGTGGATTTACCGGCAATGCGCTGACCCATTTTGATAAAGGTCTCGGCGCCGCCGGTACCGGCCAGAATGGCGCTGAAAATGCTGAACATTGCCAGCATACCGGCGGACAGACCGAGCATGGTGCCCCAGATGCCGGTGCCGTTGTGGTACAGGGTCTGGAAAATCTTATTGAAGGAGAAGTTCTGGTGTCTCCAGACACCGGGGAAGATCTCACCGAAATAGGCGTAGATCAGGAAAGCAATTGCGAGAATGGGGAAGGTCCAGCCAACGGAGCGGCGGCTGGCTTCCAGAATCAGGAAAACCAGAATTACGGCAAACACCTTGTCAAGCGTGGATATCCACTGAAGGGGCTGGTAGACAATGGTGCCGTAAATGGTGGTCACATAGATGCAGCATGCAGCAGAGAGGACAGCAAAAAGGATATCGTACCAGGGAACACGATCCAGATCCTTGTTCTTGCGCATGGGCTTCATAATGAAGACCAGAGTCAGGACGAATGCGAGATGTACGCTTCTCTGGATGATATCAGAGAATACACGCACGCCGGTGGTATACAACTGGAACAAAATCAACGCCACAGACAGAACCTTGACGAAAATATTCCAGAAGCCTGTTAATTTTCTCATAATAGACTCCTACATAAAAAGTATTTCAGAACCGGTAATTCCGGAGGGAAATCCCCCCGGAACACCTTAAATATGACTATTTTCTACGATCTTTATCGTCAATCAGCCGACGGGGACATACTCGGGGGGAATCAGTTCGGCAGGAACTTCATAGCCCAGCTCGGTCAGATACTGAACGGTACCGGCGTGGAGGGGAGTCTTGGCAGCCTGCAGAGTCATTTCGGGGACGTTGTTGTTGGCACCGTTGACATAAGCGGTCTTCCAGATGTCGGCATAGTCTTCCCACATGGCCTTCCACATCTTGTAGACCAGCTCCTGAGAGAAGCTCAGATCGACCTGAATGCCCTGATAAGTGCAGAGAGTCTGAATCTCGTAGTCAACGCCGTCATAGGCGCCGGCGGGAACAGTACCGGATGTAACGGAGGGAATAGCTTCCAGAACGGTGGCCAGCTGCTCATCGGTGTAGTTGATCAGCTTGACGGGACGGTTGGTGTTGGCCTGAACGATGTAGCTGTCGGGAGCGGAGCCGGTCTTGACAGCGCCGACGATCTGACGGTTTGCGTAAGCGTCACCGGCGTCGGCCTGAGCGGCTTCAAAGTAGTTGGGATGGATGTTCAGAGCGTCCAGGGCAGCGTGCATGACAACGGACGCAGCCGTACCGGTGCCGCCGGGGTTGAAGGACTGGCCGTCCAGATCTTCCAGAGAAGAGATGCCGGTGTCCTCGGCGACGAAGACCTGAATGGGGGTGGATTCGTAGTACCACAGAATGCGGAAGTCGGTGAAGGGATCACCGTCGAAGGTGGTGCCGGTACCGGTGTAGCTCTCGTAGTCGGTATTGGAGATGGAGTTGGCGATGGAAACCTCACCAATACGCAGCTCACGGGTGTTGGCCACGTTGCCGCCGGATTCGGCGACGGTGATGTCCAGCTCAGGGAGCTTGCTCAGCACTTCGCCCAGAGAGACGCAGTAGGGGAACAAACCGGAGCTTGCGGCAACAGCAGAGAGGGTCAGGTAACGGGTTTCGACCTTTTCTTCTGCGGCGGCGGTTTCACCGTTGCTGGCGGGTGCTTCTGCGGAGGGAGCGGTGCTGGCGCCGCAGGCAGTCATACTAATGATCATGGCGACAGTCAGCAGAATGGCTAAGATCTTCTTTTTCATTTTGTGAGCCTTCTTTCTTTTGTTTTTTTGCCAAGAATTAACTTGACATATAATAATAAGTTATTTTTCTGCTTCGCTGTCTTGTGCAAAAGGATTAAGCAGAAAAGAAGAATAACTTATTTTCTGTTATTTTATACGAAAGTATTGCGTTTTGTCCAATATTGTTATACTATATATTTATAAGTAAAAATTATAAAATGAGGTGCCAAATATGAATATCCGCTCATTTCAATATTTTATTACAATATGGGAAAAACCGACGCTTTCGGCTGCGGCTGATGCATTGTATATCAGCCAGCCTGCGCTGAGCCAGCAGATCAAGAAGATAGAGGAGGAAGTGGGCGCTCAGCTGTTCACCCGCAAAGGGCATACCATGTCCCTGACTCCGGCGGGTGAAGTCTTTCTGCTGTGTTCCCGGCGGATACTCCAATTTTACGAAGCTATGCAGCGCGAGGTAAAGATGCTGAGCGTTGCGGAAAAAGATACGGTGCATATGGGTATATCGCCCTTTTACAGTCAGCACTACCTGCCCAAAATTCTGCCGCCTTTTTTGCAGAAGCATCCTCAGATCAATGTGGATATTGTGGAAGAAATCTCGGTCAATCTGGAAAACAGGCTTCTCAAGGGCGAACTGGATTTCTGCGCGCTTCCGTTGTACCCAAAAAATGAATTGCTGGAATATGAAACCATTTACCATGAGAAAATACTTTTGGCTGTTCCCAAAGATCATCCTGTCAACTCCAACTATCCGACAGATGCATTGATAACAAAATCCTATCCGTTTATTGATCTCGCGCTGATGAAAAATGAACCGTTCATTGGATTGAAGAAAATCCAGAAATTCTCGGCAATCGGTCTGCGGTTGTGTAAGGAGGCTGGGTTTGCGCCCAGAACGATCTGCGAAACGATGAACTGGGAAACCGTTCACTTAATGATTGCATCCGGTTTGGGCGTTGGGTTTGTTCCTGAGATCCTGATCGGGAATATCAAGGATCCGGAAACCTGTCCATGCTATTATCAGTTGTCCTCTCCGGCTTATCGGGATTACGCGCTGGTACACCGGCCGGGAGCAATTCTTTCTGATGCGGCAAATATATTGCAGGAAAGTCTTCGGGAGTTTTTCCGGGAAATATAAAGGATAAAGAGGTGGCAGAGCAGCAATTTGCTTCTGCCACCTCTTTGTCAGAACAGGGATAAGACGCCGGAAATACCTACAAAAGCGTAAACGAGCTTCTTGATTTTAACAGGGTCGATTTTATCGAGGATGCGTAATCCGGCCATTTTCCCGATGGTTATTCCAGCAAAACCAAGGAGCGTGGCAGGAATCAGGTCTGTGGTATAAATGCCGTTGGCTATGCGTATAAGCAGGTTGATGATATTTGTGAAGGCAAATAAAAACTGGATTGTGCCGATGTACGACTTCTTATCCTCGATGGCGGAGATGAAATAGACAGCCATCAATGGACCGCCGATCCCCCAGAAGCCGGATGTTATTCCGGAGATCATGGCGCACAGGGCGGCAGTTTTTGGGTTTGCCTGCAGGGTGATTCTTTCAGAAAAAACATAGAAGTAGATTGCCAGAATAATTAAAAAGATACTGAATGCGAGAGAAAGATATTCTAAATTCAGCTTCTTTGCAATGCTGATACTGACCGTACTGAAAAGCAGATAGACAAGTGCCGGGAACAGGCAGGCGTTCAGGTTAATGTGTTTTCTGAACTTCCATGCCAATGTCAGCGATAATCCAACTGTGATGGCGGAAGTGACAGCAGGTGCAGCAACCATATCAAAGAAGTGGGGCATGACAAGCATCAAGAGAATAGCGGCACCAAATCCTGTGACTGTCTGAATGATTCCGGCAATGATTGCGGCAGAAAAAATAACAATATACGTAAGAATCCCCCCAAGTGCGGCATAAATTACCCCTGTAATTTTAACACAATCAGCCGGAATGTCTCAGACATATTTGTTATAGAAATATAAGCATGCCTTATTCAAAAATTTTACAAGAGAATTTTCAGCCCAAATGCGTCCCGGCCAGGGACGCATTTTCTCACTTTGCAGCAAAAAGCGCCGGCCATGGAAAAATCTGTGGCGGCGCTTTTGGCTGGACGGAGGCGGGGAAAGTATCGTTTGGAGATTCCTGTCTCAAAGGGATTCCCGAACTACAAGCTCGTGAATACAGGGTGTCCAGTGATTTAGACGTTGTCAAATGGTGTGCGCTTTATCATGCATATCACAGACAGCGTGTATTGCATAGGTCGACTGTTGGACTGCCTGCTATGGCTCTTGACCACCAGGTAGAGCCTCCCCAGAACTACCAGCAAAAAACCACCGTGATTTTGTAGGAATTACGGTGGCTTTTTGCTGTATTCTGTGATAGAATGTATTTGAAAGTAAAGAATCCGATATTAGCCGATCGAAGGGAGAAACCGGATGATTCATTTAGAACCAATAACTGTGAATAATTGGCGGACAAAGCTGTCCGTTTCGGAAGCGCAGAGGGAATATGTCGCAAATTCTACCGTCCTGCTCGCCAGAGCGTATGCCTACAGGGATATGGGAAGCTATGCCTGTATGATATTCAACGACGATACGCCTGTGGGGATGGCGCTCTACTATGACTGCCCCGAACTGGAGGAATACATTTTCAGCCAGCTGTTTATTGACGAACGGTATCAGGGCAGGGGATACGGAAAAACTGCCGCGAAGCGCATTCTGGATAAAATGCGGTCAGAGGGAAAATTCCGCAAGGTCGGACTGTGTTATGTGGAAGGAAATGACGCGGCAAAGGCCATGTACGAAGGTCTGGGCTTTTACCACACCGGCGAAGCGGACGAGGACGAGATCGTCATGGAGTGCGATCTGTATCAGCTTTGATTGGCGCGATTGCGGTGCAAATGTGAGAAAATGGAACAGGACTATTGACGATTTGACGTTTCTGTGTCAGAATAGAAGCATCTGAAATCGGGGAAGGAAGAATCGTCATGAAGCATTTTTTGATCGTTGTGGACATGCAGAAGGATTTTGTGGACGGCGCGCTGGGGACGCCTGAGGCGCAGGCCATTGTGGGAAAGGTCGTGGACAAAATCCTCGGCTTTGAGGGGCAGATTTTCGCCACGCTGGATACCCACCGGGAAAACTATCTGGACACTGCCGAGGGCAAAAAGCTGCCGGTGCCCCACTGTATCAAGGGAACTCCCGGCTGGATGCTGGACAGCGGTGTTGCCGCCGCGCTGGAGCAGAAGGGCTACACGCCGGTGGAGAAGCTGACCTTTGGCTCCGTGCTGCTGCCGAGACTGCTTTATCAGGCGGCGGCAGGGGAGACGTTCACCATGGAACTGGTGGGACTGTGTACGGACATCTGCGTGGTGTCCAACGCCCTGATGCTGAAGGCCAACTTCCCGGAGATGGAGATTTCCGTGGACAGCGCCTGCTGCGCGGGCGTTACCCCGGCGACCCATGAGGCAGCTCTCGCCACCATGCGCTGCTGCCAGATCGACGTGAAATAATCAAAAAAGAAAGGCCGTTATGGAATCCGGAAGGAGACCATAACGGCCTTTTATGCGTATCCGGTACTTCAAGCCAGAGTCAGAATTTCTCCGGGGGCGATTTTTGTCTTCTCCCCGCCGGCCAGAAGCCAGAGGGTTTCTGCCGTGGGATTATACAGCAGCTTCCCGTCGCTGCTGCTCTCCAACCGGCGGAACGCCCGGACATAACGATAAATTTCTCCATTGGTGGCGTACCAGATCGTGTCATTGTCCGCCATGGCACGGAGAAACCGCTCCATGATCTCCCAGCTGTTATCCCGCTCGAACTCAAAGGTGTGACCCCAGAGGTAGAAAAGCCGGGGCTGGAGCTTTACCGGCTCTGTCAGGAACCGCTCTGTCAGTGCTTCCAGATCGGGGTCAGCATGGCGGCAGGTGGGATGCCAGGTCAGGAAATTTTCCGGCAGACGAAAATCCCTGGTGCTCTGCACCGTCCGGCAGTAGTTAAGACCGCAGGCCGCCAGCAGGGAAGGGGTCTGCGGGGCGTAGGTGCCGTAGGCATAAGCGCCGCCGTAGACCAGCTTGCCGAACAGCTGCTCCAGCGCCGACTTGTCGGCGCTGAATTCATAGGTCTGCTGGGCGTCCGTCAGGCACTCCATGCGCTGGTGGAGCCGCCCGTGTGCCGCAACCTCTACGTGAGAGGCGGAATACAGCGCCTTGGCCTCCTGTTCCGAAAGCCGTCTGCAAAAGGCGGTTTTGCTTTTCGGCCTGTCCTCCGGCCGGAACATGCCGGAATTCAGGTTGAACGTCCCGCGCATACCGGCGTCCTTCAGCTTCCCGATAAGCCAGGCGTCCTGCTCGGTGCCGTCGTCGTAGCTGAAGGTCAGCGCCCGATCCTTCCAGTTCGGGTATCTCAGCAGCAATTCCATATCAGAGTGCCTCCAATCCGTCAAAATCATCGTTCCAATCCAGATACAGACTGCCGTCCTCCCGGAAGGACAGGGGCAGAAATACGTAGCCGGAATCAAAATAGGCCTGGCCGCTGCCGCCCCAGCGGTCGCCGATGTACAGATATTTCTGCCCGACAGGCAGCACGTAGGCGCTCTGGGAACGGTAGGTGGTCTCGTCCCCGAAGTCCGTCAGAGCGCTCCAACGGCCGTCCAGCCGGTCTGCCCAGGCGTATTTCCCCTGATTGGGCGCCCAGCCCGTGCAGCCGCTGGTGAGCATATAATAGCGGCCGTTCCGCTTGAACACCGCCGCAGCTTCCCGGTACTGTCCCGGCCAGAGAATGCGGATCTGCTCGTCAATGGACAGGAAATCCTCGGAAAGACGGTAGAGAATGGTATCCGCGTTGCCCCGTCCGGCGGAGATGAAATAGGCGGTGCCGTCGTCGTCCACGAACAGCGTGCAGTCCCGGGACATGTTGCCGATGGGCGAAAAAGCGCCCAGATGGGTATAGTCCCCGTCCACGGTATCACAGACGGCCACGGCGCACCTGGCTTCGCTGTAATCCGCCCCGTTCTCGTAGTGCATCCACATGACATACCTGCCCGTCTTCGGGCAGAAAGCGACCTTGGGACGTTGCAGATTGCAGCCTGTGAAAATCTGGTGTTGATCCCGGGTAATGACCGCTTTTTCCAGCAGACGCTCCGTGCGGACATAGTGCTCCTTCGTTTTGGAATCCAGGGTCAGCACGTGATTCCGGAATTCCCAGTGGAGCAGATCCCGGCTGCGGTAGCAGGACACCCGGATCCTGCCCCGGCGATCCTCGCCGAACCAGTAAAACCAGCCCCCGGATTCCAGAATGCAGCCGCCGTGGGCATGAAGGGGATTCCCCTGGGAATCCAGAAGCGTTTCTCCGTTTTTCATTTGGTTTCCTCCTGTGTTTCCGGAAGATAGGCACCGTTTTCCCGGAGAAGCTTCCGGATTTCCCGGATAGGCGGCTTGTGGACGTCGATGGTCTTCTCCTTCAGCGCCAGCGCCGCGCCGATGCCGGCGGCTTCGCCGGTGGTCAGACAGGCGGGCATGACCCGCAGACTGCCCTGGGATGCATGGTCGCAGGACAGGCACCGTCCCGCCGTCAGCACGTTGGTCAGTCCCTTCGGCGTCAGACAGCGGTAGGGGATACCGTGGGATTCTCCGGGACGGTACTTTTCGTAGCGGTCGTCGGAGTGCCAGCCGGAACGGTCTGCCGCTTCCGTGGGCGTAGGATGCACGTCCACAAAATAGTGATTCCGGCAGATTTCATCCGGGAAGGTGCTGCGGTTCAGGTAATCTTCCAGAGTGAATACATAGTCTCCCAGGATTCTCCGGGACTCCCGGATGCCCATGTGCGGCGCGGTCTGGGTCAGGAAAGCGTCGGCAAAGGCTCGCGGAAAATACGTCCCCAGAGCGTCCCGGAAGGCCGCGGCCTGAGCCCGGCCCTGTACCACGGCGGCGGACAGGCTCTCCGGGTCTGTGGCGTCGATGCCCCACAGATGACCAGCGTTGAAGCCCATGGTGCCGGGGCCGATGAAGGAGGCGCAGATGTGCTTGTCCGCAATGCCGTATTTCGGGTCTTCCACGATTTTATGAATGGGGCTGTCCGGATTCTGGGGATGCAGGGTCATTTTTCCGCCCCGCCGGTAGCCGTATTCGTCCACATTGGACAGCTGGAAGCAGTGGGTCGCCGGCTGGGTATTTCCCCGGCCGTCCCCCAGCACCCATTCAGCGCCTGCCCAGGCGCACAGATCGCCGTCCCCCGTGGCGTCGATGTATACCCGGGCTTTGTAGGCCGTAAGTCCCGCCTTGTTGCTGACCAGCAGGCATTCTACCGTTCCCGGCGCTTCCAGCTCCACCCCGGCCAGGGAGCTGCCGAAGAGGACATGCACCCCAGCCTCCGCCGTCATCCGGTCGTAGACGGATTTCAGCGCCTCCGGGTCAATGCTGACCCAGTTCAGGGCATCCTTCGGGATGTGGTACATCTGCGCCTTGGTGCGGCGGAATACCTCCTGGGCGATGCCTCCGTAGGTCACGCGAACGCCGTCGGAAAAGGGCGTCCAGGCGTTGACCGGTCCTGCCGTTGCCGCGCCGCCCAGCATGAAGGTCTGTTCCAGCAGCAGAACCTTTGCTCCCTGCCGTGCCGCAGCAATGGCCGCGGCGCAGCCCGCTGGGCCGCCGCCTGCCACCAGGACGTCGTAATCTTCTGTCAAAGGGATGGATTTTGTCAGCCGATATTCCATCTTGAAAGCTCCTTTCCCGTGGGGCAGGAAAAATCCGCGCCGTTTTCCGTGCGGCTGTCCCCGCCCACCAGCACCCGGAATGCGCCCGGCTCCACCACCCGGTTCCCCTTGAAATCGATCAGGGAGAGCGCGGGGAAATCCAGGCGGAATTCTGCGATTTTTGTCTCGCCGGGGTTCAGGAACAGCCGCCGGAAGCCTTTCAGCTCCCGCTCCGGGCGGATCACCGAGGAAACGGGATCCTGTAAGTACAGCTGCACCGTCTCGGTTCCGGCGCGACTCCCGCAATTTGTGACGGCGCAGCGCACCGTGACAAAGCCGTCCCGGTCGATATCCCCCAGAATTTCCGGCGTGCCATAGGCAAACCGGGTATAGCTCAGGCCGAAGCCGAAGGGATAGAGCGGCCTGTCCGGGCAGTCCAGATACCCGGAGACGTAGCGTGCGGAGGGGAATTCCTGCCGCATACGCCCGTTGCGCAGATCACTGTACCAGATCGGCTCCTGAGATGCGCTGTAGGGGAAGCTCATGGACAGCTTTCCACTGGGGTTCTCGTCGCCGAACAGCAGCTCCCGGACAGCGGCGGCGCCTTCCCGTCCCGGCAGCCAGGCGATCAGCAGCGCTTTGGAGAGCCGCGCCGCTTCTTCCAGCACAAGAGGTCTTCCCGTGAAAATCACCGTAACGAGATTGGGATTTACCGCAGCTATCCGCCGCAGAAGGGTTTGCTGGATTTCCGGCAGCACAAGCCTGACGGAGGATGCCGCCTCGCCGCTCTGCTGGACGTGTTCGCCCAGTGCCAGAATCACCACGTCCGCCTGTGCGGCGGCCTGTTCCGCCTGCCGGAGCATGGTTTCGCAGGCATCGCGGGACATGTCCTCCCGGCAAATGCCGGTTCTGCCCGGAAAAGACGTGCCGGGGGTCAGCAGGGGACAGCCGGGAAGCAGCGTGTGGGCGATTCCCGCCGCCGAAAGCGACTGGGAAAGGGTCTGGTTTTCCTGTACATTTCCGAAAAGCGACCAGGAGCCGTTCAGCTCCTTTGTGTTTCCGTAGGGGCCGATCAGCGCGATGCGCTTCCCGGTCTTGGGCAGGGGCAGCAGATCGTCCCGGTTTCCCAGCAATACCATACTTTCCCGCGCCATTTGCCGGGCAAGGGCGACATGCACTTCCGGCACCGGCGCGGCGTCCTTTTCCGCGTCCGCGCCATGGGCGCTGTTTTCAAACAGCCCCAATTTGTTTTTCAGGGTCAGTACCCGGTACACGGCCTCGTCCAGCCGGGATTCCGGGACGGTTCCGTTCCGAACCAGAGCTTCCAGACTCCGGACGTAGGCGCCGGACATCATTTCGATGTCCACACCGGCTTCCATGGCAAGCTTTGCTGCATGGGCGTCGTCTGCGGCGGTGCCGATTTTGATCAGCTCCTCCACGGCGCCCCAGTCGGAGATGGTCACGCCGTCAAAGCCCATTTCGTTCCGGAGGATTTCCGTCAGCAGATAGGGATTTCCGGTGCAGGGTACCCCGTGAATGCCGTTGAAGGCCGCCATGACCAGCGCCGCGCCGCTCTGGATGCCTGCGGCGTAGCTGGGCAGATGATCCTGCCGCAGCGTGTGATCCGACAGCTCCGCGCCGGTGTACTCCCGGCCGCCGGTGGCCGCGCCGTAGCCCGCAAAGTGTTTGACACAGGCCGCGACGGCCTCCGGGTCACTTAAGTCATCTCCCTGATAGCCCTCCACCATGGCCTTCGCCATGCGGCAGTTCAGGTAGACATCCTCGCCGGTGGATTCCATGCAGCGCCCCCACCGGGCGTCCCGGCAAAGATCCACCATGGGCGAGAAAACGCAGTGCAGTCCCGCCCAGGAGGCTTCCCGTGCGGCGGCCTGGGCGCAGCGCTTTACCAGCTCCGGGTCAAAGCTGCATCCTTGGGCAAGAGGGATGGGAAAAACGGTTCGATAGCCGTTGATCACGTCCGCCATGAACAGCATGGGAATTTCGCTCTGTTCCAGAACCGTTTTTTGCAGCGCCTGTGTTTTCTCCGCGCCCACCAGGGACAGGACGGAGCCCACCCGGTTTCCCTGATCCGGCTTCAGTCCCAGAGCCGCGGCAGGGCCGGTCTGCAGGTCTCCGCCTCCGCCGAAGGAGTGCCCCGTCACCTGTACCAGCTGCAATATCTTGTCTTCCAGATCCATCCGGTCAAGCAGACCCCGCAGTGCTTGTTCATCCATAGTCAGTAACGTTCCTCCTCAAGCTTTTTCTTTTTGATGGTTATTTTTACGCAGGTACCGTGTTCTTCCTGAGAGGTCACGGTCACATCGGTGCCCTCGCCGTAGAAGAGCCGCAGACGCTCCCGGACATTGTAAATGCCGTAGTGATCCTTATACCGCTTGTCCGCCGACAGCTCCCGAAGCGTCTCCTGGGACATGCCGATGCCGTCGTCCCGGACGGTGATCCCGATGGTCTCCGCCCCAATCTCTGCGTCGATCTGAATTGCGCCGGAACGCTGGGGCGTTTTGCGGATGCCGTGGATTACCGCGTTTTCCACGAAGGGCTGAAGGGCAAGCTTCGGAATGGCATAGCAGCGCAATTCCTCCGGCGCGGTGATCTCCACCTGGATTTTGGACTCGAAGCGGATATTCTGAATGGCGAGGTACGTCCTTGCTAGCTCGATCTCATCCGCCACACTGACCACATCCTTGCCGTCGTTCAGGGTCAGACGGAAATATCGGGCAAGGGCCGTAATGGCCTGACTGATGTCCGCCGCCCCATAGCGGAAGGCCATCCAGTTGATGCATTCCAGGGTGTTGCACAGAAAATAGGGATTGATCTGCGCCTGAAGCGCCAGAAGCTGTGCCTTCCGCTCCTGAAGCCTGGTTCTGTAATTTTCCTCCGTCAGACGGCGGTTCCTGTCCAGAACCTCCATGACGAGCCGTTCCGCTTTATCCAGATCGGTCTCCCCCTGCTTGCCGGGAGAAACAGCGTTGTCTTCCAGCCGCGTTGCCACTGCCGTTATCCTGCGGGCAAGCTCCTGATTGAAAATGTGGAGCACGAAATAGGACGCACCAACGAAGAAAACAAAGACCAGCAGCACAATGACCATCAGACGGATGTCGTTCCAGCAGGAGTAATTTTCCAGAACCATTCCCCGGTCGATCACATCCACCAGCAGCTCCCGCGTGCCCCGCTCGAAGACGTAGCCCTCCGCGTAGCTGCTGAGGATGTCCTCCAGAAGCTTTCGCAGACTGTACATTTTCTTCCGGTTTTCCGCCGTATCCCGGGTAAAACAAGGGCTTTGGCTGTCAATACGGACGCTGAGAACGCCGTACCGGGCGATCTCCGGCAGCTCCATATCCAGAAAGTCCAGCTGCTGGCGGATCTTTTGCAGCGTCTCCCGCAGCTCCGTCAGGTCGATGGGCTTGATCAGGTAGTTCATCGCCCGCAGCTTCAGCGCGGACTTGATGTACTGGGTCTCCACATAGGAACTCATGATCAGCAGATGGGGCGGATTTGCCAGCTCGGCACAGCGGCGGGCAAGACTCAGCCCATCGATATCCGGCATCCGGATATCCGTCAGCAGCAGATCCGGCTGATGCTCCTGTGCCATGGAAAGGGCAGGCAGACCGCCGTCCACCACGTCCACCAGCTGAAAGCCGTTGGGCTCCCGCTCAAAGAAGCTTCGCAGCCCCTCCCGTGTGCTTCGCTCGTCGTCTGCAATCAGCTGCTTATACATACGCCTGCCTCCCGTGCTTTGCTTTTTTGCCTATTTTACCATATGAAATCTCAAAAGTACAGTATGGGATAGATACGCCGTGTCCCCCGGCGGAAAGTCCACCGGGGGAAGGGAATAGGAGGATTAAACTTAGCGGCTCTGATACCACTCGTTCAGCGTCTGGGTCAGCTCGTCGCCGCACTGCACCTTCCAGTCGTCCCGGAACTGCTGCAGGCTGGCGTCGGTCACGCCCTCCACGATGGCAACCACGATGTAGTCGCGGGTCAGGGACTTGGACAGCGCACGGGCATCGGCGATGTTGCAGAACACGTCACAGGGGACTTCGCTGACGGGATCGACCTGGACAAAGTCCGCGTTGTCGAAGTTCAGCTGGCAGTAGGCCGCGTACTGGTCGGCGTTCTTCTGGGCACGAGCCAGCCAGTATTTGCCGTAGTCGGCAGTGGTGCCGGTCAGGTACTCATTGGCGGTGTTCCGGTGCTCAAAGAAGGCGTCCAGAGGGCTGTAGCTGCCATCGGCGTTGACCACATAGTCCACATTCTCTTCACCCAGAGCCACGCCCTTGAAGATTTCGGGATCGGCCATGCGGTTGAAGAACTCCATGATATTGGCAACGTTATCCTTGGCGCACAGGGGAACGACTACGTAGCTGCCGATGGTGTTCAGGCTGTCGGTCACGGCCGCGGCGGCTCCGGCACCGCTGAGGGGCTGACCGTATTCCAGCCTGGCGTTGGGATCGGTCTCGGCAAAGGTCTTCATCAGGCCGGTGACGCTCCAGTAGGCGAACATGGCGGCGGCGGACTTGCCGCTGGTGAACTTGCTAGTCATGGTGCTGGAGGTATTGGTGGGCATTTCCACATCCAGCAGACCTTCCTGATACAGACCGTGCAGGTAGTTCAGGTAGTCTGCGAAGCCGTCGGTCATCTGATAGGGAACCAGAGTGCCGTCCTGATCGATCCACTCATAGGCAATACCGAAGGCACCGCCCAGACCGCAGGTGCGCAGATTGTCCAGCATGGCGGAGTAGGTGGTCATGGGGGCGATCTCAGAACCCGCCTTGAAGGGATCCTGCTTCTTGAATTCCCGGAGCATATCGGCGAATTCTTCCGTGGTGGCGGGCTTGTCAATGCCCAGCTGCTCCAGCACGTCGGCACGGTACATCAGGCCGTAGCTGACGTTGGCGGAATCCTCACGACCGCTGGGGGACATATTGGGGATGGCGTAATAGGTGTCGCCGATGGTCAGGATCTTGGCGGCGGCGTCGCTGATATTGGCCGCTACGTTGGGCGCGTACTGCTCAACCAATGCCTTCATGTCCAGCAGCGCACCCCAGCTGGCGTACTGGGTGTAGTAGTCCTTGTCCTTGATGATGATGAAATCGTAGTAGGTGCCGCTGGCGAGGATGCCGTTGACCTTGTCGTAGGGGCTTTCGGCGGGCAGCACGTCGAAGGTGATGTCATAGCCGGTGGCTTCCTTGATGTAGGTCAGAACGGGGTTGGCGGTTTCGTCGTTGAAATCGCCGACGCTGCTGTTGTATAGCACCAGGGCTTTCAGGGGCTGGGGGGTGAATTCCGTTGCTTCCGGAGCCTTCTCCGTGGCCGCGGCGTTTGCGGCGGTTTCGGCGGGGGCGGGATTGCTGCCGCAGGCAGCCAGACTCAGCAGCAGAACGGCTGCCAGGATCAGGGACAATGCTTTTTTCATTTTGTTTCCTCCTTGTTTTTGATGACGTAGGGTCTATCTGAAAACCGGAAATATGACCGGCAGCGAGGGATTTTTCGCCTGATGAAGCCATTTTTCCGCGGGAATACTTTGTGTATTGCAAGGGAAAATGGCGCGCAGCAGGCGGAAAAGACCCGCTGCTCGGGCGTGTTGACGGTTTTCAGATAGACCCTAAATGATTTGCAGAAAAAAATTTGGTTCTATAATAAATGTTGGGGTCAGGCGATGAACCTGACCCCTTAGCTATACAAAAAAGGTTGAGCATAGAGATAAAATCCTTTACAATGAAAGTACCCCTACCACACCGAAAGGAAGAATCTCTATGCTCAACAAAGATTATACTGCAAATCTGCTCAATTTGGAAGATGCAATTATCACAAATGTTGAAAATATTTGTGATGAAGTCCATGTTTATCTTGGCTTCATTGAGGGCTGCAACAACAAAACAAAGGTTCTGAAGCGTGTCTGCTTTGGTATGCGGAATTTCTCCAATTTCAGAAAGAGAATCCTTTTCTGCCATACATAAAAATCGTGCCGGAGCTTTTCTCTCCAACACGATCTATCATCTCTTGTTTTGTCTCTACCCCAACTATTGACATAGAGCCTCTTTTTTTTTCGTCCACTCTTCGGTATCAAAAACGGGAAATATAGCGCAGCTGTTGCCGGCGCAAGCCGGCTTACGGATGCGGCATGCCCCTTGCGGGTACATACAGTATTCCGCCGTTTTCGATACCTCGATTGGCTAAAAAATCTCTCGCTCACAGCTTTTGCCGATTTAATCAGAGGTTCCCTAGCAGTGCGTCCACTTCTTCCCGTGTGGGGACGGAGGTCTGGGCGCCTTTGCGGGTGACGGAAATGGCGGCTGCGGTATTGGCAAAGCGGATGGCATCCTCTACAGGCATTTCCTCGGAAAGAGCCACCGCCAGCGCGCCGTTGAAGGTGTCACCGGCGGCGGTGGTGTCCACGGCCGTCACCCTCCGGGTGGGATACTGTATGCAGCCGTCTTCCCGGCACAGAAGGGCACCCTTCGAGCCGATGGTGACCAGAACATTTCCAACGCCTTTTTTGATCAGCTGCTTTGCGGCAAATTCCACCTGCTCAACGGTGTCTGTGGGCAGCTTCGTGATGCTGGACAGCTCGGTTTCATTGGGGGTGATCCAGTCTAAGTAGGGGAAAAGACCGTCCGGAATGGATTCCGGCGCGGGAGCGGGATTCAGAATGGTGGTTTTGCCCTGCTTTTTCATCTCAGTGATCAGGGAAAACACGCTGTCGTGGGGAATTTCCAGCTGAATCAGCAGAATATCAGCGGACTGAATGACATCGGGATGCTGCCGGAAATAGGCTTCGTCGCAGCAGTCGTTGGCGCCTGGGACGACGACGATGCTGTTTTCCCCCGAATTGTTGACTGTGATCATAGCCATTCCGGAGGGCTGGGTGTCGCTGTAGCCGATGCGGGACAGGTCGACACCGGCGTCCTCCAGACTTTTGTACAGGAGCTGCCCCAGGCTGTCCCGGCCGAGGACACTGAGGAAGGTGCAGTCGCCGCCCAGCTTTCCGCAGGCGCAGGCCTGATTTGCGCCCTTTCCCCCGGGGACGTTGGCAAAGGAACGGCATAGGAGCGTTTCCCCCTTCCGGGGCATTTCCGGAACGTTCAGCACGAAATCAATGTTGGAGCTTCCGACGACCAGGATTTTCTTTTGTTTCTTCATTGAGAACACCTCGTTTGTTTTTATAAAATAGGGAGGAATTGATCGGTTACACTCTGACAGCCGCGTCCGGGCAGATCAGCCCCAGACATTTTTCCGGCTCCGGGGCAAACAGGGACGTGATTCTGATTTCCAGACCTTCCTCCGCCAGCATTTCCTTCAGAACGGACATCAGAACGCCGCTGCCTTTGGAAAGCTGACAGGTGGACAGGGTTTCGGCGAGATTCTGCCGCCCCTCGAAGGAGCCGTACCAGTCTCCGGTGCAGGTGTAATCCACGCCGCAGGAGGGGCTGCCGTCGATGCCCACGACGCCCAGAATTTCAAACCGCTCCCCATGCGCCAGATATTCCTTCAGCTGGTCGAGGATGGGCGTCAGGATATTGCGGCAATGTCTGCGGAAGAACACATTGTCAAACTGGTTGCTCACATGTCCCCAGCGGTTCGCCCCGTACAGGGTGAATTCCGGGCAGGGGAGCTGGATGAGCTGGATGTCCTGGTCGATGGCAAGATGCATGAATTTCTTGCGCAGCGCTTCCTCGGCATCCATTTCCTCCTGATTATAAAGAACCACTTTGGACGCCGTGTTGAGGATGCAATGGGAAACAAAAACGATTTTCTGCATGGTGTTGCCTCCTTATATGTCTTCGGAAGGGGAGTCGTACAGCTCCGAAAGCTTCTTATAGTGCTTTTCTTCGATCCGGATTTTGCCTTTCCGCAGTTCCAGACAGCCGTCGTCCTCCATGGCGGCGAGGTAGCGGTGGAGGGAGCGCTGGTTGATCACCAGCGTGTCGGCCAGTTCCTCCCGGGTGTACGGGCAGGTGAAGGGACGGCCGGGCTGGGCGGCGAGATAAAGGTAATAGCCCAACCGCTTGCGGGGCTGAAAAATAGCGTTGGTCTCCTGTGCGCGAAGACTGTTGCTGGAGATCTGCCCCAGAATGCGCAGGGTGCTGTAGCAAAGCGCCGGGTCGGTGGTGATCAGGGAAATGAAGGTTCTCTGAGGAATCCTGAAAACCGTGCAGGGGGTTTTGGCGATGACGTGGGAGGTATAGGCCGCACTGCCGCCCAGATAGTCCGGCAGACCCATAATATCCAGGGGCGTCAGCGCATGAAAAATGTTGCCATCTGTCCCGGTCATGGA
>CAKTKC010000021.1 GCA_934569225.1 uncultured Oscillospiraceae bacterium | reverse complement strand
AAGACGGCAGCCAGACTCTGACCTTGCAAGAAATTGAGGCTGCCTTAAGTTCGGATTTAACAGGTATATGTCCACCATGAAAACCCCTCTTTTGTCGGTCAGACAAAAGAGGGGTTTTCAATGATATCCGTTCCTGTCGGAACGGGTGATATATCTTCGATATGATATCGCACTTCGTGCGATGATATATGCCTGCGGCATATGAAGGAACGGATATTATATCATGCTTGCGCAGCAAGTATATCATACGGCTTTCCGTATATCATATCGCGATAGCGATATATCATTGGAAACCGCAGCATTTTGATATAATACGCAAGAAAGAAGGTGCTTTTATGTCTGGAAACAAATTACTCGACTTATCTTTTGAATTTGCAGTTGCAATCGTGAATCTCGTTGATAGCGTAACGGCACCCAAAAGTTCATATATGACCGATCAGCTTGCAAGAGCAGGTACTTCCGTAGGCGCGAATATACACGAAGCGCAGTACGCACAGAGCAAGAAAGATTTTATTGCAAAGTTGGAAATTGCATTGAAAGAGTCCAACGAGACAAGTTATTGGCTGAAACTGATGTACGAAACCAAAAGAATTGATCTTACTACATATCAATATACCAATAAACTGTGTGGCAATATTCGCAGACTGCTGATCGCTTCCTGCAAAACAGCAAAGGAAAACTCGCAATGAAGCGCGTGATGGTAATTGGATATCCCTTATAACCGACAATTGGAGTCAGGCGGCAAGCCTGACCCCAATTCATATCTACGAGAATGGGCGCTGTCAATCCTGATCCGTCGGCTCCTGAGTGTGGCTTTCCAGAATGGCAAAGATTTTCTCTATCACCTTCAGGTCATACAGCGCTACGAGAGAAAATCCGCACACCGGCCACAGAAAGCCGAAAAAGAGAACCACCCGGGGCAGCAGCACGAGAAGCAGCAGCGGCAGCAGGTTCATGGCCGTTACCAGCAGCATCTTCGGCAGATGGGCAATGCTCAGCAGTACCGCGTTGATGACGGTGTCCCGCAGTGTTCCCGGAAAGCGGACCAGCAGGGGGAAAATCAGGCCGGACACCAGGATCAGAGCCAGCGCGCAGAAGCAGATCACCACGATCACTGCCATTCTTACGGGGAAGGCCAGATGAACCACGATCCGGTAATCCAGCGCCAGCATACACCCAAGGAAAGCCATCAGCAGCCACAAGACGGTTGCCTGGCGGAAATGGATGCGGAAGGCACGGAAGAACACCTTTGCGCCGCACTCCTCATCCGCCTGGAACGCCGTCAGGGCGGAAACCATGGCGGCGGTGGAAGCGCCGACGGTGAACAGGGGCAGACTGCACAGCAGCCACAGAAGATTGATGCGCACCAGCGACACAAAGCTGCCGCACAGGCGCATGAATCTTGAATCGGGAGAGAAATTCATAGGGTACCGCCTTTTGTCATGATTTCTGCGTTTTCGCCTTTTGCCATGGGAGTTCCGGACGGCCGGGCCGGGACGCCGCGGAGGCTTCCTGCTCTTTCGCGAAAAATTTTACCAATCTTTATACTTTTCTACAGTATCCGTACCATTGTATCGTCTTTCGGGAGGAATGACCATGCATTTTGTTGCCAAAAAATTGATACAATTTTTGTATATATTGCACATTTTGACGAGCGATGTTTTGTAATAGTTTCACCAATTCACTAAAAAAACGCGATTTCAAGTCAGGGGATAAAATAAAGTTTCATTCATTTGCGTAACTATTGACATAAAAAACCAAGTTCGCTATAATAAAGTGCGAAGCGTGGCGGCAGTACCGGTTCCCGGAACGCCGGAACGCTAACTTTGAACACCAGGAGGATAACAGAAATGAAAAAGATCGTAACCATGCTGCTGGTCGTCGTTATGGTTCTGGGTCTGTTTGCCGGCTGCGGCACCAAGACCGCGGACGAGACCAAGGCTCCCACTGCGGCTGCCACTGCTGCTCCCGCTGCCACTGAGGCTCCCACGGAAGCAAAGGCGGAACCCGATACCATCGTGATTATGGCTCCCCCCGTTACCGGCAATTACCTGACGAACCTGAAGACCTGGGCGGATGACTTCCATGCCCTGTACCCCAACCTGACCGTGGAGATCATTGAGACCTCCTGGGGCGATCACAACGACAAGCTGTCCACCATGGCGCAGGCCGGCGAGGCTCCCGACATCGCGGAGATCTCCTCCAACGCTCTGGGCACCTACGTGGAAATGGGCGTCGCCATTGACATCGCCCAGTACATGGCCGCTGACCGTCTGGCCGACTACGACGAGAACGCTCTGAAGTACCTGACTCTGGAAGGCACCACCTACGGCCTGCCTCTGTACCTGACCATTCAGTCCATCGGCGCCAACAAGACCATGATGGAAGGCCTGGGCATCGACGTCGCCAAGATCCAGAAGGAGGGCTGGACCTATGAGGAGTTCCTGGACGTCATCAAGCAGGGCACCAAGGACGGCTGCTACGGCTTCGTGTTCGCCAACTCCGGCGTTACCGCTTCCGATATGCTCTACATCTTCGGCGCAGGCGCTGGCCTGAGCAACGCCTTCACCCCTGAGCTGAAGTACACCTTCACCTCCGAGAACATGCTGACTCTGCTCAGCGCCATCGAAGAGATGACCAAGTCCGGCTATATGCCCAACTTCGGCGTGGAAGCCGGCCAGCGTATGGTCATGTGCCAGACCGGCAACGCCATGATCTTCGGCAAGGCTATGCCTCTGTTCGAGAACAACTTCAAGAAGAACAACGCCGCTCTGGAAGCCAACGACGGCACCGCCGTTGAGAACTCCCAGAAGATGGATTACGCCTTCCTGCCCGTGCCCACCATGGCCGGCTGTGAGGAGTCCTGCTACGGCACCGTTGACGGCCTGATCGCCATGCGGAACAAGAACACCACCGACGAGCACCTGAAGAACGTGCTGCTGTTCATGGACTACATCTGCTCCGGCGAGCGCATTGCCGCCTGCATGAACGAGCTGTATCTGGATCCCGTCTGCCAGTCCGGCCGTGACGCGCTGGTTCTGGAGGAGGGCCGCGATGCCGACAACCTGGCCACTGCTGCCCGCTGCATCGCCATGGTGCAGGCGCCTCCCGAGGGCGTTACCAGCGAGATGACCGCCACCGCCAAGAAGCTGATGGACGAGCAGATCGTTCCCAAGTTCCAGCTGCTGCTGGCCGGCGAGACCACCGCTCAGGATGCATATGATCACATCTGTGAGGCCGCTTTCGCCGCCTTCGGTGAAGAGAACTGCGTCACCGGTAAGCTCGGCTAATTGATGGAAAGCCCACCCCACCTCGGTGGGGTGGGCATTTTGCTATGCAAAAGCATAGCAAAAATAAGAAATGTGCCATTTCCTCGCCCCCTGCGGGGCAACCGGAAATGATGCACAAAAACTTCATGCACCTGCATTTGCGCGTTTTCGTGGTGCAGCGTTCCTGCATGAAGTTTTAAGAATGCTATGGAAAAAACGGAAAAGGCTGACGGCAGGGTAATGTTTACCGGCTTTCAGCCGGATTGGCCTTTTCGGAGACTTTGCAACCCTGGGAGGTAGGACTATGAACAGCACAAAACAAAAGCGGCAGCCAGTCCGCCATAAACTGAAGTTTACCAATGAAGACCTGTGGGGCTATATTTTCATCGCTGCCGCCATGATCATTTTCTGCGTTTTCACGCTGTATCCCGTGTTCAGCGCGATCTACACCAGCTTTTTCAATTACAAGCCCTTCGGCTCGGAATTTATCGGCCTGCAAAACTATATTGACACCCTGAAATATTCCAAGTTCAACCTGTTCTACAAGGCCGCGCGGAACACGCTGGTTTATACCGCGGTGGTCGTGCCCTTGTCATTGCTGATGTCCTTCTGCATCTCTGTGATGATCCTGCCCTTCCACAAGAAGGTGCAGTCCGTTTTCAAGGCGATGTATTATCTGCCCGGCATTGCATCCGGCGTCGCGCTGTCCGTGGTATGGCTGTGGCTGTACGATTCCTCTCCGGACGGCATATTCAACCGGCTGCTGGGCGCACTCGGCATTCCGGCGCAGAACTGGCTGTCCTCTACCAGAACTTCGATGCTTTCTCTGATCATCATGGCGCTGCTTTCCAGCCACGGTGTTCGGATTATTACCTATATTGCCGCGCTGATCGGCATTGACAACAGCTATTTCGAGGCCGCCGAGCTGGATGGTGCCACCTTCCTCCAGAAGGTGCGCTATATCGTCTGGCCTCTGGTGAAGCCCACGACTCTGTTCCTGCTGGTCACAGGCGTCATCGGCTCCTTCCAGGTGTTCATGAACGCTTACATGATGACCGGCGGCGGCCCGGACAACTCCACCACCATGATTGGCCTGCTGATCTACAACAACGCCTTTGTGTACGGCAAGTACGGTCTTGCCTGTGCCCAGGCCATCCTGCTGGCCATTGCCATCGCTATCATGTCCCTGTTCCAGTTCCGGCTCATGGGCGTGGACGTTGAGTATTAAGGAGGGGGATTATGGCTACTACCGGTTTGTATTCCCAGCACCTGAACAACAGGAAGGTGCTTCACCTCCGCAATGCAATCATCGCCATCGTTCTGATCATTCTGGCGGCGGCGACGCTGTTCCCCATCTGCTACATGATCCTCTCGTCCTTTGGCCCCAACGTGTCCACGGCGGGCAATATGCGCACGATCCTGCCTTCCCGGTTTACGCTGGAATCCTTTGACGCGTTCTTCCATTTCAGCGATTATTCCCTGCGGTGGATTCTCAACAGCGTGGTTGTGGCGACGGGGGCGGTCATCGGCAACGTGATTTTTGCCTCCATGGCGGGCTATGCCTTCGCCAAGATCCGGTTCAAGGGCAGCAAGATTCTGTTCGGCCTGATTCTGGTGGCTATGATGATCCCCTATCAGGTGACCCAGGTTCCGCTGTACATCCTGATGGTGCAGAAATTCTCTATGACCAACACCTATGCGGCCATGATTCTGCCCGGCCTGTGCACGGCCTACAACATTTTCCTGTGCAAGCAGTTCTTCTCCGGCCTGCCCACGCCGCTGATCGAGAGCGCCAAGATTGAGGGCTGCAATCAGTTCCAGATCTTTGTCAAAATCGTCCTGCCCCTGGCCAAAACCGTGCTGGCGGTCATGGCGATCAACACCTTCATGGCCAGCTGGAATGACTTCTTCTGGCCGTTCCTGGTGACCAACGATCCCGCTATGTACACCATTCAGGTGGGCCTGAAGCAGTTCAAGTTTGCCAACGAAACGCTGTTCGCCCCGATGATGGCCGGTGCCACCATCTCCGCGCTGCCCATGTTCGTTCTGTTCTTTGCACTGCAAAAGTACTTTATGGAAGGCGTCACCATCGGCGCCGTCAAGGGCTGATTTTCGTGGCCCCCACTTTAAGTGGGGGCTGCTGTCATACTGAGGTGACTTTATCATGATTCGATCTTACACACCTGACGACGAAAGCGCCATGCTTTCTCTGTGGAACACGGCGGGAGCCGCCATGGGCTACGCGCCTGTGCCGCTGGAGGATTTCCGCCGTCTGCTGACCCGGCATCCGAACTTTTCCCCGGAGTATACCTTCATCCTGGAGGAAAAGGGGACGCTTCTGGGCTTTGTCAACGGCTGCACCGGGACGGGTATCCCCAAGGGAGACGTCCGGGGATACTTGAGCTGCCTGATCTTGTCAGCGGAGGCAGATTCCGACGAAAATACGGCACTGCTTCTCTCTGCACTGGAAAACGCCTTCCGGAAGGCGGGAAAGACCCATTGCGCCGTCACCTTTTTCAATCCCATCCGCCTGCCCTGGATTCTCCCCGGCACGCCGGGACACCAGCACAACAACGCCCCCGGCGTGGCGACGGATATTCCGCTGCATGACCGGATGCTGTCCCTGGGCTACCGGGAAAGCACCCGGGAATGCGCCATGTACCGAAGCCTGGCGGACTATGAAACCCCGGCCTGGGTGGAGGAAAAGGCCGCGAGGATGGCCGGGGAGGGCTACCGCGTAGAGCGCTACGACCCAGACCGGCACGTTGGCCTAGAGGAAATGGTGGCGGCGCTGAATAATGCCATGTGGTCGGAGGAAATTCCGGCAGCCGGGAAAAGCGGCATGGATTTGCTGGTCGGCCTGAAAGACAATGTCTGCGCCGGATTCACCGGGCCTGTGTACCCGGAAAAAACGGGGCGGGGCTATTTTGCCGGCCTGGGGGTTGCGCCGCAGTTTGAGGGGCACGGCCTGGGTACGCTGCTGTTTTACCGTCTTCTGGAACGGGAAAAGCAGGCGGGGGCAAAGTATATGTCACTGTTCACCGGGGAAGACAACCATGCCCGGTTTATCTATCTCAACGCCGGTTTCCGGGTCGTCCGGACATTCGGCGTCATGCTGAAGGAGCTGTAGGACTATGAAGACACAGACTGTACTTGCCATCGGCGCCCACATTGGGGATGCCGAGCTGACCGCCGGGGCACTGCTGGCGTCCTGCGCCGTTCACGGCGGCAAGGCCGTGACTCTGGCGCTGACCGCCGGGGAAAAGGGCGCTCCCGCCGGGGCAGATATTGCCGAATACCGCCGGGGAAAAATCGTGGAGGCAGAGGCATTTGCCAAAGAGCTGGGGGGCGAAGCTTACGTCCTGGATTATGAAGACGGCCTTCTGCCGGACAACGATGAGGTTCGCTTTGCCGTCTGCGACATCATCCGCAAGGTCAAGCCTGATATCATCGTCACCCACCACGAAAACAGTATGCACAAGGATCACATTGTCTGCCACAGAATCGTGGTGGACGCCTGGTTCTATGCCGCCATTGAGGGGTTCCGGCGGGAGCTGCCGAAGCATTTCGCCAGAAAGCTTTACTTTGCGGAAAACTGGGAGGATGCCCCCGGCTTTGAGCCTTATGTTTATGTGGACGTGAGCGACGGATATGCCCTGTGGGAAAGAGCCATCGATCACCACTGGTTTGCGGTGCATTCCAGCAGTTTTCCCTATAAGGAATACTACTCCCACTTAAAGCGTCTCCGGGGCATCCAGGGGCGGAAGGGCTACTGCGAGTGCTTCATGATTCCCAAAGAGCAGTATAAGCTGGTGCAGACATTGGAGGATCTCTGAAAATATGGAAATGAGACGAATGCTCGGGCAGAAGCTGGTATTCGGATTTCACGGGAAAACGCTGCCTGAGGAATTTAAGAATCTGCTCCGGGAATACAAGATCGGCAACGTGATCCTGTTCCTGCGCAACGTGGAAAGCGCGGAGCAGCTTCGCGCGCTCTGCGCCGAAATTCAGACGCTGGTTCGGGAAGAGACGGGTTACCCCGCCTTTATCATCATCGACCAGGAGGGCGGCATGGTGACGAGGCTCCCCCAGGACGCCGTAAACGTCCCCGGCGCCATGGCGCTGGCCGCCACCGCAGACCCGGAAAATGCCCGCCTGGCTTCGGAGATCACCATCCGGCAGCTGCGGGGGCTGGGCGCCAACTTCAACATGGCGCCGGTGCTGGATGTCAACAGCAATCCCGCCAATCCGGTGATCGGCGTGCGCAGCTTCGGCGACGAAGCGGAGCGCGTGGCGTCCCTGGGCTGTGCCGCCATCGCACCCTATGCCGGAAGCGGTGTGCTGTGCTGCGCCAAGCATTTCCCCGGCCACGGCGATACGGCGGTGGACAGCCATCTGGGGCTTCCCCGGGTGGACAAAACGGAGGAAGCGCTGGAGCAGCTGGAGCTGATCCCCTTCCGCCGCGCCATCGAGGCCGGTGTACCGGCCATCATGATGAGCCATGTGCTGTTTCCGAACATAGAGCCGGAGCAGGTTCCCTGCACCATGTCCCGGCGGATGGTCACCGGACTTCTGAAGCAGAAGCTGGGCTTCCGGGGGCTGATCCTCACGGACTGCATGGAAATGGGCGCCATCCGGGATTATTACGGAACGCCGGAGGGCGTGGTCGCGTCCATCAAGGCTGGTGTGGATTTGGCGGAGATATCCAGTGCCTTTGACCTGGAGCTGGCCGCCGCAAAGGCCGTCAACGAAGCGGCGGAGCGGGGAGAATTCGACATGGAAGAGATTTGTGCTTCCGTGGAGAAAATCCTCCGCTATAAGAAAATGCTTGCGGCTCAGGTGGAGCCGGGCCTGTGCAACCGGGGGTCAGACCGCCGCGCTGCGGAAAATCTGGCGCGTCAGGCGATCAGCCAGATTTCCGGAACGTCTTTCCGGGCGGATGAAAACACCTTCTTCTGCGGCTGCGCCGACTATCGTACCTCCGGCGTGGCCAATGCGGACGGGAGCGCCGTGACCTTCCCGGAGTACATGGCAAACGCTTTCGGCGCGGAGGGCTTCGTCACCGGAAAAGACCCGGACGAAGAAGAAATCCGCGCGGCGCTTCGGCAGGCGGAGAACTGTGAAAAAATCATCCTGGGCACCTGCAACGGCCATTTGTTCCGGGGACAGCTCGCTTTGGCGGAAGCCCTGGCGGCGACGGGAAAGCCCATGGCAGTTGCCGCACTGCGCAACCCGTACGATCTATCCCAGCTTCCCGAAACCGTCTGGAAGCTGGCCGCCTATGATTATGCCGTTCCCGCCTTCCGGGCGCTGGAGGACATCTTCCGCGGCGGCAAGGCTACGGGCGTCTGTCCTGTGAAACTGTCATAAGCGTCCGGCAGGGCGAGGGAAAACTACATAGTATGTGCAAGAGCAGCTGACGGAAGTTGGCTGCTCTTTTCCTGAGGTAAACGGGAAGCGCGTCCCGCCTTAAATCTGGCGATTACAGGAAAAAAACGGGATTTGTCTGCGGCATATCTTGACTTTTCCGGCGGACATTGCTACGATATAAGCAACACGAATGGGAGCTGCCGTAGGGCGGCTTTTCAAAAGGCTGCCGGTTAGCTTGGTCTAACTTGCGGCGGAATGAGCGCGGGAGGGATGAAATTTGAAGATTCTGGAGCATGGGCAGACGCAGGAGAAAACGCTGTTGTTTCTGCCCTGTACGGCAGAGCCGGTGTGGGTGTTTGCGGCGACCATTGAACTGCTTTCGCAGAAGTGGCACGTTTTTCAGGTGGTTTACGACGGCCATCAGCCGGAATATCCCGGCGACTTTACCTCCGTGGAGCAGACGGTGGACGAGATCACGGCGTATCTGAAAGAACGGGGCGTCAGCCGCCTGGACGCGGCCTACGGATGCTCTTTGGGCGGGGCGTGTCTGACCCGGATGCTGGCGCTGGGAGAAATGCCCGTCGGGCGGGCGATCATTGACGGCGGCATCACGCCCTATCAGCAGCCGTTTCCGGTGCGGAAGCTGCTGCTTCTGCGGGACGTTGCTTCCTTCAACATCGTGGCCGCCCATCGGGATGTTTTGGAAGCGGCCTTCCCGCCGGAGCGGTTTACCATTCCGGGGCATGACCCCGTGAAGGAATACGACGCCATGGAGCAGTACCTGAAAACCTACTCCCGGCGGTCGATCCGCAACATTTTCTGGTCGGCAAACAATTACGATCTGCCCCGTATACCGGCCAAAATCGCAACAAAAATCACCTACTGGTACGGCGACGACGAAAAGAAGGATCGCCGGAGCAATATCCGCTTCATCAAGCGCTATTTCCCCCAGGCGCGTATCCACGGCATTCCGAAGATGGCCCACGCGGAGCTGGTGATCGTTCACCCGGAGGAATTCTGCCGGTATGCGGAAAAATTTTTGGTGGAAGGAAGACAAACGGTATGACTGAACAAATGAAGCTCTCCGGCGTGCCGGAGACGATGCTGCAAACGATTTACGCAAGAGCGAAGGAAAGCAAAGGGCGCGGCGCGATCCACGATCCCAAGGCGGAGGAGATCGTCGGCGCTCTGGACTACGACTTTTCCCTCGCGGACAAGGATGCGGCCATGCACAGCGGCGTTATTGCCCGCACCATCGTGCTTGACCGGCTGACGAAGGACTGGCTTGCTGGGCATCCGGGGGCAGTGGTGGTCAACATTGCCTGCGGGCTGGACACCCGGTGCTACCGGATGGAGGGCTTCGCCCACTGGTACAACCTTGACCTGCCGGAAACCATTGCCGTGCGGGAAAAGCTCCTGCCGGAGAGCGGGAAAATTTCCCAGATCGCCATGTCCGCCATGGACAACTGGGGCAGCGAGATCGCGGAACAGGACGTCCCGGCGCTGGTCATCATCGAGGGGCTGACCATGTACTTAAGCGAAGCGGATGTGAAGCGTATTTTTGCCGTGATTGCCGGGCGGTTCCCCAAGGCCACCGTGTTCGTCGAGACCATGAACCCTATGGTCGTCAAGCGCTTCAAGGAAAAATCCATCGAGGGAAGCCACGCGAAATTTACATGGGGCGTCAAAAACGGCGTAGCTCTGGCCGCGCTGCTGCCGGATTTCCGGCTGGTCGGGGAACACGGCCTGACCGAGGGCATGGCGGCGTTTGTCCCGATCTACAAGGTGCTGGACAAGCTGACCGTCGTGCGGAATATTTCAAACAAGATTATTGTGATGGAAAAACGCTGAGGAGGCAGGAAAATGTCCTTTTTTGAGAATACCCGCAAGCCGGAGGGCTTCGGCGGGGAGATCATGGTTGCCATGATGAATCTGGGTCATCGGGCGCTGGCGCGGTGGGGAATGCGGTTTCTGATGCTTCCTGCGGACGGGAAGGTTCTGGACTGCGGCTGCGGCGGCGGTGCGAACATCCAAAAGCTTCTGAAAAAATGCCCCCAGGGCATTGTCAAGGGCATCGACTATTCCCCCGTCAGCGTTACGAAGGCGCGGGAGCTGAACAAGCAGGCCATCAACGACGGCCGCTGCGTGATATGGCAGGGGAGCGTGGAGCAGATCATTTTCGCGAAGGACTGGTTCGATGCCGTCACGGCCTTTGAAACGGTGTACTTCTGGCCGAACCTGCACCGGTGCTTCCGGGAGGTTTACCGGGTGCTGAAGCCCGGTGGAACGTTCCTGATCTGCAACGAGGGCAGCGGCGACACGGACAAGGACGACAAGTGGACGCGGAAAATCGAGGGCATGACCATTTACAAGGACGTCCAGCTGAAAGCGCTGCTGGAGCAGGCGGGATTCCGGGACGTTCAGGTTCACAAAAACAACAGGGGCTGGCTGTGCGTGACGGCAATAAAGCCCGCCGGAAACGGAGAATAAGCGGTGAAATACTTTGAATTTGGCCGGGAAAGGAAAGTAGAATGAAAGACAACGAATTACAATTTGACCGCAGCTGCCATGTGCTGTACTCCAGGCCATGCAAGAAGGAAATTCAAAAAAAGATCGCCCTGCACTATCCCGAAGCGGAGCGGGAAGCCGTCTGGGAGCAGGTGCAGCGGCAATATGTGGATTTTCTTTCGGACTGGCGCACCGATCTGGGCGGGAAAAAGAACTTCCACAACGGCGCGGGGGGCACCTACGATTGTATCGCCATCATGAGCTACTACACCGTGTGCAAAGATGTCACATCCTTCCGGGAGATCGAGGAGGTGGAGGAAAACCTGATCCTGCCGTCGTTCCGCAAGCTGAAGTTCGTAGACTGCAATAAGCCCTTCTGGCGAAGACTCATGTACAAAGCGTTCACAAGGGCGAAGGCGGGCTGCGACCGCTGGCACGACTATGAGATGCATGTCGCGCCCTATGAGGAGGGCAGGCCCATCTATTACGAGTTCACGGCCTGCCCTGCGGCGGAGTTTGCGAAGCAGTACGGCCTTACGGAAATCATGCCCGCCCTGTGCAATGTGGACTATGTGTCCATGGAGCTGATTCACGCGAAGCTGGTGCGGACGACCACCTGCGTAGGCGGCTGCAAATGCGACTATGCCATCTGCGGCGACAAAGATCCCTACTGCAAGGCACACCCGGAATACCGGGACGAGGCGGGGTACAGGCGGAACAAATAGGGGGAGAGTGCCGTGATCCATATCGTTTATCACGACGGGATAACCGCCGTTTCCTGCCCGCCGGGGCAGACCGGCGGCTTTGAAAACGCGGTGGGAGACGGAGAAATCCACTGCTACCAGCTGCTGGACGGCGTAAGCGTCATGCTGATGCGGCTGGAAATGGAATCCTACACGGAAATCCGCACGCAGACGGGGCTGATCGAGATCAATTTCTGCGTGGGCGGGCGCTTTGAGACCCGCTTTTCCCTGCGGGATCAGGTGCTTCTGAAGCCGGGGGACATGGCGATCAGCTGCTACGACGGTCTGCGTGGCACCCGGTCGGAATCCCGGTTCCCTCTGGGCTATTACGAGGGCATCTGTCTGGAGGTCGCCCCGGCGGCTGCCCGGCGCTGGATGGAGCGGAACGCGCCGGCGTTTTGCGTGGATTTTGCCCCGTGGAAGGAAAATCTTCTGGGAAACAAATGGTACATGTACAGCCCGGCGGGGCCGCGGTGTGAGCATGTGTTCCGGGAGCTGTACGAAAGCGCGCCCTATCAGAATTTTGCCTTTTTGCAGCTCAAGGCGCTGGAGCTGCTGATGCTTCTGGGGCGCATCCCCCGGGAGGAGGGGACGGACGTCTACTGCTCGGCAAAACAGGCGGAGCTGATTCACCACTTGCGTGACCATCTGCTCAGCGACCGGGAGGGGTATGTTTCCCTTGCCAATCTGGCGGCGGAGCATGAAATCTCGGTGTCCCATCTGCAAAAGCTGTTCAAGCAGATGTACGGCGTGCCGGTGTACCACTACATCAAGGAGTACCGGCTGGAACAGGCGGCGGTGGAGCTGGTGCGGGGGACGAAGCCGGTGACGCAGATCGCCCAGAGCGCCGGGTACGACAATGCCAGTAAATTCTCCGAGTGCTTCAGGAAGCGCTACGGCATCACACCGTCCCAATACCGCGCGAACGCAAAGAAAGCACCAAAACAGAGCATCAAAACCAAAACGGAGTAGTCCGGGAAGGGGAAATGTGCTAAAGTATGCGCCAGTTAGCGACAACTAACTATAAAAAAGGATGGTGAATCCCCTTGAAAAAACAATCTGATTTCTCCCGGCTGATGGAATACGCAGGCGGACACCGAGTCTTTACCTATGCCTCCTGGGTTCTCGCGGCCCTCAGCGCACTGGTGGCGCTGGTTCCCTTCCTGTATATCTGGATGATCCTGCGGGACGTGCTGGCGGCCGCGCCGGACTACGCTCAGGCCGTGAACATCCCCCACTACGGCTGGATGGCGGTGCTGTATGCCGTGCTGTCCTTCCTCATCTACATCTGCTCCCTGCTTTGCTCTCATCTGGCCGCTTTCCGAGTGGCGACGAATCTGCGGCTGGCTGTCACCGGGCATCTGGCAAAGCTGCCCCTTGGCTTTACCGAGCGCTACGGCAGCGGCAAGCTGCGTAAGGTCATTCAGGAAAGCACCGGCGCAGCGGAAACCTATCTTGCCCACCAGCTGCCCGACCAGTACAGCGCCATGGCGACCCCTGTGGGACTGCTGGTGCTGCTGTTCGTATTCGACTGGCGGCTGGGACTGCTGAGCCTTGCCCCTGTGCTGCTGGCCTTCCTCATTATGGCAACCATGACCGGCAGCCGGATGGCGGAGAAAATGCGTCAGTACGGCAACGCTCTCGCGGCCATGTCCAATGAAGCAGTGGAATATGTGCGGGGCATTCCCGTGGTCAAGACCTTCGGGCAGTCCGTGTTCTCCTTCAAGAAATTCAAGGCCACCATCGACGAGTATGAAAAGTGGGTCGTCGCCTATACCAAGGAGCTGCGGATGCCCATGATGTTCTACACGGCGGCGGTGAACGGCGTGTTCGCGTTCCTGATCGCGGGTGGACTGCTGCTGACGAAGAGCGGCGTTACGCCGGAGTTCCTGCTGAATCTGCTGTTTTATATCATCATCACGCCGGTGATCTCCCTGACGCTGACAAAGATCATGTACATGAGCGAAAACAAGATGATCGTCGCGGACGCCCTGAGCCGCATCGACTCCGTGCTTACCGCCGAGCCCGTTTCGGTCAGCGGCCAGCCGAAGCATCCGAAGGACGGCTCCGTGACCCTGACGGATGTGCGTTTCAGCTACGACGGCGAGAAGGACGTCATTAACGGCGTGTCCATGGACATCCAGCCCGGGCAGACCGTGGCGCTGGTCGGCCCTTCCGGCGGCGGTAAATCCACCCTTGCCAGCCTGATTGTCCGGTTCTTTGACGTGGGCAGCGGCAGTATCTGCGTGGGCGGCGCGGACGTCCGGGAGATTCCCAAGGAAGAGCTGATGGACACGGTGTCCTTCGTGTTCCAGAACAGCCGCCTGCTGAAAGGCAGCATTCTGGACAATGTGAAGCTGGGCAAGAAAGATGCCACCGAGGAAGAAGTCCTCGCGGCGCTGAAAGCCGCCCAGTGCATGGATATTATCGAAAAATTCCCGGATGGCATTCACACCGTCATCGGCACCAAGGGCGTGTATCTCTCCGGCGGTGAGCAGCAGCGCATTGCCATTGCCCGGGCGGTGCTGAAAAACGCCCCCATCCTGATTCTGGACGAGGCCACAGCCTTTGCCGACCCGGACAACGAAGCCAAGGTGCAGGCGGCCTTTGCCGGGCTGGCCAAGGGCAAGACGGTCATCATGATCGCCCACCGGCTGTCCACCGTGGCCAATGCCGACTGCATCTACGTGGTGCAGGACGGGAAAATCGCGGAAGCGGGTACGAAGGACGCGCTGTGCGCCAAGGACGGCCTGTTTGCCAAGATGTGGCGGGACTACCAGTCCTCCGTCCAGTGGAAAGTCGCAAAGGAGGGATAATCATGATCGAAAAAATTCAGAAGGCAACCGCAAGCTCCCCGGAGGGCGCGAGGGGGCTTGTTAAGGGTGTACTGGCCTGTGCATTCCAGAACATCGCCTTCATGATGCCCACGAGCCTGCTTTATTTCCTGGTAAAAGACCTGATGGCGGGTACGACGGGGGGAAGGACGGCCTTTTACGTGTGGGGCTGCATTGCGTGCTTCGCGCTGATCTTCCTGACCACCTGGTTTCAGTATAACGGCACCTATTTTACCACCTACAAAGAAAGCGGCAAACGGCGGCTGTCCCTTGCCGAGCGGCTGCGGAAGCTGCCCCTGTCCTTTTTCGGCAAGCGGGATCTGGCCGACCTGACCAGCACCATCATGGCCGACTGCGAGGTGCTGGAAAAGACCTGCTCCCACTTTATCCCCGGCCTGTTCGGCTCCCTGATTTCCACCGTGCTGATTGCCCTCGGGCTGTTCGTCTTCGACTGGCGCATGGCGCTGGCGGCGCTGTGGGTCATTCCCGTGTCCGTGGCCATTCTGCTGGGCAGCTACAAGGTACAGGATCGGGTGCAGGCGAAGACCATGGCAGTGAAAATGACCTGTGCCGACGGTATTCAGGAGTACATCGAGTCCATCCGCGACCTGAAAGCCAGCAATGCCGAGGGCAGTTACCTCACCGGCCTTTCCGGGAAAATCCGCGCTGTGGAAAAGCAGACCATTGCGGCGGAGCTGACCAACGCCGTGTTCGTGACCTCCGCCGGTATGGTGCTGAAATTGGGCATTGCCTCCGTGGCGCTGACCGGCTCCGTGCTGCTGATCGGCAGGAAAATCGACGTGCTGACCATGTTCCTGTTCCTGCTGGTGGCCTCCCGGCTGTATGACCCCATGCAGAGCGCACTGAATAATCTGGCGGCGGTCATCGCCATGCGCACCAACGTGGGGCGGATGAACGAGATTCTGGAATATCCCATCCAGACCGGCAGCGAGCAGCTGACCAATCAGGGCTGCGACATCGTGTTCGACCACGTGGGCTTTGCTTACAATTCCGGCGAGACGGTATTGAAGGACGTGTCCTTCACCGCGAGGCAAGGGCAGGTCACGGCGCTGGTGGGCCCCTCCGGCGGCGGCAAGACCACCGTGTCCCGGCTGGCGGCGCGGTTCTGGGACTACCAGAAGGGCAGCATCACCGTGGGCGGCATGGACATTTCCAGGATCGACCCGGAAAAGCTTATGAGCCTGTATTCCATCGTGTTCCAGGATGTGACGCTGTTTGATAACACGATTCTGGAGAACATCCGCCTGGGCCGCAAGGACGCCACGGACGAGGAAGTTCTCGCTGCGGCGCACCTTGCCAACTGCAATGAGTTCGCCGAGAAGCTTCCCGACAAGTGGAATACCAACATCGGCGAAAACGGCTGCGCCCTCTCCGGCGGCGAGCGTCAGCGGATCTCCATTGCCCGCGCCTTTCTGAAGAACGCGCCCATCATCCTGCTGGACGAGGCCACGGCCAGTCTGGACGTGGAGAATGAGACGCTGATCCAGACGGCGCTGTCCCGGCTGATTCAGAACAAGACGGTGATGATCATCGCCCACCGGATGCGTACCGTGGCGGGGGCGGACAAGATCGTGGTGCTGTCTGACGGCGTGGTAGCCGAGCAGGGCAGCCCCAAAGAGCTGTACGAAAAGAACGGTATCTACACCCACATGGCGGATTTGCAGACCCAGGGACAGGCCTGGACAATCTAAAAAGAATCCCGGCAAGGCGCAAACCTTGCCGGGAAATCTTTATGCTATTTTATAACAGATTGGTCATGCTCTTTACGCTGATGCCCAGCGTGGACATGTTGTGCAGCAGGGCAGAGGTGGTGGGCGGCAGAATGCCTACCAGACCCAGACCGATCAGACCGCAGTTGAAGCCGATGATGAAGCGGTAATTCCAGCGGATCCGCGCCATCAGGGCGACGCTCAGCTGCCGCAGGGTGACCAGCGCCCGCAGATCTTCCGACGATACGGTGATGTCGGCGATTTCCTGAGCAATGGCTGCGCCGGTGGAAATGGCAATGCCCACGTCCGCCTCCGACAGCGCCGGGGAATCGTTGACGCCGTCGCCGATCATGATGACCGTGTGCCCCTGCGCCCGGGCGTTGCGGATGAAGGCTGCCTTATCTTCCGGCAGAACCTCCGCGTGAACCTCGTCCACACCGACAGCTCTGGCCACGGACTGGGCGGTTCTGCGGTTGTCGCCGGTCATCATCACCACATTGGAAATGCCGCAGTCGTGAAGGGCTTTGATGGCCGCGGGGGCTTCCTCCCGCAGAGGGTCGGAGATGCACAGCACCGCCGCAAGATAGCCGCCGATGCACAGATACAGGTGGGAATAGCTGGGGTCAAGATCGTCATACAGCGACTGCTCGCCCTCGGGAATCTGACACTTTTCGTCCTCGAACGCAAAGTGGGCGCTGCCGATGATGACCTTCTGGTCGTCCACCATGCTGGAAATGCCGTGGGCGACGATGTACTGCACCTGAGAATGGTACTCCTGATGGTCAAGGCCGCGCTTTTTGGCTTCCTCCACCACGGCGTTGGCAATGGAGTGGGGGTAGTGCTCCTCCAGGCAGGCCGCGAGACGAAGCATTTCCGCCTCGGAATGTCCGCCGAAGGGAACGACCTTTGCCACCTTGGGGGTGGCGTGGGTCAGTGTGCCGGTCTTGTCGAAGACAATGGTGTCTGCCTTGGCGACATTTTCCAGGAAACGTCCGCCCTTTACGGAAATGTGGAACTGGGCGCTTTCCCGCATGGCGCTGAGCACCGCGATGGGCATCGCCAGCTTCAGTGCGCAGGAGAAGTCCACCATCAGAACGGAGAGCGTCTTCGTGATGTTCCGGGTGATGAGGTAGGTCAGCGCCGTGCCGCCCAGGGTGTAAGGAACCAGGCTGTCCGCCAGATGGGCGGCGCTGGCTTCCGCGGAGGATTTGAGCTTTTCAGAATCCTCGATCATCTTCACGATCCGGTCGTAGCGTCCGCTGCCCTGTGCCTTCTCCACCTGAATGACGCACTCGCCCTCTTCGGTGACGGTGCCAGCGTAGACGAAGCTGCCCGGCCGCTTGGGTACGGGCTGGGGTTCGCCGGTCATGGAGGACTGGTTCACCATGGCCTCCCCGGAGACGACCTTGCCGTCCAGCGGGATCAGGCTGCCGGTGCGGACAATGATCTTATCGCCCACCTGCACCTGTCCCACGGGAACCAGCACTTCCGCTTCTCCCGCCTGCATCCAGACGCTTTCCACCTGTAAAGACATGGCGCCCGCCAGGTCGGCCACGGACTTTTTGTGCGTCCACTCCTCCAGAATTTCGCCCAGCCGGAGCATGAACATGACGGAACCGGCGGTATCGAAATCGCCCCGGACAAGGGAGACCGTCACCGCTGTGGCATCCAGAACGGCCACGGTGAGCTTCCGGTGCAGCAGGGCGGAAAGCCCCTCTCTGATGTACTTCCAGGACTTGACCACGGCAATGACCGCCGTCACCGGCGCGGGCAGAAAGACCTTGGAAAAGGCCCTGCGGCAGACCGACATAATGAGCTTTTCCTCAAATTCCCGGTTCAGCGCCCGGGAGGTGTGTTCCGGCACCAAGTCCATGCTCTCTGCCCGGGCGAAGGAGAACCGCGCCAGAGCGGAAACCACGGCGGCGCGGTCTTTTCCGTAGCAAATGACCGCGTCCTGCGTCCGGTCGTAAACCGTCACATCCAGCACATCCTGCTCGTTTTTCAGATAGTATTCCAGCACGTCCGCCTGATGCAGGGACATTCTCCCGCAGTGGAGATGCACCCGCATCCGGCCGTTGGATTCATGTAAAATACTGCATTTCATAGGTATCGTATGCCTTCTTACGAGAGACTAGGGCAGCGCCCCGGATCATTCCGCGGGAGCGTCCTCGATAACGGCCTCGGCTTCTTCCTGGGCGCGGCTTTCGTTGATGTCCTTGGCATCGGCGTAAACGTCCTGAGCGCCCTCACGGATGGCGGTGACGGTCTTCATGACGCTGTCCTTTGCCCGCAGCGCCGCGGCGGTGGTGTGGGCGTACAGCTTCTGGGCGTCCTTGCTGCCAAGAATTTTCAGACCGACGGTGCCGAACAGAAGACCTGCACCAAATAAACCCAATTTCTTCATGATGGAACCTCCAATGTTTTTATATGTTGGTCAGCATTGCGCTGATATCTTCATATTAGCACCAGCTAACTGAAAAATCAACCGGCTTTCCAATCTTTGGGAAAAACTTGTCAAAATTGATCTCTGGCGGTAAGAGAAATACGGTGTTTCTTGTGCGCTTTTAAGATTTTGCGCCATGAAATGTGCCTATTACCGGCCGGTAATTGTATAGAAACACGATAAACAGGAGCCAACCGGACGGTGACGCCGGTCAGCTCCTGTTTCGTTTATTTGCGCGTAAGACTGTCCTGCGCTTCCTCCCAGGGGAAGGGCTTTCCTTTCAGCACAGACCGGCGCAGATAGGAGAAGGTCTCCGCCTCTCCCTTCTCGGCCAGCATTCCCAGCACGAAGCGGAGCTGGCGGCTGGTCTCCGGGTTCATCAGATCCTTTTCCCGGCTGCGCTCGAAATATTGCAGGGCGGAATCGTCCCGGTAGGCTTTGCCCTGATAGGTCATGCAGGCCGCCCGGCGATCCATCACCATCTCCACAAAGTACCGCCGGGGCATGGGGACAGGCTCGTAGCACTTCGTCTCCCGGTTCATGTCCGTCCAGTATTCGTAGTGGTGGCGGTTGCGCCCCTTGTGGTGCATCCAGGCCTCGCTGTAGCCCTTGTCCTCCCGCTCGGCAGCGTTGGGACTGCGGTTGCCCTGATAGTACCGCGCCCCCATCCAGAATTCCGTGGGGGAGTATTTGCTCAGGTCGTGGGTCAGCCCCTGACGGTACAGTCCCACCCGGAAGCAGCCCAGCATCACCAGCCAGCGGTGCTTGGTTATGGTCTTGAAATGCTGCCACGGTTTCACACAATTCCCTCCCAACGTAAGGTGCTTTAGCCCTCGGCCACCACGATCTCCGAAACCTTCAGGCCGGGGTTGCGGCGGCAGGTGAAGTCGATCGCCCAGAAGCTGGAGAATACCAGCAGACTGCGGCCGCGGTAGTCTTCCAGTAGCTCTGCGTCAGAGCCGAGGTTCAGGTCGGACAGGTCGCCGGGGTATTCGTCGATGAGACGGATCTCCTCGTAGGGCAGCATATCCATCCGCAGCTCCACGCCGTACTCGTTTTTCATGCGATACTGGAACACGTCAAATTGCAGCGTACCCACGACGCCCACGATGACCTCCTCGTAGCCGGAGCCGGGAACCTTGAAGATCTGAATAGCGCCCTCCTGGGCGATCTGCTCGGTGCCCTTGACGAACTGCTTGCGCTTCATGGAATCCTTGGCGGACACCCGGCAGAAATGCTCGGGGGCGAAGGTGGGGATACCGGAATATTTGAACTTTTTCCCCGGAACGGTGATGGTGTCGCCGATGGAGAAAATGCCGGGGTCGAACACGCCGATGACGTCCCCGGCGTAGGCTTCGTCCACGATTTCCCGCTCGGCGGCCATCAGCTGCTGGGGCTGGGAAAGACGCATTTTCTTATTGCCCTGGACGTGGAAATATTCCGCGTCCCGCTGGAATTTGCCGGAGCAGATGCGCATGAAGGCCAGACGGTCCCGGTGCGCCTTGTTCATATTCGCCTGAATCTTGAAGACAAAGGCGGAGAAATCCGGGCTGAATGGGTCGATCACGCCGCAGTCGGCGGTGCGGGCCAGGGGGGGCGGCGTCAGCTTCAGGAACGCTTCCAGGAACGGCTCAATGCCGAAATTGGTAAGCGCGGAGCCGAAGAACACAGGGGACAGCTGCCCGTCCCGGACGGCCTGCATATCCATTTCCCGTCCGGCGGACAGAAGCTCTACGTCGTCGATGAGCTGCTGATGCTTTTCCTCGCTGTCCAGCAGCTGGGCGACCTGGGGGTCGTACAGGTCGATTTCCAGCTTATCCGCCCGCTTCTTCCCGGAGACGCCGGAGAAGAACAGCAGCTCGGCCTTTTCCCGGTCATAGACGCCCTGGAAATCCTTGCCGGAGCCGATGGGCCAGTTCATGGCGTAGGTCTCGATGCCCAGCTCCCGCTCCACCTCGTCCAGAAGGTCGAAGGGGTCCTTGGCCTCCCGGTCCATCTTGTTGACGAAGGTGAAAATGGGGATGTGACGCATGGCGCAGACCTTGAACAGCTTCCGCGTCTGAGGCTCCACGCCTTTCGCACCGTCAATGACCATGACGGCGGAGTCGGCGGCCATGAGGGTGCGGTAGGTGTCCTCGGAGAAGTCCTGGTGGCCGGGGGTGTCCAGAATGTTGATGCAGAAGCCGTTGTACTGGAACTGCATCACGGACGATGTGACGGAAATGCCGCGCTGCTTTTCGATCTCCATCCAGTCGGAGGTGGCGGCGCGGGAATTTTTCTTGCCCTTGACCACGCCTGCCTGGGCGATGGCGCCGCCGTAGAGCAGGAATTTTTCGGTCAGGGTGGTTTTACCGGCGTCGGGGTGAGAAATGATGGCAAAGGTACGCCGCCGGCTGATTTCTTCGGTTAATTGAGACATAGTGTTCCCTCCAGATATCGTTTTTCAGTTGCGGGGGAGGGGAACTATGGGGGAAAATGAAAACGCATACGGCCTCCAAAACACGATAAATAGGATAATCCAATTCAGTCTACCACATTTTTTCGGAAGATACAATAGGAAAAGGGAAAATGAACCGTTTCTTCATTGCCTTTTTTTCGCTCCTGTGTTAAACTAGCAATACAGTAAGGAGGGAAGCGGCGGATGGAGCTGAACGATATCTACGACGAGAACCGGAATCTGACGGGGAAGCTGCACAAGCGGGGAACGCCATGGAAGCCGGGAGAATACGGCCTCGTGGTCTGCGTCTGGGTCTACGACGGCCGGGGGCATCTGCTGCTGACCCGCCGCGCCCGGGAAAAAAGCTTCGCCGGCACCTGGGAAAATTCCGGCGGCGCGGTGCAGGCAGGGGAGACCAGCCGTCAGGCCATCGCCCGGGAGCTGTACGAGGAGACGGGCATTCAGGCGGAGCCGGAGGAATTTGAGCTTCTGGACAGCGACCGGGAGCGCAACATTTTCTATGACCACTACTGCCTGTTCCGGCGTATCCCCCTGAAAAGCATCGTTTTGCAGCCCGGGGAGACGGACAATGTGATGTGGGCGAGCTTTGGGAAGGTGGACTGGATGATCCGCACGGGGAAAATGTGCAAGATCATCGGCCATCAGTTCTACAGGCAGCAAAAGGCGCTGCGTTTGCGCAACATGCCTAAGTTTCGCAGGTAAAATTTGGCAGAGGCAGGGGCGGTTTGCCCTTGCCTTTTTTTCGGTATCGGGTTATAATGAAAAAAAGCGTTTTTCAGGTGTCCGGCGAAAACGCTTGCGCCGGACATGAGAAAAACGCTTTTCATTTTATTTAACCGGAGGTAACTGTTATGATCACATTGATGAACCTGCCAATCCGCAGGGGCAACGCACCGCTTCGCATCGCCCGGGGACATTTTGCCACCAATCATTCCCACATCAATTACTACGTGGATATCACTTACCAGAAGACCCGCCTGAGCGAGGCCAAGGACAGCGCCCATCAGCTGGTGTCCCACTTCATCAACGACACTCCGGTGGATACCATTCTGTGTCTGGACGGCACCGCGGTGCTGGGTACGTGTCTGGCCGAGGAGCTGACCAGAAGCGGCTTCCAGACCATCAACGCCCACCAGACCATCTACGTTCTGGAGCCGGAGTACAACGCCAACTCCCAGATCATTTTCCGGGACAATACCCGCAAGATGATCACCGGCAAGCATGTTCTGGTGCTGATGGCCTCCGTCACCACCGGCTTCACGGCCAAGCGCTCCCTTGAGGCCATCGGCTATTACGGCGGCCATGTGGCGGGTGTCGCCGCGATCTACAGCGCCGTGGAGGAAGTGGCGGGCTATCCCGTGCGCAGCGTCTACACCATCAACGACCTGCCCGGCTACGCCAGCTACGACTACCGGGACTGCCCCTACTGCAAGGCCGGTCAGAAGCTGGACGCACTGGTCAACAGCTTCGGTTATTCCGCGCTGTAACGGCGGCTGATAAAATGAGCATCAAAGCGCCCGGACGGAGAACCGTTCGGGCGCTTGACAGATGTAAAACCTCCGTATGCCGGTTGGGGCATACGGAGGTTTTGCGGTATTACCGGACAATGCGGTGGCGGCACATGGATGTTTTTCCGCAGCCGGGGCAGGTCAGACGGCGTCGGGTGACGGTGTGCAGACCCTTTACGTACTGCGCCATGGTGGGGACAAAGACTGCGTGGCAGTGGGGGCATTCGTAATACCCGGCCTTTACGTCCAGCACGGCGGCCGCGCCGACGCCGGTGGCCGCGACTGCGGCGGCGAATACGAGCAGCGCGACCCGGGCAGCCGCGGGCATGTCCAGACAGGACGCGATCACGACCAGGGCGCATACGGCAATGACCGTGATGACGCCGCAGATGACGGACAGGATCATCCGCCGCCTGTTTTCTTCGTTTTCCTTCATTAGATCCATCATGTTTTCCTCTGCTTTTTTCTGGTAGTTGGTGCCGCTGACCCGTTCCCCGGAGAGAAGGTCGTTGACGGTGATGTCCAGAGAAGCACACAGGGGGAGCATCAGGCTGACCTCCGGCAGCCCTTTGCCCCGTTCCCATTTGGACACGGTCTTGTCGCTGATGCCGAGTTGGTCTGCCAACTGCCGCTGGGTCAGGTTCCGGGCTTTTCTGGACGCGGCAATAAATCTGCCGATCTGAATCTGGTTCATGGGTGCCTCCTTTCCGGGCTTTATTTTACTGGACGGACGGGAAAATGTACACACACGGAGCGTAGAGTCTATGGAGGATAGAGGGGATTTTCGGCAAAATAGGCGCAAAAAAACGAGGCGCAAGCCCCGGAATTGTGGAAAATATTCATTGACAAAAGTTGGGCAATGTGGTAGACTGGAAGTCCATACTGTGGTACTATGCCCATTTACGCCACCTTACCCTAACACGGACATTTTAGCACAGGAATTGGGCCGTGTCAAGTACCAAGTTCGGCAAAATTGACAACGGCTCCGAGCGTATTAAATAAGCAACACAATCCGAAAGAAAGGCTGTGATGATCCATATGGCAATGGTCAAGGACGTTATGTACGGCAAGACCATGCGTAAATCCTACGCGAAGTATGAGGAGATCCTGGAGATCCCCAACATGCTGAAGATCCAGAAGGACTCCTACCAGTGGTTCCTGGAAACCGGCCTGCGGGAAGTCTTCAAGGACGTAGGTACCATTACCGACTTCTCCGGCAAGCTGGAGCTGAGCTTCCTGGACTACACCATGGAGGATAAGCCCAAGTACACCATCGAGGAGTGCAAGGAGCGGGACGCTACCTACGCCAAGCCCATCAAGGTGCGGGTGCGCCTGCGCAACACCGAGACCGACGAAATCAAGGAACAGGAAATCTTCATGGGCGATTTCCCCGTGATGACCAACGGCGGTACCTTCGTCATCAACGGCGCAGAGCGTGTCATTATTTCCCAGATCGTCCGCAGCCCCGGCATGTACTACGGCCACGAGGTGGACAAGGCCGACCAGCATACCTACACCGCTACGGTCATTCCTTACCGCGGCGCCTGGCTGGAATACGAGACGGACAACGCCAATGTATTCTGGGTGCGCATCGATAAGAACCGCAAGCTGCCCATCACCTGCTTGATCCGCGCTCTGGGCGTGCAGACCGATGAGCAGATCAAGCAGATGTTCGGCGAGGACGCCCGGATTCTTGCGACCATCGACAAGGATCCCTGCAAGACCCGGGAGGAGTCCCTGCTGGAGATCTACCGCCGTCTGCGTCCCGGTGAGCCTCCCACGGTGGAGACCGCTACCGCCCACCTGGAAGGGCTGCTGTTCGACGCTCACCGCTACGATGTGAGCACCGTCGGCCGGTATAAGTTCAATAAGAAGATGGACATCTGGAGCCGCCTGTCCGGACAGGAAGCGGCCGAGCCTATTGCCGATCCCATGACCGGCGAAATCCTGGTCATGCCCGGCGAGTTCATCTCCCGCGCCCAGGCTCACGAGCTGAGCCGCAAGGGCGTCAACGAGGCCGTGATCAAGGTCGGCGATACCAATGTCAAGGTGTTCTCCAACAACATGGTCTGGATGGACGCCTTCGTGGACTTTGACCCCAAGGAGTACGGCGTCCGGGAGAAGGTGCATTTCCCGGTTCTGAAGGAAATGCTGGAGACCGTCCCCGCTGACGGCTGGAAGGAAGCCATCGCCGACCGGATCGACGACCTGATTCCCAAGCACATCATTGTGGACGACATCATGGCCTCCATCAACTACCTGAACTGCGTGGCCATGGGCGTGGGTACGCCTGACGACATCGACCATCTGGGCAACCGCCGCCTGCGCTGCGTGGGCGAGCTGCTGCAGAACCAGTTCCGCATCGGCTTCTCCCGTCTGGACAGAGTCATCCGGGAGCGTATGACCGTGCAGGATCTGGACGCAGTTACACCCCAGAGCCTGATCAACATCCGGCCTGTCACCGCCGTCATCAAGGAATTCTTCGGTTCTTCCCCGCTGTCTCAGTTCATGGATCAGAATAACCCTCTGGCCGAGCTGACCCACAAGCGCCGTCTGTCCGCCCTGGGCCCCGGCGGTCTGAGCCGTGACCGGGCGTCCTTCGACGTGCGTGATATTCACTACACCCATTACGGCCGTATGTGCCCCATCGAGACCCCTGAAGGCCCCAACATCGGCCTGATCAACTACCTGGCGACCTTCGCCCGGATCAACGAGTACGGCTTCGTGGAAGCGCCCTACCGCAAGGTGGACAAGGCTACCGGCTTCGTCACCAAGGACGTGGAGTATATGACCGCCGACGTGGAGGACGACTACTACATCGGCCAGGCGAGCGAGCCTCTGGACGAAAACGGCTGCCTTGCCAACGCCCGTATCACCTGCCGTCACCGCAACGAGATCATCGAAGTGGATCGGGGCGTCATCGATTATATCGACGTGTCCCCCAGAATGATGATCTCCATCGCCACCTCTTTCATTCCCTTCCTGCAGAACGACGACGCCAACCGTGCTCTGATGGGCGCAAACATGCAGCGTCAGGCCGTGCCTCTGCTGACCACCGAGCCGCCCATCGTTGCCACCGGCATCGAGCATAAGGCCGCCGTGGACTCCGAGGTCTGCATCAAGGCGGAGAAGCCCGGCACCGTCACCGCGGTTTCCGCCACCGACATCACCGTCAAGTACGACGACGGCGACGTACAGACCTACCATCTGACCAAGTTTGCCCGCAGCAACGCCGGCACCTGCATCAACCAGCGCCCCATCGTGGTGGTTGGCGAGCGGGTGGACACCCAGCAGATCATTGCCGACGGCCCCAGCTGCTCCGGCGGCGAGGTGGCTCTGGGCAAGAATGTGCTCATCGGCTTCGTCACCTGGGAAGGCTACAACTACGAGGACGCCATTCTGCTGAACGAACGTCTGGTGCGGGAGGACGTGTTTACCTCCATCCACATCGAGGAGCATGAGACCGAAGCCCGGGATACCAAGCTGGGACCCGAGGAGATCACCCGGGACATCCCCAACGTGGGCGAGGATACTCTGAAGGATCTGGACGAAAACGGCATTATCCGCGTGGGCGCGGAGGTTCACGCCGGTGATTACCTGGTGGGTAAGGTCACTCCCAAGGGCGAGACCGAGCTGACCCCCGAGGAGCGGCTGCTGAGAGCCATCTTCGGCGAGAAGGCAAGAGAAGTCCGGGATACCTCTCTGAAGGTTCCCCACGGCGAAAGCGGCATCGTGGTGGACGTCAAGGTCTTTACCAAGGAAAATTCCGACGAGCTTGCCCCCGGCGTCACCAAGTCCGTCCGGGTGTATATCGCCCAGAAGAGAAAGATCTCCGTGGGCGATAAGATGGCCGGCCGTCACGGCAACAAGGGCGTCGTTTCCCGGGTTCTGCCGGAAGAGGATATGCCCTTCCTGCCCGACGGTACGCCGCTGGACATCGTGCTGAATCCTCTGGGCGTGCCTTCCCGTATGAACATCGGACAGGTTCTGGAAGTCCATCTGGGCTACGCTGCCAAGGCGCTGGGCTGGAAGGTCGCCACCCCCGTGTTCGACGGCGCCAACGAGAAGGACATCCGGGATACCCTGAAGCTGGCGGGTCTGCGGGAGGACGGCAAGACCGTTCTGTACGACGGCCGTACCGGCGAACCCTTCGACAATCTGGTCACCGTCGGCTATCCCTACTACCTCAAGCTCCATCACCTGGTTGATGATAAGATCCACGCCCGTTCCACCGGCCCGTATGCCCTGGTCACCCAGCAGCCTCTGGGCGGCAAGGCGCAGTTCGGCGGCCAGCGTTTCGGCGAAATGGAGGTCTGGGCGCTGGAAGCCTACGGCGCCGCCTATACCCTGCAGGAGATCCTGACCGTCAAGTCCGACGACGTCACCGGCCGTGTCAAGACCTACGAGGCCATCGTCAAGGGCGCGAACATTCCCAAGCCCGGCGTGCCGGAGTCCTTCAAGGTTCTGGTCAAGGAGCTGCAGGCGCTGTGCCTGGATATCCGGGTGCTGGACGAGAACGGCAACGAGATCGAGCTGAAGGACGACGATGACGACGATGATGTGGTCTACAGCTCCGACACCGAGAACGAGATGGTGGTCGGCTCCACCGACGAGGTGCTGGACGCGGGCTTCGTGATCGACGAGGACAGCCCGGAGAGTATTTTGGATGTGTTCGGTGACGCGGAGGAGTCCGACACCGATAGCTACGAAGATTAAGGAGGCTGAAACATGGCAGATGCCACCTTTGATGCCATTAAGATCGGCATTGCTTCGCCGGAGATGATCCGGCAGTGGTCCTATGGCGAAGTGAAGAAGCCTGAGACCATCAACTATCGTACCCTGAAACCCGAGCGGGACGGCCTGTACTGCGAGCGGATCTTCGGACCGACCAAGGACTGGGAGTGCCACTGCGGTAAATATAAGAAAATCAAGTACAAGGGCAAGATCTGCGACCGCTGCGGCGTGGAGGTCACCAAGGCCAAGGTGCGCCGGGAGCGTATGGGCCACATTGAGCTGGCCGCCCCCTGCAGCCACATCTGGTATTTCAAGGGCATTCCCTCCCGGATGGGCCTGATTCTGGACATCTCCCCCAAGGTGCTGGAGAAGGTTCTGTACTTCGCCGCCTATATCGTCACCGACCCCGGCGACGCACCCCTGACGCTGAATCAGGTGCTCACCGAGAAGGAATACCGGGACATGCGGGAAAAGTACGAGGACGACTTCAAGGCCGGTATGGGCGCGGAAGCCGTCAAGGCGCTGCTGGAGCAGATCGATCTTGACCAGCTGAGCCATCAGCTCCGGGAAGAGCTGAAAACCGCTTCCTCCCAGAAGAAGCTGCGGATTGTCAAGCGGCTGGAGGTCGTAGAAGCGTTCCGGGAATCCGGCAACAAGCCCAGTTGGATGATCATGGACGTGCTGCCCGTCATCCCTCCCGATATCCGTCCCATGATCCAGCTGGACGGCGGCCGGTTCGCTACCTCTGATCTGAACGATCTGTACCGCCGTGTTATCAACCGGAACAACCGTCTGAAGCGGCTGGTGCAGCTCCACGCCCCTGACATCATCATCCGCAACGAGAAGCGGATGCTCCAGGAGGCCGTGGACGCCCTGATCGACAACGGCCGCCGGGGCCGCGCCGTCACCGGTGCAAACAACCGGGCGCTGAAGTCCCTGTCCGACATGCTCAAGGGCAAGCAGGGACGCTTCCGTCAGAACCTGCTCGGCAAACGTGTTGACTACTCCGGACGCAGCGTTATCGTCGTCGGCCCTGAGCTGAAGCTGTATCAGTGCGGCGTGCCCAAGGAGATGGCCATCGAGCTGTTCCGCCCCTTCGTTATGAAGAAGCTGGTTTCCGACGGCCTGGCCAACAACATCAAGTCCGCCAAGAAGATGATCGACAAGGGCAAGACCGAGGTCTGGGACGCCCTGGACGAGATCATCAAGGATCGCCCGGTCATGCTGAACCGTGCGCCTACCCTGCACCGTCTGGGCATTCAGGCTTTCGAGCCGATCCTGGTGGAAGGCCGCGCCCTGAAGCTGCATCCTCTGTGCTGCACCGCTTTCAACGCCGACTTCGACGGCGACCAGATGGCCATTCACGTACCCCTGTCTCCCGAGGCGCAGGCTGAGGCCAGAATGCTGATGCTGTCCGCCAACAACCTGCTGCGTCCTCAGGACGGCAAGCCCGTCACCGTGCCCACGCAGGATATGATCCTGGGCGCGTACTATCTGACCTACACCCGTCTGGGCAAGGCCGAGAAGGGCGCGGAGACCGTATTCGTCACCGACCCCGGCGATACCGACTTCCCCGTCAACGAGATCGTGGACGCGGACGAGTTCGTCGCCGCCAACAAGGCCGCCAAGGCCGCGGGCAAGGCCATTGCCAAGTTCCGCCCCATCCACAACTATTCCTCCGTCAACGAGGCCATTGCCGCCTACGCTGCCGGTACCGTGGGTCTGCACGCCCCCATCCGGGTGCGCTACGGCAAGAAGATTGACGGCGAGATGCGCTACCGCATCATCGACGCCACCGTCGGCCGCCTGATCTACAACGAGCCGATCCCCCAGGATCTGGGCTTTGTTGACCGCACCGTCCCCGGCCATGAGTTTGACCTGGAGGTCAGCTTCCTGGTTGGCAAGAAGCAGCTGGGCAAGATCATAGACAAGTGCATCCGCCGCCACGGCTTCACCATCGCCACCGAGATGCTGGATCGCATCAAGGCTCTGGGCTACAAGTACTCCACCAAGGGCGCTATCTCTGTGTCCATCGCGGACATGGTGGTTCCCAGCGTGAAGTATGAGATGGTGCATTCCGCGGAGAAGAAGGTCGTGGAGATCGAACACTTCTACCGTCAGGGCTATATCACCAACGACGAGCGCTACCGCCTGGTGGTTCAGCAGTGGGAAAAGACCACCGCGGACGTCACCAACGCCCTGCAGGGCAGCATGGATGAGTTCAACCCCATCTACATGATGGCCGACTCCGGCGCCCGTGGTTCCATGGCACAGATCCGTCAGCTGGCCGGTATGCGCGGCCTGATGGCCGATACCGCAGGCCGTACCATCGAAATTCCCGTTAAGGCGAACTTCCGTGAAGGTCTGTCCGTTCTGGAATACTTCATCTCCTCCAGAGGCGCCCGTAAGGGCATGACCGATACCGCTCTGCGTACCGCTGACTCCGGTTACCTGACCCGTCGAATGGTGGACGTTTCTCAGGACGTCATCATCCGGGAGCACAACTGCGGTACCACCAACGGCATCTGGGTGGGCGCGGTGTACGACAAGAACGGCGATGTGATCGACACCTTCGGCAACCGTATCCGCGGCCGTTACCCCGTTCACGACGTGGTCGATCCCCAGACTGGCGAGCTGCTCCACTCCAAGGACGTTATGATGATGCCCGAGGACGCGGAGAAGTTTGAGCAGCACGGCATCAATAAGATCTATATCCGTACCATTCTGGGCTGCCGCGCCCGTGTGGGCGTGTGCGCCAAGTGCTACGGCATGAACCTGGCCACCTCCAAGGAGGTCGATCTGGGCGAGGCTGTCGGCATCATTGCCGCCCAGTCCATCGGCGAACCCGGTACCCAGCTGACCATGCGTACCTTCCACTCCGGCGGCGTCGCGGGCGACGATATCACCCAGGGTCTGCCCCGAGTCGAAGAACTGTTTGAGGCCCGCCGTCCCAAGAAGATGGCGCAGATCTCCGAGATCACCGGCGTAGTGAGCGTGGACGAGACCCACCGCACCGCCCTGCGTAACATCACCGTGACCGCCGACGACGGCGAGGTGAAGGTGTATCAGGTGCCTTACTCCGTGGGACTGAAGGTCGCCCACGGCAAGGTCGTGGAAAAGGGTCAGCCCATCACCGACGGCGCGCTGTATCCCCAGGACGTCCTGCGTATCTCCGGCGTGGAGGCTGTGCAGGATTATCTGGTGCAGTCCGTCCAGGCGGTGTACCGTCAGCAGGGCGTTGAGATCAACGACAAGCACATCGAGGTCATCATCCGTCAGATGATGCGCAAGGTGCGTGTGGAAGATCCCGGCGATACCACGCTGCTCACCGGCAGTGCCATCGACAACTTCGAGTTCGAGGACGCCAACGCCGAGATTCAGCGCCGCATTGACGCCGGCGAGACCGAGCTGCGCCCCGCCACTGCCAGCGCCATGCTGCTGGGCATCACCAAAGCGGCTCTCGCCACCGACTCCTTCCTGTCCGCCGCCTCCTTCCAGGAGACGACCAAGGTGCTTACCGACGCCGCCATCAAGGGCAAGGTAGACCATCTGGTAGGTCTGAAGGAGAACGTGCTGATCGGCAAGCTGATTCCCGCCGGTTCCGGCCTGATGGCCTACCGGGACTATCAGCCCGGCGCGACCCCCGAGGCCAGAATCCCCGAGGAAATGATCGAGAACGCACTGAACTAACGAATAATCCGGCCGCTGCCCGAAAGGGCGGCGGCCGGATTTGCTTAGAATGGCAGCAAAAATGCGGGAGAGTGGCGAAAGTAGCGGGTCGCATCAGACAGCTAGCGGGCACCCCTTGCCTCTCCCTATGGGAGAGGTGGCCGAGCGAAGCGAGGACGGAGAGGGGAGACGAGGGTGCAGTACCCTCTCATACTATTTCCTGATTAAAATCCTTGATTTTAATCAGGAAGGCAGCGCCTGACGGCGCTGCCTGTTTTGTGATTTATAAGGAAAGAAATCACAAAACAAGTCTCATAGGAACTCCTTGCCCTTCGGGCAATTAAAATCTTTTTTAAAGATTTTAATTGGAGTTCAGTATTACGTATTCAGCCCCCGCAGGCGCTCTACGATGCTTTGTTTCACCGCCTGGCGGTACATGACCGCCGGGATGGCACAGCCGAGCAGGATGAAGGCTGGCAGCATGGCCAGTACCGGGGTGATGGTGTAGTGATAGCTGTAGAACCAGTAGGCGCTTTCCAGAAGCCGCCCCGCCAGGGGGTTTATTGCGGCGGAAAGAAGTCCCGCAATCAGTCCGGAGCCGAGGGTGTACAGCAGACCTTCCCAGAGAAGCATGGTTTCCAGCTGACGGCCGGTCATGCCCACTGCCTGCAAAACCGCAAACTCCCGGCTTCTCGCCAGAATGGCGGTCATCATGGCGTTGAAGAAATTCAGAATGCTCACGACGCCGATGATGGCGCACAGCAGCCCGCCCAGAATCACAAAGGTCATCCGGAATTCCCGGAAATACGCCCGGTGGGTCGCCTTGCTTTCGTACATCAGGGGACTGTCGGGGTCGGAAGTGAGCTGGGCAAGGTAGCTTTCCGCGGCGGCCTCCGCCTCGGGACTTGGGGTGTCAAAGAGGTAGAGCATGGGGAACACGTTGTCCTCCCCGGCGTCCCGGTACAGGGCGTCCGCGCTGAGGATTGCCTCATAGCCCATGGTATAGAACCGGCTGCTCATGTTGTAGGGAACGTCCACCAGTGCGCAGACGGTGTAGGTTACGTCGTACGCAGTATCGCCGTTTCCATAGGTGACTTTGATTTTCTCGCCCACGGCGGGATAAATCCCGGGGTTAGGCAGCTTCCCGGAATCCTCCAGATTCACGGCAATGGCGATGGCATGGCTGTCCGGTTCCCAGAGGGAATCCAAGCTGCCGTCGATCACCGTGAGCTTTTCTCCAAGCGTCGGGTCAAGCCCCTCTATCTGGGATGCCGCCTGCACCTTGTCGCCGTCTCTTGGCGTCTGGGCGAGAAGCGCGTCGATGTCCATACCCGTATCCCGGCTGTAGTGAGCGGCTTCCTCCCGCCAGACGCTTTCCGGCAGATACATACCCACCCCGCCGGTCTGATAGGCAAAGCCCTCCAGAGAGTGCGCTGTGTTTGCCCGCACCGGTTCCACAGCCTCTTTGGTCAGGGAAAAACCCCGATAGTTAAAGTAGTCCGGTGTGCTGATGAGGAAGTCCGCGCAGCTTCGCCGGCTCAGATATTTGTCCATGTCAAAGCCGCCGATAAACGTGACCAGCAGATTCAGCAGAACGACGGTCAGGGACAGGGACACCATCACGAGCGCCGTCTTCTTTTTGTCCCTGCCCAAGTTGGCGGCTGCCATCTGGATGGGGGTGACCTTGCCGCCCTTCCGGTGCGTTTTCCCCGACGACTGCCGCTCGGTGTAGCACACCGCCTCCACAGGGGAGACCCTCCCGGCAATCCGTCCCGGCCGGGCGCAGGACAGCAGCACCGTCAGCAGGGCAAACACCGTGGAAAACAGGAATATCCATGGAGAAACGCTGACTGTGGTGTACCGGCCTCCCATCGTGGAGGTAGACATGGTGATGGGAACCGCCGCCGCGCCCACGGCGTAGCCCAGCAGCAAGCCCACCGGAATGCCCAGAGCGCTCAGCAGCAGCGCCTGCTGGCGGATCAGCCGCCGCAGCTGCTTCGGCGTGACGCCGATGGTCTTGAGCAGTCCGTAGTAGCGGATGTCCCCCGCCACGGAGATCTGGAAAATGTTGTAGATCACCAGATATCCCGTAAACGCCACCAAAATCAGCACGGCGAGCATGGCGAGGATTCCTCCCACGCCAAGGGTGTCCCAAACTTGAGTGGCGGTATAGCCCCAGTTAACGCCGATGCGAAGCTGCCCCGCATCTTCGCCGATGCTGTAGCCGCAGTCCTCGCCGATTCTGGTCAGGTCGTTTTCAATGTTCAGGGAGCTTCTCAGCATGACGCTCAAATCCGTGCGGAAGGGCTTTAAGCCTCCCGCCACGGCTTTCCTTTCGATCTTCTGGGCGTATTCCTTGGAAACGTTGAGGAAGTGGACGCTCAGCAGCTCGTCGTAGTCCCACCAGCCTACCAGCGTAAAGGTGTCGGTGATGTCCCAGCCCATCTGTTCTTTGTCCGCCAGCGTGTAAGTGACCTTCACCTGCGCCCCCAGCTCCGGCTTTACGCCCAGAAGCTCCATGGCCTTGGTGTCCATGGTGATCTCGTTGCCGCTTTTCGGGGTGCGTCCCACCGTTGGCTGGGAAAAGCTCCACTTGGCGTTGTTGTCGTCCATGTAGCTGACCTCGGCATAGTCCTTTTCAAACGCGCCCTGGGTGGCAAGCCCCAGCACCGTCCGCACGCCCACGGCTTTGACGTCGGGATGTGCCGAAAGCACCGCGATCTGGTCTTCGTCCACGTCCTTGAACGCGCCATGGGCATACCCGCCGACAGAGCGGAACTGATAGTTTTGGTTCGTCTCGTTGATGGACATCACGATGGTAAAGAGGGACGTGAACAGCAGGGCGGTCAGGGCAATTGCCAGCACCGCGATGATGTTACGCTTTCTCGCGGCCATCAGGGTCTTGAAGCTTAAGCGCCGGATGCAGCTTCCGTTTTTCACCTTCATGCCGCTCACCTCACGATCCGGCCGTCCTCAATGCGGATGATCCGATCCGCCGTCTGGGCGATTTCCTCGTTGTGGGTGATTATGACGATGGTCTGGGCGAATTTCTGGCTGGTGACTTTCAGCAGGCTCAGCACGTCCTGACTGGTTCTGGAATCCAGATTGCCCGTAGGCTCATCCGCCAGAATGATGGCGGGCGCGGCGGCAAGGGCGCGGGCGATGGCCACCCGCTGCTGCTGACCGCCGGACAGCTGGCTGGGAAGGCTCCCCAGCTTCTTTTCCAGACCCAGGGTGTTCACGATCTTGTCGAGAAAGTCCTCATCCACCTGCCGCCCGTCCAGCTGGATGGGCAGGACGATGTTTTCCCGGGCGTTCAGCACCGGCACCAGGTTGTAGCTCTGAAACACGAAGCCGATCTTCCGCCTGCGGAAAATGGTCAGCGCTTCATCTTTCAGGGAAAAGATGTCCTTCCCGTCCACGATCACGCTGCCGGAGGTCGGCCGGTCAAGGCCGCCCAGCATGTGCAGCAGGGTGGATTTTCCGGAGCCGGAGGTGCCCACAATGGCGACGAACTCGCCGCTGTCCACACTCAGGTTCACGCCGTCCAGCGCCCGAACCTCCGTGTCCCCGGAGCCGTAGATTTTGCGCAGGTTTCTGGTTTCCAAAATACTCATAATAACCTCCAAAATAGAAAAGTCTGTATTGTTTTCACACTACAGACTTTACTACAGGATTCTTTCTACATTCTTTCCGGAATCTAACAGTGTTGACAGATTTCACGGGGGAGGTACAGGGAAAACGTGCTGCCCTCGCCCGGCCTGGAGCTGACCTTCACATAGCCGCCCTGCCCCTCGGCGATCTGCCGCACCAGATACAGCCCGATGCCCACGCCTTCCTCCGTGGGATTGCTTAAGCCCCGGTAGAAGCGCTGAAATACCTTCGGCTGCTCGTCCTCCGGGATCCCCGGCCCGTTGTCCGCTACGTGAATGGCCGAAAACATCTGGTAGGCGGACGCGGACACACGAACCGCCCCACCGGCGGGGGTGTACTTGACGGCGTTGTCCAGCAGGTTGAAAACGGCTTCCTCCGTCCATTTTGCGTCGAAAACCGCCTGGGCATCCGTGGGAACAAGGGTGATGGAAATGCCCTTTTCCCCGGCCTTCGGCTCCAGCTGGGACACCGCCGAGGATAAAACGTCCTGAAGCGCCCCCGGCTCCGGGCGCAGGGCGATCACCCCGGATTCCAGCCGGGAGGTCTTCACCAGCGCTTCAATGAGACTTTGCAGCTTCTTCGTCTGGGCGTCCAGCGCGTCCAGACACACCGCGTTTCCCGGCTGCTCCCGGAGGAGCTGGGCGTAGAGCAGAATGTTGGCAATGGGCGTTTTCGTCTGGTGGGAAATGTCCCCGATCAGGGTTTTCAGCTTTTCCTTTTCCGTGCTGACGTTCCGGGCGGATACCGTGGACGCCGCCAGGTAATGCGCCAGCTTGCTTTCCAGGGCAGAAAGCACCGTCTCGTCGAAGCTGTCCTCCGTAAAATCCCCCTGCATGGCGTCGTCAAGCACCCGGTTCAGCTTTTCCAGCGTCCGGCGGGTCTTCCGGCGCTCACACCAGACTGCGGCGGCGCAGAGAATCACTGCCGCCGCGAGAATTCCGTATCCCAAAGCCGTCATGTCACTTCACCGCCCAGGTGTAGCCGAGGCCGTACACCGTTTTTAGGTATTGGGGGCTGGAGGGGTCGTCTTCCAGCTTGCCCCGCAGACGCTTCACCGTAACGGACAGGGCGTTTTCGTCCACAAAATCCGCCCCGTCCGTCCAGATGCGGTCAACAAGGGCGCCCCGGGACATGGTCTGCCCCCGGTTCTCCACCAGCAGCCGCAGAAGCTTCTGCTCCGTTTTGCTCAGCTCGATGGGTTCGCCGTTCTTCCAGAAGGCCATCCGGTCAAAATCAAACCGGAAGCCGTCCAGTTCCACCCAGGCGGATTTCGTCCCCCGGCGAAGCTGGGCGTTCACCCGCGCCCGGAGAATCGCCAGAGAGAAGGGCTTCGTGATGTAGTCGTCCGCCCCGGATTCCAGCCCGGTGACCACGTCCATCTCCAGGTCATTCGCCGTCAGGAGAATCACGGGCACGGCCTCCTCCTGCCGTACTTCTCTCAATAAATCCAGGCCGCTGCCGTCCGGGAGATTCACATCCAGAATCAGCAGGTCAAATTTTTTCTGCGCCAGCACCCCCCGCGCCTGGGAAAGCGTCCCGGTCAGGGTGATGGCCACGTCCGGGCTTTGCAGCGCCAGCTGGATGCCCCTGCCCAGCGCCCCGTCGTCCTCCAACAGCAAAATCTCCCGCATACCATGCACCTGCCTTTTTGCTTCATCATAGCATATGCGCAAAAGAAAGTCGATGACGGCGATTCTTAAGATTTCGGAAAGATTTCCCGATTCGATGAAAAAAACCATTGCACTTCCTGTTGGGGTGTGCTATACTGATGGTATGTATACCAGCCAAATACGGATTGCAAGGGAGTACTCCCTTGCATCGGGATAGATCCCGATGCAATGCCCTTCTGCCAATGCGCTTCCCATGGGGGACGGGAGGCGCGGGAAGAAAGTGAGGAATAACCGTGAAAAAACGACTGCTCAATGTTCTGCTGATTGCTGTCATTCTGCTGACGCTGCTGCCGATGACGGCTTTCGCCGAGGGCGAGGGCGGCACAAGTCTGGGAACAGCACAGACGGCGTGTAAAAAATGTAAGAAAACCACTACATTCGATATGCTGGAATTTATTCGATCCCCCATCATGGCGCATGACCGTGTCTATCATTGGGTCAGAGCAAAATGTACGGAATGTGGAAATGAACAGAACTTTCATCCCGATGGGGCGATAGGCGAGCACAGCGGCGGCACCGAAACGCCCACCTGCACCACGGGCAAAACCTGCGAGAAATGCGGCGAAGAATACGGTATTCTGGGTCATGACTGGAGCGAGTGGCAGTCCAGTGGCGACGGCAAGACCCACATCCGCCACTGCCAGCGCGAGGGCTGCGACGCGGTTGACACGGCGAACTGCGGCGGCGACGGCAACGCAAACTGTGTCACCATGGGCACATGCACCGACTGCGGCCAGCAGTACTACGGCGGACACACCTTCCCTGCGAGGTGGGACTGGAGGTCGGATACTGACGTCGGAAGGGATGCCGAAAAGCACTGGGTTTGGTGCCTCATCTGCAAGGAAGGGAAAGCATACGAGAGCACGCATAGCTTCAGTCAGGGCAATATGTACCTGGAGTCCGCGGCCACCTGCATCTCTAAGGCTGTGTACTACACGAACTGCGGTAGCTGCTACTACAAGGGAACGGATACTTACGTCGACCCGTATGGCCAACTTAATCCGAATAACCACGACGGCGGCACCGAGGTGAAGAACGCCAAGGCCGCCACCTGCACCGAGAAGGGCTACACCGGCGATACCTACTGCAAGGGCTGCGGCGTCAAGCTGGCTGACGGAACGGAAGTCCCCGCCCTCGACCACAACTGGGACACCACATATACATGGACGCAGACTGCGACCGGCTATACCTGTACCGCGAAGCGCGTCTGCAAGAATGACGCTGCCCACACGGAGAGCGAGACTGTCGCGGCAAGCTATTCCGTTGTCACCAACCCGACCTGCCTTACGGCTGGCCTGGGCAGATATCAGGCTTCCTTTGAAGCCGACTGGGCAGAGGACGCATCCAAAGACGTGACCATCCCCGCCCTCGACCATGACTGGGGCGCGTGGACGTCCAACGGCGACGGCACTCACACCCGTACCTGCAAGCGTGACGAGACCCACACGGAGACGGTCAATTGCTCCGGCGGCACCGCCACCTGCACGGAGAAAGCGACCTGCGCCGACTGCGGCGGCAAATACGGCGATAAAGACCCCACAAACCACACCGGCAAGGAGGAATGGACGATCACCAAGACCAAGCACGAGAAGAAATGGTCCTGCTGCGGCGAAGTGACCGTCCCCGAGAAATCCCACACCTTCGGCAAATGGGTCGTCACCAAACAGGCGACGTCCAAACAGGCGGGGGAGAAGACCCGCACCTGCGAGGTCTGCGATTACGTGGAAACGGCGAAAATCCCCGCCACCGGCACCTCGCCGAAGACCGGCGACGACAGCCACATCGGCATGTGGGCAGGCATCCTCTGCGTATCCCTGGCCGGTATCGTGGCGCTGGTCGTGCTGTACAGGAAAAAGCACAAGAAATAACGTTTTGAAGCAGGGAAGCGCAAGCCCCACCGGGCTTGCGCTTCCTTAAAGCTCTTTTTCCGGGAAAAGTTTTCCCCATTCGATGAGAAAAACGGTTGCACTTCCTGTGGGGGTGTGCTATACTGATGGTATATATACCATTCAATAAGAGGAGTGACCCTATGGCCATTACAAGCGCAAGTCTGCCCGCGAAAAAACGCATTCTCACCGTCTGCGTGCGGCTCTTTCTGGAAAAGGGCTACAAGCGTTCCACGCTGGCGGAGATCATTGAAAAAGCCGACGTTTCCTACAGCACCTTCCAGAATATTTTCCGTGCCAAGGACGGCGTCCTGACGGAACTGGTGGCGTTCATGTTCTCCAACCAGTTCGCCATGGCCAGGGATGAGACGGGGGCAAAGCTGCCGCCGGTTTACGTCTATGCGGTGGAGACGGCCATCCAGATGACCCTGACGGAGCTGAACGAGAATCTGCGGGAAATCTACATCGAAGCCTACACCGAGAAGGAAGCCTCCGAATACATCCGCCGGGAGACGGCGAAGGAGCTGCAAAGCATTTTCGCCAGCTACCTGCCGGGTGCCACAGAGCGGGACTTTTACGACATGGAGATCGGCTCGGCCAGCATCATGCGCGGCTACATGGCGCACCCCTGCGACGGGGAGCTGACCCTGGAAAAGAAGCTGCGGCTGTTTCTCACCATGAGCCTGCGGGCGTATAATGTCCCCAAGGAGGAAGTGGAGCAGGTAATCCGGTTTGTGGAAGGGCTGGACATCCGGGCGATCGCCGAACAGGTGATGCAGAAGCTGTTCCGGGCGCTGGCCATGCGCTACGAATTTTCCCTCACCGGGCTAACAGAGCCAGGGAAGAAATAAGCCAATACGGATTGCAGGGAGTACTCCCTTGCATCGGGATATATCCCGATGCAATTCCCTTCTGTCAACGCGCTTCCCATGGGGGACAGGAGGCGCGGGAAGAAAGTGAGGAATCACCATGAAAAAGCGACTGCTCAGTATTCTGCTTGTGCTCGTCATGGCACTGTCGGTGCTGCCCACCGCAGCCTTTGCCGAGGACGGCGGGGAAAACCTGCCCGCGTGCATCTGCGAAACGGCCTGCACAGCGGAAGAAATGAACAAAGACTGCCCCGTCTGCGGCGCAGAGGGCGCGCAGCCGGAAAACTGCGCTCTGTATACCAAAGTGCCGGATGCGGACGATCCCGCGCCCGAAGACGAGGACGACGAAGCGTTTGAAGAGGACGGGACGCCTGAAGGCGGCGAAGCGTTCGGCCTCGCTCCGCAGCTCGCGGAGGGCGGCGCTGCCGTGCAGGCGGCGCATACCCACTGCTTCTGCGGCGGCAGCGTCAACGCAGGCGATCATACCAGCCACCAGGACGTGACCTATACAGCGTGCAAAACGGCAAACTACCTTCGCCAGGTTTTCTACATCGAAAAGGTCGATGTAGCCTACGTTTATCTGGAGGATGACATAACATTAGACTACAATTTGTCTATCCAGGAAGGAAAGATGCTCTATCTCTGCCTGAACGGGCATACGCTTAATTTGGGACAATACTATATTTGGGTTGGCCGTGAGGGTGCCGCGCTTTATCTGTGTGATTGCAGCGCCCAAAAGACGGGGACGGTTTGCGGTGGTTCAAACCGCTGCGTCAGTGTTGACGATGCTGCCATTTATAATGCCACTTTTAACATGTACGGCGGCACGCTGAGAGGCGGCAATAGAAAAGGCTTTGGCGGCGGCGTTGAGGTAGCAAACGGCACGATGAACATGTACGGCGGCACGATCACGGAGAACACAGCCACCAGTGACGGCGGCGGCATCTATGTGGGCACAAAAGGCGCATTGAATCTGTACGGCGGTACTATCACCAAGAACACGGTCAGCACAAATGAGGGCCGCCATGGCGGCGGTGTATACGTGGAAAGCAACAAATGGTCCGGTGTCGGCAAGATCAGCATCTCCGGTTCCCCCGTTATTACCGGGAACACCCGGACATATACGCCTGATTCAGCCACGACCACCGAAAACCTGTATCTGTCCTATGGGTTTTATAATAGTGGCCAGTTCCCGACCATCACACTGGGAACCCTCACCGGCGGCGCGAATATCGGCATTTCAACCGGCCTTTGTGTATTCTCGACCGCGAGCGAAACAGACTATTCGGATTATTTCTCCTCCGACGATGCTGGACGCCACGTGGAATACAATGCGGATAAGAAGCTGGAGTTGAAAGAGGGCGCAGCCCATGTCCATACCGGCGGCACGGCCTATTGCAACAAAAAAGCCGTCTGCACGACCTGCGGCAAAGAGTATGGTAACCTCGATCCCACCAACCACAGTGCCCCTAAGCCGAACGAGTGGCGTGGAGACGACAAGGAGCACTGGCAGGTGTATTCTTGCTGCAATGCCATCATAAACAAAGCCGCGCACGTCGGCGGCAAGGCCACCTGCAAGGACAGGGCAGTCTGTACGACCTGCGGCGCCGCATACGGCGGGCTGGGCGCACACAGCTTTACAGAGAAAGTCGCAGAACAATACCTGAAATCCGCCGCCACCTGCACGGCAAAGGCGGTCTACTACAAGTCCTGCTCCGTCTGCCGCGAGAAGGGGACGGAAACCTTCGAGACCGGCAATGTTCTCGACCATGACTGGGATGAACCGAGCTATACATGGACAGCCGTTACGGACGGCTATATGTGCGTGGCATCCGGCAAGTGCAAAAACTGCGATGCCGATGTCTCCGATATTGCGACCGTGACCTACGCTGTGAAAAAGGCGCCGACCTGCCTGAATGCAGGTACCGGCACATATACGGCAACGTTCTCTGCTGCGTATGGCTTCCCCGCGCAGACCAAGGACGTTCTCCTTCCCGCCATCGGCCATACCTGGGGTACGGCAACGTATACATGGACGCAGACCGAAACCGGCTATACCTGTACCGCGAAGCGCGTCTGCAAGAATGACCCTGCCCACGTGGAATCCGAAACCGTCACGGGAGACTATTCCGTCATCACCGAGCCGACCTGCCTTGCGGCTGGCCTGGGGAGATATCAGGTTTCCTTTAAAGCCGACTGGGCAAAGGACGCATCCAAAGACGTGTCCATCCCCGCCCTCGGCCACGACTGGGGCAAGTGGACGTCCAACGGCGACGGTACGCACACCCACGTCTGCAAACGTGACAAGACTCACACGGAGACGGTCAGCTGCTCCGGCGGCACCGCCACCTGCACGGAGAAAGCGACCTGCGCCGACTGCGGCGGCAAATACGGCCAAAAGGATCCCGACAACCACACCGGCAAGAAGGAATGGACGACCACCAAGACCACCCACGAGCAGAAATGGTCGTGCTGCGGCGAGATTACCGTAGCCAAGGAATCCCACACCTTCGGCAAATGGGTCGTCACCAAAAAGGCGACGTCCAGAAAGGACGGAGAAAAGACCCGCACCTGTGAGGTCTGCGAATACGTGGAGAAGGCGACAATCCAAGCCACCGGCTCCCCGGCGAAGACCGGCGACGAAAGCCACATCGGCATGTGGGCGGGCATCCTCTGCGTATCCCTGGCCGGTATCATAGCGCTGGTCGTTCTGTACAAGAAAAAGCACAAGAAATAATCCTGTGAAACGTGGAAGCGCAAGCCCCATCGGGCTTGCGCTTCTTGCTGTCAAAATGCTTATTTGAGTTTGGCATATTCCTCGTCGGTAACCGGCTCGCACCACTCGTTGCGGGTGTTCTCGCCGGGAACCTCCACGGCAATGTGGCTGAACCAGGAATCGGCCTTCGCCCCGTGCCAGTGCTTGACCTCCGCCGGAATGGTGATGACCGTGCCCGGCGTCAGGGAAATTGCTTCCTTGCCCTCCTCCTGATACCAGCCCTCGCCGGCGGTGCAGATCAGCAGCTGGCCGCCGCCTTTGGTGGCGTGGTGGATGTGCCAGTTGTTCCGGCATCCCGGCTCGAAGGTCACATTGGCCAGGAACACGGGGCATTCGCCGGGAACGGTCAGGGGCTTGAGGTAGGACTGGCCGGTAAAGTATCGGGCATAGGCGTCATTGGGCGCGCCGACGCCGAAAGCGTCCTGCTGTTCAAATTCTTCCTTTTTGCAGGTTTTCATGTTCATTCCTCCTGAGTTAAGTTTCTTCCGCCTTGCGGATATACCATTTTGCCTTGACATTTCCGCCCAATACTGCTACGATGTAGGCAGTGTCGAAGAAGGGCTGCCGGTGGGCGGCTTTTCAAAAAATCAAGAGTTAGCCGAATCTAACTCGCAAAAATCGAGGGTGAGAAAATGGAACGAAAGGACGCCATCCGCAATGCCTACCGCATGACAGGCAGCGGCAATTTTTACGACGGTATGATCACCTGCTCCACGCTCAGGGGAAAGGCGGTATGCCGTCTGGTGTGGGACATGAACAAGGCGGAGTGCGACGACTATCTGGAAAAAGCCCTGTCCGGCATTCCGGAGGATTTTTCCGGTAAGCTGCTGGAGGTTCCCGTGGGGACGGGAATCCTGACCATGCCCGTCTACCAGACGCTTCCCCATGCGGAGATCACCTGCCTGGACTACTCCCCGGACATGATGGGGCAGGCGCGGGAAAAGGCGGAGCGGCTGAACCTCGCCAACGTTTCCTTCTGGCAGGGCGACGTGGGGGCGCTTCCCTGCGAGGACGGCACATTTGACATTGTCCTGTCCCTCAACGGCTTTCACGCCTTCCCGGACAAGGAGACTGCCTACCGGGAGGTTTTCCGGGTGCTGAAGCCCGGCGGAACCTTCTGCGGCTGTTTCTATGTCGCCGGAGAATGCAGACGAACCGACCGGCTGATCCGCAAGGTGTATGAGCCGATGAAGTTCTTTACGCCGCCCTACGAGACGGTTTCCAGCCTGAAAACGCGGTTGGGCGGCATGTACGCGGATGCGGAAGTGGGCAATCTGAAGAGCATCGCCTGGTTCGTCTGCCATAAGGGGGCGGAAGGATGAAGATTTACACCTTCGGTGTGGAGAATGCCCCGGTCATCTTGTTGCTTCCCGGCACCTGCTGCCACTGGAAAGGCAACTTTGGCCACGTCATTCCCATGCTGGCGGAAAGCTTCCGGGTGCTGTGCGTCAGCTATGACGGCTTTGACGAAACGGAAACTACGGAGTTCCCCACCATGATCGGGGAAACGGAGAAAATCGAAGCCTACATCCGAGAAAACTGCGGCGGACATATCCGGGCGGCCTACGGCTGCTCCCTGGGCGGCTCCTTCGTGGGGCTGCTGGCCGCGCGGCGGAATATTCACATGGATTATGGCATTCTCGGCAGCTCCGACTTGGATCAGGCGTCCGCATTTGCGGCGAAGCTGCAAACCAATCTGATACTTCCCCTGATCTATCCTTTGATTCGGGACGGCCAATTCAAGAGCCGTTTTTTTGCAAAAACAGATGGAAAAACGGGCGGCGGAGATGGGCGATTATGTGAAGGCGTTCATGGGGATGTTCGGCGGTGCACGGCCGTATGTGACGAAGCAGAGCTGCAAAAATCAGTTCTATTCCGACCTGATCACGCCCCTGCCGGACAAAATCGACATACCCGGCACGGAAATTCACATTTTCTACGCCCTGAAAATGGGCGAAAAATACCGCGCCCGGTACGAGCGGCATTTTGCAAATCCCGTCATTCACGAGCAGAATTTGCAGCACGAGGAGCTTCTGGCCTGCTATCCGGAGCAGTGGGCGGCGCTGGTAAAACAAATTGCGGAGGGGAACGAAAATGAAGTACAAAATTGAGAAAAACACCGTGCAGGAGACGCTGGTCATCCCCCTTTACGGCCGGAAAATGTGTTCCCGGCTGTATCCCAGCCTTTACCGGGACGAGACGGCAATCCAGCTGATCGATCAGTTGGACTACGACTTTTCCACGCTGGAGAAGAAATCCGAAAGTCTCATGCAGCGCTTCGGATTCCTGGAGTGCGCCATGCGGCAGAACGACCTGGCTTTTGAAGTGCGGGACTACCTGAAAACCCACCCCAACGCGGCGGTGGTCAACCTGGGCTGCGGGCTGGACAGCGCGGGCAGAGCCTGCGACAACGGCAGCTGCAAGATCTACAATCTGGATTTTCCCGAGGTCATCCGGGTGCGTGACGAACTGCTGCCCGCCGGGGAGCGGGAGGAAAACGTCCCCTGCGACCTGAACGACACCGCCTGGTTCGATAAGATCGACGCCTCCGGCGGCGCGGCGTTTTTTGCCGCGGGCGTGTTCTATTACTTCCTGAAGGAACAGGTCAGAGCGCTGGTGCAGAAAATGGCCGACGCCTTCCCGGGCGGCGTTCTGGTCTTCGACGCGGCCAATGAGAAGGCAGTCAGGCTGATGCTGAAAACCTGGATCAAGGACGCGGAGATCAAGGATGTGGGCGCGTATTTTGCGGTTTCGGATGCCAAGGCGGAGATATCCTCCTGGGACGGTCGCCTGTGCGTTTCCAGCCGTGGCTACATGCTGGGCTACACCGACGGAAAGCCCCTGCCGGTCAGCGGATTTTTCCGCTTCCTGTCGAAAGTCGGCGACGGAATGATGAAAATGCAGATCGTAAAAATCGGATTTGGGGACGGCAAGTAAGGAAAAAGGAATGGGAGCTGCCGGTATGGCAGCTCCCGTTTTCATGGCCTGCATTAGCCCAGCGGCTTGATCTCTACAGTTCTTCCGCCTAAGCTTTCATAAACGCGGTGGGAAACGGAGAGAACCGTGCGCCCCTCAGAGGCGCGGCGCAGGGCTTCCAGGACGCGCTCCTCTGTCTCGGCGTCCAGATTGGCCGTGATCTCGTCCAGCAGAAGCACCGCCGGGTCAGCCGCCGCGGCGCGGGCGATGGACAGAAGCTGCCATTCGCCCTGAGAGAACATGCCCTCGGTGCATACCGTGGCGTAGCCCTCCGGCAATGCCTGGATGGCCGCGTCAATTCCGGCCAGACGCGCCGCGTTCTTCGCCATGGCTTCCGTTATCTGGGGGTCACCAAGGGTGATCTGATCCAGCACCGTCCCCGGCACGCGGGAAAAATGCTGCTCCACACAGCTGATGCAGGTGCGGCGCTCCTGATCCGAAATGGCCGAAACGTCCACGCCGCCAATGGTGACTTTTCCGGCCTCCGGACGGTAAAGCCCCAGCAGAAGCTTGAACACGGTGCTCTTCCCCGCGCCCGTCCGGCCGACCAGCGTGACCTGCTCGCCCTGCCTTACGGTCATGGAAAAGTCCCGCAGAACGGGCTTTTCCCCGTAGCCGAAGGTCACGTGGGACAGTACCACGTCCCCACGGGCGGGGGTTTCCCGATGCTCCGGGATGACGCGCTCCGGCTGGCTTAAGAATGCGTCGATGCGCTTGACCCCGGCCATGGCCGACTGAATGGTCTGAATCTCCATGCCAAGGCTCTCAATGGGCGCGAAAATGCGGGATATGTAGCTGATAACGGCCACCGACGTACCAACCGACATGCCGAACAGACACAGAATTTCCGCATTTCCGGAGGCGGCCAGCAGCATGACGATGCCCACCACGACGGCGTTCAGCAGCAGAACCACCGGGGAATAGATGGCGTCGTAAAAATTGGTGCGCTCCATGGCTGCGTAGCCGTCCGAAATGCGCCGGTCGTAGCGGCGCTCCATGTAATCTTCCAGCCCCAGCGCACGAATGGTGCGGATGTTGTGTAACGTCTCCGGCACCTGGCCGGACACGGCGGCGACGGCGCGGCGGTTGTCCAGCTGGGCAGCCAGCATCCGCTTCTGCACATGGCGTGTAAGCAGGGCGAACAGGGGCAGAACCAGCAGCAGGATCAGGGCGAGGCCGGTATTTTTCACCGCGATGATCGCCATGATGGACAGAATGCGGCACGCATCCGCCACCATGCTGATGATGCCGGAGGTAAACAGCGCCTCCACCGTGTCCACATCCCCGGAAAACCGGGCGGCGACCTCGCCGGGATTCTGGTCAACAAGGGTGCTTGCGGGCAGCCGGGTCAGCTTCCGGGACATTTCCGAACGCAGGGCATGGGTCATTTTCTGGCCGAACAGCACGAGCAGGCTTTCCTGCGCGGAAGAAAGCAGCCCCTCCAGCGCAAGACTGCAAAAATAGCCCAGTACCGCGAGAAACGTCAGCCCATTGCCCGCGGTCAGGCGATCGACCACCCGCGCCAGCAGCAGCGGCGGGAGCAGGGACGCGCCCACCGACGCCGCCACGCAGAGAACCGTACCCACCGTGAGAAGACGGTGGGTCGCTGCTGCCGTCCGTATGGCGGCAAACACACCGTTTTTATTCATGAGTCTGCCCTCCTGTCTGGCTTTCATAGAGCTGCCGGTACACCGGAACGGATGCCATCAATTCCTCGTGGGTGCCGACGGTGGCCTTGCCGTCCTCCATAAAGATTACGCTGCGCATCTGCGGGAAGTGATACAGCCGGTGAGAGATCAGGAACACGACCTTATCCTTTGCGTATTCCTGCAAATTTGCGAACACGGTATCCTCGGTATTTCTGTCCAGCGCGGAGAAGGGGTCGTCCAGAACCAGAACGGGTCTGGGGTGGGCAAGAGTTCTTGCCAGCGCCAGCCGCTGCGCCTGACCGCCGGAAAGCCGCGTGCCGCTGCTGCCGACGACGGTGTCCAGCCCTGCTTCCATGGCAAGCACTTCATGATCCAGTGCCGCCGCGGCGAGCCAGGGCTTCGCGTCCTGATCGCTTCCGCAGAGAACGTTATTTTGAATCGTGTCGGCGCTCAGCTCCGGGTCGTGTCCTAAGTATCCCACAGTCGCCGCGATCTGGCGGGGGGTGAGGGTGGAAAATTCGGTCTTCCCGAATTTTGCCGAGCCGCCGTAGGGCGCTTCGCAGAGAAACACCCGCCCGAAGGTGGACTTGCCGCAGGCCACCGGCCCGGTGACGCCGATGATGTCCCCCGGATGCGCCGTCAGGCTCAGCCCGGAGAAAACCGGCTGGTCGCCGTAGGCAAAGGAAAGATTCTCAAGGGTCACGTCCGCCGCTGACGGAACGGCGAGAGGCTCCAGCGTCTCCGGGGACTTCATCAGCGGCTGAATGCGCTTCCATGAGACCTCCGCCTTCTGCACCGAGTTGAACAGCTTCGCCACCTTGGAGGATTTCACCGTCAGCTTGGTAAAGCAGGAGAGGAACGTGGTGAACGCCGCAATGTCCCAGGCGCGCCACCCGGAACCGAGGACGTTTTTCGCCCCGAACCACAGAATGAACAGCACCCCCGCCTCCGACACGGCCAGATACAGCGGCGGCAGGGCCGACTGCCATACGTTGCTGCGGACGGCGGTCTTCTCGTAGGTGTCCAGCGTATGCTCGTACTGCCCCTCCCGGGTGCTTTCGCAGCCGTAAATGCGGTAGGTTACGGCGTTCTGCGCCCGATCCAGCGTGGCCGTGCTGAGTGCGCCCGCCGCTTTTTTGTAGGCCGCGCCCGCCCGCTGGACATTCCGCTTCATCCACGCCGCGCAGACGTAGGATACCGGCGTGAACAGCAGGCTCAGGATTGCCAGCCGCCAGTCGTACACCAGAAGCATGACGGCGTAGCCCACCAGCGCCACGCCGGTGTCGAAGACCTCGGTGGTGAATTTCCGCATTCCCTCCACGCAGTCGTCTATATCGGAGATGGCCTTGGTCATCAGCTCCCCCGCGCCCTCCTGTTCCAGGGATGCACGGCTTCTGCGCACCAGATTGGCGTACAGAATGCCCTTCATCCGGCGGTTGATGTTGTTGGCGAAGCGGCGGACATAGAACCGCTTGATAAACCGCGCGGCCTGCACCCCCAGCGTGACGAGAATATAGGCAAGCACCAGAACCGCCATTTTCCCGGCGGTGGCATTTCCGCCCAGAATGTCCGCAAGGCACTGCGCCAGCCGCCCTTCAAACCATGGCGTGGCAAGCAGACCGATGTTGTAGATCAGGCCGGAAAGGGTCACCAGCGCCAGCGGCAGCCATTCGACGCGGAAATACGCGCCGATCCTGTCCGGGCGGAAGGCTTTTTCACGCTTCATCGCTGTCGTCCCCCCTTTGCCGCCTGAATAAAGTGCGGGAAGCCCGCCCGGCTTTCTGCCTTGGACGCCGCGTAGAGCTTGTTCAGCGCGGCGGCAAAGGCGGCGGCTTCCTCTTTTGTCAGCGTATCCGTCAGGTATTCGTAAAAGGCCGCTTCGATCTCCGCTTTGGAGGATTTCAGGCTCTCCGCCTTTTCCGTGGGGTACAGCAGCTGACTGCGCCGGTCGTTGGGGGCGTCCCGGCGGACAAGGTAGCCCTTCGCTTCCAGATTCTTCGTTCTGCGGGCGATGGCGGCTTTGTCCGCGTGCAGCAGCTCCGCCAGCGCCGCCTGGGTGCAGCCGGGATTGTGGCGCAGGGCATGGATCAGATCGATCTCCGCCGTGCCGACGCCGGTTTCCCGCATGGTGCGCAGAACCAGCTTTTCCGTCTCCCGGGCGATTTTGGTGATCTTCCGTTCCGTAATGTCCATGGCAGCCTCCTGACTCGTTGTAGATACATCGTTGTATGTACAACTATTATGCCGCGCGCAATCCCGGATGTCAACAGCAAAATGCGCCCCGTTTCCCGATCTGTGGGGAAACGGGGCGCTGTTCACGCTGTTACTCAATCCGCATCGGCTTCCAGTGTTGCGCCGGACAGCTTGCCAACGACCTCCACGGACTGTATTTTATCGATGTTGATCGCGCTGTTGAACATGTCGAGAAAATCACCGTGTTCAATGACCCGCTTGAACAGGGTGTTGTCTATCACGCTGTCCACAACGACAAAGTCGGTGCCGTCCGTCATGTGGAAGATGAGGGTCTGGATATCGCCGCCCGGCTCCGCGTAACGGGAAGACCGGATGCGAATGCACAGGGAGTTTACATAAACATCCCCCTGACCAAAGGTCCGATGGGGCAGACTGCCGCCGTCCGGGAGGGAAACGCACACCATTTCGTCCATGTGGGCTTGCTCGTAGGCTCTTTCCGACAGTGTGAGGTATGCGAAGGCGGTCATCTCCTCCATCCGGTCGGCGAAAATCTCGTCTACCAGTTCGTCTCCCCAGAGGGAACGAAGCTGTTCCACCGCTTCCTCCGGTGTCAGTTCTTCCCGTAAATTTTTCTCCAGCGCCTGACGTTCTATCTCTTCCTCGCTGAGCCGGTCTGCGCTGTGGGCAGCATCATATTCATGAGCCGCCAGATAATAGTAGTCGTCATATTCTCCGGTATAGCCGCCGCTCCCGTAACCCAGCGCTTCCATTTTCTCAGCGGCTTCCTGCGGGGTAAGCTCCTGCTTCAGCCGCTCACGAATGGTCTCTATTTCAGCGGAACGGTTTTTCTCGTATTCCTCCCATTTGGCTTCCTCCTCAAAATCCGGGAAGGATACCAGCAGATTCGTTCCATTTTGCATATCCGCCCGGAAATAGTAGGTAAACGCCAGCTGGGTGTCCGTCGTCTTTTCGGGTATCAGATAGGCATAGCCGTACTGATTGATGTTTACGGGAACACTGCCCAGCAAACCGTTCCGGCCTGGGGACAGCTCTATCGGCGCGTCGTGGGTCAGAAGCATGGTGATAAACCCGCATTGGGTGGTGCTGTCGTAGACATAGGCATCGACCGTCAGGGTGTAGCCGTCTGTGGAAATGCTTTTCCCCACGGGGGAAACCCATTTTTGAAGCTCCTGAGCAACGGTTTCCTCCACGGGAGACTTTTCATACCCCGGAACAGTCCAGGCGGCGTTCGGCCGATCCGGGTCGGAATCTTCGAATGGGGCGGCGCTGTCAGCCCCTCCGTACAGACCGGCGATCATCTCTGCGGGACTGCCGAAAACAGTTAAGGCATAGGCCACCGCGCACCCTACCAAAAGCAGCGCCAGCGCAATGACCGCTGCAACAAGCCAGATTTTCCTTGCGGGCAGTTTCTTTGGGGCAGGTTCCTTCCGGGAATCCACCAGCTCTGCCGCCGCCAGCAGTTCCCCGTCCACGCCGGTCAGTCCCCGGAAAAGTTGATAAGCCGTCATTGTAAACCCTCCTTTTTGAGTGTGTCGGCCAACTGTTTTCTTACCTTTTGCAGGATGTACTTCACCTGATTGGAAGACAGCCCCGTCTTCCGGGCAATGTCTTCCTTCGTACCGGCATAGTAATACCGGAGCAGAAAGACGGTGCGGTCTTTTTCCGGGAGCTTCCGCAGAAAGCGGTTCAGCGAGGCGGTCAGCTCCTTGCGAAGCAGCTCCGTCTCCGGGCTTTCGCTTCCGGCGACGCACTCCGCCAGCTCGTCCAGCAGCACCTGCGTCTCCCCCTTCCCCCGCTTTTCGGCGGTATTCTTCCGCCAGCGGTCGATGGCAAGATTCCGGGTGATCTTTCCCAGGAAGGTGGAAAACCGCTGGGGTCTGCGGGGTGGGATCAGCTTCCAGGCGGAGTAATAGGTATCGTTGACGCTTTCCTCAGCGTCCAGGGGATCGGATAAAATACGTTTGGCAATACTGTAACAATAAAATCCATATTTCTGGTCAGTCTGAACAATGGCCTGTTCCGACCGGGCGAAATACAAATCGAGAATTTCACTGTCATCCATGTCGCCGCCTCCTTTTTTAGTAGCTTCACCCCTATACACGCAGAAAAACGCGGAATGGAAGATTTTTCTAAAAGAATATCATACAAAAAAGAAAATGGCAAATGGGTGAGGGGGGACGTCTGCCAAACATCCCCCCTCTGCGGCAAGTCATGCCTTGCCCGTATCATCCACAATACGGTTTATTCTCAATGACAATCCCTTACTTCGTATACCTTTCTCACATCGCCGCGTCTGCCCCAAATGAGAAGCCAACTGGCAAGCATGGCGGCAGCACCGCCTGCTGTGACACACCAGCGATAATCAAGGATTTCCCCAAGGAAGCCCATCAGCAAGGAGAAGACACTCGAGCCAACGGTTAACAGTACCCCGTTAAAAGCGTTGATGCGTGAGCGAAGCCTTTCCGAAATATAGCGCTGCACGGTGGTTTCCCGCAAAATTGCGCTGTTGCTGCCGAGGAAGCCGCAGATCCCGCGGTTGACCAGCATAAGCGGATAGGGCAGCCAAAGCAGGCACATATCCATGGCTTCATAAAACTGATATACAATGAATGTGAAGCCATATCTCTTTTCCTCCGGGATCTTGACCCGGTATTGGATCGTACTGCCAATCGTTCTTCCGGCGAACTCCACCACGGAAAATGCGGAATACATAGCAGCGGTGAAGCCCGGAAACGTGCGGAAAAATGCTACCAGAATGGGGGAAAAACCATTGGCAACGCCGTTGGTAACGGCCATGTACTCATAAATACTGCGCAGACCGCGCTCCTTTTTCAGATACTGTACCGCTTCCCGGATGTCTTCGATCCATGCCCCCAGAGAATATGGCGTGCGCTGTTTCCGTTCGGTTTCGTCCAGACGGATATAGCTTTCCGTAATGGCTGCCGCAAGCGAGAGACCGCTTTGCGCGATCAATATCCATGCGACACCGATCGCATCGAGCAGAACCGCGGCCAGCGGCGTCATGACGACCTTCAGAACCGGATAGAGCATGGAGGATACTGCATAGCCTTTTTGCTCGGCGCCTTCCGGGATCAGTTCGGGATAAATGCTTGTAAACGCCAGCTCATCTACCGCGCCAAGGCAGGACAGCAGCAAAGATACCGCCAGATAACCCACATAAGAAAATTGAAAAAACAGCAGCCATATTCCCATTCCGGCCAGCAGAACTGCATTTGCGGCATCGCCCGCCACCAGAAAAGATTTACGGGGAACCCGATCCATGAACGGTGCAATCAAAACCGGCAGCAAAAGATACGGAATAAGCTGAATCGCTACGATCAGCGCAGATGCCAGAGTGCTGCCGGTCTCATCAAACACCAGGAATGCCAGTGCAAAACCGCCGGCGATGGATCCTAATGTACCCATCGCGGATGCAAGAATCACCAAGCGAAAATTTCGTGTCCAAAGTTTTACCGTATTCATATTTTTCACCTCTGCACACAGTATAGCACATTGGTAAAATAAGTAAAAGACGGCATATTTGGGAAAGTTTTTTTCAAAAACAAGATTAATATGCGGCTTATAACGTCTTGCCAGGAAACTTCTCAAGGAGCTCACAGGCTTTTTTATATTGCCTTGCCGCTTTATACCATTCCAGCATCCAAGGCAAGTGGAAGGCCGTATAGCCAAAGGGCAGTTCCCTTTGAATGCGGTCAAAGCAATCCAAAAGCAGCGAACCGTATTCGTCGCGGGAAAGATAATCGGGGTATTCAAGCCGGTACCGAACCAGCCTAAGAAGCTGCAGCGCAAGATCGCGTTCCGCTTCGTCGGGGTCCACCCCCTCCGCCTGCTTTAAAGCACGAAGGGCCTCTTCCCGCCGCCCGGTCTTTTCGCAGCAGATTGCCAGCTTGTGCAGGGACAGAAATGTCGGGGACTCCTGCGCTGAAAACCATGTGTAGGCATCCTCATAGCGTCCGACCTCGATCCATGTCGAGGCAGTATTGTAACCGATCGCCTGCAAGGCATTCTGATCCTGCAGATCTTCCGCCAGCCGCTTTCCGACTTGATAATGATGCTCCATGTTGGGCAGATCCTGACGGTTGCAGTAGGTGTTGCCGAGGAAAATCTTTGCCTTCAGCATGATCCGCGCAGCACCGTCCCTGCTTGCCAGCTCATAGGCGGTCTGCAAATGATCCACGGCAGCAGAATAGTTTCCGGCATTATAGTCTGTGATGCCAAACGACAAGAAGGTAAATGCATTGGGTATGAGACGCACTGCCTCTGCTGCTTTTCCCTGGTGGATCCGCTGCAGGGCCAGCTGCCGTGTGTCCATACAGGGTTCCAAGGCAGCGTCCAGGGGCGTTTCGAGAGAAAGCAATGCCAGATCCAGCCATGCAGGAGCAGCCCGGTAATGCTCCATATCTATATTCTTCAACAGTTCTGCCAGTTTTTCGCTCCTGCCGTCAAATAACAGTTCCCAACCCTGATCTGCAAGCTCGGCGGCCTCCCGCTCTGTTTCCTTATCCATTTTCAAGCCCAACCGATCCAGGAGAAGCTGCAAAACCTCCTCCGACGGCTCGGCTTTGCCGGTTTCGATTTTTGATAAATAGGATACTGTACAAATTCCTTTGCACAATCCAGCCTGGCTCCAGTTCCGCTGTATCCTGGTGCGGTAAATGATCAATCCCTGGTAATTCATGCTTTTATATACCTCGTCTAAGCAGCTGCGGTCGGTTTGACTTTACATGTCAGATATCGTTCCAATTATAATCGCCAAAGCGGACAAAAAGCAAGGACTTTCCGAAAAAATCACAAATATGCAGAGAGTTTTTTCACGTAACTGCTTGAGAAAAAGGACGGTATATGCTATAATTTAGGCCTTGCAATATGTCACACCTGTGCCGTTAGGCAGTTTCAGCAAAATGGTGTAACAGCCGAGACGCCGAACGCTGAAACCCCTTGAAAATCAAGGAAAATCGAAGGAGAATGAGTATATATGAAATTAGGTATCGTCGAAAGCGAGCCTGTTTCTGAAACTCTCCGCAAACGCACAAATGCCGATAAAGCTTGATAGGACAGGTGTTTTCGGATGAAGTCAAAACATAAAAGTTCCTATTTCCCTACGCATCCCCACGCAGAAATGGCGTAAAAATGGCGTAGAGGAACCGGCGATGCGCAGTTGCGAAAATCGCCTGCTGCAACATTACTAAGAATATTCAAGCTGCCCTGCGCACAAGCAGGGCAGCTTTTTTATCCGCACACCGGCGCAGAGAACTACAAGGCGTTTCACTTCGCACTCGGCTGAGCCGCAGCGTCCGGCGCGAAATATTTCCGCCACGGGAAGCGGTCACAGAACGTCCAGTGCTTTTCATAAAACGCGGAGAATCGTCCGATGACATATATGCTTGTCCTTTTATACTTACTACATTATAATGATAGTAAAACAGCATGGCGGCGTCCTCCCGTGGGCCGCCATGCCTTTAACTGCTGGGAATGACAGAAA
>CAKTKC010000020.1 GCA_934569225.1 uncultured Oscillospiraceae bacterium | reverse complement strand
TACTGCCAAAAGCAGTATTTTACTTTTCAGGTACGGCATTCGATATCTCCGTACGGAATCCATTATACAATAATCCCGCTGCGTTGTAAAGTGTAATTTTCGTAAAATTCCGATCAGTTTTTGCTATTTTTCGGTGCATGTTGCTCATTCGCGCAAAAGCGCCCGCCGCGTGACGCTGCGGGCGCTTTTCATTTCCCGGAATATCCGCCCCAAACTCAGGACGCGGCCGTGGTTTCGGCGGGCTGCTCCGGCATTCCTTCGCAGACTACGGGGGACTCCGGCGTGCAGATGGCCATGTAGGTGTTGCCCCGGCCCAGCTCCAGCGGCTCGCCGCTTTCCGTGAAGAAGCGGAACGGTTCCTTGTCACCTGCGCACATCCAGACGATGGGGATGAGCTTGCCGCCGCAGGCAAAATAGCCCTTGCCGCCGGCGGAGAAGTCCGCAATGTGGTAAATGCCGGTGGTGGTGATGTCCGCGTACATGACGATGACGTTCCGGAAGGCTTCGACTTCCTCGGTCTTCAGGTCGGTCATGACCTTGCCGTACTGGTTGAAGGCGTACTTGCCCGTGCTCTCGTCGTAGACCATCCGGGTCTCCTTCCGGGCTTTCTTGTACACCAGGGTGATGCTGATGTCCTTTGCCTCAACGCCGTCAGCCGGGGTGCCGTCGTCGGTGAAGCTGAAGCCGTAATCCCGCTCCAGGGTCATGGGGTAGCCCTGGGACTCGGCGTAGGCCTTGATGCCGGAGCCGATGCCGTAAAGGGTGTTTTCCAGTGCGCCCTTGCGCTCGGTGTCCCGGTAGGAAGCGCCGGTGGAGGCAACCGCCCAGGAGTCGATGTTGAAATTCTCCACGCCCCGGTCTTTGGCGTCCTTCAGTGCCTGATCGGAACCGCCCGCGTGGGACAGGATCAGGTCATAGTGCTGGGCGATGCTGTTGAACATGGGACGGGTGGAACGGGTGGAGCCGATGGCATCCACGGAATCGATGTCCGTAAACAGCGCCAGGCAGCGCACCACGCTGTCCATGTTGACGTAGCACTCGATCAGCATGTCCGCCTTCACCACGCCCACATGGGGAATGTTGTCCGCCAGATTGCTCACGGTGTTGGCAAAGATACGGCCGGTGAAGGGCGCGTCCAGGATTTCGCCGTTCAGGGGGTTGACATAAATCTCCGGTTCCGTTGTGGGCACGGTGGTCGGCTCTGTCGTTGGCTCCGTGGTAGGTTCCGCAGTGGGTGCTGCGGTGGTTTCCGGCGCCGCAGTGGGGGTCGCGGCAGGTGTACTCTTTGCGCCGCAGCCGCACAGCAGCAGCGTCAGCGCAAGCGTCAGGGCAATGACTCTTTTCATGATCTTCTTCCTTTCCTGTTGGTAGATATATTGGATAGTCAGCTGAACTGTGTTGCTACTTTACTGCTCTCCATGGTTTTGCCCAGGGTGTAGTAGAACACATTGTCACGGGCGGGGTTCAGGTCGCTCAGCACGCCCCGCTTGGCGTAGATGGCGTAGTAACCGGCCATTACGGGGATGATATGGCCGTTGTCCGCCAGCAGCTTGTACAGGTTATAGTAGTTGCCGCTGTTCTCCAGAGACTGATTGACCATGTTGTAGATCGTCTCGTTGGAAATGCCGCCCCAGCTCATGTCGCCCCAGGGGCGGAAGAACTCCGACAGATCTCCCGTCGCGGGCAGCTTCGTAATGCCCAGGTAAATGTCGTAGTTGCCCGCCTGAAGCCGGGCTTCGTAGACGCTGGTGGGACTTTCCACCGTTTCGCAGGCAAGACCCAGCTCCGTCAGCGTGGCCGCGATGTTCCGGGCGCAGCGCAGACGGGCGGAATCGTCGCTGTTGACCAGCAGCTTGAGCGTTCTCGGCACGCCCTTGTCGTTGGTGGGGACGCGAAGCTTGCTGGCCGCATCGATGAAGCGCATTTCGTTGTAATCATAATTCGCCGCCAGACTTTTGCTGTAATACGGCGACATGGGGGAAACAGCCAGGGTCGTGGGCAGCGCCAGTCCGCCGTAGTTGTTGTCCACCAGCGCCTGCCGGTCGATGCCGTAGGTCAGGAAGGTACGCAGGGTGCCGTCGTCAAAGTAATTACTCCAGGTGACGTTGCAGCCGATATACATCAGGTAGCCGCTGTCCACTTCCCACAGCTCAAAGTCGCAGCGGTAGTCGGCGTAGGAGTCCGTCTGGGGATTGGTGCAGACCACGCTCAGGCCGGAAAACTCAAACTCGTCCCGGATCTGGGCGGGAGACTCCGCCTCCACCAGGGCGATGGAGGAATCCTTCGCCACCAGGTCTTCGCTGCTGCACCACCAGTTCACCACCCGCTGCAAATGCTTGCCGCCGATGCCCTCTTCCAGAGAGTAGGGGCCGGTGCCCAGGGGGTTGTCTGCGGTCACTTCCGAGGCCTTGACGATGGGGATATCCAGCAGCAGCGCCAGATTCTGGTACGGCGTATCCAGGAAAAAGTCCACGCCGCCGTCGCTGGACAGCTCCACCCGGGCAATGTGGGTGAAGCGCCCCTTGTAATACACGTTCTGCCGCGCCTGCTCGTAGCTCGCAACCACGTCCTGCACCGTGACCCGGGTGCCGTCGGAGAAGGTGGCGTCCGGCTCTAAGTAGATCGTCCAGGTGCGGTTATCCGGGGTGACATGATAGCTGGAGCACAGAATGGGGGTCGTGTTGTTCTTGGCGTCCACCGCGAACAGCGGCTGATACATCAAAGACATGACCACACGGTTGGTGTAGTCGCTGCCGTACAGGGGGTTCATGGAGCGGTCGGGATAGTAGGCCAGGGTCAGATCCTGAGAGTCCGGCGCAATGGTTTCCTCCTCCGGCTCCTCGCCTTCCATCAGGATGGCGTTTCCCGTGGGGACGTAGGCGGAATTGTCGATGCTCCGGACGCAGCCGGTGAAGCACCCCAGGCAAAGAACGAGCGCCAGCAGCGCGGATATTCCCTTTTTCATCCCGTCACCTCCTGACAGACGATCACCGCGCCCTGGGACCCCCGCTCTCCGCCGGTCGCCCGGTGAGACCAGAAGCGGTCGCAGCTGCATACGGTGCAGTCGTCACTGATGTCAATCTGTTCCACGCCGCAGCGGCGCAGAACCATGGCGTTGATCTGCTTTAAGTCCAGATGGTACTTTTCGCCCCGTTTTTCAATGTAAGCGTCCACCTCCGAACCAAAGGCGGCGCGCATGGCCTCGGGGACGTCGGCGTCGGTCTCAAAATGGCACATGCCGATGTTGGGGCCGACGGCGGCGCGGATGTTCTCCGGCTTCGCGCCGAAGTTCTCCGCCATGGCCTGAACCACCTTCGCGCCGATGGCCTGGGCAGTTCCCCGCCAGCCGGCGTGAGCCGCGCCCACAGCCCCGGTCACAGGGTCAAAAAGCAGCAGCGGCGTGCAGTCGGCGGTGAACACCAGCAGTGCCACGCCGGGGGTGTTTGTCACCAGGGCGTCGCACTTGGGATAGTCCCGGTGGCACAGGCCGATATGGTCTTTCTCCGTCACCACCCGGACGATGTCCGAATGGATCTGCAATGTCATCACCAGTTTTTCCGGGTCGAAGCCCACGGCGCGGCCGAGGCGGCGGAGGTTTTCCTCCACATTTTCCAGGGTATCCCCCCGGCCTACGGCCAGATTCAGGCTGCTCTGGGTGCCGGTGCTGACGCCGCCCAGGCGGGTGGTGAACCCGTGGGGGACGGGGATGCCGTCGGCGGTCAGATATTGGAGTGTCTCGTATTTCTGTGTTCGTATCATAATCTCGTTTTCGCGCGTCGGAAGTAAGGCGTTTTACGCCTTACTTCCGATTCTCTGCCAATTTAACTTTCGAGCTTGTCCTTCTGCATGCAGCACTTCTTGTACTTCTTGCCGCTGCCGCAGGGACAGGGATCGTTGGGACCGACCTTGTGCTCCTTGCGCACCGGCGCACGCTTGACCTGGGACTTGTCCGGGGCGGAGGTGCCGGTCTCTTTCGCAACCTTTTCCCGTCTGACTTCCTGGGCGGGACGCAGCTGCACCAGGAACATCCGGCGGATGGTCTCCTCCTTGATGGCCGTGATCATGGCCTCGAACATCTGGTAGCCCTCTTCCTTGTAGGCCACCACCGGGTCGTGCTGGCCGTAGGCCCGCAGACCGATGCCCTGCTTCAGGTCGTCCATGGCGTCGATGTTGTCCATCCAGTATTCGTCCACCACCCGGAGCATGACCACGCGCTCCAGCTCCCGCATGATCTTGGGGGTGTAAGCGTTCTCCTTGGCCTCGTAGGTGCGCTGGGCAATTTCAAAAACGGTGTCCGTCAGCTCGTCTGCGTTCATGGCCAGCAGCTGCTCCCGGCGGGACGCCAGGGTGCCTTTGGCAAAGTAGATACCCTCCATGGCGTTGGCAAGACCCTTCAGGCCGTCCTCGTTCACCACGCCGCCGTGCTCACTGAGGGCAGTGGAAACGCTGCTCTCCACAAGGGAGCGGAGCATCTGCATCATGTTCTCCCGCAGATCTTCCCCGTCCAGCACCTTCTGCCGCTGGGCGTAGATGACCTCACGCTGGGTGTTCATAACGTTATCGTATTCCAGAACGTTCTTTCTGGCGCGGAAGTTCCGGGATTCCACGCTCTTCTGAGCGTTTTCCACGGCGTTGCTGAGGATTTTCGCGTCAATGGGTGTGTCCTCGTCCAGACCCAGGGAGTCCATCATGCTCATTACCCGGTCGGTGGAGAACAGGCGCATCAGATCGTCCTGCAAACTCAGGTAGAAGCGGCTTTCGCCGGGGTCGCCCTGACGGCCGGAACGTCCCCGCAGCTGATTGTCGATTCGCCGGGACTCGTGGCGCTCGGTGCCGATGATGAACAGGCCGCCGGCGGCGCGAACCTGCTCCGCCTCCTGGGCGATGGCAGCCTTGTGCTTTTTCAGCAGCTCCTCATAGGTATGGCGAACCTTCAGGATTTCCGGGTCGTCGGTCTCGGCGTAGGAGTCAGCCTCCTGGAGAAGTTCCTCCGGGAAGTCCATCCGGGCAAGCTCCGCTTTCGCCAGGAAATCGGCGTTGCCGCCCAGCATGATATCGGTACCACGGCCTGCCATGTTGGTGGCGATGGTCACAGCGCCCAGCTTGCCCGCCTGGGCTACGATCTGGGCTTCCTGCTCATGATGCTTGGCGTTCAGAACGCTGTGGGGGATGCCCTCCCGCTTCAGAAGCTTGCTGAGGATTTCGCTCTTTTCAATGGAAATGGTACCAACCAGCACGGGCTGACCCTTTTCGTGGCATTCTTTCACCTGCCGGATGATGGCGCGGAACTTGCCCGCTTCGGTCTTGTACACCACGTCCGGGTGGTCGACGCGGATGACGGGACGGTTGGTGGGGATCTCCACCACGTCCAGATTGTAGATGGCGCCGAATTCCTCTTCCTCCGTCAGGGCGGTGCCGGTCATGCCGGAGAGCTTGCCGTACAGCCGGAAGAAATTCTGGAAGGTGATGGTGGCGAGGGTCTTGCTCTCCCCGGCGACGGTCACGCCCTCCTTGGCCTCGATGGCCTGATGCAGGCCCTCGTTGTACCGGCGGCCATACATGAGACGGCCGGTGAACTCGTCCACGATGATGACCTGACCGTCCTTGATGACGTAGTCGATGTCCCGCTTCATAAGGCCGCGGGCCTTCATGGCCTGATTGATGTGGTGGGAGAGGGTGGCGTTCTCCGCGTCGGCCAGATTCTCCACGCCGAAGAACTTCTCCGCCTTGGCAATGCCGCTGGCGGTGAGGGACACGGTGCGCTGCTTTTCGTCTACGATGTAGTCGCAGTCGTAGTCGTCGTGGATCTCCTTCTCGTCGGTCTTGGCGAAGACCTGCCTGCGCAGGGTGGACACGAACTGGTCGGCCATTTCGTACAGCTTGGAGGAATCCTCCCCCTTGCCGGAGATGATCAGGGGGGTACGGGCTTCATCAATGAGGATGGAGTCCACCTCGTCCACGATGGCGAAGGCGTGACCCCGCTGCACCAGCTCGGACTTGTAGATCGCCATGTTGTCCCGGAGGTAGTCAAAGCCCAGCTCGTTGTTGGTGCAGTAGGTGATGTCGGCGGCGTAGGCCTCCCGGCGCTCTGCCGGGGTCATGCCGGGGATCACCAGCCCGACGGAAAGCCCCATGTAGCGGTAGACCTTGCCCATCCACTCCGAGTCACGCTTGGCCAGGTACTCGTTGACGGTGACCACGTGAACGCCGTTGCCGGTCAGCGCGTTTAGGTAACAGGGCAGAATGGCGACCAGGGTCTTGCCTTCGCCGGTCTTCATCTCGGCGATGCGCCCCTGATGGAGCACCACGCCGCCGATGAGCTGAACAGGGTAGGGGCGCATTCCCAGCACCCGGTCGGCCGCCTCCCGGACGGCGGCAAAGGCTTCCGGCAGAAGATCGTCCAGGTTTTCCCCCTGATCCAGCCGGTTTTTGAATTCGGCGGTTTTGGCCTTCAGGGCTTCCTCGGAAAGCGCCTTGTATTCGTCCTCCAGCGCCAGGATTTTATCCACCGTGGGCTGGATTTTCCTGATCTCCCGCTGGGAACGGGTGCCGAAAATTTTGTCAAATACTCCCATATGTTTCTCCTTTTGTGTCTTCCGAACAGTTTCGGCGGCACAGGTCATTTTGGGTATTATAGCATAAGCGCAAAGAGAATAAAAGTCGAATTTATGAACAAAAAGCGGCTTCGCGCCCTCTTTTTCCGCATCAAACTGCTAATTTCACTTCCGGTCGGCGAAAAAGGCTTCGATTTCGCCCTTCGCCGCCTGTACCCGTCCCTGCTGGCAGAGGGGTTTTCCGCCGCCCCGGCCATGGAGCGCGGCGGTCATGTCCCGGTTCAGCTGCCGCAGGTCGCCCTGACGGGCGATCAGGCAGTAGGCATAGCCGCCATCGCCGCCGCTGAATACCGCCGCCGTGCCGCCGCACTTGTCCGCGATGGCATCCGCCAGTTCCCGGACGCCGTCGGCACTTAAGTTTTCCTCAAAGTGCAGGACATCACCGCAGTTTCCATAACTTTCTGCAATTCCGGCGAAGACCCGTTTTTCCAGCCCCGCCATGCGGTACTTCTGCGCCGAAAGCAGCTCGTTCATCCGTCGTGCGGCTTCGCCGGTCTCCGTGATTTTCGCGGAAAACGCCTGGGAAACCTGCCGGTTCTGGTCAAAGGCCGCGTTTAATAGCGCCAGCGCCTGGGAGCCGCAGGCCATCTCGATCCGGGTGCCGCCCCGGAAGCTCACCGCGCTCAGCAGCTTGATGAGACCGATTTCCCCCGTAGCCGCCACGTGGGTGCCGCAGCAGGCGCAGCAGTCGTATCCGGGGATCTCCACGATCCGCACCGGCCATGCAAGGGCTTTTTTCGCGCGGTAGGGGATGGCGGACAGCTCCTCCGGACTGGGATACCAGCAGCGGACAGGCAAATTCTGCCACACCGCCCCGTTGGCCTCCGCTTCGATTTCCGGCAGCACCTGGGGCGGAATCACCCCGTCAAAGTCGATGGTGATGACGTCCGCCCCCATGTGGAAGCCGGTGTTGTGGCAGCCGTAGCGGCGGTTCAGGATTCCGGAGACGATATGCTCCCCGGAATGCTGCTGCATCCGCGCAAAGCGCAGGTCGTAGTCGATCACCCCCGTGACCTCCGCGCCCACTTCCAGGGGCGCTTCACACAGTTGAATCACCGCCCCCTCCCGTTCCCGGGTACTGCGCACCCGGACGCCGTTCAGGGTTCCCGAGTCCCCCGCCTGACCGCCGCCCTCGGGGTAAAAGGCAGTAGCAGACAGCGTGACCTCCCATCCGTCCGCGGCCTTCGCGCAGGAAAGCACCTCCGATGTAAAGCGGGAAAGGTGAGAATCTTCATAATAAAGCTTGCGTGTTTCCATATCGGCACCTCGAAAAATGGCAATTTTGCTCATTATACCACGGTGCCGTAAGCATTGCAACGTTTTGGGTTTACAGAAATTTGGGCAACACCGCATAATTTGACAAGAAGGCTCAGCCAGGATTTTTGTCCCAATTCAAAGTTTGGAAAACGAAGGAATACTGTATGTATTTCTCGTTTTTCAAACTGAAGAAGTGGGGCAAAAAGACGGCTGAGACTCGCAGGCACAATTGTGCGGTGTTGCCTTTGAAGTACATTTTTGAAAAAAGGGCTTCTCTTTTGCCGAATTATCATGTAGAATGAGAAAACGTGAGAAAAAACAACGAGGTGACCGATCATGCCAGCAAATTACGCCCATTACCGCTTCGGAAAGCAGCTGCTCTCCGGGATGTGTCCCAACGACCGCCGAAGCATCCAGCGGTTCCGGCGGCTTTACGATATGGGTCTGCACGGGCCGGATATTTTCTTTTACTATAACCCCCTGATCAAAACCGCAGCGGGACAGCTGGGCGGCGTCTTCCACGCCCAGTCCGGGCAGGAATTTTTCCCCCGGGTCTGCGCCCAGGCGGGCAGCGAGGCCGGGCGGGTCTATCTGCTGGGGCTGCTGGGGCATTACTGTCTGGACTCCGTCTGCCACCCCTACGTGGAAAAAAAGGAAGCGGACGGCAGCGCCCGCCACGTGGAGCTGGAATCGGAATTTGACCGGTATCTGCTGGAATCCGACGGCATCCCCCAGCCCCACACCTACGACGGCAGCGCCCACATGCGGCTGACCCGGGGAGAGTGCGTCACGGTCGCCCTCTTTTATCCCCCCGCCACCCCGGCGAACATCAACGCCTGCGTCCGCAACATGGCTCGCGCCACCCGGTTTCTGGTGAGCAAGAACCGCAAGCGCGTCCAGCGCCTGCTGCACCTGACCCGCAGCCCGGCCATTGAGGATCAGCTCATGCCGGATCACGGGAGCGACCGCTGGCTGTGGATGGACAGTGAAATGCTGGTGCTGTACAACCGCGCTCTCAAGCGCTATCCCGCTTTGCTTAACCAGCTGGACGAGCACATGCGCACCGGCGAACCGCTGGGCGAGGATTTTGCCCCGGCCTTCGGTTAAAATTTAAGGAGTGGTAGAAATGAAGAAAAGCAAACTCACGGCACTGGAGCGGAGCTGGATCCTCTATGACATCGGCAATTCGGCGTTCATTCTGCTGGTTTCGACCCTGATTCCCATCTATTTTAATTCCCTCGCCACCGCCGGCGGGCTGAACGAGTCATTGTATTTGTCCTACTGGGGCTACGCCGGTTCCGTCTCCACGCTGCTGGTTGCGATCATCGGCCCCATCTGCGGCACGCTGGCCGACCATCGGGGGTTCAAAAAGCCCATTTTCATGGCCTGTATGCTTTTGGGCGTTCTCGGCTGCGCCGCCATGGGCGTGACGGCGGGATGGCTGGCGTTTCTGGTGGTGTTCGTTCTCGCCAAAGTGGGCTATTCCTCCAGTCTGGTGTTCTACGACGCCATGCTCCCGGAGGTCACCACCGACGAGCGGATGGACACCGTCTCCTCCATGGGCTACGCCTACGGCTACATCGGCTCCGTGATCCCCTTCATCCTCTGCCTGCTGCTGGTGCTGTTCGGGGATAAGATCGGCGTCGGCGCGGGGACGGCCATGGTCGTTTCTTTCCTGATTACCGCCGTGTGGTGGTTCCTGTGCACCCAGCCGCTGCTGAGGCGTTATCGCCAGACCGCCTTTGTGGAGCATGGCGGCGCCCCCGTTTCTTCCACCTTCCGGCGTTTGAGAGACACCTTCCGGGAAGTCCGGCAGCAGAAGCATATTTTCCTGTACCTGCTGGCCTTTTTCTTCTTCATTGACGGCGTTTATACCATCATCGACATGGCCACGGCCTACGGAACCGCCCTGGGGCTGGACACCACCGGACTGCTGCTGGCGCTGCTGCTGACCCAGTTCGTGGCCTTCCCCTGCTCCATCGCCTTTGGCCGGTTCTCCGCCAAATATGACACGGGGCTGCTCATTAAGATCTGCATTCTCTGCTACACCGGCATTACCCTGTTCGCCGTGTTTCTGGTATCCCAGTGGCAGTTCTGGGTGCTGGCGGTTCTGGTGGGCATGTTCCAGGGCGGCATTCAGGCGCTGAGCCGCAGCTACCTGGGAAAGATCATCCCGGCGGAGCGCAGCGGCGAATACTTTGGCCTGATGGACATCTGCGGCAAGGGCGCGTCCTTCCTGGGTACGACCCTGATTGCCGTGGTCAGCCAGCTCACCAACGGCTGGTCGCTCCACGTCTTCGGCCTGGAGCTGCAAAACGAAAACGTGGCCGTGGGCACGCTGGTCGTTATCTTCGCCATCGGCTTCGTCCTGTTCTGTAAGGCGGATAAGCTGAATAATACTATTTCTTAATAAAATGATTTCATCATTTTATTCTGCCGTTACACGGCAGACCGCCTGGGCGGCGGTAAGAAATGTATTGACTTCGTTTTTTAGCGGCAGTGGCCGCTGGCCGCAATCCTGCGGCCTAATAAAACGCTTTTCAGCGTTTTATTAAAAACTCGTATAAGCAGTACATACACATTTAATGTAAGAATGCCGGGGGCGGTCAGCCCCCGGCATTATTTTACCGTTTTTTCTTCTTCAGCAGCACTGCCAGCCCGATTCCGGACAGCGCCATCACACCCACCGCGATCCAGATCAGATCGCCGGTGCGGGGATTTCTGCGGGAGCCGCCGGAAACCGGGACGGGCGGCACGTAGACCACCTCGTCGCAGTTGCGCACCCGGAGAACCGGCGTGCCGTCGCTGTCCAGATGGAGAAGGCCGATTGCCCGCACGGTGCGGCCTTTCTTCACCTGGGAGGCCAGGTCGTTTTCCCCGTCCGCGCCGGATACAATGTAGTCCTCGATGAGAATTTCCGCAAAATCGCCGTTTCCGTCTTTCAGGGTGATACGGGAAACGACTTTTCTGTCGTCAGTGTAGGTCACATCCGTCACCCTGCCCTCCACCTGCATCAGGCGACCGCCGTTTGCTTCGTAGTCCATGGCGGTTTTGTTCGGGGTGGTTTTCGGCGTGTAGTTGTAAAGCGGCTCGTCCAGCACTTCGTAGTCGATGATCTTCAGCACCACGTTGCCGCTGCGGATTTCCTTCCGCCCGACCACTTCGATGGGCTTGCCGGCCTGGATACCGTCCTCAGTAAACGGCACCAGGGCAACACCGCCGGTATCGTCCTGTAGGTAAATGGTTTTGGAGAAAGTGTTGCCGGGATGGGAGGTTCCGGAGGTCGCCCAGCCGCGAATGTGGTATACCTCCCCGGCCTTGCCGGAGCGCATTTCGCCGATGGTGACAAGCTCCGGATACGCCGCCCGCTCAATTTTCAGCAGCGCTTCCCCAATGGCCAGATTCCCGCTGACGCTCTTCCAGACGTTGTCCGGCTCCTTCATGGCGCTGTCTTCCAGGAACAGTCCGCCGCTGACGTACACTTTGCCGCCGCCTGGCAGTCCTTCAACGGCGAGGAGCACCGCGTCCGTGCTGCGGCTCTTCACCAGCCAGGTTCCGCTCCCCGGATTTACGGTACAGCCGGCGCGCTGGGTGTAGGTCTGCTTCTGTGTCAGGGACTTCGTCAGTCCGCAGTCAGGGTTGAACACGTTGGTGGATATACTGCTCGCAGTGTCGTCGTTCAGGCGCACCGTTGCGCCCATGGCTTCCAGCAGCTTGTTCATCTCGCCGGAGGTGTGCCCCTTATCCGCCTGACCGCAGAGAATGACCGTGCCGCCGCTTTCGGCAAATATCCTGACGTTCTCCACAAATTCTTCGTCAAAGGGCTTTGACGGGGCGGTTATCAGCAGAAGGTCGCTGTTTTCCGGCAGCTCCGTCTCAAATTTCTTCACCGAAATGCTGTTCCGGGCGGCAATTTCTGCCAGCCGTTTCAGATTCCCCGTGCCGGAATTGTCGTGGGATGCGTCCACAGCGATGTGCTTCACCTGCTCCGGAACGTGGAAGCTCAGGCTCAGCGTGTCCTCGTAGGTGCGGTCTTCTCCGTTCACGCTGCCGGCCGCCTCGACCCGGAACTCCGTCACGCCCAATTCCGGGTGGGCGTAGGAGAAGGTGTAGTCCAGCGTGCTCATCCCCGCAACTTCTCCCAGATCGGAGACTGTGCTGACAAGCGTCTCGTCGGCATAAAGCGACAGCGCGTCCAGATCAAATTCCACCGACTCGTCATTGTACAGCTCCACCGTCAGCCCGATTTCCTCGTCCCGGGCAGGGGTGAGGGTGTCCGATGTGAAGCTCCCGATGCCGATATCGTCATACCCGTCCATCCACACGGGCGCGGTTACGGCCACGTCCCCGTCCGGCTGGGTGACGCGGAGATAATAATAGCTGTATCCGCCGGGGACGGACAGTTCCAGCATCTGCGCAGGCGTTCCGACATAGGCGCTGCGAATCACTTCCCCGCCGTCGGCCACCACTTCCACACTGCCGATGGCCTCATCCGTGGGGTCACTCAGGAAAACGGTGATTTCCGCTTTCTCCGATTTGGGGAGGATGCTGCCCATGACCGCGCCGTTCAGCTCGTAGAAAATGGCAAGATCGCTGTCCTGGGTGGCATAGACCCGGCGGCCTTTCATGGCGGCGTACAGGGATTTCTCCGTCAGATCCTTCGCCAGTACCACAGTCCGCGCGTCGCTGGCGTCGCCCCACTGCCCGTTGTGGTTGTTCTGGTTGTTGGTGGGCGCCACGTGCCAGCCCTCGTCCAGCGCCAGGTCGTAATACGCGCAGTCCACCACGCCGTCTTCCCCGGCCACTTCCAGCAGGGAGACTGCCGCGTCATATTTGGGATTGTAGTGGTCGAACCGCTCGAAATTCCCATGAATGTCGTCCGGGTGGTTGAACTGGCTGACGGAACCGGGGACGGTGGTCAGCGCCTTGTAGTAATTTTCCAGCGCGGTGGTGACGTTGGTAAAATCTTCCTGATCTCTGGTCTGCCAGCCGGGGGTGTTGAAGGTGGAGATATGCCCCAGCTGCTTATCCTCCGGCCAGGTCACCTCAAAGCCGAAAAGCCCCACGAAATCCTCGCCGGTCACGGAAGCCGCCGCCCGCTTTCCAGCCGCCCAGTCGGCGCTGATGTCCGTGCCGTCTTTGCCGACTGCGCCCGCACCGGCGTTGTCAAAGGAATCGCTGTGGTCGGTCACGGCGAAAAAGTCCAAGCCGTCCACCTGGGACGCATACTGAAACGCGTCCTCCACACTCCCGTCGCCGTCGGAAATATCGGTGTGGGCGTGGAGCTGACCGAAGTACAGATTCCAGTCAAGCTCGAATTTCTCCGTAAAAATGACCTGGGTCGCTTCCCCGGGTTCGCAGCCCTCGGCGATGGAATATGCCTTGAGGTACACCGTGCCGAAGCCCTTTTCAAAGCGGATCGGGTCGATGTATGGCTCGGCCTCCGGATAATCCGCCCCGTCGGCGGAAAGTGCAAAATAAATGTCGGCGGTTTCATCCTCGCAGCTCAGGGTGATCTCGTCCCCGGCGGCAACGATGCCGCCCTCCGGCGAAACGGTCACTTTTGGCGATGTTTCCACCTGCACCGGCTCCGGTTCGACCTGCGCCTCCGTGTAACGGTACAGGGTGAAGCGGCTTTCGTAGGACGCGGGGCCTAACGCGATATCGGTATCCCTGCATACGCGGAAATTGTAGTCGTAGATCGCGTCGGAAACCAGCGTCACCGGCTCATCCCCGCTGTAGCCGTGAAAGGAAAAGTACCCGTTTTCCAGGAAAACCTGCCATGCATATTCTCCGGCAGCAACACCGTCGCCGCCGTCCCCGACAGGCGCGATGAACATGCCGTAAGCGTCCATCAGCGTGACCCCGTCCTCCGTCATGGTCAGAGTCCATTCCGCACCGACGGTGTCCACGACCGTGTCGGCGTCGATAACAGGCGCTTTTGCGGCGATCATGAATTCCGTCTCCCGCAACTCCCCCGGCGCAAGCCCCATGGGCGTCACCATCACGTACTGCCCATCTGTCAGGCCGTCCATGCCGGTGATCTCCTGATACACCGACTCCGCTGCGGCGGGAAGCCGGAACAACGAAAAAAGAGCTGCCGCCAACATAACTGACAGCAGCCCCCTGGCTACCAATTTTCTTATCATACCAAACCCTCCCGAAATTTTCAGGGAGCCCCCTAAAAAGTGCGGCGTTGGCACGGTATTGGGATATTTTTCAACCAGCTGTCAGCGCTTTGCTGTTAAACTCAGAGGTTCCTCTATCCATTTGGGACTATAGCACAGCCATTTTTCGACGTTTTACCTCTTTTGAGTTAACACACAACATATTGTGGTCAGCCGGTGCTTGTACGCACAATATGTGGTAAAGATTCAGTTAAGAACCTTCTTCAGCAGGGAGTGACTGACCATCAGAAGGCACGCCCACAGGAAAAGACTCAGTGCCCAGTAGCCGCTGCAAACCATGGGGCTGGACACCACGATCAGCACGCAGAACAGGGCGTTTCCCATGGTCACCGTTCCCATGGCGGACAGCACGTTCAGCACCAGCGCCAGCAGCGTCAGTCCCAGGGACAGCAGGGAAATGCCCCGTACCAGCTTCAGCGTATGCGCGTCCTTTTCCTTTTTCGCGGCGTAAATCAGATATGCGGGCGGCGCGAAAAACGCCACGGCCAGCACCGTCAGCACAGCCTGCGCTCCCGCGCTGACATTTGGGGAAAAGCCGGGGATAAAACCCAGCCCCGCGCACAAAATAAACAGACCGCCCCACAGGGCAAACAGCATTTTCTTAGACATTTTGTTCTCCTTTGCGGATAGTTTCCTGTTTTCATTTTAACCGAAACCGGCGCAAAAGGCAACAGCGAATCCCGTCGAACCCCGCCGATGAAAAAAAACTGGACAGTTCTGCCATTATCTGCTATAATGTCAGGAATAGTATTGGGGAAGGGAGTGTTTTTCCCATGAAATGTCCGTTTTGCGGCGACCAGGAAAGCAAGGTCGTGGATTCCCGCCACTCGGAGGACGGCCTGAGCATCCGCCGCCGTCGGGAGTGTATGGGCTGCCAGCGCCGGTTCACCACCTATGAGATCGTGGAGAGCCTGCCCATCATCGTTGTGAAGCGGGACGGCTCCCGTCAGAGCTTCGACCGCAACAAGATTCTCAATTCCATGATCCGCGCCTTCGACAAGCGGAAAGTAGACGTCACTGACCTCGACCGCATCACCACCGAGATCGAGCAGACCATCCAGAACACCCTGGAGCGGGAGATCAGCACCGACAAGATCGGCGAGATGGTCATGGAGCGCCTGAAGCCCCTGGACGAGGTGGCCTACATCCGCTTTGCCTCCATCTACCACCGGTTCCAGGATGCGGGCAGCTTTATGCGGGAGATCAGCAAATTCCTGGAGGAAAAATAATGAGCACGATCCCAACTGAAATCACCGCCGCCACGGAAGGCTCGCTGGACATTGCCTCCATCAAAAGCATCATGGACGGCTTTGATCCCGCCTCGCTGCTGCCGGATCTGAGTAAGGTTTTCGGGAGCCTCGTGGGCGTGTGCCGGGTCGCCGTGATGATCGGCCCGGTCATTGCGCTGATCCTGGGGCTGGCGTATCTGTTTCTCGCGCCGAAGGAGGCCAACTACTACTTCGGCTACCGCTGTTATTTCGGCATGGGCAGCGTCCGCGCCTGGCGGTTCACCCAGCGCATTGCGGGGATGATCCTCGGCGGACTGGGGCTGATCCTCACCGTCATCATGGCCATTGTCACCGCGGGCTACGGCCGCATGGACGCAATGGACATGGTATGGAGCGCGGTAAGCTGCCTTACATGGGAAGCGGTTCTTCTGCTGATCGCCACCATCGCCATCAACCTGATCGCCATGGCGAATTTCGACGCCAAGGGCGAGTACCGCCGCAAGACGGGAAAGCCGAAGAATCCCCCGCAGGATGCAAAATAAGCAAACAACATCCGGCTGCCGCATGACAGCCGGATGTTTTCTATGTGTGTTCTTACACGCCGGAGGGCTGCTTTTCCCGGATGACGCAGGGATTTCCCATGACGATGCTGTCGGCGGGAACGTCCTTCATCACCACGGCGCCCGCGCCGATGGTGACGTTGTCCCCGATGGTGATACCCCCGGCGACCACCGCGTTGGTGAAAACCGTCACATTGTCGCCGATGATGGGATTGTTGATCTCCCGCCCCGGCTTCGCGTTTCGTCCGATGGTGACGCCCTGATAGACGGAGAAGTTCTTTCCGATGCGGCAGGGCGCGATCACCGTTCCGTGGCCGTGGTAGATCACCAGTCCCTCGCCAATCTCCCCCAGCACCTCCATGTCCTTCTTTGGCGGGTAGAGCAGTCTGATAAGATAGCTGCACACGGTGGAAGCCTGACTGCACCGGAACACCACGTGGCTGCGGTAGCAGTCATAGCGCCACATGAGCCAGGCAAAGCGCAGAAAGAAATTATCGCCGTCATAGGTTTCCAGAAACCACATGTAGCCTTCCGTTTCCGCGCAGATCAGCTTCTTCGCCCCGGAAAGGCACACGGCGCAGTACGCGGGCACCGCCCGGAGCAGATTGATCGCAAACAAAATTCGTCGCAGCATCCCGTTCTCCTTTTTACTTGCGTTCTTCCTCCGGGGTGAAGTCCAGAGTGATGGACTTGATCTCGGTGCGCATCTGAATATACCGGACACCGGCGGAATCCATCATCCGCTTGGACGCCATGGTTGCCAGACTGTCCGCGTATTTGTCCGAGAGGTAGTAGACCTCCTTCACGCCGCTCTGGATGATGGCCTTGGCGCATTCGTTGCAGGGAAACAGCGCCACGTACAGCTTGCTGCCCCGCAAGTCCCGGCCGTTGGCGTTGAGCACGGCGTTCAGTTCCGCGTGGACGACGTAGGGGTACTTGGTCTGCTCGCCGTCCCGCTCCCAGGGGTACTCGTCGTCGGAACAGCCCTTGGGCATACCGTTGTAGCCGGTGGAGATGATGATGTTGTCCTGGGAGACGATGCAGGCGCCGACCTGGGTGTTGGGATCCTTGCTGCGCTTGGCCGCAAGCATGGCGATGCCCATAAAATATTCGTCCCAGCTGATGTAGTCCTCGCGTTTCATGGCGGAAGCCTCCTTTTTGAAAAATCTTTCTCCCATTATACACAAAAGGCAGGACAGCCGCAAGTGGCTGTCCTGCCTTTTTTTCTTAGGGAAACTCCGAATAAATTGTCTTCGGCTGAGCAGCGGATCTTTTTCCCCAGCTGTGCGGTTTTCAAAGCGGGAAATATAGCGCAGCCGTTGTCGGCGCAAGCCGGCTTACGGATGCGGCATACCCCTTGCGGGTACACAAAGTATTTCTCCGCTTTGGAAACCTTCATCTGGTGAAAAATCTCTCGCTGTCAGCTCTCGTCAATTTATTCAGAGCCTCCCTTATCCGAAGAAGTCTTTCAGATTGTTGAGAAATTTCTTCCTTTTGGGGGACTGATCCACGCTGCCGTCCAGCTGGCGCAGAAGGTCTTTCTGCTCCTTGGTCAGTCTGGTGGGGGTCTCTACCACCACCGTGAAGCGCTCGTTGCCCCGGCGGCGGGTGTTGCCCACCTCGGGAATGCCCTTCTCCCGCAGAATGAACTCCCGGCCGGTCTGGGTGCCTTCGGGAATTTCATAGTCCACCTTGCCGTCCAGGGTCGGCACCTGAATGGTGGCGCCCAAGGCCGCCTGGGTGAAGGTGATGGGAACCTCGCACAGGACATCCGTCCCGTTCCGGGTGAAAATTGGGTGCCGCCGGATGGAAATTTCCACCAGCAGGTCGCCGTTCGGGCCGCCGCCCACGCCAACGCAGCCCTCGCCCCGGACACGGACGCTCTGTCCGGCATCCACGCCTGCGGGGATCTTCACCTTGACCCGGTTGGTCTTGCGCACCTTGCCCTTGCCCCGGCAGGTGGTGCAGGGGTTCTTGATGACCTTGCCCCGGCCGCCGCAGGTGGGGCAGGCGGTGGTGGACTGCATCTGCATCCCCATGAAGTTCTGCACGGAACGCACCTGACCGGTGCCGTGGCACTGGCTGCACGTCTCGATCACGCCGTCGGCGCTGCCCGTACCCTTACAGTTGGGGCAGTTCTCGATCCGCTGGGCGGCGACCTCTTTCTCGCAGCCGAAGGCCGCTTCCTCGAAGGTCAGCTCCAGCCGTGCCATGACGTTCTCGCCCCGGCGGGACGCGTTCTGCTGGGAGCCGCGGCTGCGGCCGCCTCCGCCAAAGAACTCGCCGAAAATGTCTCCCAGGTCGCCGAAGCCGTCAAACCCGCCGAACCCGGAACCGCCAAAGCCTGCGCCGCCGTATCCAGCGCCGCCCGCGCCGAAGTTGGGGTCAACACCGGCAAACCCATACTGGTCGTACCGGGCGCGCTTGTCGGCGTCGGACAGGACCTCGTAGGCTTCTCCGGCCTCTTTGAACTTCTCCTCGGCGGTCTTGTCGCCGGGATTGCGGTCGGGGTGGTATTTCAGAGCGGCCTTACGGTAGGCCTTCTTTATGTCTTCGGCGCTGGCATCCTTGTTAACGCCCAGCACCTCGTAATAATCTCTTTTTGCATCTGCCATACTCAATTCACCTCATCACAGTTGACAGTGGACAGCTGACAGCGATGGATAAAATGCAGCAACCTTTTGCTGCTGTCAACTTTCAACTGCCAACTCAGGAAAATATGCCGAGAAGGGGCGGCGTTTGCCGCCCCTTAGGCTTATCTGTTAGTCTACGCTTTCGTAGTCGGCGTCAACAACACCGTCGTCGCCGGGCTTCTGGGTGCTGCCGCCGGGCTGTGCGCCGCCCTGGGGGTTCGCCTGCTGATACAGCTTCTCGGAAACCTTGTAGAACGCCTGCTGGACTTCCTCGGTGGCCTTCTTGATGGCCTCGATGTCGGTGCCCTTGTTGACTTCCTTCAGGTGGTCAACGGCGGACTGGATGGAGGCCTTCTCGGAAGCGTCGATCTTGTCGCCCAGCTCGTTCAGGGTCTTCTCGGTCTGGTAGACGGTCTGGTCGGCGGCGTTGTGGGTGTCCACTTCGTCCTTGCGGGCCTTATCCTCGGCGGCGTACTGCTCAGCCTCGTGAACGGCCTTGTCGATGTCTTCCTTGCTCAGGTTGGTGGAAGCGGTGATGGAGATGTTCTGCTCCTTGCCGGTACCCAGATCCTTGGCGGAGACCTTCACGATACCGTTGGCGTCGATGTCGAAGGAAACCTCGATCTGAGGCACGCCGCGAGGTGCGGGAGCAATGCCGGTGAGCTGGAAGCGGCCCAGGGTCTTATTGTAGGCAGCCATCTCACGCTCGCCCTGGAGGACATGCACCTCAACGGAGGTCTGGCCGTCCGCGGCGGTGGAGAAGATCTGGCTCTTGTGGGTGGGGATGGTGGTGTTCCGGTCGATCAGACGGGTGAACACGCCGCCCATGGTCTCAATGCCCAGAGACAGAGGGGTGACATCCAGCAGCAGGATATCCTGCACGTCGCCGGTGAGCACGCCGCCCTGAATGGCAGCGCCAACGGCCACGCACTCGTCGGGGTTGATGCCCTTGAAGCCTTCCTTGCCGGTGATAGTCTTCACGGCATCCTGCACGGCGGGGATACGGGTGGAGCCGCCAACCAGCAGCACCTTGTGAATGTCGGAAGCGCTGAGGCCGGCGTCGGACATGGCCTGACGGACGGGCTTCATGGTGCGCTCCACCAGATCGGCGGTCAGCTCATTGAACTTGGCACGGCTCAATGTCACGTCCAGGTGCTTGGGGCCGGTGGCGTCGGCGGTGATATAGGGGAGGTTAATGTTGGTGGAAGTCACACCGGACAGCTCGATCTTGGCCTTCTCGGCAGCTTCCTTCAGGCGCTGCATAGCGACCTTGTCCTTCGACAGATCAATGCCCTCGGCCTTCTTGAATTCGGCAACCAGGTAGTCCATGATCCTCTGGTCGAAGTCGTCGCCGCCCAGATGGGTGTCGCCGGCAGTGGCCAGAACCTCGATGACGCCGTCGCCGATGTCCAGGATGGACACATCGAAGGTGCCGCCGCCCAGGTCGTAAACCATGATCTTCTGCTCGGATTCCTTGTCCAGGCCATAAGCCAGAGCGGCTGCGGTAGGCTCGTTGATGATACGCTTTACGTCCAGACCCGCGATCTTACCGGCGTCCTTCGTCGCCTGACGCTGTGCGTCGGAGAAGTAAGCGGGGACGGTGATGACGGCTTCGGTGACCGGCTGACCCAGATAGCTTTCCGCATCCGCCTTCAGCTTCTGCAGGATCATGGCGCTGATCTCCTGGGGGGTGTAGCCCTTGCCGTCGATGGTGACGTGATAATTTTCACCCATGTGACGCTTGATGGAAGAGACGGTGCGGTCAGCGTTGGTCACGGCCTGACGCTTTGCCACCTGACCGACCATACGCTCGCCGGTCTTGGAAAATGCAACAACAGAGGGGGTAGTACGGTTGCCTTCTGCGTTGGCGATGACAACAGGCTCGCCGCCTTCCAGAACAGCAACACAGGAATTGGTAGTACCAAGGTCGATACCGATAATCTTAGACATAATGTTTTCCTCCTAATATATTAAAACTAAATTGTTTACGTTTTTAATTTGCCACCTGCACCATGGCGAACCGGACGATCTTATCGCCCATTTTGAAGCCCTTCTGGAACACCTGGGTGATGACGTTTTCGTCATGCTCCTCGCTGTCCAGATGCATCACGGCGTTGTGCAGATTGGGGTCGAAGGTGTCGCCCACCTCGCCGAAAACCTCCACGCCGAGACCATTCAGGATCTTCAGCAGCTCCGTCATGGTCAGCTCCACGCCCTTTTTGTAGGCGGCGTCTTCCGTGGGCTGGTTCAGCGCGCGCTCCAGATTGTCGTAGATGGGAAGCATCTTCGTTACGGCGTCGGCCTTGCCGTTGCCGTAGGACTGCTCCTTTTCCTTCGTGGTGCGCTTGCGGAAATTGTCATATTCCGCTGCCAGACGCAGCCGGGCGTCGTGCTCGGAATTGTATTTTTCCTCCCAGGGGTTCGCCTCCGGCAGCTCCGGTTCCTCGGGCGCCTGCTCCTTCGGGGTCTCCTCCACAGCTTCCTGTGGGGTTTCCTCCGGGGTCTGCTTCTTTACTTCTTCTGTTTCCTTTTTTGCCACGTCTGTGACCTCCTGTCCATTTGCAGGGTGGGGGAAAATCTCCGCTTTTGCGGTTCGGGGATTTTCCCCAGCCCTGCCTGATTTACTCTATTCTTTCGGCGGCTCCGGCAGCTTCGGCTGCTGGGGCTGCTCGGGCTTGCCGAACATCTTGCTCAGGCTCTCGGCGAAGTAGCTTAAGCGCGCCGTCACCTTGGCGTAATCCATCCGGGTGGGGCCGACCACGCCGATCATGCCCTGCATTCCGTCGCCGATGTCAAACTTGGTCATCACAACGGAGGTATCCTTCAGTTCATCCGCCACGTTTTCGGGGCCTACCAGCACCTTGGTGCCGCTCGTGCCCTCCATGACGGCGGGAAGGTTTGCCAGTGCCTCTTCGTCGATGGAATCCATCACCCGCTGGGCTTTGTCCACGTCCCGGTACTCCGGCAGGCTCAATAGCCTTGCCTGACCGGTGACGGCCACTCTGGTGGAATCGCTGTTTTTCAGCGTCTCCTGGGTGAAGTCCAGGATCACCGGCACCAGACTTGCCGCCGCGCCCGCCGAACGCATGACCTTTTCCATCAGCTCGGCGGTAAAACCATCAAGCGGAATGTCCGTCATACTGGCGTTCAGCACCGCGCTGAGGAGCTTCAGATCCGTTTCACTGACGTTTACCGGCAGCTTGATGAGCTTGTTTACCACCTGCTCGCCGCCCAGCATCAGCACCAGAATGAAGCTTCCCTGTCCGGCCAGGATCAGGTCGAACCGCTTGACGCAGGCGCTGCCCTGTCGGGACGCGGCGGAGATGGCGGGAAGATCGGTGGCCTGAGATACCAGCTTTGCCACCTTTTCCACCATTTTATCCACCCGCTGCATCTTTTCCTCGATGGCGCTGCTGATGGACTTCGTTTCGTCGATGGACAGGCGGTAATCCATCATCAGCTCGTCAACGTACAGCCGGTAACCGGCGGCGGAGGGGATGCGGCCCGCGCTGGTGTGGGGCTGCTCCAGATAACCCATGGTGGTCAGCTCCGCCATTTCGTTGCGGATGGTCGCGGAGGAATACTTCATGTCCGGCAGCTCGGTAATGGCCTTGGAGCCCACCGGCTCCGCCGTGCGGATATACAGATCCACCACCGACCGCAGAACCTTCTTTTTCCGCTCTGTCAGTTCCATCGTATTCCTCCTTCTTACTTTATCTTTAGCACTCCATCTCTCTGAGTGCTAAGCACACTATACCGCAGAGTGCCAAAAAAGTCAATAGGTCGTTTTTGAATTATTCTTGAACATTTTCAAAAAATGGGGCGAATCTGGAAAATCTTCCTTGCGTTTGCCCCGGGAATTGCCTTCTGAATATGAAGTTCCCTTGAATTTTTCTTGAATTCTCCCTCCGGGGGTGGAACTTTTCGTTTCTTTGTGCTATACTGTACGATATATTATTGTGCGGGGGTCTGCCCCGAAACCGAATTTTGGAGAGAGAGCTTATGCTGGAATTATTGGCGCCCGCCGGGTCAATGGAGGCTCTGCGCGCGGCCGTTCAGAACGGCGCCGACGCCGTGTACCTGGGCTGCGGCGCATTCAACGCGCGGCAAAGCGCGAAAAACTTTACTCCCCAGACGCTGGCGGAGGCCATCAAATACTGCCATGTCCGGGGCGTGCAGGTTCACCTGACCCTCAACACCCTCGTCTCCGACCGGGAGATGACCGAGGCGGCGGAGCTGATCCGCTATGCCGCGCAGAATAATATTGATGCCTTTATCGTGCAGGATTTGGGCGTGGTGCAGCTGTGCCGTCAGATTGCCCCCGGCGTTCCCATCCACGGAAGCACCCAGATGACCATCCATTCTCTGCCCGGCGTGTTGCTGTGCGCCGCCATGGGTATCAAGCGGGTCGTGCTCAGCCGGGAGCTGAGCCGGGAGGAAATCCGCTACATCTGCGCCAACTCTCCCATTGAAATTGAAGTTTTCGTCCATGGCGCGCTGTGCATGTGCTATTCCGGCCAGTGCTACATGTCCGCCATGATCGGCGGCCGCTCCGGCAACCGGGGTCGCTGCGCCCAGCCCTGCCGTCAGAGCTACGGCTACACCCACTGGCAGGAAAAATACCCCCTGAGCCTGAAAGACAACTGCCTGATCCCCTATCTGCGGGAATTGCAGGAAATGAGCGTGGTCTCCCTGAAGCTGGAAGGCCGGATGAAGCGGGCGGAATACGTTGCCACCGTCACCGCCGTCTACCGCAAGGCGCTGGACGAGATGACCGTCACCAAGCCCATGATGGACGCCCTGTACGCCGCCTTTAACCGTCAGGGCTTCACCGACGGCTACTATACCGGCCGGGTGGATACCAAAATGTTCGGCGTGCGGCAGGAGACCGACGACGACGGCAAATGGCTTCAGGCCGCACGGCAATCCTATGAGGCAGGGGAGACCCCACTTGTGGATATCCGCTTCCAGGCCATGGTCACCGTGGACGGAAGCTGCGTCATCGCCACCGACCCGGAGGGTCGGACATGCCGCTCTGACGGCCCCGTGCCGGAACGCGCCCAGAACATTTCCCTCACCGGGGCGATGCTCGCCCAGCGGGTCTCCAAGACCGGCGGCACGCCCTACCGGTGCGTGGAGGTGCGCACCCGGGTCGATCCCGGTCTCATTATCTCCGCCTCCGCCATCAACGCCATGCGCCGGGACGTGCTGAATCAGCTCACCGCCATCCGCGCCCGGCGGGAAGAGCAGGTGCTGCGCAAGCCCAAGCCTGTGCCGGAATACAAAGGCCCCACGGGTCTGCCCGGTCTGACCGTTCAGATCACCTCCCGGGAGCAGCTGACCCCCATGCTGTTAAATCTGGAAACCACGCTGCTGTACGTTCCCATCCACATATTGCTCGCCGACGGGGAACTTTGCGCCCGGCTGGTGCAGCGGGGACGGCTTGCGGCGGTGCTCCCCAGAATCGTCCACGACGGGGAGCTGCCCCGGATCAAAAAGGGGCTGGACGTCCTCCGCGCCGCCGGCGTCCGGGACGCGCTGGTGGGCAACCTGGGACTGATCGCCCCCGTGCGGGAATCGGGAATGCGGGTTCACGGGGATTTCGGCCTGAACATCTTCAACTCCGCCTCCATGAACGTCATGCGTTCCCTGGAACTGGCCTCCGCCACGGTGAGCTTTGAAATGACCCTGCCCCAGATAAGGGACATGAGCAAGGCGGTGAACGCCGAGCTGATCGCCTACGGACGGCTGCCCCTGATGGTGACGGAGCACTGCCTCATCCACAACAAGACCAACGAATGCACCTGCCACTTGAAAGCCACCCGCCTGATCGACAAGACCGGCGCGGAGTTCCCGGTCATCCGGGACGGCGACAGCTGCCGCAGCGTACTGCTCAACGGCAAGAAGCTGAGCTGGCTTGACCGGCAGGACGACCTTGCCAAGCTGGGCTTATGGGCGACGCGGCTGTACTTCACCACGGAAAACTCCAAGGAAGTTGACCGTGTGCTGAACGATTACATGAACCCCGAACCCCTCGACCCCGGCGCGTGTACCCGGGGACTGTACCTACGGGGTGTGGAATAAAATCCCTCCGCGTTGGAAAGGAGAACCTTATGCAGCTCATTCTCGCTTCCGCCTCGCCCCGGCGAAAGGCGCTACTGTCCCTCTTTGGGATTCCCTTCGCCGTCCGGGCAGCGGACATTGACGAAACCATGGATTCCGAAAAGCCGCCCTTTGACGAGGTTGCCCGGGTCAGCCGGTTGAAGGCACTGGCCGTCAGCCGGGGAGAAGAAGACATCGTCATCGCGGCAGACACCATCGTGGTCTGTCAGGGGAAGGTGCTGGGCAAGCCCCACAGTGAGGACGAGGCAGCGAATATGCTCCGGCTTCTCTCCGGGCGGGATCATCAGGTGATGACCGGCTGCACCATCCTTTATGGGGACAGGCAGGAAACCTTCACCGAGGTGACGAGCCTGCATTTCCGTCCCCTCAGCGAGAAGGAGATTCTGAAATACGTCCAAAGCGGCGAGCCCATGGACAAGGCCGGGGCTTACGGCATTCAGGGCGGCGCGGCGCTGTTCTGCGAAAAGCTGGAGGGCGACTATTATAATGTAATGGGACTTCCCGTGTGCCGGCTGTATGAGACCCTTTGCCGCACAGCGCCGGAAGTGATGGAGGATACCTTATGAGAAATCTGTTCAGTACCAAGGTGAAGATCATTCTGGTGATCGCCGCGCTGCTGACGGCGGCGCTGGCCATCTACAGCGGCATTTCCAACCAGAGTCTTCCCAGCGTAATCGTCCAGGGCGTTCTCGCCCCCTTCCGCGCCGCAGGCACCAGCCTGACCAACACGGCGGAAAAATACTACAGCTATATGTTCCGCTACGAGGCTCTGGACGCGGAAAACAAGGTGCTGGAGGAGCGCATCGCCCAGATGGAGGACGTCGCCCGTCAGGCCGACTCCGTCTCCCGTGAAAACGAGCGTCTGCGCAAGCTGCTGGAGCTGAAGGCCACCAACGAGGACTACAAGCTGGTGGACGCCTATATCATCGGCTGGAGCTCCTCCGACTGGGAAAGCACCTTCACCATCAACCGGGGCACCAACGCGGGCATCCGGGAGAACCTGTGCGCCATCACCGCCAACGGCGAAGTGGTGGGTCTGGTGACGGAGGTGGGCGTGAACTACGCCGTCGTCAAGACCGTTCTGGACTCCACCCTGGAAATTTCCGGCACCATCTCCACCTCCGGCTACAACGGCATGGTCAAGGGCGGCTACGTCAGCGGCAATGATACTTTGCTTCAGATGAACTACCTGCCCTCCGACTCCATCATCCGCAACAAAGACCAGGTGGTGACCTCCGGTTCCACGGTGTACCCCAGGGGTCTGATCATCGGCTCCGTGGTGGACGCGGGCTTTGAGGAAACGGGCGTTGCCAAATTTGCCCTCCTGGACCCCGCTGCGGACATCAATTCTCTGGAGCAGGTCTTCATCATCACCCAGTACACCACCGAGGTGGTGAACACCCCCGGCACGTCCACGGATTCCGAGACTGCCACCGCCCCGTCTGAAACCGCCGCCACCCAGGCAGCCGCCCCCGTGGGCTGAGGACACGCCATGGCAAGGAAAAAACTGTCCAAGCAGTCGGAATTCAAGCCCGACCCCCGGCAATGGAGTCTCTCCCACCTGTTCCACCTGACCCAGCAGCAGAAGCTGCGGATGCTGAAATGGACGCTGTACGTGCTGACGGGTATCCTGCTCCTGACCATTCAGGACGTCATCATGAGCCGGGTCAGCATTTTCGGGGCGACCACCGACTTACCGGCCGTGTACATTCTGCTGATCACGGTCATTGAGGGCGTGGAGGTCGGAAGCCTGTTTGTCCTCTTTTCGTCCACCATTTACTACTTTTCCGGCTCCGCGCCGGGGCCTTACTGCATTGGCCTTCTGTGCGCCGTCGGGATCATCGCCACGCTGCTGCGGCAGGCTTATCTCAGGCGCACCAAAGCGTCCATCGTCATCTGCGCCGGAATTGCGCTGACAATTTATGAGATGGGTCTGTTCGTCGTGGGCATCGGCCTGGGGCTGACACGGTGGGATCGGGTGTTTTCCTTCCTGATCACCGCCGGTTACAGCTTCGGCACCCTGATTCTGCTGTACCCGCTTATCAATAAAATTGGTCTTATTGGAGGAACCACATGGAAAGAATAAGCCGATTTCGCGCTATCCTGCTTCTGATTTTGTTCTGTACGATTCTGGCGCTGTTCGCCGTGAAGCTTTTTGACCTACAGATCATCAAGACAAACGGCAACACCGACAATATTGCAAAATACACCACCGTTACCACCGTCCGTGCCGCCCGGGGCGATATCCTCGACCGGAACGGCAACAAGCTGGTGAGTAACCGCGCCAGCTATGATCTGGTGTTCAACCACTACGTTATCGAGTCCTACGGCCACACCAACGAGGCGCTGTACGCCCTGGTGCAGAAGTGCCGGGAGCTGAACCTGAGCTACAACGATCATTTCCCCGTAAGCAAGACCCGTCCCTTTGAGTACACCCTGAACGATTTTGCCACCTCCTGGCAGAACCACTTCCAAAGCTTCATGGTTGACCGGTCGCTGGACTCGGACATCACCGCGCCGCTGCTGGTGGAAAAGCTGCGGGAACGCTACAAAATCCCCGATAGCTGGTCAGATGAGGACGCCCGCGCCGTCATCGGTATGCGCTACGAATTCGACCTGCGTGGTATTTCCAGCCTGCCTACGTACACCTTCATCGAGGACATTTCCGACGAGAATCTGTCCGCCATTCTCGAGCTGAACACCCCCGGCCTGATGGTGGAATCCTCCACCGTCCGGGAATACCATACCAAATACGCCGCCCACATCTTAGGCTACATGGGCGGCATGGACGACGACGACTGGGCAAAGTACAAGAAGGCAGGCTACTCCATGGACGCCTACATCGGCCAGTCCGGCTTTGAGGAAGCCTTTGAGGATTACCTCCACGGCATCGACGGCCAGCGCGTGGACGTGGTTTCCAAGGACGGCACCATCGTCGAGCAGTTCTGGCGGGTCGATCAGAAAACCGGCGAGGTCTACACCCCCATCGCCGGAAACAACGTTGAGACCACCATTGACCTGGAGCTTCAGGGCATCGCCGAGGATTCCCTCGCCAGCATCATGCAGGAGCTGACCGACCCGGAGAAGAACACCTCCACGGGCGAAAGCACCGGCCTGGACGCGGAGGGCGCGGCGGTAGTGGTCATGAAGGTCAAGACCGGCGAGATTCTGGCCTGTGCCAGCTATCCCACCTACAACCTGGCCACCATGAACCAGGACTGGGCGGAGATTGAGGCCGACCCCTTGAAGCCCTTCTTCAACCGCGCCTTCGGCGCCAACTACGCCCCCGGCTCCACCTTCAAGATGTGTACCCTGATCGCCGCTATGGAAAACCGCAGTACAAACCCGAAGAGTGAGTTCTTCGGCAGATACCTGTACCTCCCCGGCGAGGTCATCGTGGACAAGGGCGTTTTCAACAAGTACGCAGGCTTCGCTCCCACGTGCCTGATCTGGACGTCCAACCCCGGCGTCACCCACGGCGAGCTGACCGCCGAAAGGGCGCTGGAAGTGTCCTGCAACTACTTCTTCTATGAACTGGGCGACCGCCTGTCCATCGACATTCTGAACAAAACCGCCAATGGTCTGGGTCTGGGCGTTCCCACCGGCATCGAGCTGACGGAAAAGGTCGGCTGGGTCACGGATGAAGCCAGTAAGAAGGCCGCCTACGGCGAGACCGGCGTCAACTCTCAGGTCACCCTCGGCGACCGTATTCTGGCCGCCATCGGACAGTCCGAGAACCGTTTCAGCCCCTTACAGCTGTGCGTCTACGCTTCCACTCTGGCGAACAGAGGCACCCGGATGAAGGCCACCTTCCTGAGCCGGGTGGTCGCCTCCGACTACAGCAGTCTCATCAAGGAAAATTCTCCCGAGATCATGAGCCAGATGGAAATTGCCTCCACCACCTACAATACCTATATTGAAGGTATGCGTCGCGTCATCAAGGGGAACGAGGGTACCGCCCGTTCCCACTTCGGCGGCCCCAAAGACCTGAACACCTTCCCCGTGGAGGTGTGCGGCAAGACCGGCACCGCCCAGCACTCCTCCGGCGGCTCTGACCATGGCGCGTTCATCTGCTTCGCCCCCATGAACGACCCGGAGATTGCCGTGGCCGTCTACGGCGAAAAGGCCGCCCACGGCGCGACCCTCGCCGCCGTGGCTGAGGATGTTCTGCGCGCTTACTTCGCCATGGAATCCGCCAGTGAGGTCAACGCCTTTGAAAATCAGGCGTCGTAATCTCCTTCGTCAAACAGTCAACAGACACAGTAGGATAACCTGCTGTGTCTGTTCTTTTATAAGCACCCTTAATACCCTCTCAGTCGCCTGCGGCGACAGCTCTCCCAAAGGGGGAGCCGAGGGGTTTTCCTTTCATTTCAGCTCCGCCGGGAAGCTGGTATAGGTCTTTCCCGGCTTCAGCTTAACCCCCCGGAGCTTCACCAGCTCCGACACCGTGACGATCTCGTAGCCCTGACCTTTCAGAACGTCCACAATGTCCAGCGCCGCCTGCACGGAACTGACAGTCATGTCGTGGAGCAGGACGATGTCCCCGTCCTTCACGTTTTTCAGCACCGCCCGCTCCACCGCCGCCGTGTCAGAGGTCGCCCAGTCCCGGGGGTCTACCGACCAGCTGAGGATCGCCAGCTGCCGCGCCTCGGCCACCTGACGCACCGCGTCGCTGCAGCAGCCTCCCGGCGGCCGGAGAAACACCGGCTCGCACCCCTCCGGCAGCAGCGCCTGGGTGTCCATGATCTCGGAGGCCACCGCGCGGCGGCTCATTTTCTCCATGCTGTTGTGGGTGTAGCCGTGGTAGCCGATCTCGTGACCCTCGTCGAAAATCCGCTGGGTGATGTCCGGGTAATCCTTGATCCGGTAGCCGCACAGCAGGAACGTGGCCTTCACCTCCCGCTCCCACAGTCCGTCCAGAAGCCGGCGGGTATACCGCCCGGACGGCCCGTCGTCAAAGGTCAGCGCCACATATTTTGTCGTTTCCGCCGCGTTCACGGGGATCACAAGCAGGCTCAGCACCGCAAGAACCGCCAGAAACCGCCGCATCATACCACCTCCGTCATTTTTTATGTTCCGTCCGAACGCCCCCCATATCCGCAATTTTGATTTGACGTAATGGCAAAAATGCGGTATACTATAAGGTGGAGGGTTGCGGAATGGATTTGATTTGCCCGATCTGCGGAAGCAAACTGAATAGATTGGACAAATCTCTCGTCTGCGCCGGGCATCACTGTTTCGACATTGCCCGGCAAGGCTATGTGAATCTGCTGACGGTTCAGCAGAAGCACTCCCTGCATCCGGGGGACACCCGGGAACAGGTGCTTTCCCGCCGCGCCTTTCTGGAAGCGGGGTACTACGCCCCCATCGCCGAAGCCCTGATCATTACCTCAAAAGAGTTAATGGTTAACTCAAAAAAGGTAAGTGTTACCTCAAGAGAGTTAACGGTTAACTCAAAAGAGATAACCATCCCCGGCGAGCTTCTGGACGTGGGCTGTGGGGAAGGGTATTACTCCGCCCGGCTGGCCGGAGCGCTGGGACTGCACCTCACGGGAATGGACATCTCCCGGGAGGCCGTCCGATGCGCCGCCGGGAAATACAAGAACGGTCTGTGGCTCTGTGCCACCGCGTCCCACATTCCCGTGGCCGACCACTCCTGTGACCTGCTTACCAGTCTGTTCGCCTTGACCATGCCGGAGGAATTCAGGCGTGTTCTGCGGCCGGATGGGTATTTTCTTCAGGTGCTGGCGGCGGAAGACCATCTGTTGGGACTGAAATCCATCATTTACGACCATCTTATCGAAAAGCCCAAGGACACCGTCCCGGACGTGCCGGGCTTCACCCTTGTGAAATCCGTCCCCATCCGGTTCACCTTCACCGTGGAAGGGGAGCAGGTGGAAAATCTGCTTTCCATGACGCCCCACGTTTTCCGCATCGGCAAGGATGGCGCCCAGCGCCTGCGGGAAACCAAGTCCCTGACGGACACCGCCAGCTGCGTCTTGAATGTGTTCCGTCCCCAATAACTTTCCCTCACTGAATGGATGTATGTCTGGAAAAAAGTCGAAAATAGGTGTCCTTCTGCCAGATTTGCCGATATTATAAATTTAATGGAGTTTCTTTATGCTGGATAAACTACAGGCCATCTGCAACAAATACGAGGAGCTTTCCGCCAAATCCGAGCAGCCGGATTTTTACGCCGACCCGCAAAAGGCGGCAAAGCTGCTCCGGGAAAAAAACGATCTGGAGCCCATTGTGGAAGCCTTTCACGCCTACAATCAGGCGCAGCAGGACATGGCGGACGCCCAGGAGCTGATGGCAGACCCGGAAATGAAGGAGCTTTGTCAGGAAACCTATGCCGCCGCCAAGGCGCAGAAGGAAGCCCTTGCCGAAAAAATCCAGATTCTGCTCCTTCCCAAAGACCCCAATGACGAAAAAAACGTCATTATGGAGATCCGCGGCGGCGTCGGCGGCGAGGAAAGCGCCCTGTTTGCCCACAGTTTGCTGCGGATGTACTCCATGTACGCCGCGAAAATGGGCTGGAGCATTGAGCTGATGAACCTGAACGAAACGGAGCTTGGGGGCGTCAAGGAAGCGGACTTCATCGTCAGCGGCCGGGGCGCGTATTCCAGGCTCAAATACGAGTCCGGCGTCCACCGTGTCCAGCGGGTTCCCGAAACGGAATCCGGCGGCCGCGTCCACACCTCCACCGCCACCGTCGCGGTTCTGCCGGAGATGGAGGAAGTGGACGTGCAGATCAACCCCGCCGACATTGAAATGCAGGTCTACCGTTCCAGCGGCGCGGGCGGCCAGCACATCAACAAAACGTCTTCCGCCGTGCGGCTGATCCACAAGCCCACGGGCATCGTGGTCGCCTGTCAGGAGGAGCGAAGCCAGATCCAGAACCGGGAAAAATGCATGCGGATGCTAGCCAGCAAGCTCTACGAGATGGAGCAGGAGCGCCTGGACAGCGAGGTTACCGGTCTGCGCCGCAGTCAGGTGGGAACGGGTATGCGCAATGAGCGCATCCGCACCTACAATTTCCCCCAAGGCCGCGTCACCGACCATCGGGTGGGACTGACCCTGTACCGCATTGACGCGGTGATGGACGGCGACCTGGACGAGATCATCAACGCCCTCGCCACCGCCGATCAGGCGGAAAAACTGAAAAACGCTCACCAGTAAGGAAGCAATATCATGGAATTTATCACAAACTCCCCGGAGGAAACGGAAAAAATCGGCGCGGCGGTGGGAAAAATCATCCCCGCCGGGACGGTTCTTGCCTACCGGGGCGACCTTGGGGCAGGGAAGACCGCCTTCACCCGGGGACTTGCCCGGGGGCTGGGCTTCACGGAAGCCGTCACCAGCCCGACCTATACCATCGTCAACGAATACTTAGGCGGACGGCTCCCCCTGTTTCATTTTGATATGTACCGGCTTTCCTCTGCCAACGATCTGTTCGACATCGGCTGGGAGGACTATCTCGACCGGGGCGGCGTGTGCGCCGTGGAGTGGAGCGAGAATGTGACCGAGGCCATGGATGGCGCGGTCAGCGTCACCATCGACGTTCTGGGGGAGAACACCCGTCGGATCACCATTTCGGGAGGGAATTTTCTTGCTGATCTTAGCCTTTGAAACCAGCGCGAAAGCCGCCTCCGCGGCGCTGCTGGAGGACGGGAAGCTTCTGGCGGAAAGCTATCAGAACACCGGCCTGACCCACAGCCAGACCCTGATGGTCATGGCGGAAAATCTGCTGCACCAGTGCGGCAAAACCGTTGACGACGTAAACGCGGTGGCCGTGGCCGCAGGCCCCGGCTCCTTTACCGGCGTGCGCATCGGCGTCGCCGCCGCCAAGGGCTTCGCCTGGGGCAGGGAAGTACCCTGCTACGGCGTCAGCACCCTGGAAGCCATGGCGCTTTCTCTGGGCGAATATCAGGGCTACGTCTGTCCCGTGATGGACGCCCGGCGGAGTCAGGTGTATAACGCGCTGTTTTATGTAAACCACGGCAGTCTCGAACGGATTACCGACGACCGCGCCATTCCCTTGGCGCAGCTGAAGCAGGAGCTTGCGCCCCTGACCCAGCCGGTGTTTCTGGTGGGGGACGGCAGCGTCCTGACTTACAAGACCCTTTCCGGGGTTGTCCCCAACCTCATTATGCCTCCGGAACACCGGATGCACCAGCGCGCCGTGGGCGTCGCCCTGCTGGCCGCGCAAAAGCAAGCCGCCGGAGAAACCGGCGACGGCGCCGCTCTGACCCCCAACTACCTGCGCCTGAGTCAGGCGGAACGGGAACGTCTTGAGCGGGAATCAACCAAACTGTAAATCCGGGGCCGATTCATTCAACCCTGTAAATAGAAGGAGAAATATCATGGCAAACGTACACGTCCTCGATCATCCCCTGATCCAGCATAAGCTGGCCATTCTGCGCAACAAGAAGACCTCCGTAAAGGAATTCCGCGAGCTGGTCGGCGAAATTGCCGGTCTGATGTGCTATGAGGCCACCCGCAGCCTGCCCACCCGGGAGGTGGAGGTGCAGACCCCTGTCGCCACCGCCAAGTGCCGGATGCTGTCCGGCAAGAAGCTGGCCATCGTCCCCGTTCTCCGCGCCGGCCTCGGCATGGTGGACAACATGGTGGAGCTGATTCCCTCCGCCAAGATCGGCCACATCGGCCTGTACCGCGACCCTGAGACCCACAAGCCCGTGGAATACTACTGCAAGCTGCCGGAGGACATCTCCAACCGGGTGGTTTATGTGGTCGATCCCATGCTGGCAACCGGCGGCAGCGCCGTCGCGGCCATTGATTTTCTGAAAAAGCACGGCTGCCGGAACATCATCATGATGAACATCATCGGCTGCCCCGAGGGCATCAAGGCGGTTCAGGAAGCCCACCCCGACGTGGAAATCTTCCTGGCCGCCGTTGACGAGAAGCTCAACGAGCACGCCTACATTGTCCCCGGTCTGGGCGACGCCGGCGACCGGATTTTCGGTACGAAGTAAAAAAGTCAGAAAAAATGTGCATCTCCATTGGAGATGCACATTTTTTGCGTTAAGGAACCTCTGATTAAATCGGCAAGAGCTGTGAGCGAGAGATTTTTCGGCCAATCGAGGTACCGGAAACGGCGGAATACTTTGTGTATTCCCCGTTTTCGATACCGAAGAGTGGGCGGAAAAGATCTGGTCACAGCCGCAGACGATTTATTCAGAGGTTCCTTAGAATCTTTACTTTAACCGTTTTTCCAGCGTTGCAGCGTTGAGCGCCGTCAGATGCACCCGGGAAAAGCCGTATTCCGCCGTCAGGATGAAGGACTTGGGCAGATCATCGCAGGGGATGACCTCACCCTCCCGCTCCGCCCGGTTCAGAAACTCCCGGGTGCGCTTGGAGGTGGAGGTGTTGTCAAGATCAAAAATGCCGATGATGCTCCTGTCCCGGACGGCCATGTCATTGCCGATGGATAAAAACATGCCTTCCTCACTTCCGCTTCTTCCACTCGCTGACCGCCAGCTCGTCGCAGCGGTTGTTCTTCGGGTTTTCCGCGTGTCCCTTGACCCAGTGGTAATGCACGTCGTGCTTCTGCGTCAGGGATAGCAGAACCTCCCAGAGGTCGGAATTCAAGGCGGGCTTTTTGTCGGATTTGACCCAGCCCCGCTTTTTCCAGCCCCACGCCCAGCCCTTTTCCAGGGCGTCGATGACGTACTTGCTGTCGCTGTACAGCTCCACGGTGCAGCTCTCTTTCAGCGCCTGCAAGCCCCGGATCACCGCCGTCAGCTCCATGCGGTTGTTGGTGGTGCTGTCTTCCCCGCCGGAAAGCTCCTTTTCCACGCCGTTGTATTCCAGAATGGCGCCCCAGCCGCCGGGGCCGGGGTTGCCGGAACAGGCGCCGTCGGTGTACAGGGTTACGGTTTTCATGCCTGTTCTCCGGTCTCTTCCTCGTCCATCTTTTCCACGCGCTCCAGAGAGACCACCTGGTTGCCGTCGTCAATGCGCATGACGATGACGCCCTGGACGTCCCGCTTGTAGACGTTGATGGAGGACGCGGGAATGCGGATGATGACGCCGCCGTTTTCGATGAGCATGACATCGTCGTTCTCGCCCACCACGCGGCATCCGGCCACATTGCCGGTCTTGGGGGTGATGTTGTAGTTCTTGAGGCCCTTGCCGCCACGGCTCTGAGCCTGCTTTTCCCCGTTGGGGCCGGTGCGCAGGTACTCCGTCAGAGCGGTGCGCTTGCCGTAGCCGTTCTGGGTGACGGTGAGCAGGGTCTTGCCCTCCTCGGCCTTCTCCGCGCCCACTACATAGTCCCCGTCGGTTAACATAATACCGCGAACACCCGCCGCGTCACGACCCATGCACCGCACGTCGTTCTCGTTAAAGCAAATGGCATAGCCAAAGGCCGTGGCAAGCACGATGTCATCGTCGCCGTTGGTACGGATGACGTTGATCAGGTGGTCGTCCTCGTCCAGGGTGATGGCGCGGATGCCCGCCTTGCGGTTGGTTTTCAGGGAGACGAAGGGGATACGCTTGACGGTACCCTTCCGGGTAACCATCATCAGGAACTCATTTTCGTCAAACTCCCGGGTGATCACCATGGCGGTGACGGACTCGCCGGGATTCAGGGGCAGCACATTGACAATGGCAGTGCCCCGGGCGGTGCGGCCTGCCTCGGGAATCTGGTAGCCCTTGCGGTGATGCACCCGTCCCTGATCGGTAAAGAAGAGCATGTGGTCGTGGGTAGACGCAATGGTCAGACTCTTGACGTAATCCTCTTCCTTCAGATTCTGGGCGTTGACGCCCCGGCCGCCACGGCTCTGGGTGCGGTAGGTGTCCACGGGCATTCTCTTGATGTAGCCCTGGTTGGACAGCGTGAAGGCGCAGGTCTCCTCCTCGATCAGGTCTTCGATGTCGATCTCGTCCTCGATCTCCTGAATCTCGGTCTTCCGCTTGTCGCCGAACTTGTCCCGGATCTCGACCATCTCACTGCGAAGAACGGCCTTGAGCTTGTTTTCGTCTGCCAGCAGCTCCAGATAATACTTGATCTTCTCTTCCAGCTCGTCGTATTCGCCCTGGAGTTTTTCCCGGTCAAGACCCTGGAGGGCTTTCAGTCGCATGTCCAGAATGGCCTGTGCCTGAACGTCGTCCAGAGCGAAGCGCTCCATCAAACGCTGCTTGGCGTCGTCGTAAGCCGAGCGGATGATGTGAATGACCTCGTCAATGTTATCCTGGGCAATGAGCAGACCTTCCAGCAGATGTGCCCGCTCCTGGGCTTTTTTCAGGTCATACCGGGTGCGCCGGGTGAGGACTTCTTCCTGGTGCTTCAGGTACTCGTCGATGATCTGCCGCAGGGAGAGAATTTTCGGCTGCTTCTGGTTGTCCACCAGCGCCAGCATGATAATGCCGAAGCTGGACTGCAAGGCCGTCTGCTTGAACAGATTGTTCAGCACGACCTGGGGGTTGGCGTCCTTTTTCAGCTCGATGACCACGCGCATACCGTTGCGGTCGGTCTCGTCCCGGAGGTCGGAAATGCCGTCCAGGCGCTTGTCCTTCACCTGCTCGGCGATGTTCTTGATGAGCTGGCGCTTGTTGACCTGATAAGGAAGCTCGGTGACGATAATCCGCATCCGGTCCTTGCCATGCTCCTCAAATTCCGTCCGGGCGCGGACGACCACCTTGCCCCGGCCGGTGGCGTAGGCCGCACGGATGCCGCTGCGTCCCATGATAATGCCGCCGGTAGGGAAGTCCGGGCCGGAAATATGCTCCATCAGGTCGGCGAGAGTCGCTTCCGGGTCATCCAGCACGCACACACAGGCGTCAATGACCTCCGCTAAGTTGTGGGGCGGAATGTTGGTCGCCATGCCGACAGCGATGCCGGAGGAACCGTTGACCAGCAGGTTGGGGAAGCGGGAGGGGAGCACGCGGGGCTCCTTCCGGGTCTCGTCGAAGTTGGGGTCCCAGTCCACGGTGTCCTTGTCGATGTCCCGGAGCATTTCGTTGGAAATTTTGCTCAAACGGGCTTCGGTGTAACGGTAAGCCGCGGGGGGATCGCCGTCCACGGAGCCGAAGTTGCCGTGGCCGTCCACCAGCAGATACCGCATGGAGAAGTCCTGGGCAAGACGCACCATGGCGTCGTAAACCGACGCGTCGCCGTGGGGATGGTACTTACCCAGCACGTCGCCGACGCAGGTGGCCGACTTTTTGAAGGGCTTGTCGGAAGTCAGGCCGCTTTCATACATGGTGTACAGAATCCGGCGGTGAACGGGCTTGAGTCCGTCCCGGACGTCCGGCAATGCCCGCCCGACAATGACGGACATGGCATATTCAATATAAGATTTCTCCATTTCGTCCACCAGGTTAGACTCTGTGATCACCTGGTCGGGGAAGCGGATATCCTCGGGTTTATAACTGCGGTTATGTCCCATAAACGCACCTCCAGTTCAGGATTGCTAAATCAAATGTCAATATTGACTGCATATCTCGCGTTCCGCTCGATCCAGTCTTTTCTCGGCTCCACCTGCTCGCCCATGAGAACGGTGAAAATCTCGTCGGCGCGGCGGGCGTCTTCCAGGGTGATACGGCGCAGAGAACGCTTTTCCGGATCCATGGTGGTCTCCCACAGCTCGTGGGGGTCCATTTCGCCAAGGCCCTTGAACCGGGAAATATCGATTTTGGCGTTGGGGTTGTCGCTGCGCATCTGGGAGGAGATCGCGTCCCGCTCATCGTCGGAATAGGCGACCTTCACGCTCTTGCCCCTCGTCAGCTTGTACAGGGGCGGCACGGCGGAGTAAACGTAGCCATGCTCGATCAGCGGCCGCATATACCGGAAGAAGAAGGTCAGCAGCAGCGTGCGGATATGTGCGCCGTCCACATCGGCATCGGCCATGATGATGACCTTGTGATACCGGAGCTTCTCAATGTCGAATTCGTCCCCGATGCCTGCGCCCAGCGCCACGATCAGGGGATACAGCTTGTCGTTGCCGTAAATCTTATCCGCCCGGGCCTTTTCCACGTTGAGCATCTTGCCCCACATGGCCAGGATTGCCTGGAACCGGGAGTCCCGACCCTGAATGGCGGAACCGGCTGCGCTGTCGCCCTCCACGATGTAGATTTCGCAGAGGCTGGCGTCCCGCTCGTTGCAGTCCTGAAGCTTGTCGGGCATCTGGCCGGATTCCAGCCCCGTCTTGCGGCGGATGGATTCCCGGGCTTTCCGGGCGGCCTCCCGGGCGCGGTTGGCCATCATGGCCTTATCCAGCACGGCCTTGGCGACGGCGGGGTGTTCCTCAAAATAGGTGGTCAGCTGGTCGTTTACCACCTGATCGACCAGAGTACGGATATAGGCGTTGCCCAGCTTGGCTTTGGTCTGACCCTCGAACTGGGCGTCGGTGAGCTTGACGGAAATAATAGCGGTGATGCCCTCCCGGCAGTCTTCGCCGGAAACCTTGTCGTCGCCCTTGATAATGCCGTTCTTCACGCCGTAGGCGTTGAGAACACGGGTCAGCGCGGTTTTGAAGCCGGTCTCGTGCATACCGCCCTCCGGCGTGCGCACGTCGTTGGCAAAGGACAACAGAAATTCGTTGTAGCCGTCGTTATACTGCACGGCGATCTCGGCGGAGGCGTCGCCCTTGCTGCCGCTCATATAGATAACGTCCTCGCACAGGGGCGTCTTGTTCCGGTTGCACCAGACGGCAAACTCCCGGATGCCGCCCTCGTAGCACATGGTCTCGCTGATCTGCTTTTCATCGTCCCGGTCGTCGGTGATGGTGATGGTCAGACCCGCGTTCAGAAAGGCTTCCTCCCGCATCCGCTCGTGGAGGACTTCGTAGTCATAGACAAGACTGTCGAACATCTCCGGGTCGGGCTGGAAGGTGACCTCCGTGCCGGTCTTGTCGGTTTTGCCGACGATCTTCATCTCCTGGGTGATGTTGCCCCGGGCGAACTTCATTTCGTAGATGCTGCCGTTTTTGTGAACCCGCACCCGCAGCCACTCGCTCAGAGCGTTGACGACGGACGCGCCCACGCCATGCAGGCCGCCGGAGACCTTATAGCCGCCGCCGCCGAACTTGCCGCCGGCGTGGAGCACGGTATACACGACCTCCAAGGCCGGACGTCCGGTCTGGGGCTGGATGTCCACGGGGATACCACGGCCGTCGTCGGTGACGGTTATGGAATTGCCGGGATTGATGGTCACGGTAATATGCTTACAGTATCCGGCCAGCGCTTCGTCAATGGCGTTGTCCACGATCTCATAGACCAGGTGGTGCAGACCGGAGGAGGAGGTAGAGCCGATATACATACCGGGTCTTTTGCGCACCGCTTCCAGACCCTCCAGAACCTGAATCTGCTCCGCGCCGTATTCCTGTGTTACTTTCGTTTCGTCAGACATATATGCCCTCCTGCGTGATATGCTTCAATTATTCGCGAATGCTTCCGTTTTCTACCTGAATCGTTCTTCCCAGTTTGGTGAACCGTCCCGGCTCGCAGCAGGTGATGAACACCTGGCCGGAGACGATTTTATTCAGTACAAAGTCCTGCCGCCCGGGATCAAGCTCGGACAGCACGTCGTCCAGCAGCAGAACCGGCTCTTCGCCCCATTCCCGCGCCATCAGCTCCCGCTGGGCAAGCTTCAAGCTGATAGCCGCCGTCCGGGTCTGACCCTGAGAGCCGTAGGCTTTCAGGTCGATGCCGGACAGACTCACGGTAAAATCGTCCTTGTGGGGGCCTGTCAGGCACTGCGCCGTTTCCAGCTCCGCCCGGCTGTGGCTTTGCAGATGGTCGAGTAAATTATGGGTCAGTTCCGGGATGGGCGCAAAGGGGTCAACCACCGTGGAGACGGTCTTATAGCTGAGGGTAAAATCCTCCGCTCCCCCGGAAAATTGGTTATGGTAATTGGCCGCGGCCTTACCCAGACTGTCGTAAAATCGCGCCCGGTAGGAGATCAGCAGCGCGCCCACCTGGCACAGCCGGGTATTGTATTCCGGAAGAATTTCCAGAATACCGGGATTTTCAAAATGATCTTTCAGAATGTGGCTTTTCTGTTCCAGAATCCGGTTGTACTCCGTCAGTGCTGCGTCGTAGTTCGGCCGGAGGGCGCACAGCGCCAGATCGCCGAACCGCCGCCGCTGGCCCGCGCCCATTTTCAGGATCATCAGGTCTTCCGGACAGAACAGCACCGTGGGCAGCACCCCGGCGATTTCCCCGGCGGTTTTCTTCTTTGCCCCATTCAGCCACAGCTGCCGGGGACGGGAGCCGGGGAACAGAATCCATCGGATGCTCTGCTGCCGCTCCTGGGAGAAGACCGACCCTTCGATTTCTCCGAAATCTTCCTGAAACCGCACCATTTCCGAGGTTTTCTGCGCCCGGAAGCTTTTTCCGCTGCCAAGATAGCTGATAGCCTCCAGCAGGTTGGTTTTCCCCTGGGCGTTGTCTCCCACGATCAGGTTGACGCCGGGGTCAAACTGCGCCGCGATTTCCCGATAATTTCGGAAAGACCGGAGCTTCAGCTCATTCAGATTCATGGGTGATGATCTGGTACGCCTGAGAGTCGCAGACGAACCGGTCGCCGGGGCGCAGCTTCTTGCCCCGCATCTGGCAGATTTCGCCGTTGACCAGGATTTGTCCCTCCTGGATCATCAGCTTAGCCTCGCCGCCGGTTTCCGCCGCGTTCGCCAGCTTCATGGCGTCCTGTAATTTGATATATTCCGTGGTAATTGCCACAGGAATGACGTTATCCTTCTTTTTGACGACTACCTTCATAAGCCGACTCCTTCGCTCAGCCGTTCTTGATCCGGACGGGCAGCACCATGTAGGCAAAGTCTTCCTTCTCGTCCACGGGGGTAAGGACGATGGGGCTTAAGCCGTTGGTCAGCTCCAGCGTGACCTCCTCCGAAGGGATCACCCGCAGGGCTTCCGCCAGATACCGGACGTTGAAGCCGATTTCCAGCTCCTGTCCGTCCCCGGCCAGGGAGCAGCGATCCTCCGCCGCGCCAATGGTGGTGCTGGTGCGCATCAGCAGCTCCTGATTGCCGAACACACAGCGCACAGGGCTTTTGTACTTCTCGGACACGATCAGGCCGACACGCTCCACGGAAGATGCCAGATCACCGACATTTGCCACCATTTTAATGGGGCAGTTGGAAGGCACCACCCGCCGCCAGTCCAGAAATTCGCCTTCCAGCAGGCGGCACACCAGCGTGGCGTTCCCCACCTGAAACAGAATGTGCTTCGTGCCCAGTGTAAAGGCCGCGTTGTCCTCCACATCCGTAAGGATTTTCTCCACTTCCTTCAATCCCGCGGCAGGAACCACGAAATTCAGCTCCCGTCCGGTGCCCTCTTCCGGGTGGAAGGTGCGCCGGGCAAGGCGGAATCCGTCCACGGCCACGGCGGTGATGGCGTCATTCGTCACCTCAAATTTTACGCCGGTATGAATCGGCCGACCCTGATTTTCGCTGACAGCGAAAATGGTGCCGGAGATCAGCTCTTTCAGCTTGTTCTGGGGGATATAGATTTCCCGGCCGTCGCCCACGTCCGGCAGCTCCGGATAATCCTCGGCGGACTCGGCGGAAATGGTAAAGGAAGCGTACCCCGCCCGGATGGAGACCTTATAGTTCTCGTCCACCACCACGGTCACCGGCCCCTCCGGCAGACGGCGGACGATATCGCCGAACAGCTTCGCCGGGAGAATGCACTGTCCCATGTCGGACACGTCTGCATCAATTTCATAGGTGATGGCGGTTTCCATATTATAACCGGTGAGGCTCAGTCCCTGTCCGGCCTTGCAGAGGATTCCTTCGATGACGGAAAGACTGCTCTTCTGGGCGACGGTACGTCCTGCAATATTCAGTCCCGTGACCAGCATATTTTTTTCACAGGTAAAACGCATAGTCAAAATCCTTTCTTTCTGATTTTATCAGATATATTTCTCTATCAATAAGTTCAGGTAGTAATAACAGTGGTAGTACAAACTTATGTGGATAACTGCCTTTTTCTCTAGCGCCGCAAGTCTTTTTTATCCACAGCCCAATGTGAACAATTCTTCCTTTTTCCACAGGGGCTGTGAAGACCCAGACCGGGTGCAACTTATCCACAACGGACATTTCCACATTCCACAGGGGCTGTGGAGAAAATGAAGACGCAGTTACAGACAGGAATTGATATTCGCGGTGATGTCCCGGATATTGTTCTGCATGGTGGTGTCTCCGTTTTTCAGCGCGACTTCGACTTTCCGGATGGCGTACAATACCGTGGAGTGATCCCGGGCAAATTCCTTGCCGATGTCCGGCAGGCTCAGGTTGGTGAGCTTGCGGATCAGATACATGGCAATCTGCCGGGCTTCGGCAGTGCCTTTGTTTTTCTGGGTACCCCTCAGAACCACCTCGTCGATGGAATAAAACTTGCACACCTGACTGATGATCAGGCTGGGGGTGGGCAGGGCGTTGCCCTCGCTCTTGAACATATCATCGATGGCCCGGGAAATATTGGGAAGATCCAGCGGCATGTTGTTCAGGTCGCGATAGGCCAGAATCTTCTTGACCGTACCCTCGATCTGCCGGACATTGTTGGTGACGTTGATGGCAATATAGTTGCACACGTCGTCGGAAAGATTCAGCCCCAGATTTTTGGCCTTGTTTTTCAGAATGGCCATACGGGTCTCATAATCCGGCGGCTGGATGTCCGCAAGCAAGCCCCACTCAAACCGGGTCTTCAACCGATCCTCCAGCGTCAGCATGTCGCTGGGCTTCCGGTCGGAGGTCATGACGATCTGCTTATGTTCCTCGTAGAGCTTATTGAAGGTATGGAAGAATTCCTCCTGGGTGGATTCCTTACCGGCGATGAACTGCACGTCATCGATCAGAAACAGGTCGGCTTCCCGGTATTTGCTGCGGAATTCAATATTCTTGCCGTTCTGAATGGCGGCAATCAGCTCATTGGTAAATTGGTCGCCCTTGATGTAGACGATGTTGGCGTCAGGGTTTTCCTTGCGGATGCCATTGGCGATGGCGTACAGCAGGTGGGTCTTGCCCACGCCGGGAGGGCCGTAAAGGAACAGGGGGTTATACACCTGCCCGGGGGTTTTGGAAACGGCGATGGCCGCGCTGTGGGCGAAGCGGTTGGAGGGGCCGACAACGAAGTTGTCAAAGGTAAACTGGGGATTGAAGTCCATGGAGGAGACGCTTTTCCCCTTCTGCTTGAAGGCGTCCAGCTCCTCGTCACCGAAGACCATCAGCTTCGCGTCGGAATTGAACACTTCCTTCAGCGCGTCCTGAATGTAATCGGTGCAGCGGCGGCGAATGATCTCCCGGCGGAAATCCGAGGGGGAGTACAGAATCAGATTGTTCTCGTTCAGCTCCACCACCTCGGCATCGTCGAACCATGCCGAAACGGTGACAGCCCCCAGCCGCTCTTCCATATGGCTTAAAACCTTTGCCCACACATAGGCAGATGAATACATAGGGCAGCTCCTTTCCTATTCTTTTCTAACTCAATTGAGGTAATAGCAGTAGAAACATCTCGATTTTTGCGTATAATCTCTCAACCTAAATTTTATCACATTTCCACAGAAAAAACAAGGTTTTTTTGTTGAAAAACAATCAATTCCCGAAAGGGACACCGAAAGAACAAAGAATCGGGCGGGGCACATCCGACCCGCCGCCAAAAGGGGAAAAACCGCCCATCCTGTTATCCCAAGAAAGGCGAATTTTGTCGAAATATACCTTGACCCGTGGACAAATCTATGCTAGAATCGTGAACTAAGGAAACTCTGAATAAATTGTCTGCGACTGTGAGCTGATCTTTTCCGTCCACTCTTCGGTATCGAAAACGGAAAATACACAAAGTATTTCGCCGTTTCCGATATCTCGATTGGCCGGAAAATCTCTCGCTCACAGTTCTTGCCAATTTAATCAGAGCTTCCTTAAGACCCCGGCAATGGCCGTAGATTCATAGGAGTTCTGTATGAAAAAGGTCTGGACATATCTTGTCATTGCCTTCATAGCGCTGCTGGCGTCTGTCAATTACGAGCTGTTCGTTTTCCCAAACCAGTTCGCCCCCTCCGGTATCAACGGTATCTGTACCATGATCCAGTACGTCACCGGCGTCAGCGTGGGTTATCTGAGCCTGCTGATCAACATCCCTCTGGCAACCTGGTGCTATTTTGAGGTCAGCAAGCCCATGGCCATCCGCAGCATGGTCTACGTGATCACCTTCTCTCTGGGTCTGCTGATCCTGGATAAGGTTGACCTGTCCGCCTTCGCCTACGTCACGGAAAACGGCACCAGCAAAATTCTCGGCCCCATGGTCGCGGGCGTGATCCAGGGCTTTGTGTACTCCATTCTCATCAGGGCAAGCGCCTATACCGGCGGCACGGATTTCATTTCCGCCATTGTCCATAAGCATCACCCCAACCGGCCGTTTTTCGGCATGAGCTTCGCCATCAACTCTGCCATTGCCGTCGTCAGCTATTTTGTCTACGGCTGCCAGATGGAGCCTGTCATCCTGTGCATTCTCTACACCTTCATGTCCACCACCGTGGGCGACCGGCTGATGAAGTCCGGCCGGGAGGCCATCTGCTTTGAGATCATCACCAATTCCCCCCAGGAGGTTTCCAGGGAGTTGATCGACCGGCTCCACCACACCGCGACCTTCATCCCCGCCAAGGGCATGTACTCCGGCCGGGAGACCAGCGTGCTTCTCTGCGTGGTCAACAAGACCCAGGTGGCGATGGTGAGCCAGATCGTCCACAAGTTCCCCCATACCTTCGCCATCGTTCACCCCGTGAGCGAGATTCTGGGCAATTTCAAGAACCTCAGCTCCTCCGGCAAGGAGGTTGTGGAGGTTCTGGACGCGGGGGACAGAAAAACATTGTAAGACAACACCGCGCAGTTGCTTCGTGAAATTGCGCGGTGCAGCCATAAATTTATCAAATATATTTCCTTTAGGAGGTTATCCCAATGGCATATTATTACCCGGAACCCAGCCACACCTTCAGCGAGTATCTTCTGATTCCCGGCTACACCTCGGAAGACTGCATTCCCAATAATGTCAGTCTGAAGACGCCCCTTGTCAAGTATCGCAAGGGCGCGGAAGAACCGGCGATTTCCCTGAACGTGCCGCTGACGTCCGCCGTCATGCAGTCCGTCTCCAACGACACCCTTGCCATCGCGCTGGCAAAGGAAGGCGGCATCAGCTTCATTTTCGGCTCCCAGTCCATCGAGAATCAGGCCGCCATGGTGGCACGGGTGAAGGGCTATAAGGCCGGTTTTGTCACCTCCGCCTCCAATCTGACCCCGGAAGCCACTCTGGCCGACGTGCTGGCGCTGAAGGAGCGCAACGGCTTCTCCACCGTGGCCATCACCGAGGACGGCACCGCCAACGGCAAGCTCCTGGGCATCGTCACCAGCCGCGACTACCGTGTCAGCCGTATGGATCCCACCGACAAAGTAAAGGACTTCATGACCCCCCGTCAGAAGCTGGTCACCGCCCCTGCGGAAACCACGCTGAAGGAAGCCAACGACATCATCTGGGAGCACAAGCTCAACAGCCTGCCCATCGTGGACGAGAATGACCACCTGATGTATTTCGTGTTCCGGAAGGACTACTCCTCCCACAAGGACAATCCCCTGGAGCTGCTGGACAACAAGAAGCGCTATCTGGTAGGCGCGGGCATCAACACCCGTGACTACGCCACCCGCATTCCCGCCCTGCTGGAAGCCGGTGCGGACGTGCTGGTGATCGACTCCTCCGAGGGCTACACCTGCTGGCAGGAAAAGACCATCAAATGGGTGCGGGACACCTACGGCGACACCGTGAAGATCGGCGCCGGCAACGTGGTGGACAAGGACGGATTCCGTTTCCTGGCGGAAGCCGGCGCTGACTTTGTGAAGGTCGGCATCGGCGGCGGTTCCATCTGCATTACCCGGGAGACCAAGGGCATCGGCCGGGGTCAGGCCACCGCGCTGATCGAGGTCGCCGCAGCCCGTGACGAATACTTCAAGGAAACGGGCATCTACGTGCCCATCTGCTCCGACGGCGGCATTGTCCACGACTACCACATGACCCTGGCGCTGGCCATGGGTGCGGACTTCCTGATGCTGGGCCGTTACTTCGCCCGGTTCGACGAAAGCCCCACCAACAAGGTCATGGTCAACGGCGCATACATGAAGGAATACTGGGGCGAAGGCTCCAACCGTGCCCGGAACTGGCAGCGCTACGACCTGGGCGGCTCTGCCAAGCTCAGCTTTGAGGAAGGCGTGGACTCCTACGTCACCTACGCCGGCCCCCTGCATGACAACGTGGAATCGTCTCTGTACAAGGTCAAATCCACCATGTGCAACGTAGGCGTGACAAGCATCCCCGACCTGCAAAAGAACGCCAAGCTGACGCTGGTATCCTCCGTGTCCATTGTAGAGGGTGGGTATCACGATGTGACGCTGAGAAGCTCTTCTCCGGTGAAGTAAACGACAATCATATAAAAAGTGCTGCCCGGCCATGACTGGGCAGCACTTTTGCTGTTGTCAAAGAACCCTTGGCTCTCCCTTTGGGAGAGCTGTCACCGAAGGTGACTGAGAGGGTATTGCAGCCTGTTTTCCCCTCTCCGACCTCGCTTCGCTCGGCCACCTCTCCCATAGGGAGAGGCAAGGGGTGCTGGAAGAACGCCATTCAATCTATTTGAATACAAGAACAGGCACAGCGGATTACCCACTGTGCCTTTCACTATCTGATGTGACCCGCCCATTGCAGCGGGATTTATTTCTGCTTTTTCTCTTCCTGTTCCACATGCTTTCTCAGGACAAGGTTAATGTACTGTGACAGCGGGCGGCAATCTTCGTCTGCCTTTTCCCTAAGTTTTTCCAGCAAGTCACCGTCGATTGTGATGCTGATTCTTTCTTTTAATGGCTTCATACATAATCACCCGGAGGATAGTATAGCATTTTATCGGATATTTTATTGACAATACATATTCAATAATATATAATAATACTCAGTAATATTTACATAGGGTGATAGTATGATCGTGGTACTCAACAACCGTCAATTCGGGAAAAATCTTCGATTTCTCCGCAGACGGCACCATTACAGCCGCTGGGAGCTGGCAAATCTGATCTGCTCTTACCCAAAAGTTATCCGGGACTGGGAAACCGGCAGAAGCTTCGACGTAGATGCCGCCTGCCTGAAAAATATCAGAAACCTGTTTGACGTTCCAGTGGAGTCCCTGATTGACGACGACCTCCGACGCGCTTATAAAGCCAAAACCCGGATAAAATGGGCGGAGCGCATTAGAAAGTTAACAGGCACTGTGGGATAATAAATTGCACCCCTTGCCTCTCCCTATGGGAGAGGTGGCTGAGCGAAGCGAGGACTGAGAGGGTATACCAGGGTGCAATACCCTCTCAGTCACCTTCGGTGACAGCTCTCCCAGAGGGAGAGCCAAGGGGCTGTGCCCTATAAAATGACCCCCGCTGCTTTTGCAGCGGGGGTATCGCTTATCTAATAAAGGATGTACTCAAATTGCAGCTCCAGCTTTCGCCCGGCTCCAGAATGGCGGCGGCGGGCTTTTCCTCCCAGCGGATGGAACCGTCCTCCGGGCTGGGAAGGCTGTGCCACGGCTCGATGCACACAAACCTCGGCTCTCCGCCGGGCATCGACCAGAGCAGCGTGTACGGGAACTCTGAGATGTCGCATACCACCGCCCGGCCGGTGCCCTTCTCGTAAATTCCCAGCTTGTGGGATCGGAGATTCACCATGCAGTGGCTGTCGTTGGCGAACAGCTCCCGGGTGATGGGAAGGGTGCGGATATTGTTCCCCAGGGTGTAGAAATCCCCGTGAATCAGCCCCAGCGGCTGACAGCCCAGGCAGATGGGGGACTCCGGCTCGCTGAACCGAAGCTCGTAGTCCGACAGTGTATGCTCGTCGTCAAAGGGAACGGCGAAGGCGGGATGGTACCCAATGCCAAAATACAGCTTGTCGGTGTCCCAATTTTCCACTGTCAGCTTGTGGTGCAGGGTATCCCCGTCCAGCGTGAAAGTGGAGACCAGCCGGAACGCATAGGGGAACATCCGCAGTGTTTCCTCGCTGCTGCGCAGTTCCATCACAATGGTGTCCTCCGTCTGCCGCACAAGCGTATGCTCCATCAGCCGGGCGAAGCCGTGCTGTTTCGCCTGATATACCTCGCCCTTCGCTTCAATCAGGCCGTCCACGACCTTTCCGGCGTGGGGGAACAGAATGGGCGCGTGATAGCCCCAGACACGTTCGTCCGCCTGCCACATGTGCTCCACGTCGTCGAATTTCCGCACCACGCTTTTCACCTGGGCACCCCAGGTGGTGACGGTGACGATCAGATACTCGTTTTCAATCGCGTATTCCATGGCTTATTTCTGCTCCTTCAGCAGGTCACGGATTTCGGTGAGAAGCACTTCCTCGTTGCTGGGCTTGGGCGGCTCGGCGGGGGCGGCCTCTTCCTTCTTCTTGCCCAGCTCCGTCAGCTTATTCAGGCTCTTCACCAGGAAAAACACCACCAGCGCCAGAATCAGAAAGTTGATAACGGCGGAGATGAAGTTGCCGTAGTTCAGGGTGTTCAGAACCACATTTCCGGCGTCGTCCACCACAGGCTCCCCAAACAGCCGGGGCAGAACAATCTTCATTTCCGAAAAATCGATGCCGCCCATGAAGATGGACACGATGGGCATGATGATATCGTCGGTCAGGCTTTTGGTGATGGTGGAGAACGCCGCGCCGATGATGGTACCGACGGCCAGCGCCATGGCGTTGCCCTTAATGGCAAAGGCGGCAAATTCGTCCCACCATGAGGGCTTTTTCACGGGATTTTTCATGGCGCGTCTCCCTTATTTCTTCTCGATGACTTCGATGCCGCCCAGGTATTTCCGCAGAACTTCGGGCACCACGATGGAGCCGTCAGCTCTCTGGTTCTGCTCCACCATGGCGGGGAAGATACGGGAGGTGGCCAGGCCGGAGCCGTTCAGGGTGTGGACGAACTCGGGCTTGCCGGTGGCTTCCCGGCGGAAACGGATGTTGCCGCGGCGCGCCTGATAATCCCGGGCGTTGGACACGGAGGAAACCTCCTTGTAGCCGTTCATGGAAGGAATCTGAATCTCAATATCGTAAGTCCGTGCCATGGAAGCGGAGCAGTCGCCCGCGGCCAGCTTCACGGTACGGAAGTGGAAGCCCAGACCCTTTACCAGATTCTCAGCTTTGCGCACCAGCTCCTCAAAGGCCGCGTCGGAATCCTCGGGGCGGGTGAAATGGAACATTTCCACCTTGTTGAACTGGTGGCCGCGCACCATGCCCCGCTCGTCGGCATGGCCGGAACCGGCTTCCCGACGGAAGCAGGGGGTGTAAGCGAAGAACTTCCGGGGCAGCTCGGCTTCGGTGAGAATCTCGTCCCGGTAGATGGAGCAGAGGGCAGCTTCCGCGGTGGGCAGCATGTAGTGGACGCGGTCGTCGGTGGGGTTCGCAATCTTATAGACCTCGTCGGCAAACTTGGGGAACTGACCGGCCGTCTCGCCGCACTGGTACTCCAGCATGTGGGGCGGCAGGATGAACTCGTAGCCGTCGGCGATGTGGCAGTCAATGAAGTAGTTCAGCAGCGCCCACTCCAGACGTGCGCCCATGCCCTTATACATCCAGAAGCCGGAACCGGCCAGCTTGACGCCCCGGTCGTAGTCAATCAGACCCAGACCCTCGCACAGGTCAACATGGTGCTTGGGGGTGAAGTCAAACTTATGAGGCTCGCCAAAGTAGCGCAGGGGTTCGTTGTTTTCCTTTCCGCCGGGCTTCAGGTCGGGGTCGGGCAGGTTGGGCAGGCTCAGCATGGCGACGCGGTATTCGTCGCTGAGGGTCTTCAGCTCGGCCAGCTCCTGCTCGATCGCCTCGGCGATCTGCACGGACTGGGCATTGTTGGCGGCAATGGTGGCGTCCAGCTCGGACACGTCTTTGCCTTCCTTCTCGGCCTTCTTCTTCATGCCGAAGAGCTTGCCGTTTTCCTTCGCCAGCTTGTTCTTCTGGGCGGTCTGGGTCTCGGTGTTGGTCTTCAGGGTGCGGATCTTTGCGTCCAGCTCCAGAATGCGGTCGACGGTAGCGTCGCAGTCCACTTCCTTTGCCCGCAGACCGGCCTTGACGGCGTCGGGATTTTCCTTGATTTTCTTGATGTCCAGCATGATGTTACCTCTCCTTAGAATGGAAATTGATTTGTTATTTTTGTATTTTCATCAGGGCGTCCAGCAGATTCTGCAAATCTTCCTGCCCATAGAATTCCAGCTCAAAGTGCCCCTTGCGCTTGCCGTTGACGATCTTGATGCCCCGGCCAAGGTGCTTGCTCAGGGATTTTTCGCATTCGGCCACGTAGTCCACCGCGAAAACTTCCTTTCTCTGGGGCACAGGCTCCTTGCTCATGTTCTTGCACAGCAGCTCCGCCTGACGGACGGACAGCCCCAATGCAACAATTTTCTGAGCGGCCTCCTGCTGTTTTTTCTCAGATTTCAGCTGCAAAATCGCCCGGGCGTGACCGGCGGACAGCTCGCCCTTCCGGACGCGCTCCTGCACCTCGGGACATAGTCCCAGCAGCCGCAGAGCGTTCGCCACGGCGGGACGGGACTTCCCTACCCGACCGGCGGCCTCCTCCTGGGTCAGGCCGTACTCATTCATCAGCGTCTGATACCCCAGCGCTTCTTCCAAGGGGTTCAGGTCCTGACGCTGCAAATTTTCAATCAGCGCCAGTTCCATGGCTTTCTTGTCGTCGGCCTCGATGATCACCGCGGGCACGTCGCTCAAATTTGCCATCCGGGCGGCACGCCAGCGCCGTTCACCGGCAATAATCTGATAGTAGCCGTTGGGCATTTCCCGCACCGTCAGGGGCTGAATGATGCCGTGAACGGTGATGGAATCCGCCAGCGCCTGCAATTCTTCCTCGTCGAAGTCCTGCCGGGGCTGGTCGGGGTTGGGTTCTACCTTGTAGATCGGCAGCAGCTGATATGCGCTTTTCTCCAGAGGTTCTTCACTGAAATCCCCCAGAAGCGCCCCCAGACCCTTGCCAAGTCCTTTCTGTGATGCCATCTTTTCTCCTTTCCCTGTCGTCACAATTTCTGCTGAATTTCTTCCGCCATTGCCCGGTAGGCGGCGGCTCCCCTGCTGACCCGGTCATAGGCGGTGATGGGAACGCCGTGGCTGGGCGCTTCCGCCAGCCGGATGTTTCGGGGAATGACCGTGGAGAACACCTTGCCTGGGAAATGCCGGCGCACTTCCTGAGATACCTGCGCCGAGAAGTTCGTGCGCCCATCGAACATGGTCAGCGCCACGCCGAAGACCTCCAGCCGGGGGTTCATCCGGCGTTTTACCGTGCGCAGCGTCGCCATCAGGTCGCTGAGCCCCTCCAGCGCAAAATACTCGCACTGCACCGGCACCAGGATCCCGTCCGCTGCACACAGGGCGTTCAGCGTCAGCAGCTCCAACGACGGCGGGCAGTCCACGAAAATCAGGTCGTAGCGCTCCTTGACTCCGTTCAGCACCATGTCCAGCTGCCGCTCCCGATGCTGGGCGGAAATCAGCTCCACGGTGGCACCTGCCAGATCGGACGAGGACGGCAGCACGTCCCCGTAGGGCGTGGAGACGATGGCGTCCGCCGCCGGAACGTCGTTGATCAGCACGTCATAGATGGAGTATTTGCACTTCCGCTTGTCCAGCCCCAGACCGGATGTGGCATTTGCCTGAGGGTCAAAGTCACACAGAAGCACGCGCAGTCCCAGATCATGCAGTGCGGCGGTCAGATTCACGGCGGTGGTGGTTTTTCCCACGCCGCCCTTCTGATTCACCACGGCAATTATTTTCCCCATAGTTTTATCCTCTATCTTTCTGAATATATCCCACGTAAAACAAAATGTTTCACGTGAAACATTAGCTCCCTTCGGTGGCCGTGGTTGTGGTGACGGCGGAGTAATTCTGTCCCGGCAGGAGACGGTTTGCGCTCATGTACCGGAGCATGACGACGGAAAGAACGATCAGCAGTACTACGCAGAGAGCCAACAGTGCGGACAGAATCCGGACGCGAACCTTCAGCGCTTTCAGCTGCTCCTCCGGCACGGCCTTACTGCGGCGGCGGGGATGAACCTTTTTAGAAACGGCGGCGCTTCCACGGGACGGAAGCTGAACGGCAGTACCGGGCTTGACCGGGTACCTTGCCATCTGCACAAGGCAGTCGTTGCAGAAAACCTGCCCCTCTTCAATTTCCCGGCCGCACTTCAGACAATTCACGCTGCTCACCCCCAAATAAACGATAGGAATATTGTACACCACTTTTCCCCGTTCGTAAAGAGGAAAGTAAAACAAGAAAGAAAAGAAATTGAAAATCGTTTTTGGAAAAAGAGCCGCCAGTCCAAAACAGACGTAAAAAGCCTCCGGAGAAGAACTCCGGAGGCGGACAATCGAATTGATTACTTTGCGTATTCCACGGCCTTGGTTTCCCGGATGACGTTGACCTTGATCTGTCCGGGATATTCCAGCTCGGACTCGATCTTCTTGGCAACGTCCCGCGCCAGAAGGATCATGTTGTCCTCGGACACGACCTCGGGCTTGACCATGATCCGCACTTCCCTGCCGGCCTGGATGGCGTAAGCCTTTTCCACACCGGGGTAAGAACCGGTCAGCTCTTCCAGCTTCTGCAGACGGCGGATATAGTTCTCCACGTTCTCGCGCCGTGCGCCGGGACGGGCGGCGGAAATGGCATCAGCTGCCTGCACCAGAACCGCAATGACGGTCTTGGGCTCCACGTCGCCGTGGTGGGCTTCGATGGCGTTGACGATAACGGGATTTTCCTTGTACTTCCGGGCAAGATCGGCGCCCAGTTGCACATGGCTGCCTTCCACTTCGTGGTCGATGGACTTGCCCAGATCATGGAGCAAGCCGGCTCGCTTCGCCATGGCGACGTCCACGCCAAGCTCCGCGGCCATCAGACCGGCGATATGGGCAACCTCAATAGAGTGGTTCAGAACGTTCTGACCGTAAGAGGTACGGTACTTCTGGCGTCCCAGAATCTTGACCAGTTCGGGGTTCAGGTTGTGAACGCCGGTCTCATAGCAGGCGCGTTCGCCCTCCTCACGGATGGTGCGGTCGACTTCCTTCCGCGCCTTTTCCACCATGTCCTCAATGCGGGTGGGATGAATGCGTCCGTCCACAATGAGCTTCTCCAGCGCCAGCCGGGCGATCTCCCGACGGACGGGGTCAAAGCTGGAAACGGTGATGGTTTCGGGGGTATCGTCGATGATCAGATCGACGCCGGTAATGGTCTCCAGTGTGCGGATGTTCCGGCCTTCCCGGCCAATGATGCGGCCCTTCATCTCGTCGTTGGGCAGCGTGACCACGGAGACGGTGGTCTCGGCGGCGTGATCGGCGGCGCAGCGCTGGATCGCGGTGGCGATGATCTCGCGACCCTTTTCCTCTGCCTCGTCCTTCAGCTGCGCCTCGATCTCCTTGATCTTCATGGCGGCCTCATGACGGACCTCGTCCTCAATGCTGTGCAGCAGGAAATCCTTTGCCTGTTCCTGTGTCAGACCGGAAATCTTTTCCAGCTCCGTCAGCTGCTGCTGTTTGAGCTGATCAGCCTGTGCCTGGGTTTCGGAGACCTTCTGGAGCCGTTTGGCAAGCTCCTCTTCCTTGCGCTCAAAGGCTTCGGTCTTCTTGTCCAGGGTGGATTCCTTCTGTTCCAGACGGCGCTCCTGCTTGCTTAGCTCGGCGCGGCGTTCTTTGACTTCTTTGTCGTGCTCTGTGCGAGATTTATGGATTTCGTCTTTGGCTTCCAGAAGCATTTCCTTCTTACGGTTTTCACCGGAACGGATAGCCTCGTTGATCAGGCGGGTAGCCTCTGCCTCGGCAGAGCCGATCTCCCGCTCAGCGACCTTCTTGCGGTACCCGATGCCAAGGCCGAAGCCGATGCCCAGTCCCGCCAGAATGCCAACGGCGATAATGAGAAAATGATACCATTCCATAAATTTGCAGCACACCTCCTTCTAAAAAAATAAAGGGCAGAAGGGGTGGCGCATTGATCCCCATGTGAAATTAAGCATAACAGCCAGCCGGAGATACCGGCCGGCGATTTTCTGTGCAAAATCATACGCCATGAGGCGCAAACGCATACCCCGGCTCTACCGCCGGTTATCAATGAAACGCGGCACCCAGAAAGGCGCAGCGTACACCATACCGAATCTATTCTACTAGCATTGGGAGGGAATGTCAAGAATAAAAAGGCAAATAAACGGTATAAATTCCGGTATAAGGCCTCTTCTCCGGGCAGAATTGGCAAAACAGGCTGTAAAAAAGAAAAATCAAGCGGATTGACATTGACAAGTGTTCGTGTTAAGATAACGCAGAAGGCTGGGTGTGAAGCAAGCGGCGGAGCATCCGGCAAGAAAAAAGCGGGCATGGTGGAATTGGTAGACTCGGTGGATTTAGGTTCCACTGCCAAAAGCGTGCAGGTTCGAGTCCTGTTGCCCGCACCATGGCGAGTGTTCTTATAGGATTTGATATCCTGTAAGAACACTCGTTTTTTGTTACTCATTTTGAGCCGGTTCGTAGGTTACATACACGCCACGACGGGTATTCACGGTAACATTTGGGACAGGCAGAGGTTCGGTATCCGGGATGAACAGGGCACCGATGCAGTTGTAGTGGATCGTCAGACGCTGGTTCATGGTATTACAACTCTAGAAATGCTGCAAACGCAGCCTGCGGAACGCGGATATCTTCGAGCAATTCTCCAATCATTCCCGTCTCGTTTTCTCTCCGATACAAGAGAACATTGCCTGATTCTTGACAGGCTACTGCAACCAAGCGGCCATCTGCGGAAATGTTGAATGTACGCGGCCCTTTTCCAGCCAAAGGAAAAACCCCTATTTTTGTTAGGCTCCCGGAATGGAGATCTCGCCAAAATCCAACTAGATTGTTACAGCCGCGATTAGAAGCGTAGAGAAATTGACCATCTTTCGTTATTTGGATGTCTGCAGCCATATTTTTTTCGGTAAAATCCGCTTCCAACGTGGAAATCGTTTGTATGTGATACGATCTTTTCGCTGTGCAGTCGTATCGAAATCCATAAATTCGGTTACCCATCTCGGTTAACAAATAATAATGGTTTTGATCTGGAGAGAAAACCATATGACGGGGACCATCTCCTGCTTGTGTAGATATCTCTTCCACACAAGCAGGCAGAAGCCCGGATGTCAAATCGGTATGATAACTTCTCAATCTGTCGAGCCCAAGATCCGCTGTGAACAAGCTGCGGCCATCCGGTGTAGGTGTTGTAGAATGAACATGTGAACGCTCCTGGCGCCCTTTTGCATCATATCCAATCCCTGTATATTGTACCACCTGAACGATTTTAATGGGAATTTCTTCTTGATTCAATGAGCAAACAGCAAAATTCCCGCTCATATAATTGCTGACAGAAAGAAATTTACCGTTCGGCCACAGGCATACGTGGCACATTGCGGAACCAGGGACATATAATCTACCGATATGCCTTAATTCTTTATATGCATCTTTCCAAGCATATGTATCTATGCAGTTGCCTTCCATCACTTCATTAACTGCATATAAATTTTTGCAATTAAAAGCAAGAAAAGAAGGGTTTTGACTGACTGACTGACTGCATAAAAGCTCGGCTTTCCCAGATACCGGGTTTAAATGAAATACCTGAATTCCAGGGGATTCAGGGAAGCTCGTATAGCTTCCTACGCATAATCTATGCATATGGCTATTTGGTAATACGTTCCAGATATGCTTCATCCAGTTCCACACCCAGTCCGGACGCATTGGATGGATAAATATACCCATTATCCCATGTAGCAAAAACGGTTGTAATATCACGGTAAAATCCCTGAGCTTTTCCAATACACTCCTGTATCATAAAATTGGGAATGCTAAGAGATACTTGAACCGCAGCAGAGAAGAGAATCGGGCCTCCCCACAGATGGGGCGACACATCCACATAGTGGGCTTCTGCTACAGCGGCCATTTTTCGTGCAGAGGTGATGCCTCCGCAGGTACCAATATCAGGCTGCAACACAGAAACTGCACCGGTTTCCATTGCACGTGCTGCTTCATAGACCGTCATGATTCGCTCACCGGCTGCGATGGGCACGGATGTTGCATGTCGTACGCGAGCCATTTCCTCCATATTTTCCGGAGGGATTGGCTCTTCAAACCAAAGCGGAGAGAATGGCTCTATAAGCTTCGCATATTGTATTGCTGCACTCGTTGTCAACTGCCCATGAGTTCCCATGATGATATCGCAGCGACCATCAAACAATTCGTGCAAGGCCTGCAATATTTCCAGTGTTACAGAAACATCCCGCTTTGTCAAAGAAAAGGGCTTTGTTGCATCAATCCCCTCCGCCAAACGGTACTCCAGCGGATCGTATTTCAATGCGGTAAATCCATCCTCTAACATTGGTGCCGCCATTTCACACACAACTTTAGGATCTCCCCACAATGTGCTGTAGTTTGCGCCGTCTCCTTCTGTGCGGCTGATATAGGAATAAGAGCGCAGCCTGTCGCGACAGGCACCACCAAGAAGATCATAAACAGGCTTGCCCAATGCTTTTCCACAGATATCCCACATGGCCATGTCAATAGCACTCAGAATGCTGCACCCAAGCATATCCGGGTGCTGTGCGCACAATACATTATATGCTTGCTTATAAATCTGTTCACGCAAAAAAGGATCTTTACCTTTGTACCAGCGATCAAACGCACCTTCCATGAGCTTTCTGTAACTATCTTCCATCCCATGGAATGCAAAGTGCGGCATGGATTCACCAAGCCCGTAAATTCCTTCATCCGTATCAATCCGAATGGTATACCACAACTCTCCACCTGCATGAGGGGGTGGTGTTTGGATCAATCGAATTTTAATACCAATCATTTTCATATGAATCGTCTCCTTTTTACACCTGTTACAAAATGAGCGATGTTCCACCATCTACATAAATTTCTGTTCCTGTAATGTAAGATGCTTTATCACTGGCCAAAAACACAACGGTATCAGCTACTTGCTCAGCGCTTCCCCATTGGTTTCCCTGCAAAGGAATGAAACCATGAGGGTGTTCGACCCACTGGGTCAGTTTTTCATTACCGATATGAAATGTATTGTCATTAATGCCTGTATAAGTCGCTCCGGGGCAAATTGTGTTCACACGGATATGATATGGAGCCAATTCCAACGCCGCCATTTTTCCTAGGGCTGCTTCTGCAGCTTTCGAACTGGCATAAGCGCTGGCACCTCGATTGGTGAAACTTCGGGTTCCGTTAATGGATGAATTCAAAATAATAGCACCTCCGTGCTCTTTCATCAACGGAATTCCATATTTCAGAGTCAAAAATGCACCGCGGATATTCACTGCATAAGTTTTATCCCATTCCTCCACCGGAAGCTCCTCGATAGGACTCCACTGTCCATTTATCCCAGCATTGGCAAAAAGCACATCTATCGTCTTTCGCTTTTGCTTGACAATTGCAAAGAATCTTTTCAGGCTTTCTGCATCCGTCATCTCGACTTGAAAGCCTTCGCAGGCTCCACCCAATGCCAGTATCTCATCTTCCGCACACTGGATCTTTTCTTGTTGACGACCGGTAAACATCACATAAGCGCCCATACTGGCAAACCGTTTTCCCGCACTGAGACCAATGCCAGAATTACCGCCTGTGATTACCACCGTCTTTCCTTTAAAATCCATGCTTACTCCTTTCTCTGGATTTATGCAATCAGTTGCTTGCAGTGCTTTCAGTCATTTGTTAGGGTCTATCTGAAAACCGTCAACATGCCCAAACAGCGGGTCTTTTCCGCCTGCTGTGCACCATTTTCCCTTGTAATACACAAAGTATTCCTGCGGAAAAATGGCTTCAGCAGGCGAAAAATCCCTCGCTGTTGGTCATATTCCCGGTTTTCAGATGGTAGTGTCAAGAGCTATGCGCAAAATTGATTACGGCTCTGGTAGAAATCTATTACAGGGGGCGGCTTAACCGCCCC
>CAKTKC010000019.1 GCA_934569225.1 uncultured Oscillospiraceae bacterium | reverse complement strand
CGATATACGCCAGCGCTTCCAGAAGCAGTTCAGCCGCCCGATGACCGGACATACTCCGCGGAAGTTACCGTTTTTCAGCGCAATCTCCCGCATCATCGCAGTGCACGCGCAGAATCTCCCTACACGCGCTCGATTATGATACCATCTGTTTCCCCATTTGTCAAGAACTTTTTCAGAATTTTTCACGAAGTTTTGTATTTATTTTCGGTGAAAACAGAGAATTCTTCTGTCTTCCGTCAGGGTTCTTATAAGGACACGGTTTTTGTTGCAATTCGGAGGAATCCATATTAAAATGAAGTGACGGGGGGATGAATATGATAACATACGACCGTCTGTGGCAGACCATGAAGCAGCGGGGCGTTTCGCAGTATGATCTTTATACTTATTATAATGTAAACCGCTCCCAGCTCAACCGGCTCCGGCGCAACGAAAACGTGGAGGTCAATACCATAGACAAGCTCTGCAACATCCTGCAATGCCGGGTTGAGGACATTATGGAGCATTTCCCCGACGATAACCGGTTCTGAATTTGCAAAAAAAGCTTCTTGCCATTTAAAAGGGGATCATAAAACAGCGAATGGAGCGTATCGGCACAGATACGCTCCATTTCTCGTGCCAACGTATGCAGCCCCTTGGCTCTCCCTCTGGGCGAGCTGTCACCGAAGGTGACTGAGAGGGTATTGCACCCTGGTTTCCCCTCTCCGTCCTCGCTTCGCTCGTCCACCTCTCCCAAAGGGAGAGGCAAGGGGTGCTGCGCTTCTTATTATTTCAGCTCCCAGGCTTTGACCTGGCTTGCCTTTTCGTACAGCTTCAGGTAGCTTTCGTACCGGGTCTTTTCGATCTTCCCTTCCCCGCAGGCTTCCCGGACGGCGCAGCCCGGCTCCTTGCGGTGGGTGCAGTCGTCAAAGCGGCACTTCCCCAGGTATTCTCCAAAATCCGCGAAGGCGTACTGGAGATTCTCCTTGAGGATCACGTCCATTTCGTCGGTGTCGAAGGAGGAAAAGCCGGGAGTGTCCATGACGAAGGTATCGTCGCCCAGACTGTACAGCTCCACGTGCCGGGTGGTGTGCCGCCCGCGGCCGAGCTTTTCGGAAACCTCTCCGGTGGAGAGCTTCAGTTCCGGCGCCAAACGGTTGAGAATGCTGCTTTTGCCCACGCCGGAATTTCCGGTGAAGGCCACCAGCTTGCCCCGGATCAGCGTCCGAAGCGTCTCCACACCGCCGCCGGTCTCGGCACTGGTGCAGATGACAGGGAAACCGGCGTTCCGGTAGATGCGCACCAGATCCACCGCCGGGTCAAGGTCGCACTTGTTGACGCACAGGTAGACCGGCACTTCCTGATCTCCCGCAATGGCCGCCACCCGGTCGATGAGAAACGGCTCCGTCACCGGGTTGACGTTGGCCGCGAATACCACCAGCGCGTCAATGTTGGCGACGGCGGGGCGGACGAAGCAGTTGCGCCGGGGCAGCACCTTTTCCACCATGCCCTTCCCCCGCTCCACGGTGATACTGACCATGTCGCCGGTAAGGGGCGTGCAGTTTTCCCTTCGCAGAATGCCCCGGGCGCGGCAGGTAATCACCGCGTCTCCCGTCTGCACGTCATAAAATCCGCTGATGGAACGGACGATCCGCCCGGTACGCTGTTTTTCCATACTCAATTAAACGGCACTTCCTTGGACTGGTAGAATTCTCCGTCGATGTAAATGTCATAGGTCTGGGTTCCGGTGCCTGTCAGGTCGCAGACAAAACTGGATGTTCCCGGCACGATCTCCCGGGACTCGATGACCTCCTTGCCGTTCAGGAAAATGCTCAGAATGTACGGCTCATCCCGTTCCGGCAGGGAGAACTGCACCCCGATGGTCACCGGCTCGTTGGGGTCTTTGGGGGTCGTGGCCTGGGTGGGGCCTGTGGTTTCCTCCGGCCCTTTGGAGATTTGCAGAACGATCTCCGTGTTGACGTCGATCTCCTCGTTCTTCGCCGCCGACTGGTGGATGACCTCGCCCTTGGGTTTCAGGCTCTCCACCTCCTCGGTCTTGATATTGCTGAAGCCCGCCTGACCCAGCAGCTCCTTGGCCTTGTCCACATCCAGCCCCATCACGTTGAGCATTTTCGCCGTGATCACGTCCGGGCCAGTGCTGACATAGATGTACACCGTCTGTCCCGCCGTCATTTCCGTACCGACGGACGGCTCCGTGCGAATGACCTGCCCCACCTCGTATACGTAGCTGATCTCGTTGCGGGTAATGGGCTCAAAGCCCTGCCCCAGCAGGATGGACTTGGCTTCCTCCGCACTGGTGCCTACGAAATTATCCATGGTTTTGGCTTCCGGCCGCTGCCCCAGGCTGACGGTGAGCCAAAGCTCCGAGCCTTTGACCACCTTGCTGCCGCCGGAGGGTTCCGTATGAAGGATTTCTCCCTTCGGCCGGGTGTCGTCGTACTGCTGCTGAAGCTTGATGGCAAAGTCCGGGTACTGGGACGCCAGATTTTCGTCGTAAACGCTTCCCACCAGATAGGGAACATCCACCAGCGCCTTCTCCTTGCTCAGCAGAGCGCCGTTGAACAGGGCAATCAGGAAAACGAAAATGGCAATGACCGCCACGGCGCTGCAAACCACGATGGCCGTGGTGGCAACCCGGCTGCGTTCCTCCTTGCGTTCCTCTTTGCGCTGCTGCTGCTGCGCCTGACGGCGCTGCTGGGCGCGGCGGATGGACTCGTTGTCCTGCCCCGCCTGTGCGTTCTGGTGCAGGCGGATGCTGTCCGAGGACGTCCGGAGGGGAGCCGCTCCGGTTTTGGCCTGCACCTTTTTCTCCGCCGTGGTCATACCGCGGGAAAGGTTGGGAAGCACCCGCGTGGCGTCGTCCACCATGGTGTGGTAATCGAAGATCATGTCCGGGTTCTGCCGGAATTCCTCCATATCATGGAGCATTTCCGTGGCGGAGACGTACCGGTCGTTGACCTCCAGCGCCATGCCCTTCATGATGATCTGCTCCAGACCTCTGGGAATGTTGGGGTTCAGGGTGGAAGGCAGCGGCGCGCCGCCGTTGATGTGCTGGATGGCAACCGCCACAGGGGATTCCCCGTCGTAGGGCGGGCGGCCGGTCATCATTTCGTACATGACAACGGCCAGGGAGTAAATGTCGGAACGGTTGTCGGTGTGGCCGCCCTTGGCCTGCTCCGGGGAGATGTAATGGACGCTGCCCAGGGCTTCCTTCGTCAGGGTGTTACTCTTGCTCATGACCCGGGCAATGCCAAAGTCCATCACCTTGACCGAGCCGTTTTTCAGCACCATGACGTTATGGGGCTTGATGTCCCGGTGGATGATCCCCCGGCTGTGGGCGTGCTCTAAGCCCTTGGCGATCTGCATGGCAAAATGCAGCGTCTCCTTCCAGTTGAGCACCCCTTTTTTCTCCATGTACTGCTTGAGGGAAATGCCGTCGATCAGCTCCATGACGATGTAATTGGCGCTGTCGGAGGCGGAAACGTCGTAGACCTGCACGATGTTGGGATGGCTCAGCATGGCCACGGCTTCACCCTCGGCGCGGAACCGGCGGCGGAATTCCTCATCCCGTGCGAATTCATCCTTGAGTATTTTGACGGCCACCAGCCGGTTCAGCCGGTGATCCCGCGCCTTATAGACGACGGCCATGCCGCCGGTACCGATGATCTCCAGAATTTCGTACCGGTCGTCCAAGAGCCGTCCAATATATTGATCCATATTCAGATATTGCTCCTTTCCCGGTACTCAAACGGCGATCAGCACGCTGGTGACATTGTCCGGCGCGCCCCGGTTTTTGGCGATATTTAATAGACGCTTGCAGCAGTTCTGCTTGTAAACGCCGTGGACGACCTCGAAAAGGATTTCCTGATCGTCTAAAAGATTGCTCAGTCCGTCGCTGCACAGCAGCAGATAATCTCCCTTGCCCACGTCCAGGTGGAAGATGTCGCACAGGACGGTGGTCTCCGTGCCGATGGCGCGGGTGATGAAGTTCTTGCCGGGGTAGCTTTTTGCCACCTCCGGGGTCAGATCTCCCCTGTCCACCATCATCTGCACCAGGGAGTGATCCTTGGTCACCTGACGGATGCCGCTTTTGCCCACGTGATAGGCGCGGCTGTCGCCTACATTGACCACAGTCGCCTTCCGGCCGCGCACCATCACCGCCACCAGCGTGGTGCCCATGCCGTCGAATTCCTCGAACTGCCGGGACTGGTCATACACGGTGAAGTTCGCCAGCTTCACTGCGCTGCGGAGCATCTGGTCAACCTTGTCCTGCTCCATAACGGGCTTCCAGCAGCGGCGGACTTCCTCCACAAACACATCCACCGCCAGAGAACTGGCAATGTTTCCGGATTTGGCGCCGCCCATGCCGTCGCAGACGATGCACAGCAGGTTGCCGCGGTCAAGCTGTTCAATTTTGTAGGAATCCTGATTCTGTTTCCGGACACAACCGGGATCGGTCAATCCCCAGCTCTGCATAGGCTCGCGCCCCCTTTTTTCTATCGATTCTCTTTACTTTGATTGTACTTTCGTCTCAGCTGCCCGCAGGAGGCGTCGATATCGCCCCCCAGGGTTCTGCGGACGGTGGCGGTGATGCCGCCGTCCTCCAGGGTTTTCTGAAACGCCGCCACTGCCGCCCGGGTACTGGGCTTCAGGGGGCTTTCCTCCACATGGTTCAGCGGGATCAGATTGAAGTGGGCAGGCAGCCCTTTTAACCGCCGGAGCAGCTCCTTGGCGTCCTCCGGGCGGTCGTTGACCCCGTCGATCATGGCGTACTCAAAGGAAATCCGCCGGGAGGTCGCCTGATAGTACCGGCGGCAGGCCGCCAGCAGCTCCTCGCTGGGATAGGCCTTGTTCACCGGCATGATCCGGTTTCGCACTTCGTCGTTGGGCGCGTGGAGGGAAACCGACAGCGTCAGCTGCAATTTCCGCTTCGCCAGCTCGTCGATTTTCGGCACCAGACCGCAGGTGCTGAGACTGATGTGCCGCATGGAAATGTTCATGCCCTCCGGGCTGTTCACCAGCTCCAGAAAGCGCATCACATTGTCAAAATTGTCCAGCGGCTCCCCAATGCCCATCAGCACGATGTGGGAAACGGGCAGGCCGGAGTCCACCTGTGTAAACAGCACCTCGTCCAGCATTTCATAGGGCTCCAGCCGCCGCACAAGTCCGCCGATGGTGGAGGCGCAGAAGGCGCAGCCCATGCGGCAGCCAACCTCCGTGGAGATGCACACGGTGTTCCCGTAGTGATAGCGCATCAGCACCGTCTCCACGCAGTTGCCATCGGACAGCTCCCAGAGGTATTTGATCGTGCCGTCCCGTGCGGATTCCTGTCTGCGCACCACCTTCGGGGCGCAGATGGGATATTCCCGCGCCAGCGTGTCCCGGAGGGACTCGGGCAGGTTCGTCATTTCGTCATAGGTGCGGACCCCCTTGTGCAGCCAGGTGTAAACCTGTTTAGCGCGGAACTGGGGCTGCCCCAGCTCTTTCAGAACCGCCGTCAGCTCCGGCAGGGTCATGGATTTCAGATTCATGCTTTTCTCCGCAGACGGCAGATAAAGAAGCCGTCGGTGTCATACTCGCCGGGAATCAGGGTGAGCATCCCGGTTTCGTTTTTGGGAAATACATCCGGCAGCGGCAGCGGTTCCGTCGTGAATTCGCCATGCGCTGCCAGGAATGCGGAAACCACGTCCTCATTTTCCCGTTTCAGCACGGTGCAGGTGGAATACAGCAGCGTGCCGCCGGGCTTTACGTAGAACGCCTGGGTTTCCAGAATTTTTAACTGCAAGGCCGGAAGATTTTCCAGCTCTTTCAGGTTCTTGTATCGGATATCCGGCTTCTTCCGGATGATGCCCAGGCCGGAGCAGGGCACGTCGGCAATGACGGTGTCCATAGCGCCGACCCACTCCGGCACGGTCTGGGACGCGTCCTGCTGCCGCGCCGTAATGTTCGTCAGCCCCAGACGTGCCGCGCCGTTTTCGATCAGGGCAGTTTTGTGGGGATATATGTCGCAGGAAACGATGCTTCCCTTACCGCCCATGGCAATGGCCGCAGCGAAGCTCTTGCCTCCCGGTGCCGCACAGCAGTCCAGCACGTTTCCACCGGATTCCGGCAGTCCCGCGCACAGAACGCTGAGCTTTGCCGCCGGATCCTGCACATAAAACAGCCCTTCCCGGAATGCCGGCAGCTGCTCTAAGCTTCCCGTGCCGGACAGCACCAGACAGTCCGCCATCCACTCATAGGGCTTAGCGCTGACATGCTCCCGGTTCAGCCGCTCGGCCAGTTCCTCCGTGGAAATCCGGAGGGTGTTCACCTGCACCACCGTCTGGGGTGCGGCGTTGTCGGCAATGAGCATGGGTTCCAGCTTTCCCTTGGGCAGATTGGCTTTCAACAGGGAAATCAGCTCGTCCGGGTGACTGTAGCGGTCGGCGTAGGACATCGGCTCCTTAAGGGCACCCTTCGTCGCCGCCGCTTTGCGCAGAACGGCGTTCACCAGCGCCCCGGCCTTCGGATTTTTGCAGTATTTTTTCGTCAGCGTCACCGATTCGTTCACGGCGGCGCTTTCGGGGACTTTATCCAGCTCGTAGATCTGGTACAGCCCCAGATGGAGGATATCCCGCACCACGGGATGGAGGTCTTTCAGCCGCCCCGTCAGGAGCTGTTGAAGAATAAAATCCAGCTTGTTCCGGTTTTGCAGGACGCCGTAGCACAGCCGCGTGGCCAGCGCCGCGTCCCTGGGGGGCAGACGATCCCGGGCGATATAATCTTTCAGCACGGCATTTGACCATGCGCCGCCTTTGCGGCAGGCGATCAGCGCGTTCAGCGCCGTTTCTCTTGCGCCCATCAGTGCTCCAGGGGATGACCCCGGAAATAATCGGGCGCCGCCATGCGCTTGCCGCCCTCGGCTTGCAGAGAAGTAACCTCCACCGCGCCCTCGCCACAGGCGATGCGCAGTCCGGTCTTCGTCAGACTTAAGATTTCGCCAGGCTTGCCGCTGCCCTCCACCACACGGGTTTCGTGGACTTTGAAGGTTTTGCCCTGCAATTCCATGGTCGCCACCGGCCAGGGATGCAGCCCCCGGACGTGGTTATGCACCTGCTGCGCCGTCTTCGTCCAGTCGATGGGACACATGGACTTGTCCAGCATGGGGGCATAGCTGACCCCCGCCGTATCCTGGGGTGTGGCAGGCACCTTTCCGCTTTCAAACCGGGTCAGGGTTTTGCTCAGCAGTTCCGCACCCAGCACCGCCAGATGATCCAGCAGCTCCCCCGCCGTCTCGTTTTCGCCGATGGGGGTCTTGGAGACGTCAATGATATCCCCCGCGTCCATTTCCCGGGTCAGATACATGGCGGTGACGCCGGTCTCCGTCAGGCCGTCCAGCACCGCCCACTGATAGGGGGCGGAGCCGCGGTATTTGGGCAGCAGGCTGGCGTGGATGTTGATGCAGCCGTATTTCGGCACGTCCAGCACCTTCTGGGGCAGAATGCGCCCGTAGGCCACCACGGCACAGATGTCCGGCTGCAAGGCGCGAAGCGCCTCCACCGTTTCCTCCTCCCGGAAATTTTCCGGCTGAAACACGGGAATTCCGGCGGCCACGGCCACCTCCTTCACCGGAGACGCCACCAGCTTCATGCCCCGTCCCTTGGGGCGGTCGGGCTGGGTGTAGACGCCCACTACGTCGAAGCCATCGGTCAGTATTTTTTTCAGGCAGGTCGCCGCGATGTCCGGCGTACCCATAAACACAACGCGCAAGGATATCCCTCCGTTATTCGTCTCGTTCCAGTTCTTCTTCCGTCAGGAACCGCTCCATGACCTCGGTGTAGACGATGCCGTCCAGGTGATCCAGCTCATGGCAGAAGCACCGGGCGATCAGCTCTTCCCCCTCGGCTTCGAACCATTCACCGTTCCGATCCTGGGCGCGAACCTTGGCATAGTTGGGGCGCTTCACCAGGCCGTACTTCCCCGGAACGCTGAGGCACCCCTCCGCGCCGCACTGCTCGCCGCTGGTCTCCACCAGCTCCGGATTCACCAACTCCAGGATTTCCTCGCCGGTGTCCACGATCACTACCCGGCGCAGAATGCCCACCTGGGGGGCGGCCAGTCCCACGCCGTTGGCTTCGGCCAGGGTATCGGTCATGTCGTTCAGCAGTTTGTGCAGCCGCCAGTCGAATTTCTCCACCGGACGGCATACCTTGTGCAGCGCCGGGTCTTTGTATGTCAGAATTTTGCGCAGTCCCATGATTTTACCTCGTTTCTCTTATGGTAAACGGCTTGCCGGTCAGTCGAATCCGTTCACATCGATGTAGGCGCTGACGCCCCGGTTTGCCTTGTCCTTTCCGAATTCCCGGAGAAGATAGGAAAGCAGCTGGCGCATCGTCCGTGTCAGGCGGCAGCGCAGGGTCAGCTGGTAGCGGAAATGGTAGTTGACCTTCGGCACGGCGCAGGGTGCAGGCCCCAGCACCGTGCAGCGTTCCTCCCGGTAGCTTTCCTGCCGCAGACACGCGACCAGGCTGTCCCGGAATTTCGCCGCGCCACGAAGCACCGCCGTTTCCTCCCGTCCCGTCACCACCACGGCGGCGAGATCGCCGAAGGGCGGCGCATTCTGCACCCGGCGCAGCTGGATCTCCAGATCGTAAAATCCGTCGTAATCCTGCTCCGCCGCATACCGGATGACCTGATGGTCGGGCACCATCGTCTGAATGATGGCCTTTCCGGGGCTGTCCCCCCGGCCGGCTCTGCCCACCACCTGGGTGAGCATATTGAAGGTGATCTCCCCCGCCAGATACCCGCCGGTGTACAGGCTCAGATCGGCGTCCAGCACGCCCACCAGCGTGACGTTGGGGAGATTCAGTCCTTTGGCAACCATCTGGGTGCCAAGAAGCACGGGAACGTTTTCCTTTTGGAAGTGTTCCAGAATTTTTTCATGTGTATTCACGGCGCTTACCGTGTCGGCGTCCATCCGGTCGGTCTCCATGTCGGGAAAGAGGAATTCCAACTCCTCCTGCACCTTCTGGGTGCCGGTACCGATGGTTTTCAGTGGGCCGCCGCACGCCGGGCAGCGCTCCGGCACCGGCTGGGAAAAGCCGCAGTAGTGGCACATCAGCCGGTTGTTGGCGCTGTGATAGGTCAGGCGAAGGCTGCACCGGGGACATTCCGGCGCTTTCCGGCAGTCCACGCACACCAGCGCCCGGCTGTTTCCCCGGCGGTTGAGAAGCAAAATTGTCTGCTTCCCCCCGTCCCGGTTGTCGGACAGCGCTTCCCGCAGGGGGATGCTCAGGGAAAGGTCGTTTCCCAGCTTCAGCTCCTCCCGCATGTCCACAATGTCCACGGTGGGCAGCTTTCGCCCGCCGTAGCGTTCCGCCATGGTATACAGGCGGTAAGCGCCGGTCTTCGCCCGGTACATGCTCTCCACAGAAGGCGTCGCGGAGCCGAGCAGCACCAGCGCGCCTTCCTTCGCCCCCCGCCAGATGGCGACCTCTTTGGCGCTGTAGCGGGGGGAATTTTCGGATTTATAGGAATGCTCCTGTTCCTCGTCCAGAATGATCAGGCCGGGAGTGCAGGGGGCAAACACCGCCGAGCGGGTTCCCACGACCACTTTCGCGTCGCCGCTTCGGACGCGCTTCCACTGGTCGTACCGTTCCCCCGCCCCAAGGCTGCTGTGCAGCACCGCCACCTGATCGCCAAAATAAGCCGTCATCAGCCCCAGCAGCTGGGGCGTCAGGGCGATTTCCGGCACCAGAAGCAGGGCGCTTCTGCCCGTTTCCAGACAGGTTTGGATAAGTTTGATATAGACGGACGTCTTTCCCGAGCCGGTCACACCCCGAAGAAGCGCGACGCCCGGATTTTCCTGCGTCATTTGCCGGGCAAGTCCGTCATAGCAGCGCTGCTGGTCGGGGCTGAGCACCAGCGGCCCATTTAGCTTTGCCGGACGGATTTCCCGGCAGCGAAGCACCGGCCGCTCGGTCAGCGTCAGGTATCCCAGCTTTTCCAGCCGGTTCACCGTCGCGGTGGAAGCGCCGGTAAAATAACAAAGCTCCTTCACGGACACGCTGCCAACGCCGCACATCAGCTCCAGCACATTTTTCTGCATGGCAGCGGATTTGGGGCGGTGGGAAGCGTACTCCATGGCTTCCTCGGCGGAAACCGCCAGAGCGGCGATTTTTTCCGTCTTGTCATTGGTACGGCGCAGATATTCCGTTTCGGCGGATATCCACTTCTTCCGCGCGAGATAGGCGATCACGCCGGAAAGGGTTTCCTCGTCGGGAATCAGGGCTCGCAGAGCGGATTCTTCCGCCTGACCGCCCAAATTTTCCAGCAGCGCAAGCACCTCTGCCGCGCCATCCTTGCGGATGGCCTTTTCCTTCCAGGAACGGTCGCCGGTGAGGGAAATCCGTTCCCGCGCCTGAAACCACAGTCCCGCCGGGAGCATGACCCGGAGGCACTCATAGAAGGTGCAGAAATACCGCTCCCGCAAAAATGCCGCCAGCCGCAGCTGATGCTCCGACAGAATCGGCGCTTCATCCAGGCACCGCTCCACGGCTTTCAGCTTTTCCTCGCTGCCCGTCTCCACGGTGAGGACGACGCCCTCGGTGCGCTTGTTTGCGCGGCCGAAGGGCAGCTGCACCCGCTGGCCGGGCTGCAAGGTCATTCCCTCGGGGATTTTGTAGGAATAGGGCTTGTCAATGGCATAGGTCGCGGCGGAAACCGCGATTTTCGCAATCATCCCTCACCCCATCCTTTCCGCTGCTTCTCCGGAGGGCGTTCGCATCCCCCGGAAAAGCATCATTTCATATACTCTTCCTTCACGGTGGCGGAAAGCTCGCCGTCCGCCACTTCCTCAATGGCCATTGTCACGGGCTTTTCCGGCAGGTCTTCCTGAAAGGCCTCGGCCTCGGCGGCTATCTGACGGGCGCGGTGCGCCACCAGATTCACCAGCAGATAACGGCTGTCCACTTTCTTCAGCAGTTCAGCAACAGGGGGGTATAGCATAATTTCGTTCCTCCAATAAATAAAGTAACAATATGTCAGTCAGCCAGATTGGCAATGATTGTCAGAATTTCTTCGGCACAGCGTTTCGCGTCGTCGTTGACCACGGTATAGTCATACCAGCTTCGCTGCTCCATTTCCCAGGACGCCCGTTCCAGACGGATTCTGATCTGTTCCTCCGAGGTATCGCCCCGGCCGCGGAGACGGCGCTCCAGCTCCTCCCGGGACGGCGGCATGATGAAGATCAGAGCCGCGTCGGGGGCAGACTGCTTCACCTGCTTTGCGCCCATAGGCTCGATGTCCAGAAGCAGCAGTCCCTGCTCCATTTTTTCCTCCGCCTGGGCGCGGGGGGTGCCGTATAAATTACCCTGGTGGGCGTCGTATTCCAGGAACGCATTCTCCCGGATCATTTCCTCGAAGCGCTCCCTGGTCACGAAGTAGTAGTGTACCCCATCCACTTCACCGGGTCGGGGCGGGCGGGTGGTGGCGGAGACGGAGAATTTCAGATCGTCCCGGCCGTCCATCACCTGCTTCAGAACGGTGCTCTTTCCCACGCCGGAAGCGCCGGAGATCACAAACATTTTTCCCTTGCTCACGGTTAAGCCTCCTCTATCTCTTCCTCGGGCTTATCCATCCACCGGGCGTAAAGCGTCTCGGTGGGGATGCCGGAGAGGATCACGTGGTCGGTGTCCATCAGAAGCACGGCCTTCGTCTTGCGCCCGTAGGATGCGTCAATGAGCATTCCCCGATCCCGCGCCTCCTGAATCACCCGCTTGATGGGCGCGGAGTCCGGCGCGACAATGGCAAGCACCCGCCCCGCGGCGACCATGCTGCCGAAACCGATGTTCACAAGCTTCATAGCCGCTCCTTACTCAATGTTCTGGGTCTGCTCCCGGATTTTTTCCAGCTCGGCCTTGATCTCCACCACGACCCGTGCCAGACGCACATCTGTGCATTTGGAGCCGATGGTGTTGGCCTCCCGGTTCATTTCCTGCAGCAGGAAGTCCAGCTTCCGTCCGATGGCACCGCCGGTGGTGAGCATGTTGTTCATCTGCTCTAAGTGACTTCTTAAGCGGACGGTCTCCTCGTCCACCGCCACCTTGTCGGCGAAAATGGCAGCCTCCGTCAGGATGCGGCTTTCGTCAATAGCAGTGTTGGCCAGAACCTCTTTGATCTTATTTTCCAGACGGGTGCGATAGTCCAGCACAGTCTGGGCGCCGCCCGCTTCCACCTGACTGACCAACGACAGGATCGTCTCTCCCCGGCTGCGCAGATCGTTCTCCAGCGCCTTGCCCTCCGTGGTGCGCATGGCGTCGAAGCCTGCCAAAGCCTTATTCACAACGCTCAGCAGATCGTCCAGCAGCTGCTGCTCGTCCACCTCCGGCTTCTCCACGGTGAACGCATCCGGCATCCGGGACAGAAGCGACACGCTGATGTCCTCTTTCACGTCGAAATTTTCCGCCATCTGCTTCATGGCGGCAAGATACCCCGCCACCATGGATTCATTCAGGGTGACCTTTACGTCGGCGGCACCCTCGGAGCGGACGGACAGGAACACGTCCACCTTTCCCCGGGAAATGGTATTCTTCACGGCCTGCTTCACCGCATCCTCTCCGAAGGACAGGCTGCGGGGCAGCTTCACGGTGCAGTCCAGATAGCGGTTGTTGACGGAGCGCAGCTCCACCGTAAATTCTCTTCCGTTCACGGTCTCTACGGCGCGGCCGTAGCCGGTCATACTCTTAACCAAACTCATTATCCCCTTTTTTCATGGTTTTCCTCACGTTTTCCTTGCGAAAGCTGTGATCGTATAGTCAATATTGGCTTTCCTAACCACTTTGCGGTCGTAAACCAGCACCAGAATGATGCCAAGCACGAATCCAAGTCCCCCGGCCAGCGCACCGAAGTCCCCCAGCCGGAAGCCCAGATAGTACCCCAGGAAGAACAGCACCAGCGGCACAACATACAGTACCACCGCCGCCTTCAGCACCGGGGCGGTCTGGGACTCCACCTTTACCAGCTCCCCCCGGCGGGCGCCGATGGGGTTCTTCGCCGTAAACGTCACCGTTTCCTTCGCCGCGCCGCAGCCGGAGCATTTGTGGCAGTCGCCGGAGCAGGCGCTTTCCCGGATACGGAATACCAGCGCCGTGCCGTCGTCATAGGTTTCCTTCACCCGGACGAGCTGTTCCATGCCGTCACCCCTTTACCGTGGCTGATACGGAGTACGGCCCCATCACCGCGCCCACCGCCGTGAATTCTTCGCCGAAGGTGATGGACGCCTTATAGGTGGCCGTTCCCGCCACGGCGTTGGAGAAGTCCACCACGACCTTGATGTCGTCTCCCGTCAGCTGGCTGATCTGTCCGGCCGCGCCCCGCACCCGCACCGTCAGGCTGGCGTTGATGATCTCCACCTCCATGCCCTCCGGCACGTTGATGGCCTCAAAATTGTCTACGGTATATTCTCTGGTACTCAGGCCGGAGAACTGAATGCTCACCGTGGCCTCGTTCACGCCAGTCTGATTGGTGATGCCGTCGGGCAGGTTGATGGTGTAAAGCATATTCTGGGACTTTTCCACCGCCCGCAGATCGATCTCGGCAAGGGTGTAGCTGTCGCCCAGCTCTGCCAGCGCGGCGTCGCTGCCCGTGACCCGGATGGAAGCGGGGTTGACCGTTATGGTGGTATTTTCTTCCGTGGCGCCGCCGCCGTAGGTGACCTGGGCAACCAGCTGCAGCTCCTTGATTCTCTGGATCTTCATATCCAGATGGATTTCTTCCACATCCGTGGTGATCTCCGCCGCGTCCACAGGGTTGCCCTCCGCGTCACAGAGGGTGTAGCGGTAGCTTTCGCTGAGAGATTCCACCTGATCCGTCAGGTCCACCTCGATCACCGCCTGCTGGATTTTGTCGGCGACGGAGGCGGGGCCGATGATATTCACCGTGGAATTGTCCAGCTGGACGTTTTCCGTGTCGTACAGATAATCCTCCGACCGGGTGCCGTCATACTGCACCACCACCGGCACATCCTTCACCCGGCGGTATTCCACATCTACATAAAAGTCGCTCTGGGACAGCGTCTCGAGGGCATTCTGCGCCACGTTGCCGGGGTAGGAAATGGTATAGCGCAGATTGATCTTCTGTCCCGGCTCGGTGATCGCGGACAGGTTGGCCTTGACCGTAATATTGCTCTGATTGACCTTGATCAGATCGCTTCTGGCACCCGCCAGCTGTAACGACACCGTGGAGGAAGATGTGGAGGTACACATCAGCCCCCGCTCGTTCAGAACGCTCTCCCCTTCCAGAACCACCGGGATATTATAGTAGGTCTCCTCGGAATTGGGGCTGACATAGGTGATGACGTACAGCCAGAGGCCAAAGGCAATGACGATGGACAGCAGAATGGAGCCAAATCTATTTTTCATTGTCGTCCGTCTCCTTTCTGCGGGGCTGCAGCTTCTGCTTCAGCCGCAGACTCAAGTCCTGCTTCTCGTCCCCATTACTGGCAGGACACAGTTCATTGTGCAGCAGCTTGTCCAGCGTCTGGGGTGCAAGGTGCCGCTTGAGCATTCCGCCCACCGCCACGGAAATGGTGCCGGTCTCCTCAGAGACGATCACCACCACCGCGTCGGAAGCCTCGCTCATGCCCACGCCGGCGCGGTGCCGGGTGCCCAAGTCCGAGCTGAGACGGTTGCTGTCGGACAGGGGCAGCACACATCCAGCGGCGGCGACCCGGCCGTCCCGGATGATCATTGCGCCGTCGTGGAGGGGGGAATTCTTGAAGAAAATATTCCTGATCAGCTGCTCAGAAACCTGACCGTCGATCTGGGTGCCGGTCTTGAAGTATTCCTCCAGCCGCTGCTCCCGGGCAAAGACGATCAGCGCGCCCACCTTTTCCCGACCCATGGCCTCACAGGCGCGGACGGTCTGGGTGATGACCGCATCCATCTCCTGCTGTACGGGCTTGCTGACGCCGAACAGGCTGGTCAGCTTCACGCTGCCTAAGTGATCCAGCATCCGCCGCAGCTCCGGCTGGAACAGAATCACCAGAGCCAGCAGTCCGACGGACAGAAACTGTTTCATGATAAAGGCCACCGTGTACAGCTTCCACACGTCGGTTAGCCACGCGACGATCAGCACCGCGACCACGGCCTTGGCAATCCGGGTGGTACTGGGCGTCTTGATGAGCGGCAGAATTTTATATATCAGAAACGCGACTACGGCGATATCCAGATAGTCTGACCACTGCATCCGCTGTATCTGATACAGCAAATTCTGAATGCTCTCCATAAACGTTCTTACCCCTTTTATGTCAACTTTTGTATAGCGCATACTCCGCTATCGTAAATTAGCTATTATCTTGTCTATTATAGCGAATACCGGCGCTGATGGCAATAGCCAATCTGTAAAAAAATTGCGACTATCCTATGGGAAGTTTGGATACCGCTCGGAGAAACGCGTCGGTTTGTGCGTCGGATGCGTCGTGGCCGAAGCTGACCCGCACCGTCCCCGATTCCAACGTTCCCGCGCTTTCGTGGGCAAAGGGAGCACAGTGCAGCCCGGCACGAACCGCAATCCCCTGCTTCGCCAGAAACGCCGCCGCTTCCTCGCAGTCCATTTCCGGCCGGAAGGACACCGTCGATGCCTGATGCGCCCCGGCGAATACCTCCATCCCCAATTTCTGTAAACCCTCGACGCACCGCTCCAGCTGCCGGTGCTCCCGGCGGAAAATGTTCTCCGCACCTGTACGACGGACAAACCGCAGTCCCTCCGTCAGTCCCGCGTAGCCGGGCACGTTCAGGGTTCCCGCTTCCAGGCGGTCAGGCAGATAATCCGGCATGGCCTGATTGACGGAGTCGCTGCCCGTCCCCCCGAACAGCAGGGGATTTCCGTCGCCGCTGCAGAGCAGAAGCCCCGTCCCCTGAGGCCCCAACAGCCCCTTATGCCCCGGCATGGCGATAAAATCCGCCCCCAGTGCATGAAGATCCACGGGCAGCGCCCCGGCGGACTGGGCGGCGTCGATGATGAACGGCACCCGCCATTTCCGGCACATCTCCGCCAGCTGCTCCACCGGCAGAATATAGCCGAACACGTTGGAAACGTGGGTAAATACCGCCGCGTCCGCCCCCTGCTTCAGCTCCCGCCCGAAGCGGGAAAGGGTGTCCTCCCAGTCAAACAGCCGCCGCCCCGCCACCCGGATATCCGCCCCCAGTGCATGAAGGGGGCGGGTCACGGCGTTATGCTCAAACCCGGACACGATCACCCGTCCCCCGGGCTTCACGACGGAGCGGATGGCGATGTTCAGCCCGTGGGTGCAGCTGGTGGTCAGCGCGACCTGCTCCGGCCGGCAGTGAAACAGCGCTCCGGCGGCTTCCCGGCAGGCGTACACCGTCTCCGACGCTTCCATTGCCGCAGGATATCCGCCCCGCCCCGGATTTGCGCAGGTGTACATCGCCCGCTCCACTGCCCGGTACACCCCCGGCGGCTTGCGGAAGGAGGTGGCGCCGTTGTCCAGATAGATCATACCGTCAGCTCCTCCAGATTTCCGTCCGGGCGCTGGGCATAAATTTTGCGCAGGGGGACGCCGTTCTCCCGCAGAAGCTCCACCGCCGGGATGATATCCTCCGTTTTGATCCGCAGACTGTAGCCGCAGCCCTGCTGCTCCATCCACTTGGGCGTCCGCTGGAGGACGCACCGGTAATTGTTCCGGTTCAGCAGCCGCTCGCCCCGCTGGGCGAAGGTCACCGAGCGGAACGTGATGATAAAGATTCTCATAACGCAAAACCTCCCGGCACAATCTATGCCCGGGAGGTCGAAACCGTGCGTATTCCGGCGGCGAAAACGGGGCAGCCGTGCAGGCGGCTGCCACGTAAAATCATGGTTTGCTTTCGTTTTCCAGCGTGATGGTCGTAACGTAGTCCGGATTTGGGACATAAAGACGGTAACTGTTCCCCGACAGCTCCATATAGTAATAGCTCCAGCCGGATTTGAATTTCAGCCCCACCGTGATGGACGGCTGATCCCGGGCGGCGGCAGGCAGGTTGTTCAGCACCAGACATTCCCCTTCCTCCGTGGTGTAGTCTCCCCGATCCGCGGGTTCATCCGCACCGTTCAGAAGAATGTGGTCGCCGACGTAGGGTTTCATCGGAATGGCTACGCAGCACGAGCCCGTTTCCCCCAGGATTTCCCAGAATTTTTTGTATTCCCCGTCGGTGAGAAGCGCGCGCAGTTCGTCATCCATGTAGATCTGGGAATTTCCCCGCAGGTCATATTTCTTTGCGCACTCGCTTCTTCCCGCCAGACGCTGGTCATACTCCTCCTGCGTCCAGACGCCCGCTTCCAGATACTGGTCGACAGTGTCGTCCGTCAGACCGTACATCTCGCACCAAAACTGATTGTCGGGTCTTTGCAGGATCTCCTGCTTCAGCGCGTCCTCCGGCGTAAACCCTACCACCGTTTCCGCAGGCATGACCCCGGACAGGTCGTAGCCCAGCGCAATGGATTTCCCGTCATAGTAGCTCTGAAACAGCATGAACTTGGTGTAGTCCGCTTCGGCAAATTCGACGGTTTCCGGCGTCTGGGACTGGGTCGCACTCTGTGCCGCTTCCAGAACCGGCGCATCCCACGGCGTCGCCTTGGGCTGTGCGGCGGCGAAAATATTGGGTATCCACCCCGCCGCCGCAGCGGTCACGGTGAGCAGGCTGACACAGATGGCCGCGGCCAGAATATAAAGGATGGTTTTCTTCCCGGAAAAGTGCTTTTGTTTCATATCGGTTGCCTCCTGTGCGGCGGCGTCCACCATGTCCAGATACCTGTCATCGACGTACCCCAACGCTCTGAAAAGGTTCTTTCCGTTCATACGTTGATTCCCTCCCTTTCCAGCTGCTTACGCAGCTTTTGCCGCAGGCAGCTCAAGCGGTACTTCACATTCCGTTCCGTCAGGCCGAGCCTGTCCGCGATTTCACTGATGGTCATGCTGTAATAATAGCGGCTCAGGAACACGGCGCAGTCCTTCTTATCCAGTTGGGACAGAAACCGGTTCACACTCCCCGTGGCCAGCTTAGCGTCCACGGCGGCTTCCACGTCGGAGCGGGGGTCTGGCAGACAGGCGTCCAGCTCCGACAGCAGGGTGATCATATGCACATCCCTGCGTTTGGCGGTGATATAATCCAGCCGGTCAAAGGCCAGATTCCGGGCGATCCGGGACAGGAAATGCTTCAGCACCCTGGGAATTTCCGGCGGGATAGCATTCCATGCGGCCAGATACGTATCCGCCGCGATTTCCTCCGTATCCTCCCGGCAGCGCAGGATATTGTAGGCGATCTGATTGATGTAGCCGCCATACTTCTTCGCCGTCTCGCCGATGGCCGCTTCCTGCCGGGACAGGTAAAGTGCGATGATCTGGGTATCTTCCATCAGGACACCTCCTCGTGATGTGTAAGGCCTTACACCGCTATAGTAGGAAACCAGCGGCCAATGGACAAATTTTTTTGAAATCCGGCAGGAAATCACAGACACCAACCGCGCACATCTATCCCAATGTGTCCCTCGGGCTTGCCGGGCTTGCCGGACTTTTCCGCATTTTTCCCCCCCCAAAAAAACATCTCACAGGAGATATATGACGCTGCAATGGCCGTTCTGTACTTTCCATTTTCTGCAAGATGCCGAGTCTTGAAAAAAGGGAAGCGTTATAGTACAATGACATGGATGAAAACAATCGGGGGCTCGAATTTCCAATATTCTGCAATACCGTCCTGGGCAGGAGCCTCTTCCATCTGGCGGCATAGCTCTGTCTCTGTAACCCAGCGTTATTTCCGCCCAAACCGAAAGTCCCTGTCCTCAGCTACACGCACTTATTGTAACATTTTTAGAGCCAAATAGGAGAAAAATATGCGAAACCTGGATTGGGAAATCATCACTGTTCTTCACGAAACGCAGAGCATAACAAAAACAGCCGGAATGTTTTATATGTCTCAGCCGTCTTTAAGCCGGCATATTCAGACCATTGAGGCAGATCTTGGTGTCAATATCCTCGTAAGGAACAAAAAAGGAAGCTACTTTACAGATGCCGGGGAAGTCGTTTATAAAAAAGCAGTTCAGATCGTTAATCTGCAAAACAGCTTAAAGAGAGAGCTGGAGCTTTATACCACCGGGAATGGCGGTACATTGAGAATCGGCTCTCCAAGGACATTCACTTGCTACAGATTGCCCCAGATTTTAAGTGTTTTTACAAATACCTATCCCAATATCAGTATTGATTTGTTGATTGAAAACAGTGATTCCCTTATAGAAAAAGTCCGTGAAGGTGTGATAGATTTCTGTTTTGCTGTTGGCGATTTGGAGGAAGAGGATCTGGAGAAGGTTTTGATTTATGAGGACAATCTTTATTTTGTTTATAACAAGCCCATCAGCCACAAGGATCTTTCCGATCTGCAGCTCATAAGTTTTCCGAAAAACAATTACCTGAGATATCAGATTGATTCCTGGTGGAATGAGAATTTTGATATTCCCAGAAAAATCAAGTTCAAAGTTACAAGCGGAGAAAGCTGCGTTTCCATGATTCAGCAGGGTCTTGGGTATGGCTTCTTTAGTGATAATATCTATTTTGGAAATAAAGATGGTCTTTACAGCAAGCCCCTTTGCAATAAAGACGGTACGGAAATCAAAAACTATACATGTCTGGTCCGAAGAAAAAACGGCATAAAGTCTATTGCTGCCAAACACTTTTGGGATATCGTAAAAAGGAACTTTGAAATACCCCGCCATAAATAATATACTGCACCTCCCACCCTTGGGAGGTGCAGTTTTTATCATGATACACAAATCGAATGAGAACATAGACAAAAAACATTTCAAAAAAGTCGTTTTTTCTTGTATGATCTATACAAACAACCTACTTAAAGGAGGGCATTGGGGTGCGACGATTCTCCCGTCAGGAAATATGTCAGAAATTCGATGCCAGAATTGCAGCAAATGAGCCTATTCTGGTGTGCGAATCTGGCGCTGGCATTACAGCCAAGTTAACTGCAAAATACGGAATTGACATGATTCTCGTTTTGTCTGCTTCCGCATTTCGCATGAGGGGATTGGATGATGTGTTTGCCGGCAAACCCTATGGAAACGGAAATGACATGACCATGCAGATGGTCACAGACATGCGGTTAGTAGTTGGAGATGAGGTGCCCGTAATCGCCGGTGTATGTCCCAACGATCCTTATCGTTTTGTAGACGATTATATTGCCAGATACAAAAGAATGGGCGTCTCCGGATTTACCAATTTCCCGACCATTGGAACCGCTTATCAGCAGTCGAGAGCCGGAATGGATAAGGAAGGCATTGGCTTCAATTCTGAAATAAGCTTCCTCAAAGAGCAGCAACGCGATATGTTCACGGTTGGCCTTGCTTTTTACATGGAAGATGCCTTGAGATATGCCCAGGAACGTCTCGATATGGTAGTTCTGGATCTACGGTTCCTTGTCAGCAGTGTGCTGACATCTGAGCTTTATAAAGTGGAAAAAAGCTGTGAGATGGTACAGCAGGTGTATCACGAAGTCAAGAAAATCAATTCCGGATGCTATGTGGTTGTCCACGGTGGTCCTTTTGATACCATAGAAAACGTCCGAAAGCTTTTTGCGCTGACTGATGTAGACGGTTTCATGGGGTCAAAGATCTTTGATGTGAATGTCATGACTGACTACATCACAGAAAATCAACATAGTTTTGCCAATCTGAAATTGAGATAAGGAGGCGCTGAAATGAAACAGTACACCAGGAAGGAAATGCTTCAGCGGCTCAGAGCGAAAATCGACGCAAAAAAGCCACTCGTAGGTGCCGGTGCTGCCAATCCCCTTATTGCTCATATTTTGGATGAAGCCGGTTGCGATTTCATTTTTGCCTACTGCACCGGAATTGCCCGTGTCGGTGGTTTCCCCACGGGCGTTGGCACGCAGGCGTATGGAGATGCAGACCAGCGGTGTGTCGATTTTGCCAATCAGGCATCTCTGGTTGTGGAGCATACCCCCATCATTTGCGGCATCGGCCCCGGAGACCCGACGATGTCCATCGACCGCCTGACCGATAGATATCTTGCCCTTGGCTATTCCGGCATGATCAACTTTCCCTGCGCCGGTTCAACGATCGATCAGCTGGGTAATCCAAATTTGGTATCTATGTACTCAGATACGGTCGGCGCCGGACTTCATAAAGAAGCTGAGTACGTGAAGTATTGGAGAGACCATGATGTCTTCTCCTATGCATATGCATATACCGAAGAAGGCATTAAACTTCTGGTGGGAGCTGGTGTTGACGTTGTAATACCGCATCTGGGTCTTACCGCAGGTGGTCTGGTTGGAACAAGTGCCTTCGGCGCGGATTATCGGTCAATGCGGGAAGCGCAGTACGAAAAGCTGGACTATCTTACCGAACTCTGCCTGAAAGAAAATCCGGATGTCATTGTCATAGGCCATGGTGGTATTCTCGCAGAACCGGAGGATATCCAGGGTGCCTACGACAGAACAAGGATCGTTGGATTTGTCGGCGCCTCTTCTACTGAAAGACTTCCCATCGAAAAGGGCACAAAATGTGTCATGGAACAGATTCGTTCCATACGGAAACGTTAAAAACATGCAAAAGCATGGAAAAATAGGAGGAAAATTATGAAAAAAGTTCTAGCAATCATCCTTGCAGTAGTCATGATCGTTTCTCTGGCTGCTTGCGGCAGCAAATCCGGATCCACTGCCGGTGGTAAGGCCGATTCCGCAGGCAGCATCAGCACCGATCCTATCCATATCGGTGTTGTTTGGAACCAGGCCTCCGCAAACTCTCCCATTTCCATTGACATCATCGAAGGATACCTGGCAGACATGGACAACAAAGTCAGCGGCCGCGAAATTGTTATCCATACCGAAGACACCGAAGGCAATCCCTCTGTTGCAGTTGAAAAGCTGATCAAGTGTGTCGACCAGTACGGCTGCAAGTTTATTATTGGCCCCAACGGCGGCGCCGAAGGAACTGCCATTAAAGAGTACGCCGAAAATTATCTTGAAGATGTAACCATTATCGTGACCTCTGCCGGTGCTTCTCAGATTACCTATGATACTCCCGCAAATCTGTTCCGTGTCTGTGCATCCGGCGCTCAGGCGGGATTTGGTCTTGGTCAGTACGCTTACGAGGTGCTCGGCTACAGAAAGGCTCTCACGGTTGCTTCCGACTATGACTTCACCTTCTCCCAGGTCGCGGGTTTTATCTACGGCTTTGTTGCTGCAGGCGGCGAAATCATTGACAGGGTCTGGTTCACCAATAACACAACTGACTACTCTTCCACCCTTGCTTCCATTGCGCAGGTTGGCAGCAATTACGACGTCATCTTCTGCGGTGCAGGCGCAGGCGACTCTCTCTACTTTGTTCAGCAGTACCATGACTTCGGCATGACCGTTCCCCTGCTGGGCGGTTCCAACTTCACAGATCCTTCCTGCCTCACCTCCGATATTGGCGATTACTACCTGGGCTGCATCACTTCCAGCTATTATGCTGACGGTTATGACAGTGAAGAGTATCGCAGCTTCATTGAAAATTACTACAGATGGACCGGCCTGGATGAGACCCGTACCGCATCTTCCTTCAACTGTGATGCTTATGTTGCTGTCGAAGTTGTTTGCAAAGCGATTGAAGCTGTCAACGGCAATGTTGAAGATCAGGCAGCTGTCCAGGCTGCGGTTGCCGCTTTAAACTTTGAAACGCCCCACGGTCCCCTCTCCTTTGATGAAAACCACGCTCTTGTCTGTGATATTTTCATTACCGAAGTAGCGAAGGATGAGAAAGGTGTTAATTACAACAAGGTAATTGATACCGTTTCTAACGTTTCCCAGTCCGGTCCCTTTGACTATGAATGGTATAAGGCTCAGCCCGAACCTGACCGCAAAAATCCTGCTATTGAGGATATCGCAAACGCCGTCTACTCCAAGTAATTTCCGTATCACGAGAGGCTGCCACCACTCTGTAGTAGCAGCCTCTTTTCTTAAAATGGAGACTGAATTATGAACAAAGAAAACAAACCGATTGTTCTTTCTGTCCAAAATGCGACAAAGAGATTTGGCGGTGTTGTTGCGGTCAACGAGGTCAATCTTGATGTCCGAAAAGGTGACAGATATCTTCTGATTGGAACCAACGGTGCTGGAAAATCTACACTTTTTAATCTTATTTGCGGGGATCTTCCGCTGACTTCCGGGAAAGTGTTCCTTTTTGGAGAAGATGTTACGAAAAAGAGCATTCGTGACAGGGCAAACATGGGTATGCGCCGTACCTATCAGGCGACAGCGCTTTTCCCGAAATTGACCGTAAGGCAGAATCTTTATCTGGCCGTTCTCGGAACCATGCCTTTGATATCGCATTTCAATTTTTTTACAAATTATACCAAATCAAAAGCCTTCAATGACAAAATTGCTGAAACTGCCAAAGAAGTCATGCTGGAGGACAAACTGGACGATCTGGTTATGAGCCTGTCTCACGGAGAACATCGTCAGCTCGAGCTGGGTCTTGCCCTTATCAGCAAGCCTAAGCTTCTGCTGCTGGACGAGCCTTCTTCCGGTCTTTCTGAAAACGAAAGAGCCATTATGAAGCAAATGCTCTTAAACCTTGATGAAGAAATGACCCTGATCATGGTCGAGCATAATATGGAACTGGGATTTGCCGTATCTTCCAAAGTCACCGTTATGCAAGACGGCAACGTTGTTTTTGAAGGGACTCCCGAAGAAACGCAGAACAACGAGTTGGTCCAGTCGATTTACCTTGGAACAGGAGGATCGGACAATGCATAACATTCTTGAGATCACAAATTTAAGTGCATATTACGATGAGCTTCAGATTGTTCAGAACCTGTCACTTAATTTCGACCAGGGCATCATTTCTATCGTTGGCAGAAACGGCATGGGTAAGACCACACTGGCAAAATCCATTATGGGTCTTGTCAAAACAACCGGCTCAATAAAGTTTAATGGCACTGAGATTTCCAAAATGCAGCCTTATCAGAGAGCTCAATTGGGAATCGGCTATGTCCCGCAGGGAAGACGGATTTTCCCTTCCCTTACCACGGAGGAGCATTTGACATTCTGCGAAAGAAAAGCGCCTGCCGGAACAGATGAAAAGAACATTTGGACCGTTGAGCACATTTATGAGGTTCTTCCTCGTCTTTATGAAAGAAGGCATCTGCCCGGCACTTCCATGTCCGGCGGCGAACAGCAGATGCTTGCCATTGCGCGGGCATTGATGACCCAGCCCAGATTTATCATAATGGATGAGCCCTCCGAAGGACTTGCTCCCGCAATTCTGGATATTCTTGTTGAATTCTTCAATAAATTATATGCGGAAAGCAATACTAGCATTCTTCTTGTTGAGCAGAATCTGGGGTTCTGCCAAAGGATTACGGACAGAACAAACGTTATGAACACCGGAGCCATCGCTTATTCCGGGTCACTCAAAGAACTCCGGTCGGACAAGATTCTGTCCAAGAAGCTTCTGGGCGTGGGTTAACAGGAGGGCAGATCACATGGAATTGAGTTACTTTATCATACTTGTCCTTAATGGGCTTACCTTCGCCGGACTTCTTTTTGTTGTTGCCAGCGGTCAGACTTTGGTATACGGCCTTCTCCGAATCGTTAACATGGGACATGGCAGTTTGTATACTCTTGCCGCATGCATAGGTTACTTTGTATATAGCGCCTTAGGAAATAATTGGCTGGCTGGCGTTTTCGCTGGCGGTGTGGCAATGACAATCATCTACCTGTTACTCCAGTGGGGACTTTTCCAGAAGGTTATGTCCAATTCGACTCAGACAATTATGGTTTCATTGGGCATCAGCTGGATTGTGCTGGACATAGTGGAAGGCATCACCAAGGGTGAGTCCAAAGCGTTCAATCCGGAAGGCTTTTTCCGGCTGTCTATTCCCATCGGAAATATGTCCTACCCCGTCACTCGTTTATTCCTATTGGCTGTCGCAATCATTGAATGTATCCTGTTGGTTCTGGTGATTAAAAAGACAAAAATAGGTCAGATCATTCGTGCAGGCGTAGACGACAGAGATATGGTTTCCGCTCTGGGCATCAACATCAAAGCTGTTTTCCTGGGCGTATTTGCTTTCTCTGGTCTTCTTGTGGGTCTCGGCGGTGTTATGGGCGGCACCATGAATGGATTCGGGCATCTTCAGGCCGCTACCATGCAGATGTATTCCCTTATGATCATTATTGTCGGTGGCCGCGGAAACATTATGGGGGCTGGTGTAGCCGCCGTTATCATCGGACTGCTGTACAGCTTTCTGACCGCTTATCTGACGAATATCTCTATGGTCATCATCTTTATATTCGTTATGATCATTATGATTCTGAAGCCCAACGGTTTGTTCGGAAAGGAGGCTCGCAAGAATTGAAAAGGCTTACAGGCAGAAAATGCAGCGAACTCGTGACTCAGCTGCTCTTCGTTTTTGCGGCGATTCTCATTCTTTTGCAAGTTCCCTCATTCGTCAGCCGTTTTAGCATAGTTCTTCTTTCCCGCATTATGTTTATGGGACTTATGTCCATGAGTTTCGCCTTAATGATGGGTTATGGCGGTCTTGCTTCCATTGCCCAGGGCGGCATTGCCGGCATTGCAGCTTATGTGGTTGCACTTGGTCGGGTTGAGGCAGGCTGGGGGTATGGCAAAGCTGTTATTCTGGCAATTCTGATCGTTATGGCAATATCCGCCCTTTTTGCGCTTTGCTCTATGCGTGTACACGGCACGGAATTTATGATGATGACGCTGTGTCTGGCAAACCTCATCAACATGTGTTCTTTGCAGTGGGTAGACCTGACAAAAGGCTACAACGGCATTAACGGTGTGAAAGGTCCGATGATCAACGGCGTATCTTATTCCGGAACAAACAAGTTCTATTATATCATTGCAATTGTATTCCCCATCTGTTATTTCCTGATGAAACGCCTTGTCAAGTCCCCTTATGGTCTCGCCGTCCAGGGTATGCGGGACAATGCACGCAAAATGGATGCCATTGGTTTTAATACAAAGGCAATTCGCGTTGTGTTGTTTACAATAAGCGGATTTTTCACTGCCATTTCCGGCATTATGCTAACATCCTTCTATTCCTCAATGGGTCCGGATTACGTCAACTCCAAGCAGTCCATGCTCTGCCTGTTTATGGCCGTACTAGGTGGTATCGGTCATATTGAGGGCGCACTGGTCGGCGCTGCTGCCTACATTTTGCTGGAAAACGTTATCAGTGAGTATACGATCTACTATTCAGCAGTACTTGGCGTGATTTTCACCATTGCAATCTTTATTTTGCCTAACGGCATTTTGGGAGCACCATTATGGAAAGTTATCGTGAAGAAAGTGAAGGGACTAAAAAGCGCAAAAAAGGCTGTCTGAAGAAGACAGTTGCCGTGCTTGGTACATTTGATTCAAAAGGCGAAGAGTTCACCTATCTTATCAATAAGATCAAGGAATCAGGTGTAAACGTATTGTCAATCGATGCCGGGACCAAAGAACATGTTCTTAAGACGGATATTTCAAACGCACAAGTCGCTGAACTTGGGGGGAAGAATATCAAAGATCTTGGCGGCAGCCGTCGAGACGCATTGGAAATAATGTCAGCAGGTGCCGCAAAAATTATCAGGCAGCTCTTTGATGCGGGCAGAATTGACGGATTCATCAGCATGGGTGGAAGCGGAGGAACTGTCCTCGCTTCTGCAGCGATGCGTGTTCTCCCAGTTGGTTTCCCCAAAATTCTGGTTTCTACAGTAGCGTCCTCGTCCCGGATTTTTGACTATGTAGATACATCGGATGTATTCCTTATCAATTCGATTGTAGATGTATCGGGTCTGAATCCAATCATAAGAAAGGTTTATGACGAAGCTGCCGGCGCGATTGCCGGTGCAGTCAAAACAGCGGACTTTTCCAAGGGGTCTCACGAGCGGCTGCGGATTGCGGCAACTATGTATGGCGTAACGACCCCTGGCGTGACCACAGCGAAGAAGTACCTTGAAGAAAGCGGCTACGAAGTCATTACCTTTCATGCCATCGGATCTGGCGGCAAGGTTATGGAGAAGCTTATTCGCGAGGGATTTTTCGACGGGGTGCTGGACATGACACAAACAGAAATCGGCATGTACGTTTTTGGTGAACAGGCCGCATCCGCGGGGCCGGATCGGTGTACCGGAGCGGCCGTTATGGGAATCCCATGTATTTCCTGCCTGGGTGCGATGGATATGTGCAGTCTTGGATCACTTCCTACAGCGGGGAAACGATTATATTACCATAACGGGAAAACCCCTTCCCACTTCAGGCCTACTGCAGAGCAAAGCCGTGCCGCGGGTAAATTCCTTGCGGGGCAGCTTAATAGGGCTACCCATAGTCAGCGGGTTATTATCCCCCGTAAAGGCCTTTCCATGACAGATGTGGAAGGTGGGGGAACTTATGGCCCGTCGGAAGATGCCGCACTTTTTCTCTCTCTGAAGGAAAACATTAACAACCCACATATAACGGTAGAAGAGTACGACTTAAATATCAACGATCCGGAGTTTGCTTTGATTGTCGCCACCAGAATGGACGAAATCATGAAAAAACGTTATGGAAGGGACTAGAATCTAGCGCGTGGTGTACATGTGGAATTTAATAATTATGTTTGCAGTTGCGACGCTGAGCGGCCTCCTTTTTGAGAAAGCAAAAATGCCGCTTGGGCTAATGGTGGGTGCTATGATCGGTGTAGCTGCTTTGAATATCTGTACAGGCTGTGCTCGTTACTCACCTGCATTAAAATTGCTGATGCAGATATTGATTGGCACATGTATCGGTTGCAAAATTGGCAAAGAGCAGCTGCATACCTTACGAAGAGTAGTTCTTCCTACTGTTGTCGTTTGCCTGTCTACCACAGTTTTTACAATTATTTTTGGTTTTCTTGTTTATAAGGCAACGAGTTTTGACCTTCCCACGGCTCTGTTCTCCATTGCTCCGGGTGGTGCAGCGGATATGGCAATAATTTCTTCAGAATACGGTGCGAATGAAACAAGTGTATCGATCATCAATACCTTCAGAATTATTTTCATCGTTTCAGTTTTTCTTCCTATATCCCTTGCCGTTCTGAATAAGAAGCCTGGGGAGCAGGAAGCGGCGCATGAAAAAGAACCAGTTCCGATTCCCCACAGCAAACAACGCTATTGCAATATTTTCGTGTTGTTCGTTATTGCTACAATTGGTGGTCTGTTCTTCGACCTTTGTTTGCATATCAGCGCCGGCGGAATACTCGGATCTATGTTATTTTCTGCAATTTATTGTTGCTTAACCAATGTGGTAGTTATGCCGAAGCACCTTGTTTACGCAAAACAGATTATCCAAGGAGGCTACTCTGGCTCTCTGATCACAGCATCTATTCTGTCCTCTGCCAGTGAATTGATTTTGCCCCTGATTATAGAGGTGATTTTTATCGTCACATATACCCTTTGCACTGGTTGGGCAATTTGGAAGCTGTGCCATCGCAGAATGAAGTTCAGCCTCATTGTTCCTACTCCGGGTGGAATCGGAGAAATTGCGGCGGTTTCTGATGCGTTGGGAGAGGATACTCCCTCCATCGTTGTGGTTCAGACCGTAAGGCTGTTTTATGTCCTCTCCATCTTGCCCCTTGTGCTTAGAATGGTCCTCTGATTTTGCTGTTTCACACGCCAAAAAGGTTTCATGTCTAAATCAGCTGTTTACCTGAAACCGCAAAAGAGACATGGCCAAAGTTGAATCATCTCCAGGAATTCGCCAACATTTTAGGGCAAAAACCGCCCAGGAGGCCGGAGGGCTTGTCGTCTGTGAATTACAGTCGGCAAGCCCTTTCCATTTCGTAAGCAAGGCTCTATGCCAATAATTGAGGCCTCCGGCTGCGCCGGAGGCCTGATCAAGCCCCAGTGAACGCAATGGGAAATCGCTATTGCAGCTGTACACTTTCCACAATCGGCAGAAGCGCCTCTGCGGTGAAGCTGCTGCTGGACAGCCGGAAAGCGGTTCCTTTCTCAGGAGTGCCGATCAGCCATACTACACTGGCACTTGCGCCGTTCTGCAGCACCGCGCCTGTGCAGCCTTGGATGGTTTTCATCTGAACCGGGTTCTCCCCGGTGCCGATGAGCATATGAAGCACGTCTTCCATGTTGGAACACTCCGTAACATAGCTTTCATATTCCAGATAAATGTCCTGATTGGTCTTCGGGTCAAAATACCAGCGGCGGACGTAGGAATACCAGTCGTCGGCGTTTTCCAGCGGCGCGCCTGTCAGTCCATCTTCCACCATGCCATCCGGCAGAGCTGTGATCTGACAATCCCCCAGCTGTTCCAGCGCTTTCCGGATATCTTCCCAACGGGTCGGCTTCAGCTCCGGGCCGACCCTCACGCTTTCAGCAACCGCGATCAGATCGATGTCCCCGCTGGCGCGCAGGGAGAATCCAAAGCCCCTGGCCGCATCCGTCCAGATCAGCTCGCCGGGGCTTTTGTAGCCCACATTTCCGTTGATTTTGACCTGCTCCGGCTGACCCATACCGTCAAACTGCCTGCCCCACTGGCTCAGGCGGAAATAGAGGGTGTAAGTCAAGGTATCTCCCGCAGCGTTTTCGTAGTCGATGGACTGCTCGCCGTAGGCCGGTTCAGCGACAAAGGTGATCTCATATCCCTCCGGCACACTCTGGGGATACACCGGCTCCCAGCCGAAATAAGAAGAAGCGTCCTGTTCCAGCTCGATGGTGTAATCCGGCCCCAGATAATTGGAAGTCACTTCCAGCGGCTCCCCGGGAGCCGCGCTTTCCGCCATGGAGAGGATATCCACCGCGTCATCCTCCACGGAGAGCATGGCGTTGAAGCCCTCCTGCTCATTTTCCCAGAACAGCAGGCGCAGACCGGAGCTGGTGGTCATCATTCTGGCGGGCTGTCCCGCCACGGTCAGCTCTTCCCAGGCACAGGAATCCCGGGGCGGGTCAGAAATCACACTGAGATCCTTGGTCAGGGACACGTGATAAGAAATCACGCTGCCGCTTTCCTCACAGGTGTAGCGGATCTCCTGCCCTCCGTTGCCGCAGGGCGCTACATCCGTACAGGCGTAGCCCTCGGGAATCTGCCGGGGATACCATATGTTCCAGATTTCCCCCTGCCTGCACAGGAAGGACAGGGGCAGTTCCTCTCCGGAGTCCACGCTCTCCGCCATGGCCTTCAGATCAACCGCCATGTCCTGGGTAAACAGGCCGGCATAGTAGCCATCGGCCTCGTTGTGCCACGACAGCATCTGCGCACCCTTTTCTGAAGTCTGCAAGACGGCATCCCAGCCGGACACCGTCAGACTGGTTTCTTCCCTGGGCGGCGCCAGCACGCCTTCAATGGCCTGACTGGTGGAAATGGTGAAGGAGATCATCTCCCCATCGTCATTGCGGTAGCAAAGGTTCCGGGTGGTGTGATTCAGGGGCGACCCCTCTGCCAAACGGTAGCCCTCCGGCAGCTGCCGGGGACAGCAGTTGGAAATTACGCTTCTGACAGGCGTCGTGTCCGGCGCTTCTTCCTCCGTTTGCGCTGCCGTCGGCACATTGTGCTGCACGAGCTTTATATGAATCCGGGCATAGGCCGCCACCGCGCACCCCACCAACAGCAGCGTCAGGGCAATCACGGCAGCGATCAGCAGCGTTTTCCGAAACCGAATTTGCTTTCCATCGTTCCGACGGACGCCGTAATTTTTCGCTTCGTCGATGTACTTCGGGCTGATGTAGGACAATCCCAGAAACAATTCTTTCCCGTTCATACGCGGATTCCCTCCTTTTCCAGATAAATACGCAGTTTTTCCTTGGTTCTGCTGAGCTGCATTTTCACCTTGCTGTCCGTCATGCCGTATTGCCGGGCAATTTCCGCGATGGTATCCACGTACCAATACCGCCGCAGAAAAATAATCCGGCTCTCCCTGGGAAGGCTCTCCAGAAATGCATCCAGAATCCGCCCCAGCTCTTTTCCCCGCATGGTGCGCTCTTGACTGGCATCGGGAATGCACTGTTCCATCTCCTCCGTCAGCGAGACGACCTCCGCCTTTCGCTTTGCCGCCATGTTCCAGTCCAGCCTGGTCAGGGACAGGTGACGGCAGATGGACGCGAGAAACGCGAAAAAGTATCTGGGTCGCTGGGGAGGGATTGCCTTCCATGTTTCCATATAGGTGTCATTCACGCTTTCCTCCGCGTCCTCACGGCTCTGCAAAATATTTCTCGCCAAAGCGTTCAGTCTCCTGCCATAAACGGCATCCGTTTCTTTTATGGCGTCCTCGTCTCTTGCCCAGAACAATTCCACGATTCTGGCATCTTCCACTTCGGGTCACTTCCTTTCTTTTGTTCCTCACCCTGATAGTAGGATTTGCTGCCGGAAAAGTCACATCTATGATACCATTTTCTCAGGAAAAAGAAAGGCCGTGTGTTTTATCTGCGCCTGCTCTCAGTATGCGATAAGCAAAAAAGCACGGGATGCCCTCTTGCAAATACCCCGGAACCATAGTATTATGAACTACAGTTCCGGAGTATTTCTATTTCGGAGAGTGACCATGGCGCTTTCCATTACTTTAAGGTCTATCCGAAGGCTTCCGGACGAGAGGGCGCACGGGATATCTTCAGGGGGGTCAACCCCAAAAAAGAAAGAAAAGAGGACACACTATGAGCAACACGACAAAGAAACGCTGGGGAGACCGGAAAGACGCCCGCTGGATCCGGGATATGGACTCGCTCCATGTTATTCTGCCCCATCTGATGAACCACCGCACGGATGCTGAGGTCTACGTCAACATGGAATTCGACGTGACAGAGGCGCTGCGCTACATCGCACAGAAGAACGAGGGCGAGGAAGAATACCGTGCCACGCTGTTTCACTGCATTCTTATGGCTGTCGCAAAAACGATATATCTTCGCCCGCAGCTCAACTGCTTTATCTCCGGCCGCCGTTTTTACCAGCGGGACGAGATCACCCTTGGCTTCGTAGCAAAAAAACGCTTCGAGGATCACAGCGAGGAATCCCTCGTGGTCATCCCCGCGCCGGAGGACTGGACGCTCACCGAAGTGACGCACCGGGTCGTCGGCAAGGTCCACAAGGCCCGCACGGAAAAGAACGACGGTGTGAACGGCGCCATGGACGTGCTCAAAAAGCTGCCCCGCCCGATCCTGGCATTTGTCATCTGGATCATCAAGACGCTGGACTTCTTCGGGAAGGTGCCCGACTTTCTGCGGCAGGATGACCCGAACTTTGCCACCGTCTTCCTCACCAATCTCGGCAGCATCAAATGTCCCAGCGTCTATCATCATCTCAATAATTACGGCTCCAGCTCCATCATGGCAGCCATCGGCACCATCCGCAAGAGTGAGAAAATCGCCGAGGACGGCAGCCGCGAGGTGCGGGATGTGGTAGATATTGGTTTCACACTGGACGAACGCATTGCGGACGGCTTCTACTTTGCCCGCTCGCTCAAGATCGTGCAGCACCTGCTTGCGCACCCCGAGCTGCTTGAGCTTCCGCTGAATCAGGAGGTAACCTGCGGCTGAGATTGCCGTCAGGCCCCGTAGACGGGGCACGCCGGAGATGTGCCGTTTCATCCCGAACGCCGGGGAAGGCGGCATCGTGCTGGGCATAGGCGCAACGGAGGAAGCTTATCGGCTGGGGTGCAGCGTCTGATATTTTCCATAATCGTCCGCTTGATCCCGTTCCTGTTTCCGCCCCTCCCGGCTTGGATTCGGGGCGCCTGACGGCACCGTTCCGGAAGTACATATCCTCGATTTTCTCAGAATGAACAAACACTCCGAACCAGGTCTTCGATTATGAAGACCTGGTTCGGAGTATCTTTGTCTGGTGCCGGTGACCGGAAAAAGCTGCTGACCGGCAATCAGCAAATGCAAAACATGTTTGCATGGCGCCAGTTCTACAAAAAAATCCATTTTTCTCATCGTAAGATCATCGCGGAAAACGGTGAGACCGTGTTGAAGGGACTGGATGAGGCATTGAAGTTTGTTCGGCTGGAATCTGACAGGACATTTTCCGAGTTGGGAGACGGACAGACGTTTGCAGATATCATTGATAAGATCGTAGCCTATTACACAGACGGTACAACGCAGACCTATACCATCACGCAGCAGGATATGGATGCCCACGGCAACTTTACGATTGATTTCGATGAGAATAAGACCTGCAATGGCTACGAGATCATCTTCCGGGACGATTATGCGATGCAGTACGGCGAAGGCGTCGAGTTCCAGGTCTACACGGTCTACCGCGACCCGGATCATACCCATGTTCCGGACGGGACGGAGAAGGTCCGCTATGCCAATGAGGCAAGGAGTGTTAACAGCTACCAGAACGGAGATCAGACGGTTTTTGTCTATCTGACGCAGGAAGGCCGCTATTATATGCTGCCCAGCGCGGAAAAACTGTCCGTAGAAAAAATTACGCGCTTCAACGCTGATAATGATCGGTGGTCGGGATCGACGTGGGAAGGAGTTGGCGGCAATACCGTTGGGAAAACATATTGCTATACTCTCCGCCTGAAGGGCTACCTTCTTGAACCGGAGGTCAAGCAGTACGAGGATATCCGAGTCATCGATTTGTTGCCAGACGGTGTGCATTATGCCAAGATCTATATGATCCAGCAGGGAAGTACCGGCGGATCGATCCTTGATGGTGGGACGAAGTATCAACCGGAGATTATTGAAAATTACCACAACTCCGGGCGCACAGCGGTTATCTTCCATCTGAATGCGGAAAACCTAAAAAAATCGTTGGATGTTCACACGACGTATACGGATATCTATTTCGGCGTGACCATCGATCAGGATGCGCACCCAGGCAAAGTACGGAACTACGTGTACGCCGTGGGCGACAACCTTGAGGAATACCAGAACAAGACCGGTGGTACCGAGGATATCTACGATCTCAACAATAATGGTCGGACCTATGGCTAAGCGGATCATTCCCCTTCTGCTTGCGATGATGCTGTTGCTGTCCACGCCGGCCTTTGCGGCTGAAAGCATTGATCTGAATCGGGAAACAGCACTGACCATTTCCTATCAGGATGGAGGGGTACCACTTGTTGGCGCCAATTTCAGCATCTATCTTGTTGCAACGGTGGACGAGGCCGGAGAACTGACGACAGTGGACTCCTTCAGGCAGTTCAATGTAGATATTCGCGGAAAGAATGACGCGGCATGGAGAACGCTTGCTTCCACGCTGGAGGGCTATGTTCTTCGTGACAATGTCGTTCCAACAGGCAGTGGGAAGACCAACGCAGGCGGTAATTTGTACTTTCCGACCGGCGGCAAGAAGCTGACGCCGGGATTGTATCTGGTACTGGGGGATCGCATTACGCAAGGTGGTTTCCGTTATGACCCGATGCCATTCATGGTCATGCTGCCGACTCAGGATACGGACAGGAACGAATGGCTCTATGATGTGATTGTAAACCCGAAGCATGAGTCTTCTGAAATTCCGGATACGCCATCCACCATCACCCGCAAAGTGTTAAAAGTGTGGGATGATGCAAACAGCAGCAACCGTCCGACGGAAGTAATTGTCCAGCTTCTTCGGGATGGTAAGGTATATGATACAGTATCCTTGAATTCAGGAAACAATTGGCGCTATACATGGTCAGATTTGGACGACAGCTATACTTGGACTGTGGTTGAAAAAGCGTGCAAGGGTTATACCGTTCAGGTCGAACGGGATGGCATCACTTTTGTGATTACGAATACCCGTGAGGTTGACGTTCCAGACAATCCGACACCCCCGAAGCCTGCGAAGCCAACTTTGCCGCAGACCGGTCAGCTTTGGTGGCCGGTGCCGCTCCTGATGATGGGTGGGTTGCTGTTCCTTGTAATTGGTCTGTTTTACCGCAAGAGAACCAGTGGTGAAAAGTAAAGTACCTGTGCATCCGGAAGAAAGCGTTGTTACAGTTTAACGATTTCCGTATCATTTGCGATGGGAACGGAAAAAAGCAGGAATCCCGCTGTGGAACACCTCCGCAGCGGGATTGATTTTTAAGCCCGAATGGCTGAAAAGTCTCATTTCAAACAGTTTTCAGGCATAATAAAGTACCCCGTAATTCCATCAGAATTACGGGGTCGGTGACCGGACTCGATTACATCAAAGACCAAACGCCGTCCAGCCGGCGTTTGGCAATGGTTCACCGAACCATTGCATTCAAATGGGTTCGAGTCCTGACCGGGACATAAAAACAGGGATACCCCGTGGGGGTATCCCTGTTTTTGGTGCAGCAAGGCAATCCAAATCCGAACCGGTATTCTTTTTTACAGCTTCCTTTACATCGTCCAGAGCAATGGTTCTGGTACCGTCCTTGTAGTTGAAGGTAATGACCATTTTATCATCGTACAGGTAGATGGCATTTACCAAGGCATCAATCAGCATTTTGCGGTGAGACTGTTGACGCACATCCAACTTCCGGAATTTGTGTAGCCAGAAGGTAACGAACTCCGGGCTGATTCTAGGCATGGCAATCTTTTCGTTGGCGATCTTGATTTCCAAATCTTCCTTCATCGCTTCCAGTTCCTCTAAACGGGCCTTAGTGGATTTGGTGAGAATCCCTTGCTGGATGGCATTTAGAAGATTGTCAATGCCACGCTGAGCTTCCTGGAGCTGCTGCTCGTATAGCGGGAGGCTGGTGTTCTCTTTGTCTTGCAAGTCCATCACCATGGACACGATGGCTTCAACGGCTTTGTCGTCCATGACCACCTTCATCACTTCATTGACCACCAGATCTTCCAGCCATTGCTTCCGTACAGGCTTTTTCTTACAATCTGTCCGTTTCTTTTTCACGGACACGCACTTGTAGTAGTGATGAACGGTTCCATTCCGGCTCTTGCCGCTCTCGCCGCAGAGATAAGCACCACAGTAACCACAGAACAGTTTGGTGGTCAGCAGATAATCGTCCTCGGCTTTATGGCGTGCCGGGGCTTTCTTGTTCCTCTCGATTTTCTCCTGCACCCGGTCAAAGAGTTCTTTGGGGACTATGGCCGGAATACCATCCGGAATCAGAACGTCCCGATACTGGTATTATCCAATGTATCGACGATTCTTCAGCATATGCTGGATGCTGTTGTAGTTCAGGGGCTTTCCCAGCTTATTGCGGATGCCGTTTTCATTCAGCCAGTCCCGCAACTCCTTCATGGTGGCACCCTTGTCGTATTTCTTGAAAACATCAAGAACAAATGGTGCGGTCAGCGGGTCAATCTGAAAATGCTGTTCCTCATCAACCACATAACCGATGGAAAGTGTGCCACCATTGAACTTGCACTTCAGCGCATTCTCTGTTCTGCCCCGGATAACCTTTTCCGACAGGTCCGCGGAGTAGTATTCGGCATAACCTTCCAGAACAGATTCCAGAATGATCCCCTCAGCGCCTTCGGAGATCACTTCCGTTGCGGACACCACTTTCACACCGTTCCGCTTCAACTGTGCCTTATACCGGGCGCTGTCATAACGGTTCCGTGCAAATCTGTCCAGCTTCCAGACGATAACCATATCAAATAACTTCTTACCGCTGTCTTTAACCATCTCTTGAAAAGCTGGACGGTTGTCTGTTTTGGCAGAACAGGCCCGGTCAATGTAGTGGCGCAGAATCGTGATACCGTTTTTCTCCGCAAAAGCAGTACATTCTCGAATCTGGCCTTCAATGGATTCTTCTCGCTGGTTGTCGGAGGAATAGCGGGCGTAGATCACAGCTGTCATTTTTTACCCTCCGTCATCATCTGAAACAGAGATTCCTTCAATCGTTCATTCATGGGGGATCCGGGTTCAAAGCACATTTCGATAAAATCCCGCAGCTCCGGAGCATCACGCTGCTTCATGATTTTGTTTTCATAAAGTTTTCCTCTTGGGTCATCGCAGCGGGCAAACATATAGTCCATTGACACATCAAAGTAATCCGCGTACTTGCGCAGAAGCTCCACCGTGGGGGCCGCCTGCCCATTTTCATAACGATTGATGCTGGACTGATTGGAGCCAACCTCCTGTGCCAGTTTCGCTTGGGATAGACCTACGCTCTCCCGCAGTACTCGCAGGCGTTTTCCTAATTCCTTCAATTTTGCGCACCTCCACCGATTCTGCATTCACTATATCATGCAGCCAACCCAAAGTCAACCCTAAATAAGAATTAATGCAACATTTCTACCAAAGCGGCGAAACCGCATAATTCTCTCGCGTTCACATTGATTAATCCCGTTTAGCACAATACTAGCAAGCAATGCATTTGTATTACAAATGCGAAAAACCCATCCATTTCGCTTCTGCGGAACGAATGGGTTTCTGCTTGTTGAGGCTCCGCCCCAAGCCCCATGTTGAACGCAATCTTTCAGATTGCGGCTACGCGATTTTTCCAAATCGCTGCAATTACTTATTTCGTATGCGTCTCTACATTCACGCCTGAACAGGACTCGAAAAGCACTCGCATTTCGATGGATGTGCTGCCCACTATCTATTGACATATGCCCTCAATATGCTATAATACAACCAAACAAAATGCAGACGCCGATCAAGCCGCAGCTTGACAAGCGCCTGCATTTTCCATTTTCAGAAGGGAGCCATGCTGCCAGTACAAATCGTCCGCCCACCCACAACTGCACCTTAAAATTTAACATTAAACCGGAGGGAACAACCAGCTTGAGCCGCAGGAAAAAGCTCATCAACAATTCCGGTATTCCGCAGCACGAAATCGAACACATCGCCCGGTGCATCCTCCCCGACATTCTCGCCCACTACGAAAGCGAAGAAGGTCAGCGGGAGTTCCGGGAATGGCAGGCTCAGCATGAAGCGGGACAGACGGAAAGAAAGGGAGGGGAAGTGTAGGAGAAAAATTACACAGGGTGCCGCCAGTTTGGCGGCACTTCCTCTCATGCAATAAGCGCTTTCACTCACGCATTTAAGGGATAGAAAAGCGGCTGGTGGCAAGGCTTCTTGAGTGCTTTTTTAAATCTCACCGCATACCAAAATGTCGCTCATAAAGCCGGACAAATCTCTGCTTATCAGTTCCTCAAAAATGGACAACAAATTGGAACGGGTGGCAATATAGCCGAGAGGATCTTTCTTGCGCTGCCCATCCGTTCTGAACGGCTCGTTTAAGCGATTTTTGAACGCATTGTAATACTGCCGGAAGAAACGCTCTTGTGTAGAGTAGTCATCCGTCAAATAACCGAGGAGTGTCTGCCAATCCTCAAAGCAGTCATCACAAGTCATACCCGAACGCTCGGCTCTCGCCAAAATAAGGTTTTTCATGAGGTCAATAGCTGTCAATGGCGTACCTCTGTTATTCAGGGACTCAAAAAGAGTGTAAGCCTCCGCGTGACTTCCAACCTCTATCTTGACGAGTACCGCTTTCGATACCTTGCTCTTGATTTCAAGCAGGGTCTTGACTGCATCACCGGACTCTTCAATATCCTGATCTAATCTTTGTAGGAAGTATTTATAGCACTTCGCGATTTTACGATTGCCCCAATTCTTTTCGCGCTTCGCACTTTTGAGCAGACCATTCTCGTACATTACGACATTGAAGTCAGCCTGATTGTGGTTTTGAATTTGAGGACAAAGAATAAGCCCGTTCGATGCGCCTTTGCAAATAATGGACTTTCTAAGAGCAGGAAGCTCGTCCTCATCATCCTCATCCAGCTCATCCTTATGTATCTTGAGCCGGTTGTATATTGCGGTCAGAAGGAGGCAGAGCGTCGTTAAACGCTGCTGTCCATCGACAACCTCAAGCTCCTTTGTTTGGAAAGCATCGGAAGAGTTATCAATGCAAATAATCGAGCCGATAAAATACCCATTGTCGTTTTCGCAAATGTCATCGTATCGCGGCGTTGGCAAGTGCTGCGACAATAATAGTAAGCAAAAACGCAGGAAGAATCTTCCTGCCGTTTCGGCTTCATACGATCCTTCCTGCGTTTGCAGTATTGTTCAATTCTGATGACCGCCCCGTTTTTCTGGGAGGGTCCATTTTGACATACTTCGGGTTCTTAATCAGAGCGAAAAGCTGTTGATAATGCTTTCCACCCGTGCCTGCTCTGCCTCGACCTAAATGCTTGATGCCTTAAGTACACGTTCAGTGTAGTACGGCGACAGAGAAATGTACAGGTGGAAACTGCCGCGAGAAAAACTTCTCACAGCATAGTCATTGGAATACGAGGGCGCAATGGCCCTAATCTCAAACGGGAGCGTGACGCTCCTCAAGTACAAACTTAACAACGTGTGCGATCCGAAACGCATTCGGAAACCCCATTAGGGCAGTGCACAAATAACTGAATAATTTTTATATACCACAATATGTTGTAATTGTCAATATAAAAGCATCTAAATACAGAACTAAAAGAGAACGCGGCCAAAAACGTAATACGCATTATCTCCGTATTAAAAGCGTATTACGGAAACAATGCGTATTACGTGCGTATTAAAGGTGTATTGGTTTTTAATAAAGTCTGCCCCTATGTATGTAAACAATTTCTTTTAGGACTTCAGACTATGAAAAAAACATAATAATCTGATACTATGTTTACTCAGAGGTGACCTTCCCGCCAGTGATTACCCCACTCCGGCGCTATTTATCCGGCTCCTTTTCACAGGCCAGCACCACCACACCGGACAAAACTAAAACGATGCCGACCAATGTCCACAAACCCAAGGTCTCCTGAAACACCGTTACGCCAATGACCGCCGACATTACCGGCTCAATATTAGCTATGATCGCCGCTTTCCCACTTTCCACGGTTTCCAAGCCCTTGGTATACAACGTAAACGGAAGGGCTGTCCCCATGACCATAAGTCCAAGCGCAGCAAGGCCCGTCCGCGGCTCAGCCAACGCCGACAGCAGCGCCGGCCCGTCCGCCAGAAACAGTGAAGCGATCCCGGCAATCAGGAACGTCCAATACGCCATGGTAAACGAATCGCAATACCGCATCCCATAATGGGTGAAGATAGTATAGCCGCCATAGCACAACTCGGAGGCGAGCCCCATCAGCAGGCCCTCCAGTGAAATACCCACGTCGCTGCCCACAATACCGCTGACCAGCGCACAGCCGCACAAAACCAGCAGCATACTGATCAGACCGCTGCCGAGGAAAATGGGCAGGTGGCGCAGCTTGATGTGAAATACCTGCTGCTTGAACATCATGCAAAATACCGTAAACAGGATCGCTGTGCCGCCAAAGCGCAGCGGCATCATGTTCAGCAGCGACACCCCTGCCGCCGTGAGGACCCGATTGAACAGCCCCAAAAAGCCCCAGCAAACAGCTGCCGCAATGACGTATACATATCCAATCGCTTTTTTCATCGTTTTTCCTCTCGTACCTCCCGCTAGATACTGATGCGCAGGATACCGGGATTTCTGGCGATCAGATCCAAACCCTCGTCCTGTATGATGGGCTGGCGGCAGCGGACGGTGAGCTCCAGTTCCAGCACATTGCCTTCCCGCACGGCATCACTGCATTCGATGTGGCCGCCGTGGCTTTTGACGAACTGACGGATGTATTTCTGCATTTCGGGTGTATCCGCGATGCGGACGCTGAGCTCCTGCGCCACAAGGGCGTCGTTGCCCACGGGGAAACGATAGCAGAAGTCGCCCACATGCCTGCGGCCGTGGTGAGGCCCTTGATTGACGAGGAGTTCCGGTCACGGAAGATCACGCCTGCTCCGAGAAAGGAGATGCCGCTGACCACCTGTGTCGCCATACGGCCGGGATCGGAATTACGCCCGGCGATACCCAAGTCCACCAGATCCACAAAACAGTATTTCGACAGGATCATGATAACAGCCGACGTTACGGCGATGATGCAGTGCGTGCGGATTCCGGCGTCCTTCTGGCGTTTGGAACGCTCCAGTCCGATGAGGAAGCCAAACAGCTCCACCACAAGAATACGAATGAGAAATTCAAGGTTGTCGCCGACGGTCAGTACCGCCTCCGGCAGATAATCGGTCAATCCGAATAACATAGCTGCCTCCTGTTTCTGATAAAAAGCATCCAGGGACGAGAACTTTTTTCTCGTCCCTGGATGGTTCTGTCATGATAGACATGTATGCGTCACTTTACACGGTGACAGGCCACAAAGTGGTCCGGCGCCACTTCACGCAGCTCCGGGCTGGAAGCAAAGCATTCTTCCGTGGCATCTGCCCAGCTTTCTGAAAAACACCGCACCTACTCAAGAAAACGGCGCTTTTTAGGGAGGAAAATTTTCTCCTGTTTCGAAATCCCATATAAAACTTTACAGCGACCGCTTTTCTCCGAACAGCCCTAAACGAGAAAATCCCACATCAGATTTTAGACAGCCCCACCATCAAAACGGATTGACAATTCGACAAAATGTGATATAATCCCACTGTCTGAAAAAAATATAAAGTTGTAGCACAGAGGTGTCTGCTCAAGAGCAGATGAAAAGGGAATCCGGTGGGAATCCGGAGCGATGCAGTCACTGTGTACGGGAGCGGCCTTGCAATCCACTGGGAAACCGGGAAGGGCAATGCCGTGATGAACGAAGTCAGGAGACCTGCCTGTGTGTGGAATCTCAAACCTGCTGCCAACGGGTTGGTTTTCCTACGAACTTATGATCCGACGCGGAGTAGCCGCATGGATATATATGTAGTAAGAAGCACCGAGGGCGGCTGTGTGAGACACAGCCGCTTTTATATTCTTTCAGAACATTTTTTGAAACGAGGTAGTTCCCCATGAAGAAAGCACTTGCATTTCTCATGGCGGCAGTGATGCTGATGAGCATGCTGACCGCCTGCGGCAACAAGGACGTTGCCGACGACACCAAGGATAACAATGTGTCCACCACCGAGGCCAATCAGGCCACCGCCGACACCAAGGACAGCAGCGATGCGCCCACCGCCGATGCTGATCAGGCCGCCGCCGACGAGGTCGCCGCGCTGATCGACGCCATCTACGTGCAGGCGCGCACCGAGGAGACCGACGCCCAGTGTGAGGCTGCCAAGGCCGCTTGGGACGCCCTGACCGACGCCCAGAAGGCACTGGTGGAGGGCGAGGAAGCCAGCCCCGACTATTTCGGTCTGGACACCGGTGACGCGTCCAAGGACGATCCCCGCAACCAGGACGAGATCGGCGAGAAGGAGCTGCTGGTGGTGTCCTTCGGCACCTCCTTCAACGACAGCCGCGTAGCTGACATCAAGAGCATTGAGGACGCCCTGCAGGCGGCCAACCCCGATTGGTCCGTGCGCCGCGCCTTCACCGCTCAGATCATCATCAACCACATCCAGGCCCGTGACGGCGAGAAGATCGACAACATGGAGCAGGCTCTGGAGCGCGCTGTCGCCAACGGCGTGAAGCAGCTGGTGGTGCAGCCCACCCATCTGATGCACGGTGCTGAGTACGACGAGATGTGCGACGCCATCGACAAGGTTCGTGACAAGTTCGAGTCCGTTGAGATCGCCGAGCCCATGCTGGGTGAGGTGGGAAGCGACGCCACCATCATCAACGCCGACAAGGAAGCCGTTGCCAAGGCCGTCGTCGCCGCTGCTCTGAGCGAGAGCGGTTACGAGTCCACCGCCGCCGCCAAGGAGGCCGGTGTGGCTTACGTGCTGATGGGTCACGGTACGGCGCACGTGGCGAAGGTCACTTACAGCCAGATGGCCACCCAGATGGACAAGCTGGGCTATGAGAACGTGTTCATCGGCACCGTGGAGGGCGAGCCCGAGGATACCTCCTGCGAGGCCGTGATCGCGGCTGTCAAGGAAGCCGGCTACACCACCGTGGTGCTGCGTCCCCTGATGGTCGTGGCGGGCGACCACGCCAACAACGACATGGCCGGTGCGGACGAGGATTCCTGGAAGACCATGTTCGAGGCTGCCGGTTTCACCGTGAACTGCCAGATCTCCGGTCTGGGCCGTATCGCGGACGTGCAGGCTCTCTACGTGGCACACACCAAGGCTGCCATCGACGCTATCGCGTAACAAGGACTGACTTGGCTCCGGGGCGGTATACTATCGCCTCGGAGCCTTTTTCAGAGCAAGGAGGACACATAAAATGAAGAAGTTTCTTTCCTGTCTGCTGGCACTGCTGATGACGGCATCGCTGCTGGCGGGCTGCGGACAGCAGAAAACAGATGACAACAACGGCGGCGATGCCGCCGAGCCCGCGCTGGCGGACGGCGTGTACACCGCGGATTTCAACACCGACAGCAGTATGTTCCACGCCAACGAGACCTGCGACGGCAAGGGCGTACTGACCGTGAAGGACGGGCAGATGACCATTCACGTCAGCCTCGCCTCCACCAGCATCGTGAATCTGTTCCCCGGTTTGAAGGAGGACGCACAGAAGGACGGTGCCGTGCTGCTGCAGCCCACCAAGGATACCGTCACCTATCCCGACGGTCTGTCCGAGGAGGTCAACGGCTTTGACATCCCCGTGCCCGCCTTGGACACGGAGTTCGACGTGGCCCTCATCGGCAAGAAGGGCGTATGGTATGACCACAAGGTATCCGTCTCCAACCCTGTTCTGAAGGAGGATGACGGCGATGACGCTGCCGCCATCGCATTGGCGGACGGCACTTACACCATTGAGGTAGGCTTTGAGGGCGGCTCCGGTAAGTCCCATGTGCTGACTCCCTGCACCCTGAAGGTGGAGAACGGCGCTGCCACCGCCACCATCGTGTGGAGCAGTGAGAAGTATGACTATATGCTGGTGGACGGCCAGCGCTATGATGTCCTCACCACCGAGGGCGGCTCCACCTTCGAGATCCCCGTGCGGGCGCTGGATACCCCGCTGACGGTGATCGGCGACACCACCGCCATGAGCACCCCCCACGAGATCGAGTACACCCTGACCTTTAATTCCGCCACGGCGGTGGAGGCTGCCCAGTGAGGCGTTTTCTCGCCGGGTTGCTGGCGGCGCTGATGGTCTTGTCCCTCTGCGCCTGCGGCGCGGCTGACGCCCCCGGCAAAACAGGCGAACAAACCGCCGCCGTGTCGTGGGACGAGCTGGTCTTCGACCGTACCATGCCCCTGCGCTACGCGGAGCAGTTCTCCGTGGAGTACGCCGGGGACAGCTACAAGCGCATCACCATCAACAACGACCGGGTATACCTGCTGGTGGCGGAGGGTGCAGCTGTGCCTGACGGGGTACCTACCGGTGTCACCGTTTTGCAGCAGCCGCTGGACCAGATTTATCTGGTAGCCGCCGCTGCCATGGACTACTTCGACAAGCTGAACGCTATCGACTGCATCACCCTCAGCGGTAAAAAGCAGTCGGACTGGTATATCCAGTGCGCCAAGGACGCCATGGACAGCGGGGCGCTGGTATACGCCGGCAAGTACTCCGAGCCGGATTATGAGCTGATCTTGTCCCAGGGTTGCGATCTGGCGGTGGAAAACACCATGATCTATCACTCTCCGGCGGTGCTGGAGCAACTGGAGCGGCTGGGCATCCCCGTGCTGGTGGAGACCTCCAGCTATGAGACCCTGCCCATGGGCCGGATGGAGTGGATCAAGCTGTACGCAGCGCTGCTGGATAAGGAGGACGAGGCCGAGGCGCTATTTAATGAGAAGATGGACAGCGTGGCGGACGTACTGGAGCAGCAGCCCACCGGCAAGACCGTGGCGTTTTTCTACATCACCAGCAGCGGCGCCGTAAACGTCCGCAAGTCCACGGACTATGTGGCGAAGTGCGTTGCCATCGCAGGCGGAGACTATGTCTCCTTCGATGAATCGGCGGAGGACAACGCCCAGTCCACCATCAACATTCAGATGGAATCCTTCTACCACGGTGCAGTGGACGCCGATGTGCTGATCTACAACAGCATCATCGACGGCGAGCTGCACACGCTGGACGAATTGGTGGCAATGGATCCACTGATGGCCGACTTCAAGGCCGTCAAAAGCGGTAATGTGTGGTGCCTGACCAAAAACTTCTATCAGGAGTCGCTGGAGCTGAGCGATCTCATTCTGGACGTGAACCATGCGTTGAACGACGCGCCGGATACGGCGTTTCACTTTCTGACACGGATGCGGTGAGCATTATTTCCATCATAAGGAGGAGCGACATGAAGATGACCCGAACACTTCGCATCTGGGGAGGCTTTTTGCTGCTCCTCCTGCTTTTGTTTGTTTTTTTGATTTGGAACATTTTCGCGGGAAGCGTTTCTCTTTCCGCGTCTGAGATATGGCGGATTCTGCTGGGCAGCGACGCGGGCTTTACCCAAAGCCAGATCATCATGAAGATCCGTCTGCCCCGGCTTCTGTCGGCGCTGATCCTGGGCGGGGCGCTGTCCCTGTCCGGCTATCTGCTGCAAACCTTCTTCCACAACCCCATCGCAGGCCCCTTCGTGCTGGGCATCTCCTCCGGCGCGAAGATGACGGTGTGCGTGGCCATGCTGGCGCTGCTGAGCCGTGGCAAGACCACCTCCTCCGCCATTCTCATCGCGGCGGCCTTCGTGGGCGCCATGGTATCCATGGGCTTCGTGCTGCTGATCTCCCAGCGGGTCAAGCGCATGAGCCTGCTGGTGGTCTGCGGCGTGATGATCGGCTATATCTGCTCGGCGCTCACGGATTTTCTCGTGACCTTTGCCGACGATTCCAGCATCGTGAATCTGCACAACTGGTCTCTCGGCTCCTTCTCCGGCATGAGCTGGGACAACGTAAAGACTATGGCCGTTGTCTGCGGCATCACGCTGCTGCTGACCTTCCTGCTTTCCAAGCCCATCCGGGCGTACCAGTTGGGCGAGGTCTACGCCCAGAATATGGGCGTCCCCCTGCGGGCCTTCCGGACGGCGCTGATCCTGTTGTCCAGTGTGCTGTCCGCCTGCGTCACGGCCTTTGCCGGCCCCATCTCCTTTGTTGGCATCGCAGTGCCGCACCTGATGAAGTCCCTGTTCAAATCGGCGGAGCCGCTGTGTATGATCCCGGCCTGCTTTTTAGGCGGCGGCGTGTTCTGCCTGTTCTGCGACCTCATCGCCCGCACCGCCTTTGCCCCCACAGAGGTGAGCATCAGCTCCGTCACGGCGGTATTCGGCGCACCCATCGTGATCTACATGATGATCCACAGAAAGGCGGCGTGAGTATGGCATATCTGGAAACAAAAGACCTGACCGTGGGCTACCACGGCAAGCCGCTGATCGAGGACATCGCCCTCCATGTGCAGCGGGGCAGGATCGTCACGCTGATAGGCCCCAACGGCTCGGGAAAATCCACCATATTGAAAACCATCATCGGCCAACTCTCCAAGGTGTCCGGCACGGTGTTTCTGGATGGAAAGGCCATGGAGGCGCACAGCCGCAATGAGATTGCCCGGCGCATGGCCATTTTGATGACCGCCCGCATGGAGCCGGAGCTGATGACCTGCCGGGACGTGGTGGGTACCGGCCGCTATCCCTACACAGGCAAACTGGGAATCCTCACATCGGAGGACCGGGCCATTGTGGAGCGCTCCTTGGCGCAGGTAGGCGGGCTGGACTTTGCCGACCGGCCCTTTGCCAACATCAGCGATGGGCAGCGCCAGCGGATCCTGCTGGCCCGGGCCCTGTGTCAGGAGCCGGAGATCATCGTGCTGGACGAGCCCACCAGCTTTCTGGACATCCGCTACAAGCTGGAGCTGCTGACAGTGCTCAAGCGCATGGTGCGGGAGAACGATCTGGCGGTGTTGCTGTCGCTCCACGAGCTGGAGCTGGCAGAGCGCATCTCCGATACCGTGGTGTGCGTGGCGGGCGACAGGATCGACCGCATCGGCCCGCCGGAGGAGATCTTCACCCGCGCATATATCGCAAAGCTGTACCGGATGGAGCACGGGAAGTACGACCCCTGCTTCGACAGTCTGGAATTCGTGCCGTAAGGAGTGCCATCATGGAAAAACAGGGTGTTTTTTACGCCGTCAGCGTGGGTCCCGGCGACCCGGAGCTGCTGACCCGGCAAGCCTGCCGGGTACTGGAGGCGTGTGACATTATAGCGGCGCCCCGGATGAAGTCCGGGCGAATGCTTGCGCTGGACATCGCCGCCGGCGCGGTAGATATGCAGGAGGGCAAGACCATTTTGCCGCTGGATTTTACCATGGCGCGAAATGAGGCGGTACGCGAGGATAGCTACCGCGCGGCGGCAGCCGCAATCAAAGCAGAGCTGTCGGTGGGACGGGATGTGGCCATGGTCAATCTGGGCGACGTATCCGTGTACGCCACTGCCTACTATATTCTGGAGCGCATCCGCGATGACGGGTTTGAGACGGTGATGTGTCCCGGTGTCACCAGCTTCTGCGCCGTGGCGGCGCGGCTGGGGCGCAGTCTCACCCGTATGGATGAGCCGCTCCACATTCTGCCGGGCAGCACGGATCTGAACAACGCGCTGGCGCTGCCGGGGACAAAGGTCGTGATGAAATCCGGCAAGGCCATCCACGAGACGGCGGAGGCGCTAAAGCACCACGGCCTGCTGGCAAATGCCGGGATGGTGGCAGACTGCGGACTGGAAACGGAGCAGGTCTACACCGACCTGCGGCAGCTGCCGGAGGAGATCAGCTATTTTGCCACCATTGTGGCGGATTGAGAGGACACTATGCAGAGACGAGTGCCCCGGCTGGTGCTGGCCGGTACCAACAGCGGCTGCGGCAAGACCACCGTCACCTGCGCCGTTTTGCAGGCGCTGATATCGCGGGGTCTGCGGGTAGGCGCGGCAAAATGCGGCCCGGATTACATCGACCCCATGTTCCATAGCCGGGTCATCGGCGCGAAAAGCTCCAATTTGGACAGCTTCTTTTTTGACCGCGACACCATGCGCTATCTTCTGGCGCACAACACGCAGGGCTGCGATGTCACGGTCATCGAGGGCGTCATGGGCTACTATGACGGTCTGGGTCTTACCTCCACCCGAGCCAGCACCTATGCGGCGGCGCGGGAGACCAGCAGCCCTGTGGTGCTGGTGGTCAATGCCCGGGGCGCGGCGCTGTCGGTTCTGGCATCGGTGGAGGGATTTTTGCACTTCGCACCGGATAGCGGCATCCAAGGTGTCATCCTGAACGGATGCAGCGCCATGAGCTACGGCCCGCTGTCCCGGGAGCTGGAAAACCGCCTGGGTGTCCGCGCCTGCGGCTACCTGCCCCGTCTGCCGGAGTGTGCGTTGGAGAGCCGCCATTTGGGACTTATTACTGCGGACGAGGTGGCAGATCTGCAAGAGAAGCTGCGCAAGCTGGCGGCCGTGGCGGAAAAAACGCTGGACTTCGCCGCCCTGCTGGAGATCGCCCGCAGCGCGCCGCCCCTGGACTTTACGCCTCCGGTGCTGCCGGAGGCAGGCGCACCGGTGCGCATCGGCGTGGCCCGTGACCGGGCGTTCTGCTTTTATTATGAGGACAGCCTCGACCTGCTGCGGCAGCTGGGGGCGGAGCTGGTACCCTTCAGCCCGCTGGCGGACGAAAAGCTCCCCGACGGCGTGCAGGGTCTGTACCTGGGCGGCGGCTACCCGGAGCTTTACGCGGCGCGGTTGGAGGAAAACCACACCCTGCGCAGGCAAATCCGAGAGGCTGTCCACACGGGGATGCCCTGTATCGCTGAGTGCGGCGGCTTCATGTATCTGACGCAGGCCATCGCAGGCCGCGCCATGGTGGGTGCGCTGCCGGGGGACTGCTTTGATACGGGGAAGCTGACCCGGTTCGGCTATATCACCGCCACGGCCCGGGAGGACAATCTCCTCTGCCGCGCCGGAGAGCAGGTGCCGATGCATGAATTCCACCACTGGGACACCCCGCAGCCCGGCGATGCTTTTGGGGCGGAAAAGCCCTCCGGAAAGCAGTGGCGCTGTGCGTATGCCACGGACACACTGTACGCGGGTTTCCCTCACTTCCATTTTTACGCCAAGCCTGTCATGGCACAGCGCTTTTTGGCGGCTTGCAGAAAGGAGACACTATGATGGAGCAAATGAAGCCTATGGACATTGAGAAGCGCAGCTTCGCCATCATCACAGGGCTGCTGGGAGACCGGCGGCTTGACCCGGAAAATGAGCTGGTCATCAAACGGGTCATCCACACCACGGCGGATTTTGACTATGTGGATAACTTAGTCTTTTCCGACCACGCGGTGCAAAAGGCCATCGCCGCTCTGCGGGCGGGCTGCGACATCGTGACCGATACCCAAATGGCCAGAGCCGGGATCAATAAGACGATCCTCGCCTCGCTGGGCGGAGAGGTACACTGCTTCATGTCGGACGCGGACGTGGCGGCGGAGGCTAAGGAGCGCGGTGTGACCCGTGCCTTTGTATCCATGGAGCGGGCGGCAGCCCTGCCCAGGCCCTGCATCTTTGCCATCGGCAACGCCCCTACGGCACTTTTTTCGCTGGAGGAGCTGATGAAGGCCGACAAGCTCCGTCCCGCCCTCATCATCGGGGTACCGGTGGGCTTTGTGAATGTGGTGGAGAGCAAGGAGCGCATTATCCAGGCCGCTGCCGCGCCCTACATCGTGTCCCGGGGCCGCAAGGGCGGCAGCAACGTGGCGGCGGCCATCTGCAACGCCATGCTCTACCAGATCAGGCGGTAGGTTATGAAGGAATTTATCATACGGGACGGAAAAAAGCTCCGTCTGGGCTACACCACCGGCTCCTGTGCCGCGGCGGCGGCCAAGGCCGCCGCATGGATGCTGCTGAGCGGCAGCAAAAAGGAGTCCATCCGCCTGCTGACACCCAAGGGCATGGAGCTGGCATTGGCGGTGGAGGACATCTATCTGTCCCCGGACTGTGTGCGCTGTGCCATCCGGAAGGACAGCGGCGATGACCCGGATATCACCCGTGACACCCTGATCTATGCCGAGGTGCGGAAAACAGAGACTGTTGGCATTGTCATCGACGGCGGACAGGGCGTGGGCCGGGTAACCAAGCCGGGTCTTGACCAGCCGGTGGGGGCGGCGGCCATCAATTCTGTACCCCGCCTGATGATCCGGGAGGCCGTGGAGGAGGTCTGCGGCCTGTTCGGATACACCGGCGGCATGTATGTGGTAATCTCCGCTCCCGACGGCGAGACGCTGGCAAAAAAGACCTTCAATCCCCGGCTGGGCATTGAGGGCGGCATCTCCATCTTAGGCACCACGGGGATCGTAGAGCCTATGAGCGAGCAGGCGCTGGTGGACACCATCCATGTAGAGCTGCGGCAGCGGCGGGAGGGCGGCGCGGATTATGTACTGCTGGCCCCCGGCAACTACGGCGCAGACTATATCAAGGGTGCCATGGGCATCGACCCCGCCACGGCGGTGATGACCTCCAACTTCATCGGCGACGCGCTGGAGATGTGCCGGGAGCTGGGCTTCCGAGGGGCGCTGCTCATCGGTCATATCGGCAAGCTGGTAAAGCTGGCGGGCGGTATGTGGAACACCCACTCCCGCTACGGCGACTGCCGCATGGACATCCTGACGGCCTGTGCCGCCGCAGAGGGGCTGCACGGCGGTGCGGCGGCGGAGATGCTCTGCTGCGCCACCTGTGACGACGCCCTGCGGCTGTTGAAGGAGCAGGGACTTTATGAGGTGGTACTGCACCGGCTGGCCAGGCGCATCGACGCGATGCTGCACTATAAATGCGGCGATATGGAGGCAGGCGCCATCCTGTTCTCCAAGGAATACGGCTATCTCTGTGAGACTAAGGGCGCAGCGGCGCTGCTGCGCCGGATAAAGGAGGACTGACAATGGTACATTTTGTGGGAGCGGGCAGCGGCGCTGCCGACCTCATCACCGTCCGAGGCGCCAAACTGCTGGGCGAGGCCGACGTGGTGATCTACGCCGGCTCACTGGTGAATCCGGCGCTGCTGGACTACACCAGGGAGGGCTGCGAGATCCACGACAGCGCCAAGCTGACGCTGGAGGAGGTTATCGCCCTCATCGAGAAAGCGGAGGCGGAGGGAAAGACCACGGTGCGTCTGCACACGGGGGATTCCAGCATCTATGGTGCGGTGCGGGAGCAGTTCGACGAGCTGGAAAAGCGGGACATTGTCTACGATGTCTGCCCCGGCGTAAGCGCCTTCTGCGGCGCAGCGTCCGCGCTGCGGGCGGAGTACACCCTGCCCGATGTGAGCCAGACCGTCATCATCACCCGCGCCCCGGGCCGCACCCCGGTGCCGGAGCGGGAGTCCATCCGCTCGCTGGCGGCCCATCAGGCCACCATGGTGCTGTTTCTCAGTACCTCACTGACCGAACTGCTGCAAGATGAGCTGCTGGCGGGAGGCTATACCGCTGACACCCCGGCGGCGGTGGTCTACAAGGCCACTTGGCCGGAGGAGCATATCTTCCGCTGCACGGTGGGGACACTCCACGAGACGGTGACAGGCAACAGTCTGACCAAGACCTCGCTGATCGTGGTGGGCAACTGTCTGGGTGACACCTATCTGCGCTCGCTGCTGTATCACCCCAACTTTACAACGGAGTTCCGCAAGGGGGCGCAATGAGAGCCGCCCTGTTCACTTTCAGCCGCGGTGGCTGCGCCACGGCGCGGCGGATACTGGCGGCGCTGCCGGATGAGGCATGGATGTGCTATACCATGCCGCGTTTTGAAGAGCCGGGCTTTCTGCCGCTGGACAAGGCGGTATATGGCGCGAGTTTTTCCTCCATGGACGCACTGATCTTTGTGGGGGCCTGCGGCATCGCCGTGCGGGAGATCGCCCCCTATGTCAAAAGCAAAAAAACCGACCCGGCGGTGGTTTGCATCGACGAGGCGGGGCGGTTTGTGATCCCCCTGCTCTCCGGCCATATCGGCGGCGCCAACGCGCTGGCGGTGGAGCTGGCGGAAAAGCTGGGGGCCACGGCGGTGGTCACCACCGCCACCGATGTCCGCGGCAAATTTTCCGTGGACGCATGGGCTGCCCGGCACGGCTGCGTCATCTCTGACATGGGGCTTGCCAAGGCGGTTTCGGCGGCGATCTTAGAGGAGGATATCCCCCTTTGCAGCCAGTTTTCTCTGCCCGCCCCCCTGCCGGAGGGTACGTTTGCCGGGGAGAGCGGCCCGCTGGGCATCTTCATTGGCTGGCGTACAAAGGCACACTTCGCCCGCACCCTGCGGCTTATCCCTCGTGTGCTGCGGGTAGGCATAGGCTGCCGGCGGGGCATCTCCGCCGAGGCGGTGGTGCGCGCGGTGCAGACAGTGTTCGCGGAAAATGGGCTGGACACGGCGGCCATCTGCGGCGTCTGTTCCATCGACCTGAAGCAGGACGAGGCAGGCCTGCTGGCCGCCTGTGAGAAAAACAACTGGCCGGTGCATTTTTACACGGCGCAGCAGCTGCGGGATGTGGCGGGGGACTTTACCCCCTCCGACTTTGTCCGCTCCGTCACCGGCGTGGACAATGTCTGCGAGCGGGCGGCGCTGCTGGGTGCCGAGGAATTGATCGTACAAAAAACAGCGCGGGACGGCGTGACCGTCGCCGTCGCGGCGGAGCATTGGGAGGTGCGCTTTGGGTAAGGTAATTGTAGTAGGTATCGGGCCGGGCAGCTATGAGGATATGACCATTCGGGCGGATACCGCCCTGCGGGCGTGTGACGCCATCGTAGGCTACCCGGTGTATGTGGATCTGGTGCGGGATCGCTACCCCGGCAAGGAGCTTCACTCCACCCCCATGACACGGGAGGCCGAGCGCTGCCAGCTGGCGCTGGAGCTGGCGCGCAGCGGTAAGACCGTCGCCATGGTCTGCTCCGGTGACAGCGGCATCTACGGCATGGCGGCGCTGGTCTATGAGCTGCGGGGCGAGACGCAGGAGCCTGAGATTCAGGTGGTGCCGGGTCTGACGGCGGCTTGCAGCGCCGCAGCGGTGCTGGGTGCGCCGCTGACCCACGACTTCGCGGTCATCAGCCTCAGCGATCGGCTGACGCCGTGGGAAACCATCGAAAAGCGGCTGGACTGCGCGGCGGCGGCGGATCTGACCATCGCCCTGTACAACCCCGCCAGCCACGGCAGACCCGACCACCTGAAGCGGGCCTGCGATATCCTGCTGCGCCGTCTGCCGGGAGAGCGGCTGTGCGGCATCGTGCGCAATATTGGCCGTGAGGGGCAGAGCAGCCGCATCCTGACGCTGGCAGAGCTGCGGGAGGCGGAGGTGGATATGTTCTGCACCGTGCTGATCGGCAGCGCCGCCGTCAAAACGGTGGCCGGTCAACTGGTCACACCCAGAGGATACCGCAATGTGTAATATCTGCGTGTTTGCCGGCACCACGGAGGGTCGGGAGCTGGTGGAATTTCTGGCCGGACAGCCGGTGCTGGCTACGGTATGCGTGGCCACGGAGTACGGTGAAACGCTGCTGCCGGAGGCGGAAAACATTACGATTCTGGCGGGACGCATCCCGGTGGAGGACATCATCCGGATGCTGCAAAGGACACGCTTCGATCTGGTCATCGACGCTACCCACCCCTATGCCACCTCTATCACCGAGAGCATCTGCACAGCCTGTCGGGAAACGCAGACGGAGTATCTGCGCCTGCTGCGACAATCCTCCGAACAGGCGAAGGATGTGGTCTGCGTAGAGAATGCGGCGGCGGCCGCCGCGTTTCTGGAGGGTACGCGGGGCAATATCCTGCTGACCACCGGCAGTAAGGAACTGGCGGCGTATAGCGGCGTCCCCGATTTTACCCAGCGGGCATACGCCCGGGTGCTGCCCATGGATGCTTCGCTGGAGGCATGCCGTGCAGCAGGTCTGAAGGCCGCCCATATCATCGCCATGCAGGGGCCTTTCTCCGAGGAGATGGATATGGCCACACTGCGGTTTGCCAACGCCGCATGGATGGTGACCAAGGACGGCGGCGAAGCCGGCGGCTTTCCCGCTAAGGCGTCCGCCGCCCGGAAGGCGGGCGCAGGTCTGGTGGTCATTGGCCGCCCGCCCCAGCGGGAGGGTCTTCCCTTTGCGGCGGTGCTGGATGTGCTGTGTAAGCGGTTCGGCTGCACCGTCCGGCCGCAGGTGCGGATCGTCGGCATCGGCCCCGGCAGCCGGGAGGCTATGACCCGTGAGGTCAGTGAAACCATTGAGGCGGCGGACTGTCTCATCGGCGCAAAACGGATGCTGGAGGCTGTGGCGCGGCCGGGACAGCACACCTGCGACGCCATTGCGCCGCAGGATATTGCGGACTTTATCCGCACCCACCGGGAGTACCGCCGCTTCGCGGTGGTCATGTCCGGGGATACCGGCTTTTTCAGCGGCACGAAAAAGCTGCTGCCGCTGCTGGAGGGCTGCGACACGGCGGTGCTGCCGGGTTTGAGCTCGCTGTCCTATCTGTGCGCCCGGCTCCGAACCTCCTATGAGGATGTCCGGGTGGTGAGTCTCCACGGGCGGCAGCACAACATTCTGCCGGAGGTGCGGGCAGCCAGCCGCCTCTTTGTGCTGGTAGGCGGTGAGCGGGGCATCAACGACCTGTGCCGTAGGCTGACAGAGGGGGATCTGGGTCACGTTTCTGTGTATGTGGGGCAGCGGCTGGGCTACCCGGATGAGCGTATCGTGCGCGGCACGGCGGCGGAGTTGGCGGATGGTGTCTATGCCCCTCTGAGCGTGGCGCTTATCGAAAACCCCCATCCCGACGCGGTGGTCACACCGGGTCTGCCGGACGACGCCTTTCTCCGCAGTGCGGAGGGAATGCCCGTGGTTCCCATGACCAAAAGTGAGGTGCGGGCGGTGTGCCTTTCCAAGCTGCGGCTGACGGAGCGGAGCGTCTGCTGGGACATCGGCGCCGGTACCGGCTCAGTGTCGGTGGAAATGGCCTTACAGGCAAAGCAAGGGCTTGTCTGCGCCGTAGAGCGGCGTGAGGATGCCGCGGCGCTGCTGGGGCAAAACCGCAATCGGTTTGCATTGGAAAACTTACAGGTGGTCTGCGGCAGCGCGCCGGAGGCCTGCGGCGGTCTGCCAGCCCCCACTCACGCATTCATCGGCGGCAGTGCCGGCAATATGCACGAGATCGTGGCGCTGCTTCTGGCAAAAAATCCCCATGTCCGCATCGTGGCCACGGCCGTTTCCCTGGAGTCCGTGGCTGAGCTGACGGCCTGCCTGACGGCGTTCCCCTTTGCACAGACGGAGGTGGTATCCCTGCAGGCAGCGCGGGACAGAAAGGCCGGAAGCTACCACCTGATGAGTGGACAGAATCCCATTTATATTTTTACAATGCAGGGCGGAGGAGAAACGGCATGATGTGGTCGCTTGCGGCACTTGTTATCGGCTTTTGCATAGACCTTCTGGTGGGCGACCCTCACGGCTTTCCCCATCCGGTCGTTCTGATTGGAAAATGTATCAGTGTGTTGGAGCGGGGGCTGCGGTGCGTATGCCCCAAAACGCCGTCCGGCGAGCGGGCGGCGGGCGCCATCCTGTGGGGCGCGGTGGTCATCGTATCCACCGCCGTCCCGGCTCTGCTGCTGTGGCTGAGCGGTCTGGTCAGCCCGTGGCTGCGTCTGGCGCTGGAAAGCGTGATGTGCTGGCAGATCTTGGCCGTCAAGTCCCTGCGGGACGAGAGCATGAAGGTCTATGACGCGCTGGAGAGCGGCGATTTGGCCGCCTCCCGCCATGCTGTTTCCATGATCGTGGGGCGGGATACCGACCGGCTGGACGATGCCGCCGTGACCCGTGCCGCCGTGGAAACGGTGGCGGAGAACACCTCCGACGGCGTGGTGGCGCCGCTGCTGTTCCTGGCCATCGGCGGCGCGCCGCTGGGCTTTTTCTACAAGGCGGTGAACACCATGGACTCCATGCTGGGGTATGTGGAGCCACCCTATAAGAACATCGGTCTGGTACCCGCCAGGGCGGACGATGTGGTGAATTATATCCCGGCGCGGCTGTCCGCCCTGCTGATGCTGACGGCGGGCGGCCTGATGGGACTGGATATTTCAGCGGGCTGGCGGATCTTCCGCCGCGACCGCCGGAAGCACGCCAGTCCCAACTCGGCGCAGACGGAATCCGTCTGCGCCGGGCTTCTGGGTCTGCGTCTGGCCGGGGACGCGTGGTACCACGGTGTGCTGCACAAAAAGGAGTATATCGGCGACGCATCGCGGGAGATCACCCACGAGGACATCCCCCGTGTGTGCCGCCTGATGACCGTCACAGCGGTTCTCACCCTGCTTTTGAGCTGTGCGGCCAAGCTGCTTTTTGCGCTGTAAAGGAGACATAGATGCTGTATCAAACAGAAAATCAACACGGCGGCGATGTATACGGCGGCGGTATCACGCTGGATTTTTCCGCCAACACCAACCCCCTGGGTACGCCTCCCGGCGTACTGGAGGCGGTGTGCCGGGCTCTGCCCCAGCTGCACCGCTACCCCGACCCCTACTGCCGCCGGCTGGTGCAGGCTATCGCAGGCCATGAGCAGGTGCCGGCGTCCTATATTCTCTGCGGAAACGGCGCGGCAGATCTGATCTACGCATACTGCGCCGCCCTGCGGCCCCGGACGGCGGTGGAGCTTGCCCCCACCTTTATGGAATATAGCTCGGGGCTGGCTCAGGTGGGTTGCCGCGTAGAGCGGTATTTCCTGCATCAGGCGCAGAATTTCGATCTGGACGAGGGGTTTCTGTCCTTCTTAAAGGAGAAAAAACCGGAGGCGGTATTCCTCTGTAGCCCCAACAATCCCACCGGACGGCTGATCCCGCTCCCGCTGCTGGAGCAGATCCTGCAATACTGCGCGGCACAAGGGGCGCATCTGTTTCTGGACGAGTGCTTTCTCGATCTCACGGAGGACGGCGTCAGCGCCAAGTCCCTTCTGGCAGCGCACCCGGCGCTGCTGCTCCTGAAGGCCTTTACCAAGAGCTACGGCATGGCCGGTTTACGGCTCGGGTACTGCCTGTGCGCTGACAATGCGCTGCTGCACGAAATGGCGGCCGCGTCCCCGCCGTGGAACGTGTCCACACCTGCCCAGAGTGCCGGCGTGGCGGCGCTGGCGGAGCGGGACTTCCTGCAAAGGACGTTGTCCCTCGTCCGCAGGGAGCGGCGGTGGCTCACGGATAACCTGACGGCGCTGGGCTTCTGGGTATGCCCGTCCCATGCCAATTACCTGCTGTTCCGCGGGCCGCTGGGGCTGCGGGAGGGCCTGCTGCAGCAGGGTATCGCCATCCGTGGCTGTGGGAATTACAACGGGCTGGGCGACGGGTGGTATCGCATTGCGGTGCGGCCTCACGGGGAAAATGAAGCATTGATAACGGCCATCCGGCAATTCTGCAAGGAGAAATCACTATGGCAATGAATATTATGATACAGGGAACCATGTCCAATGCGGGAAAGAGCCTGCTGGCGGCGGGACTCTGCCGCGTTTTGAAGCAGGACGGCTACCGCGTGGCGCCGTTCAAGAGCCAGAACATGGCGCTGAACTCCTTCATTACCAAGGACGGCGGCGAGATGGGCCGGGCGCAGGTGGTGCAGGCAGAGGCCGCCGGGATCGAGCCGGATACCCGCATGAATCCCATCCTGCTCAAGCCCACCACCGACGTGGGCAGTCAGGTCATCATCAACGGACAGGTGCGGGGCAATATGCAGGCCATGGAGTACTTCCGCCGCAAGCGGGACTACATCCCCGCTGTGCTGGAGGCCTACAACAGTCTGAACTCAGAGTATGACGTGATCGTCATCGAGGGGGCAGGCAGCCCCGCGGAGATCAACCTCAAGCAGGATGATATCGTCAATATGGGCCTTGCCAAGCTGGTGGACGCGCCGGTGCTGCTGGTGGGCGACATCGACCGGGGCGGCGTGTTCGCCCAGCTCTACGGCACGGTGGCGCTGCTGGAGGAGGACGAGCGCCGCCGCATCAAGGGCGTGGTGGTCAACAAATTCCGGGGCGACCGGGCCATTCTGGAGCCGGGACTGAAGACGCTGGAGCAGCTGTGCGGCATCCCGGTGGCGGGGGTCATCCCCTACGCCCATATAGACATCGACGATGAAGACAGCCTGACCGAGCGGTTTGACCGCTCCAAAGAGCGAAAACTCTTGGATATCGCGGTAATCCGTGTGCCGCGCATCTCCAATTTCACGGATTTCAGCCCCTTCGAACATTACGGAAACGTGTCGCTGCGCTATGTGGATCAGGTGAGCGACCTGCACCAGCCGGACATGATCCTGCTGCCGGGTACCAAGAGCACCATTGCCGACCTGCGGTGGCTGCGGCAGTCCGGTCTGGAGGCGGCCATTTTGAAGGCGGCTGACGCCGGCACGCTGGTTTTCGGCATCTGCGGCGGCTATCAGATGCTGGGGCGCACCGTGTCCGACCCGGAGCAGGTGGAGGCCGCCGGTGTCACGGAGATCAACGGCTTGGGTCTGCTGGAGATGGACACCGAATTCCGGGGTGAAAAGGTGCAGACCCAGACGCAAGGCGTCTTTCACGGTGTGGCGGGAATGCTCTCCGGCCTGAACGGACTCGCCTACGAGGGGTACGAGATCCACATGGGCCGCAGTCAGCAGCAGATGCCCGCCCTCACCGGCAGCAGAAACGTATACGGCAGCTATGTCCACGGCATTTTTGACGCGCCGGGCATCACGGATACGATCCTGAAAGCACTGTGCGCCAGAAAGGGCGTGTCCTTTGACGCACTGGCAACCTTTGACGCCTGCGGCTACAAGGAACGGCAGTACGACCTGCTGGCGGACGTGGTACGCGGCGGACTGGATATGTCCTTTGTCTACCGGGTGCTGCGCCGGGAAGTATAACGAAACAAGTTCCAATGGAAAAAGGGGGAGAGACTTGAGCAGGATATTATGCGTGATTGACGGCATGACGGATCCCCACTTTCAGGTGGAGCGATATGGCCATCTGGCGTCCATGGGTTCGGTGCGGTATGTGGATACCTGCGGCGGCTTCCCACCGGAAACACTGCACTGCGTACTGCGCCTGTTGGGGGTAACGGATCTGCCGGTACATCTCCGAGGCTATGTAGAGGCGCTGGGGGCCGGAATCCCCGTCCGGCCCGATGACCTGCTACTGCGGGGCAGCTGCTACACGCTGGATGGAGAGGGCTGCTGTACCATGCCTTGCTGTGCCCCGGCAAAGGTAGAGGATCCTGCATTTACCTATTACCGGCTGGGCGGCTATCAGGCACTGCTGGTATTTCCCCACATGGCGCATACTGTGAATAACATTGTAACGCAGATTCCTTCCGGCGGGCAGCGGGCACTGTGCCCGCAGGGAAGCTTGGTACTGCGCCATGCCTTTGAAAGACTGCTGACGAAAGAACGATGTATGCTTCTGTGGGGACAGTCTGTTCCGGTAGCACTGCCGCCATTTCCCCAGAAGAGCGCCGTGATCTGCGGCAAGGAGTTGGTAAAGGGGATTGCCCGGCTGCTGCACATGGAGCTTTTCCCGGTAAAGGGGGCTACTGGCGATGTGGATACGGATCTGGACGCCAAGACAGAGGCAGCCCTGCGAGCGGCGGAACGCTACCCCTTTGTGCTGCTGCATATCAACGGGGCGGATGAAGCGGCCCATCGCCACGATTCGGCGGAAAAGGAGACTTTCCTGCGCCGGGTCGATGATAGGGTGCTCTCCCGGCTGTTGGCGTCTGAGCATGAGATTGTGGTGGCCTCCGACCACGGAGCTGATCCAGAAAGCGGAGCCCATCTGGGTGGCCCACAGCCTTTTTTTACCAGCCGTTAAATGGTAATAGTCAAAATATGAAGACTGCATAACGGCGGCAGGTAGTGTCAAGAGCTATGCGCAAAATTGATTACGGCTCTGGTAGAAATCTATTACAGGGGGCGGCTTAACCGCCC
>CAKTKC010000018.1 GCA_934569225.1 uncultured Oscillospiraceae bacterium | reverse complement strand
ATCATCAGCGCGATGGCAAGAACAAATACGATGATAAGTCCAATACCTGTCATAGAAATACGAATCTCCCTTCTTTTAGCGGTGTTTTTTGACAGATCCTGTCATGGATACAGTATATGCACTTGAACTCTGGAAATCAATATGGCAAATTAGCTTAAGATTCCATTGAGAATTTGTAGGAATTTACCATTTACGCAAATCATTTCTCGGTAAAGATTCAGCAAAGTGACGATATAAATCAGATTCCTTGTCAAATTCAGGCTGTATTTTCATGCAAATAAAGGGTATTTTTCCTCTTTTTAACGCATATTGGCAGAAAAAAGCCTGCCGCCTGTATTGCACAGGCGGCAAGCTCCTTGCTCAAACCGATGAAATTTTCGGGACAGTCCCCTGCTACAGGCCAGCCTGCTCCAGCAGAGCGGGAACCTTGGACTCCCAGCCCAGAGACATGATATGGACACCCTGGCAGTAGGGCTTGCACTCCCGGATGATGCGGGCGGCAATTTCCACACCGGTGATACCGGCCTTGGTCTTCTCCTTGTCGGCCTGCAGCTCGGCGATCAGCTCGTCGGGGATATGAACACCGGCCACGTTCTTATTCATGAACTTGCACATACCGGCAGACTTGGGAATGATGATGCCCACCTGAACGGGCTTGCCAAACTGCTTGGCAGCTTCCATGAACTTGATGAACTTCTCAGGTTCAAACACGGCCTGGGTCTGGAAATACTCGGCGCCGGCCTTGACCTTGCGCTCCATCTTCACCAGCTGTGCGTCCACAGAGTCAGAGCAGGGAGACACGACAGCGCCCTTGGCGAACTTGGGAGGCTCGCCCACCAGCGCGTTGCCGCCCAGATCCACGCCGGTCTCCAGCGTGCTGGCAGCGTGCAGCAGGGAGACGGAATCCAGGTCGAACACGGGCTTGGCCTGGGGATGGTCGCCCAGCTTGGTGTGGTCGCCGGTGAGGCAGAGGATGTTGTCGATGCCCAGCATGGCGGCGCTGAGCAGATCAGACTGGAGGGCAATGCGGTTCCGGTCGCGGCAGGTCAGCTGGAAAATGGGATTCAGTCCGGCGTCCTTCAGCACCTTGCAGGTAGCGAGGGAACCCAGGCGCATAACGGAGGACTGGTTGTCGGTCACGTTGACAAAATGGACGCCGGTGAGGTACTTCTTCGCTTCCTCTACCATGCCGTCAATATGAATTCCTTTGGGAGGGCCGACCTCGGCAGAAACCACAAACTCACCGTTGTCAAACAGTTCAGTAATTCTCATAATTCTATACACTCCTGATTATTCAGATTCTTTGGCGGACTTGGTAGCCTCGTCGGTATTGAAATCGTGCATTTGGGTGGGGCAGCGCAGAACGTCCAGACGACCCTGGGCTTTCAGACGCTGAATGATGCGCTCCCAGCCGCAGTCCATCTCGGGGTTAACCTCGCACTTGCCGTTCTTGGTGCCGCCGCAGGGGCCGTTCACCAGGCTCTTGGAGCAGGCGGTGATGGGGCAGATGCCGCCGGTCAGGTTCAGGAGGCACTCGCCGCACTGGCCGCAGTCGTATTCCAGCGGGGTCACGCCCTGGAAGCCGGGCAGTTCGATGGTGTCGCAGCAGGCATAGACCGGCTTGTCCTCCAGCATCTGGGAGATGGTCTGCACGCCGACGCCGCAGGAAAACACCAGCACGGCGTCCGCCTCGGCGATCTTCGCCATGGGGGCGCGCAGCCGCAGCGCCAGCTCATCGGGATTGCAGACGTAGTCGGTGGTGAGAATGCCCACGACCTTGCCCTCCTCCTGGAGCTTCTTTTGCAGCGCCTTGGCCTCCTCCTCGGGGAAGCCGACTTCCTTACAGCCGTGGCAGTTGATGATAAATACCTTGCCGGAAGCCAGGGAGCCGATAACTTCTTCGGATTTCAGTTTTGTCATTAACATAAGTATTCGTCCCCCTTACTTCTTCTTCAGCAAGGGCATAACCAGGCCCTTGGCAGCGTTGATCTTGGAAACCAGAGGAATCTTGGAAGAGCAGATGTACTCACAGCACTTGCAGGAGAAGCAGTCCATCACGTTCAGCTTCAGCAGGGTTTCCGCGTCACCCAGCTGGGCGTACTTGTAGATGTCCAGGGGTGCCAGCTCCATGGGGCATACGTCCATGCAGCGGCCGCACTTGATGCATTCTTTCTCCTCGGTGTGATCGGCAGCAATGGCGATGATGCCGTTGGAGCCTTTGATAATGGGCACATTGGTGTCCTTGATGGGAGCACCCATCATGGGGCCGCCCATTTTCAGCACCACGTCGTCGCCGGTGATGCCGCCGCAGTGATCGATGATCTCCTGCACGTTGGTACCGAGCTTGACGATGTAGTTGCCGGGATTGCGGATGAACTCGCCGGTGACGGAGACCACGCGCTCCACCAGAGGCAGACCCTTCTGGATGGCGTCGGAAATGGCCTTGGCAGTGGAGGTGTTGGACACCACGCAGCCAACGTCGGCGGGCAGCTTGCCGCTGGGAACCTGACGACCCATGACCTTCTTGATGAGCATCTTTTCAGCGCCCTCGGGGTACTGGGTTTTGGCGGCGCAGACGCGGATATTGTCGTAAGGCGCGACCTTTTCCTCCATCAGGGCGATGGCGTTGGGCTTGTTGTCCTCAATGAGAATAACGCCCTCCGGTGCGCTGACGGCCTTCATCATAGCCCGGAGACCGAACACGATGTCGTCGGCGAATTCCAGCATGACCCGATGGTCAGCGGTCAGGTAAGGCTCACACTCGGAGCCGTTGATCAGCACGGCGTCGATGGGCTTGCCGGGCTTCAGCTTTACGTAGGTGGGGAACGTCGCGCCGCCCATGCCCACGATGCCCTTCTCCTTGACGATCTCAACGATCTCGTCGGGGGTCAGCTCTTCCAGGGGCTTGTTGGGGACGACGGACTCGTGGAGCGTATTCTTGCCGTCGTTCTTGATGACGACGCTCATGACGCCGGGGCCTTTGTTGGGATGGGTATGGGGTTCTACCGCGATGACCGTGCCGCTGACGCTGGAATGCACGGGAGCGCTGATGAAGCCCGCCTGCTCACCGATGAGCTGACCCACCTTCACGGTGTCGCCGGGCTGAACCACGGGGTTCGCCGGTGCGCCGATGTGCATGGCCAGAGGAATAATAACGGTGTCGGGTTCGGGGAACTTCTGAAGCGCCAGATGCTCCGTGAACTCCTTATTCTCCGTGGGATGGACGCCGCCGTAGAAGCCCTCGTACCGCTTGGCACGCGCCTGGGCTACGTAAGCCTTGATCTCGTCCACATTGGTCACGGAGTAATCCCGCAGCTGAATGGGCTGATCCAGGAATTCCTTGGTACGACCCTGCTTTTCCAGACGCTGGTAAATCTTTTCCCATGCGCAGTCCTTCTTGGGGTCGATCTCGCACTTGCCGTTCTTCGCGCCGCCGCACTGGCCGTTGACCAGGCTCTTGGAGCAGTCCACGATGGGGCAGATGCCGCCGGTGACGTTCAGATAGCACTGGGCGCAGGCGCCGCAGGTCTTCTTCGTCAGGGCCATGCCATGATGGCCGGTGTAATTGAGGGAATTGGTTGCCGTAAACACGGGAACGGACTCCAGATCCGCAACGGTCTGCACGCCCAGACCGCAGGAAATGACGACCACGTTCTCAGTGCCTTCGGGTACGATACCTGCCAGCTTTTTTTCGGTCTGAACCTTATTGCACAAGAAGTCCACCTTTGCCGTACCGGTGATGTGCTTGCCCTGCTCCTCGGCAATGGCCGCAAAGCTGCCGCACTCCGGCTCTTCGGTCGTGTCGAACTCCTTGAAGCACTTGTTGCAGGCGACAACAAAGAAGTTATCCTTCCCCGCAAGCAAGCCTTCCAGCTCATCCCTGTTTTTCAACACATACTTGGTATAATCCACCAAATATCACCTTCTTATCGATTTGTTGTCCGTTTATACGCAAACGACCACCATCGGATTATACCATACGTTCCATACAAATGTCCAGCATTTTCCCATCTTTTTTCAGCAATTTCCCTTATTTCTCCGTTATTAGTTAGCATTTGCTAACTTTTGCAGGCGGGCATTCCGGCACACAGGCCGGAACCACGCGATTCAAAAACATGCTTTGACTCCCCGATCAGAAGAGCCAAAGCACGTTAAAACGGGATTTTCCCGCTGTCTCAATATTTTTTGCCGAAATAGAGCTTGAACGCCAGGGTCATCAGACTGACCAATAAGACTGTTACCAGCAGCGTAAGGCTGACGGTCATGCTGAAATACCCCGCTACGATAACCGCCGCCAGTCCCAGAATCAAGGTTGCCCGCATGGCCTCGCACAGCGCCTTGGCCACAATCTGTGCCTGACGCTCGTCGCTCTCCTTAATATACAGCTTTTTCAGCTTTTTCTCGTCCTTGAGGGCGCGCAGGTTCCGGATCAATCCGGTCAGCAGCAGCACCAAAATGCCGAAGCTCGCGCCGGAAATGAAGCCGCGCCACCGGGACTGCCAGTGACCGTCGCCCACGGACGGCGCCAGCTTCACGACTCCGGCTTCGCCCAAAAAGCCCAGTACGGCAAACAGGGCAAGCGCGACGCACCCGATGGCAAAAACCACATTCTGCAATTTGAGTTTTTCACGATAGCTTTCCATAATTTATCCCTCCAAATCCGAGAAGTCAAACACTTCTTCAATGGTCATCCCGAAATAGCGGGCAATTTTGTAGGCCAGGGGCAGCGAGGCGGTGTACTTCCCTACCTCAATTGAGGTAATGGTCTGCCGGGTGGTTCCCACGGCATCCGCCAACTCCTCCTGGGACAGCTTATTCTTCTTTCGCAGTTCGCGGATATTCGTTTTCATAAACACTCCTTCGATTTCCCCGCGCGTCCGCGAGGGAAAATGCTAAGTTAACTTTGCAAGCAAAGTATAGCACGCTTTGCAAATTTTGTCAAGCACGCTTTGCAAAAAATCGCAGAAACTTTTTTGACAGGGTACAACCCCTTGGCTCTCCCTCCGGGAGAGCTGTCACCGAAGGTGACTGAGAGGGTATTGCACCCTGGTCTCCCCTCTCCGTCCTCGCTTCGCTCGACCACCTCTCTCTCAGGGAGCGGCAAGGGGGGACTCGCATTCAATGATACATTATACAATAACAGGCACAGCGGATTATCCCGCCGTGCCTGTTGACTGTCTGATACGCCCCGCCTGTTGCAGCGGGATTTTCAATAATATAGGGATTACTTTCCGGGCTTGAAGGAATCCTTCAGGCTGACGGAGCGGTTGAACACCAGATGGCCGGGTGCGCAGTCCTTGCTGTCCGGGCAGAAGTAGCCCAGGCGCATGAACTGATAGGAAGCAGGCGCCTTGGCATCCCGGAGACTGGCCTCTACCTTGCAGTTGGTGAGAACTTCCAGAGACTTGTCGTTCAGGCAGGCCAGAAAATCCTTGCCCGCCGCGTCGGGATCGGGGTCGTTGAACAGATTGTCGTACTGTCTGACCTCTGCGTCACAGCAGTTCTCCGCGTCCACCCAGTGAATGGTCGCGCCCTTGACCTTCCGGCCGTCAGCGGGGTCGCCGCCCCGGCTTTCGGGGTCGTAGGTCGCCAGAATTTCCACCACGTTGCCATTTTCATCCTTGACGCAGCCGGTGCAGGTGATGAGGTACGCGCCCTTCAGGCGGCATTCCGGCCCGTTGGGGTACAGGCGCTTGTACTTGGGGATCGGCTCGGCCAGGAAATCGTCCTGCTCGATCCACAGGTGCCGGGAGAAGCTGACCTCCCGGGTGCCGTCCTCGGGACGGTTGGGGTTATTTTCCACGGTGACCATTTCGGACTTGCCCTCGGGATAGTTGGTGATGGTGAGCTTCACGGGCTTCAGCACCGCCATAACACGCTGAGCTGTCTCGTTCAGGTCTTCCCGCAGGCAGAATTCCAGAAAAGCGTAGGGAATGGTGTTGGGAGACTTGGCCACGCCCACCCGCTCGCAGAAGTTGCGGATGGACTTGGGGGTATAACCCCGGCGGCGCAGACCACAGAGGGTGGGCATCCGGGGATCGTCCCAGCCGGAAACATAGCCGTTTTCCACCAGCGCTCTCAGCTTCCGCTTACTCAGCACGGTGTGGTCAATGCCCAGTCTCGCGAACTCGATCTGCCGGGGATGATGGGGTACGGAAACATGCTCCACCACCCAGTTGTAAAGAGGACGGTGGTTCTCGAATTCCAGAGAGCACAGGGAATGGGTAATACCCTCCAGCGCGTCCTGAATGGGGTGGGCAAAGTCGTACATGGGATAGATGCACCACTTGTCCCCCTGACGGTGGTGGTGCATATGGCGGATACGGTAAATGACCGGGTCGCGCATATTGAAGTTGCCGGAAGCCAGGTCGATCTTGGCGCGGAGGGTATAGCGGTTGTCCTCAAATTCCCCGGCGCGCATTCTGGCGAACAAGTCCAGGCTTTCCTCAATGGGACGGTCGCGGTAAGGAGAAATTGCGGGGGTATTCAGGTCGCCCCGGTACTCCTTGAACTGCTCCGGCGTCAGCTCGCAGACGTAGGCCAGTCCCTTCTCGATCAGCTCCACCGCATACTCGTAGTCCTTTTCAAAATAGTCGGAGCCGTAGTAGAAACGGTCGCCCCAGTCAAAGCCCAGCCAGTGGATGTCCTCCTTGATGGCTTCCACGAACTCCACATCCTCCTTGGTGGGGTTGGTGTCGTCCATGCGGAGGTTGCACAGGCCATTGTACTTCTCGGCGGTGCCGAAGTCGATGATCAGCGCCTTGCAGTGGCCGATATGCAGATAGCCGTTGGGTTCCGGCGGAAACCGGGTGTGGACGGTCTGACCCGCAAACTGCCCGCCGGGGGCGATGTCCTCGTCGATGAATGCGTGGATAAAGTTTTTGCTTTCAGTCATTTCAGCCATGATGATCCCTCTCATTTCCTTGGGTTTTTCCAATTAACAGACATTATACCCTACTGTTTCCAGTTTTGCAACCAAAAATCCCGCCAGAATCCATCTTTTCCAGGGGGCGTGCTGTGTATAAATTACACAGAAGACGCACCATTGTGAAAAATCGGAAAACATTTTAAGAAATCTTAAATTAGTAGTTGTCAATTCGGGCTGGATACGCTAGAATAGGAAAGGATATGAAGATAAGGAGTGATTTCATTTTGCCTGAGCTTAAATATAAGCGCATCCTGCTGAAGGTCAGCGGCGAGGCTCTCGCCGGAGACGCACACCGGGGGCTTGATTTTACCATCGTGGGTGAGCTTTGCCAGTCTATCAAAACCTGCGTGGACATGGGTGTCCAGATCGGTCTGGTTATCGGCGCGGGAAACTTCTGGCGTGGTGTCAAGGACGGCGCGGATAAGATGCAGCGTTCCCACGCCGACTCCATGGGAATGCTGGGTACGGTGATGAACGCCATTGCCGTGGCCGACGCTTTGAACCGCCACGGCATGGACGCCCGGGTTCTCAGCGCCGTGGAGATGAACAAGTTTGCCGAGTATTTTACCCGGGATCTGGCCGAGCGGTACTTAAATGAGGGGAAGGTCGTCCTCTTTGCCGCCGGCACCGGCAACCCCTACTTCTCCACCGACACCGGCGCGGTGCTTCGGGGCGTGGAGATCGAGGCCGACGCCGTGCTGATGGCGAAGAATGTGGACGCCATCTATTCCGCCGACCCCGCCAAAGACCCCACCGCCGTGCGCTACTCCCGCCTGACCTATGGCGAGGTACTGGCGAAGAACCTGAAGGCCACGGACATCACCGCCATGGCGCTGGCTATGGACAACGACATGACCATGGTCTGCTTCGGTCTGAATGAAGAAAACAGCATCGTCCGCGTGGTTCGCGGCGAAGAGATCGGTACTACCGTAAAAAACCATTTCTAAGGAGGAACACACAATGACCGTCGATTTCAAAGAATATTCCCGGAGAATGGACAAGGCTCTGGAGCATCTGGACGAGGAATTCGCCTCCGTCCGTGCAGGCCGCGCCAACGCAAAGGTTCTCGATCGGATCACCGTGGAATACTATGGCAGTGAAACGCCCCTGAACGGCGTCGCCACCATCTCCACCCCCGACGCCCGCACCCTGATCATCCAGCCCTGGGACACCAAGCTGCTCAAGGACATCCAGAAGGCTATCCAGACCTCCGATCTGGGCATCAACCCCCAGAACGACGGCCGCGTCATCCGTCTGGTGTTCCCCCAGCTCACCGAGGAGCGCCGTAAGGATCTGGCAAAGCAGGTCAAGAAGTATTCCGAGGAAGCCAAGGTCGCCATGCGCAACATCCGCCGGGACGGCATGGACTACGTGAAGAAGCTGAAAAAGAACAGCGAGATCACCGAGGACGACCAGAAGAAGGCCGAGAAGGATTTGCAGGATCTGCTGGACAAGAACATCAAGCGCGCAGACGCCGCTCTTGCCGCCAAGGAAAAGGAACTGATGGCGATTTAACGCCGTCAGCCAAAGCAAAACATCCCTGCTGGCGGCTGAAAACAGCCGCCAGCAGAAATTGCTTTTCTATCTTCGCGAATTCGTTTATTAACCATTAGAAAGAGGTGCTTTATGGCACTTTCGCAAAACTCTCCCCCGCCCCGGCACATTGCCATCATCATGGACGGCAACGGCCGCTGGGCAAAGCAGCGGGGTCTGCCCCGCACCGCCGGTCACGCCGCAGGGGCGGAAGCCTTCCGGCGGATCGCCAACTACTGCCGCACCCTGGGCGTGGAATACCTGACGGTATACGCCTTTTCCACGGAGAACTGGAAGCGCTCGGCGGAGGAAGTGGCGGGAATCATGAAGCTGCTGCGCCGGTATCTGGAAGAGGCGCTGCGGGACATGGAAAAGAACCGGGTAAAATTCCGCTTTTTCGGCGACCTGACCCGTCTCAGCCCGGAGCTGCAAACGCTCTGCCATGACGCGGAAAGCCGCTCGGAGGAATACGACGTGCAGGTGAACTTCTGCCTGAACTACGGCGGGCGGGATGAGATCATCCACGCGGTGAAGGCTTACACGGCGGATGTCGCCGCCGGAAAGGCCGACCCGGAAGAATTGACCGAGGACGTTTTCTCCGGGTATCTATACTCGGCGGGCGTGCCTGACCCGGAGCTGATCATCCGGCCGTCCGGAGAGATGCGGGTCAGCAATTTCCTGCTGTGGCAGTCCGCGTATTCGGAATATGTCATTATGAATGTACTTTGGCCTGATTTTACCCCGGAACATCTGGACAGCGCCATTGAGGAATTTCACCGGCGCAGCCGCCGGTTCGGAGGGACATAGAGAAATGAAAAAACGCATTATTTCCGCAGCGATCCTGGTGCCGATCCTGTTTCTTCTGGCGCTGGCCGCGCCGGTGATCGCCGCGTCACTGGTCATGAGCGCACTCATGGCCATCGCGGCCTACGAGCTTCTGTACCGCACGGGGCTGGTGAAGCGGCCGCGGCTGGTGATCTACTCCTGCATCATGGCAGCCGCCGTGTGCATGTGGAGCTATTTCGGCGCGATTCATTCCTACTTTGTCATCCTCCTGATCGTTTTCTTCGCTCTGATGTTCTCGGAGATGATGCTTGACCACATAAAGGTTCACTTTGAGGACCTGTCCATGTGCTTTGTGGCGGGTCTTCTCATCCCCTACATGCTCAGCTCCCTCATCCGTATTCTGAATATGGATATCGGCCGGTATGTCATCCTGATTCCCTTCGTGGTGGCGTTCATGTCCGACGCAGGCGCTTACTTTATCGGCCTGAAATTCGGGCGGCATAAGCTGGCGCCTGTGGTCAGCCCCAACAAGACAATTGAGGGCGCACTGGGCGGCATCGTCTTCGCCGTAGTCAGTATGCTGCTCTACGCCCTGATTATCGACCTGCTGCCCGGCAATCTCCGGGTCAATTATGGTCTTGCGCTGCTGTACGGCTTTGCCGGTTCCCTGCTGGGCATTTTCGGCGACCTGTGCTTCTCCATCGTCAAGCGGCAGACAGGTATCAAGGATTACGGCAATCTGATTCCCGGCCACGGCGGCGTGCTGGATCGGTTCGATTCTCTGACTCTGGTTGCTCCTGCTATGGAAGTCTTATTGGTGCTGCTTCCCATAGCGGTGTAAGGAGCGGCCTATGGTGCAGTGTGTCAGTATTCTCGGCTCCACCGGCTCCATCGGCCGGCAGAGTCTGGATATTATCCGCCGTCTGCCCGGCGTCCGGGTAGCGGCGCTCACCGCCGGAACCAATGTGGAGCGGATGGCGCAGCAGTGCCGGGAATTTTCGCCGAAGCTCGCCGTCATGGCGACCCAGGAAGCCGCCCAGGCGCTGGCGGAACGAATAAACGATCTGCCCATCCGGGTAAACTTTGGTGAAGCGGGTCTGATGGAAGCGGCGTCCATGGCGGATGCCGACTGTGTCATTACCGCCGTGGTGGGCATGGTCGGTCTGAAACCCACCCTTGCCGCCATCCGGGCGAAGAAGCGCATCGGTCTTGCCAACAAGGAAACCCTGGTCTGCGCCGGGGAACTGGTGATGGCCGAGGCGGAGAAGTACGGCGCAGAGATCGTCCCCGTGGATTCCGAGCATTCCGCAATCTTTCAGTGCCTTATGGGCTGCGGCAGCAAGAAAGAAATCCGACGACTGATTCTTACGTGCTCCGGCGGCCCATTTTTCGGCATGACCCGCGCCCAGCTGGAAACCGTGACCAAGGCCGACGCCCTGAAGCACCCCAACTGGAAAATGGGCGCGAAGATCACCGTTGACTGCGCCACCCTGATGAACAAGGGTCTGGAAGTCATCGAAGCCATGCGGCTGTACCGTCTGCCCCTGGAACAGGTAGATGTGGTCATCCACCGGCAGAGCATCGTCCACAGCATGGTGGAATTCACCGACGGCGCGGTGATGGCGCAGATGGGCACGCCGGATATGCGCCTGCCCATTCAGCTGGCGCTGACCTACCCGGAGCGGATTCCCTCCCCGGTGGAGCGGCTGGATCTGCTGTCCTGCGGCCCGCTGACGTTTTCCGCCCCGGATACGGAGAATTTCCCCTGTCTGGCGCTGGCGCGGGACTGCGCGAAGGCGGGCGGCACGGCCTGCCCTGCCATGAACGGCGCCAATGAAGAGGCGGTCGCCATGTTCCTGAATGACAAGATCGGCTTTTACGACATCTACCGGCTGGTGAACTCCGCCGCGGCTCAGGTGCCGTTTATCGCCGACCCCACTTTGGAGCAGATTCTGGAAGCCGACCGTCTGGCTCGTGAGGCGGTTCGGGCGAACTCTTGATAATTGCGAGGCATTTTTTCTATGAGCGTTATTTTTGCGATTTTCCTGTTCAGCGTTCTGATTTTCGTCCATGAGCTGGGGCATTTTGCCGCCGCCAAGCTCTCTGGCGTTCAGGTCAACGAATTTTCCATGTTCATGGGGCCTGCTCTCTGGAAAAAGCAGGTGGGCGAAACCCTGTACGCCATCCGCTGTATCCCCATCGGCGGCTACTGCGCCATGGAGGGCGAGGACGGCGGAAGCGACAATCCCCGTTCCTTCGACAAAGCGGCCTGGTGGAAGCGGCTCATCATTCTGGCCGCCGGTGCGGCGATGAATTTTCTCATCGGCGTGGTGCTGATGGTCATTGTCTGCCTGCCCATAAAGCAGACCGTCGTTCCCGTGATTGCCGGCTTTGAAGACTACGCCACGGTGGACGGCGAAAACGGCCTGCAAGCCGGCGACCGCATCGTGGAAGTGGACGGCGAAAGGCTCTACACCTACTCCGATTTTTCCCTGATTCTGTCCCTCAACTCCGGCGACGTCCACGACATCACAGTGCGCCGGAACGGCGAAAAGGTCGTTCTGAAGGATTTCCTGCTGGAAAAGCACGAAGTGAAATTGGAAAGCGGCTCCACCGTCCTGCGCTACGGCATGAATTTTACTGTCAGCACCCCGAACTTTCTGGAGAAGCTGGGAATGGCGTGGAACCAGTCGCTGGATACGGTGCGCATGGTTCGCCTGAGCCTGCAAATGCTGCTTGGCGGCAAGGTGGGCATTAAGGATATGTCCGGCCCCGTGGGCATCGTCAGTGAAATGTCCAAAGTGGCGGCGTCTTCCGACAGTAAAGTCACTGCACTGCTGAATATGCTGTATTTCGGCGGCTTCATCGCCATTAACCTTGCGGTGATGAACCTGCTGCCCATCCCCGCGCTGGACGGCGGGCGCATCGTGTGTCTGCTGATCACCGTTGTGGTGGAAGCCATCACGAAAAAGAAGATCAACCCCAAGTATGAAGGCTATCTGCACGGCGCGGGCATGATCCTGCTGCTTGCCCTGATGGCAATTATTATGTTTAAGGACGTCATTTTCCTGTTCAAGAGGTGAAGACGATGACAAGACAGATTCTGGTGGGCGGCGTTCCCATCGGCGGCGGTGCCCCGGTGGTCATCCAGTCCATGCTCAATACCAAAACCACGGATGTGGATGGCAGTCTGGCGCAGATCCGGCAGCTTGCCTCCGCCGGGTGCCAGATTGCCCGGCTGGCGGTGCCCAACATGGAAGCCGCCCGGAGCTTTGCGGACATCTGCAAGGACTCCCCCCTGCCCCTGGTGGCGGATATCCATTTTGATTATAAGCTTGCCATTGCCGCCGCGGAGGGCGGCGCGTCCAAAATCCGCATCAACCCCGGCAACATTGGAGGAGAGGATCGGGTCAAGGCCGTGGTTGAGGTGTGCAAGGACAAGCACATCCCCATCCGCATCGGCGTCAACGGCGGCAGTCTTGACAAGCGCTTGCTGGAAAAATACGGCCACCCCACCGCCGAAGCGCTGGTGGAAAGCGCCTTTGAGCATCTGGAGCTGCTGGAAAAGCAGGGCTTTTACGACACCTGTGTCTCCATGAAATCCTCCACCGTCCCCACCATGGTGGCCGCCGCACGGCTGTTCCGCGCCAAATGCGACTATCCCCTCCACATCGGCGTGACCGAAACCGGCCCCGTCCGGCAGGGGCTGATCAAATCCGCCATGGGCATCGGCGCACTGCTGTTAGACGGCATCGGCGACACCATCCGGGTCAGCCTGACCGACGACCCGGTGCAGGAGGTCTACGCCGCCCGGGATATCCTCAAGGCCGCGGGACTTCGGAAGGACGGCGTGAACATCGTCTCCTGCCCCACCTGCGGACGAACCCGCATCGACCTGATCGGTCTGGTGAATCGGGTGGATGAAGCGCTGAAAAACTGCGAAAAGCCCATCACCGTGGCGGTCATGGGCTGCGTGGTCAACGGCCCCGGCGAAGCCCGGGAAGCAGACATCGGCATTGCCGGCGGCGACGGCTGGGGCATGATTTTTGAAAAGGGCGTGCAGGTGGAGAAGCTCCCCTATGACGAGCTGCTCCCTGCCCTGCTGAAACGAATTGAAGCACTGTAGAGACACGATATGGAAGAACAAATCTGTTTTCTGAATATGTTCCCGGACTATGAGCCGCCTGAGGAGCTGTATGCAGCCCTTTCTCAGGCGGCTATCGCCGCTGCGGACATTGACCCCGAGACCCGAAGCGTTCATGTGGCGCTGCACTCCGAGCACTACATCCCCCAGCGGCTGCTGGAACAGGTTCGCAGGGACATCTGCGGCCTGTACGGCCTGAAAAAGCTGGAGTTGACGGCAACCCACCCGGAATCGGAACTGCAAAAGATCGAGCCGGATGAACTGATGTGGCTGTTCGTCAGCCGCAATTCCATGGCACGGGGTTCCCTCGCCGGGGCGAAGTGGGAATGGAGCGAACAGAATCTCACGGTAAAGCTCGCCGCCAACGGAAAAGAAACCCTTCTGGAGCACATTCCGTCTGTGGAAAAGGTACTGCGGGAGCGGTTCGCCGCCCCGGTGCATATCACTGTGGAGGCGGGCAACGCTCTGGAGGGAAAAGCGCTGTTTGCCGCCACAGAGTCCATGCGGGAATCGGAGATTCAAAAACTCCCCACCACCTCCGCCGCCCAGCCCAGGAAGGAAGACAAGCCCGCCGCCCCCAGCGAAAGCTTCTACGGCAAGCCCTTCAAGGGCACACCCGTTCCCATGAAGGAGCTGAGTCTGGACATGGGAACCGTCATCGTGGAGGGCAAGGTCTTCGCCGTTGACCACAAGGAGCTGAAAAAGCGCAACGCCTATGTGGTGAAATTCGACATGACGGACAATACCAACTCCGTCCGCGTCAGCCGCTTCATGGAGGCCGGGGAGGCCAAGCCCATTCTGGAAAATGTTCAGGTCGGCTCTGTCCTGCGGGTGCAGGGCAAACTGATCGAGGATCGGTTTGAAAATGAAATGGTTCTCAAGCCCTACGCCATGCAGCCCGGCTCCATGCCCAAGCGGCAGGACACCGCCCCGGGGGAAAAGCGGGTGGAGCTGCATCTGCACACCACCATGTCCAACATGGACGCCCTGACGGATACCGTCGCCGCCGTGAAGCAGGCGGCGGCCTGGGGTCACAAAGCCATCGCCATCACCGACCACGGCGTCGCCCAATCCTTCCCCGACGCCATGAAGGCAGCCTCCAAGGCCAAAGTGGCCGGAACCGACCAGAATATCAAAATTCTCTACGGCTGCGAAGGATATTATGTAAACGACGTAGACGACCGCATTGTGGTTCACGGCGAGCAGGATATCTCCTTTGATCAGGAATTTGTCGCCTTCGATCTGGAAACCACCGGCCTGTCCTCCCGCAGCGACCGCATCATCGAGATCGGCGCCGTCGTGCTGAAAAACGGCCAGGAAGTGGATCGTTTCCAGACCTTCGTTGACCCGGAGCGCCCGCTGGAACGGAAAATCGTGGAATTGACCGGCATCACCGACGAAATGCTTATCGGCGCGCCAAAAATCGAGGAAATCCTGCCCAAGTTCCTGGACTTCATCGGCGACCGGGTTCTGGTCGCTCACAATTCCGACTTCGACACCGGCTTTATCCGCGCCGAATGCCAGCGCCTCGGCTACGACTACCATTACACCGCGGCGGACACCCTGATTCTGTCCCAGAATCTCCTGCCCCAGCTGAACAAATTCAAGCTGAACATCGTCTCCAACGCCCTGAGTCTGCCCGACTTCAACCATCACCGGGCGGCGGACGACGCCATGACCTGCGGCCTGATCATGGCAAAGCTCATGGTCAAGCTGGAAGAGGAGCATGACATTCACAATTTGCAGGCCATCAACCCCGCCATGACCCATCTGCGTTCCGGCGGCCGCATCACTGACCGGCAGGCGCGGCACATCATCATTTTCGCCAAGAACCAGATTGGCCTGCGCAATCTGTACCACCTGATCTCCAACTCCAACCTTCAATACTTCCGCCGGGTGCCCCGGATGCCCAAATCCGACATTCTGGAACTGCGGGAGGGTCTGATCATTGGCTCTGCCTGCGAAGCGGGCGAGCTGTTTCAGGCCATTCTTGACCGCAAAAGCGACGACGAGCTGAAACGCATTGCGTCCTTTTACGATTTCCTGGAGATCCAGCCTCTGGCAAATAACCGCTTCATGCTGGCAAACGAAAAATACGAGGCCAAAACCGACGAAGACCTCCGGGAGTACAACCGAAAAATCGTCCGTCTGGGCGAGGAACTGGGCAAGCCGGTGGTCGCCACCGGAGACGTTCACTTCCTGAACCCCGAGGACGAGATTTTCCGTCACATCCTGCTGGCCACCAAGGGCTTCGACGACGCGGACAAGGATATGCCCCTGTACTTCCGGACAACGGACGACATGCTGCGGGAATTTTCCTATCTCGGCGAGGAAAAAGCCTACGAGGTGGTCATCACCAACCCCAACCGCATCGCTGACATGTGCGAGTCCCTGCGCCCCGTCCCCCACAATCTGTTCGCGCCCAAAATCGAAAACTCCGTGGAAGACCTGAAAAATCTGGTCTACACCAAGTTCCGCCGTCTTTACGGGGACAATCCTCCGGAGCTGATGGTGAAGCGCGTGGAGACGGAGCTGCACGACATCATCAACTGCCACTACGACGTGATCTACATGTCCGCCCAGAAGCTGGTGCAGAATTCGCTGGAGCATGGCTATCTGGTCGGCTCCCGTGGTTCCGTCGGCTCCTCCATCGTGGCCTACATGTCCGGTATCACTGAGGTCAACTCCTTCCCGCCCCACTACCGCTGCCCCAACCCGGAATGCAAGTACACCACCTTCGACGTTCCCAAGGGCTACGGCTGCGGCGCAGATTTGCCGGACGCCGTCTGTCCCAAGTGCGGCACGAAGTTTGAGAAGGACGGCTTCAACATTCCATTTGAAACCTTCCTCGGCTTCGGCGGCGATAAGGTTCCCGATATCGATCTAAACTTTTCCGGCGAATATCAGGCAAAAGCCCACGCTTATTGTATCGAAATGTTCGGAAAATCCCACGTTTTCCGGGCAGGAACCATCGGCACCGTGGCAGAGAAAACTGCCTTCGGCTACGTAAAAAAGTACCTGTCCGAGCGGGGCAAAACCGCCTCCCGGGCAGAAGAAGCACGTCTCGCGGCAGGGTGCGTAGGCGTCCGGCGAACCACCGGCCAGCACCCCGGCGGTCTGGTTGTCATCCCCCAGGAGAACGAAATCTGGGACTTCTGTCCGGTGCAGCACCCGGCGGACGACCCTCAGGCCGACCAGATCACCACCCATTTTGAATACCACTCCATGGAGGAAAACCTTCTGAAGCTGGACATGCTGGGTCACGACGATCCCACCATGATCCGCATGATGGAGGACATGACCGGCATCGACGCCAAGACCATTCCCCTGGACGATAAGGACACCATGTCCATTTTCATCTCCTCCAAGGTGCTGGGATACGAGGATGACAAAATTCTCGGCCCCACCGGTGCCGTCGCCATTCCGGAGTTCAACACCCGCTTTACCCGCGGGATGCTGATGGACACCATGCCCACCCGGTTTGATACGCTGCTGCGTCTGTCCGGCTTCTCCCACGGCACCGACGTGTGGCTGGGCAACGCCAAAGACCTGATTACCTCCAAAACCGCCACCGTTGATCAGGCCATCGGCTGCCGTGACGACATCATGCTCTATCTGATCTCCTGCGGAATGCCGGAAAAGCGCTCCTTCAAGATCATGGAGGCCGTGCGAAAAGGCCGTGGTCTGCCCGAAGGCGCGGAGGACGAAATGAAGGCCGCAGGCGTGCCGGAATGGTACATCGGCTCCTGCAAGAAGATCAAGTACCTGTTCCCCAAGGCCCACGCCGTGGCCTACGTTATGATGGCCTTCCGCATTGCCTGGTTCAAGGTACATCATCCGCTGGCCTTCTACTCCGCCTATTTCTACCGCCGCAGCCAAAAGGGCGGCTTCGACGCGGTGCTGATGACCCACGGCAAGGAAGCGGTGGTCGCCAACATCGACGCCATTGAGAACAACGAAAACGCCACGGACAAGGACGAAGACCTGCTGACCACGCTGGAAGTGGCCTACGAGTATTACATCCGGGGCTTTGCGTTTCTGCCCATCAGCATTTACGACAGCCACGCCACGAAATTTATCATCAAGGACGGCAAGCTGCTGCCCCCATTTGTCGCAATCTCCGGTCTGGGCGAAAATGCCGCATGGGATTTAATGCGTGGCCGTGAGGGCAAGACCTTCCTGTCCGTGGAAGAAGTCGCAGCCGCCTGTCCAAAGGTGTCCAAGACCCACATTCAGATGCTCCGGGAGGCCGGCGCTTTCGGCGATTTACCCGATACCAGCCAGGTCAGCTTCTTTTGACAGTTACCGCTTGCAAAAACCGTAATTTTGTAATATAATGTAAAACAAAACCAAATCGAGAGGTGTTTTATATGCAGGATGTCGGAATGCAGTATCACATTCACTGCAACAAAGGCGACGTTGGCCGCTATGTTTTCCTCCCCGGCGATCCGGGACGCTGCCAGTCCATCGCAAGCTACTTTGATAACCCCGTACATATCGGCATGAACCGGGAGTACAATATTTACACAGGCACTATGCTGGGACAGAAGGTGTCCGTCTGCTCCACCGGCATCGGCGGCCCGTCGGCCTCCATCGCCATGGAGGAATTGACGGCCATCGGCGCGGATACCTTCATTCGGGTCGGCACCTGCGGCGGCATCGCCATGGACGTTCTGCCCGGGGATGTAGTGGTCGCCACGGGAGCCATCCGCTACGAGCATACCTCCCTGGAATACGCCCCCATTGAGTTCCCCGCCGTGCCCGACTTTGACGTCACGGCCGCGCTGAAAGCCGCCAGTGAAAGTCTGGGCTACCGCACCCACACCGGCGTCGTCCAGTGCAAGGACGCCTTCTACGGCCAGCACAGCCCGGAAAAGTCCCCGGTGTACTACGACCTGCTGCAAAAGTGGGAAAGCTGGAAGCGCCTGGGCGTCAAGGCCAGCGAAATGGAGTCCGCTGCCCTGTTTGTGGTAGCCGCCGCTCTGGGCGTGCGCTGCGGCAGCTGCTTCCACGCTGTATGGAATCAGGAGCGGGAAAAAGCAGGTCTTGCCATGCCCATGACCGAGGACACCACCGGTGCCGTCAAGGTGGGCATCGAAGCCATGAAGCGGATCATTGCTGCCGATCTGGCAACCGGCAAATGAGGAAGCTCTGAAAGGGCATTCCAAACAGTGTCAAAACAACCAACCGGTATTACAAAACCGCAGGGAACGATGAAACCATCGTCCCCTGCGGTTACTTTTTACTCCATTTTCCAAAGAAAGCGCTTGACATGCGTCTGGTTCGATGCTATAATATCACCCGTGGTGATTGGATGCACCCGTGATTTTCATGGGCCTTTAGCTCAGTTGGTCAGAGCCTCCGGCTCATAACCGGATCGTCCCGGGTTCAAATCCCTGAAGGCCCACCAGTTTTTTTCAGGCCTTCTGCCTTCAAAATATATAGGGGTATAGCTCAATTGGTAGAGCGGCGGTCTCCAAAACCGTAGGCTCTGGGTTCAAGTCCTAGTGCCCCTGCCAGCAAAAACGCCGAGTTTCTTGTGGGAACTCGGCGTTTTACTAACTTTTAGGAGTATTTTCAAAATCCCTAAAATCAATTTGTCCGTTATTTGTCCGTTATGCCTGTTTTTTCGCCGGGTTCAGAAGGTTATCCATCATTTCCGCAGAAGCAGCGGCGGCGCTCTGAATGGCGTGGGCATAGACCTTTGTTGTGGTGTTGGCCGTGCTGTGACCCAATGTGCCCGCCACGGTGGTGACCGCCACGCCGTTGGCAATTTGCAAGGTAGCGTTTGTGTGTCGGAGGCTGTGGATATGTATAAGCGGGAGATCGGTGGTTTTGATAAAGCTGCCAAACCAGCTTGTCAGCGTGTCCGGGTGCATAGGTGTTCCGTTCTGCGTAACAAATACTCGCTGTCCTTCCTCCCACGGCTGCCCCATTTGCAGGAAAGTGATCCGCTGCCATGTGCGGTATTGCTTCAAGGCGTGAATGGCCGTGGCGGGGGCTTTAATGACCCGGTGGCTGGATTTGGTTTTCGTTTCGGCTGTAAATACGCCCATATCCGGGAGGTATTGGGTTGCCCGCTGAATGGTAATAGTGTTATGATCAAAATCAATATCGCTCCACACCAGCCCCATCAATTCGCCTCGGCGCATACCTGTAAACAGCAGGACGGTGACGGCGGTACGGTAGTAAATCGGCTGATCTTCCAACAGCTCCAAAAGATGAATTGCCTGTTTGTCATCCAGATAGACCGCCTCTGTTGCCTCTGCCTTCGGCGGTTTTACCCGCTCTGCAACATTGGCGGGGATATACTGCCATTCTACGGCGGTTTGCAGAATGACAGAAATCAACCTGTGATAGTGGAGAATGGTCTGGCCGGAAAGGGGTTCAGGTTCTCCCGACGGCTGAAATACTTTGTCAAAGTCGATGTGTAAAGCATCGGCTATTTTTTTCGCCGTTTCTTCGGTGGCGGCGTTGCCCAGCAGGATAGAGCGAACGGTACAGGTGCAGACCCCGGAGTTTTCTGACAGCTTGACTTGTGTGGTCTTATGCTGTTTCAAGTACGCTCTCAGATCGATCTTTGCAGTGTATGTGGATGCCTTGCAAACTTCCGCAAGCTCCCGGTAAAAGGCCGTCAAGTGCGTGGGACGGAGGCGGTCAAGATAGATACTCCCCAAAGCTGGCTTAATGCGTTCCAATAACCCTTGATATCGCTTGATGGTTTTGGGACGAAGCTGTACCTGTGCATAGTCCTTCATCCAAAGGTCGCAGAAGTCTGCAAACTTGATTTTCTTCTCTGCGCTCTGCCCAGTGCGTACCTTTTCTTCAAAAAGCTCTGCCTGATGGCGGGCTTCCCGCTCTGCCTTTTTGTCGGACATTCCCTGCGGAATTTTCCATGTCATCGTCCGTTCAATTTGCCGCCCGATCTGGTCGTAACCGTCATAGCAGCGGATCAGATAAGAATTGCCCCGCTTTTTGATCGTTGCCATTATTCAAGCCATCCCCTCTCTTTGTCTGTTCTATATAGAAAATCCATATAGTTTTTAAGATTTTCCTTTGTTGGGCTGCTTTTTGCTCGATAACAGAGGTCGTCACAAGTATCACGAAAGTTTTCATAAAACATATCGATGTTCTGATGAGAATAGGAAACAGCCCTCATTTTTGTTTCAATGCGGTTTCTCGTTCGCCCGCACCGCTGGAGTATGTTCCGAACCGCCTGTTCACATGGTAGGTGCTCATATCCGGGAAAGTTGGATTTCCGAGAACAATACTTGTTTTTGAATGAGGTAGTTGCAAACCACTGCCCGCAATGTTCACATTTTGCCAATTTCAGGCCGTTAATTGCGTAGTAGTAGAGCAGACCATACACCACATCGTATATGCTTTGTATGTTCATCATTCTAAGCCCTTTTGAATAGTCAATGTTCAACCAGTCATCGGGAATCACCGAGTTTGTTATGTGTCGGCGTATACGCCACAACTCTACATCCTGCATTGTTAATTCGACCTTGTATGGTAGCTTCTGAACTTTCCCATTCACAGTAGATACATACCACTTGTTTGAATCATTCAGAAATTGGAGAATTGTAAACACGTCATCGTGGGAAATTCTCATTCCCCATAGGGTTTTCCAGTCCGATTCAGAACGAGTTCCGTCTTTAATGGCATTCCTAATTGAATTGACAATATGAAGAGCGTGTTCCTCGCTTGTGCGATACTCAATGCCTGGAAACTCAGAGCACAAGAGTGACACAACATTTCCAATCGCATTGTTCGGCATTCCCAAAACCCACGCTCCGTCTAGTCCGTTGCTGATCGTAACGATTTTTTCAGTAATGCACAAATCCACAAGCCGTCTTCCTCCTTCCAATGTTTCCTTTCAATCCAAGTGAATTATAACACATTCAAAAAGATATGTCAAGCTGCATGGTGTAGAATGTAGTTACACTAAGCGAGCAGGAGGTGCAAAACAATGTTATGTCTCAAGTCCCCCAAAGAAACCGCCGCAATGGGCGTTACCAGCGAGTGGCATATCCGGCAACTTATCGCCCGTGGAGAGTGTCCGGGCATTTATGTGGGGAGCCACTTCAAAGTAAATGTGGGTGCCCTCATGGAGAAGCTGGAACAGGAAAGCAGGGAAATGATGGGGAAAGGAGGCCGAAACGATGCGTAAAATAAAAAGCGCCCACCCCGTGGCGGCAACCACAGAGAGGGCAAACGGAAAAGCGACAAACATTTTTTACGATAATTTTACCACAACGCCGGGAGCCTGTCAATTCGCAATCGCTGATTTTCTCAGCTGCGGCGAAAAGAACGCCGTCCCACTGCGGTACTTAACGCAAATTACTGGGCTGGATGGTCGTATTGTTCGCCGCAAGATTCAGGCCGAACGGCTCAACGGTACGCCGATTTGCAGCAACAATATAGCGGGCTACTACCTCCCGGCTAACGATGCCGAAAGGCAACGTTGCATTCGTTCGATGCGGCACAGAGCGGCAGAAATCGCCCGCACAGCTAGAGCCATAGCCGCCGCCACACTGACAGAGGACAGGGGATGAACAAATGCCTGTACTTAGGCAAAGCCACAAAGCAAATTTCACGACCTTGCCCAATGAACTGTTGCAAGACCAGCGGCTTTCATGCCGTGATCGTGGGCTATTGGTCTGGATGCTATCAAAGCCGCCGGAGTGGAGCTTTTCTAAAAAATCGATCGAAGCCGAACTTGCAAAGGACGGCGAAAGCTCCATACAGTCCGGGGTAAAAAATCTCCAAAAGGCGGGCTATTTAAAAATTGACCGCAAGCGGCAGGAGCGGGGCAAATTGTCCGTTGCCGTCTGGACAGTTTTTGATTGTCCGCAACTGGAAAATCAATCTGTGGATAATTCACCACAACTGGATTTTCCCCAGCTGGATAACGCCGCCTATACAAAAGAAAGAATTAAGAAAAGTGAAAAGGCTGCGCCCGCCTTAGAGGGCGGGCGGCAGCCAGAGATTTACTTTGACCCGGAGAGCGGAGCGTACAGAAGGAGGGGAACAGCGTGACGGGAAATGAAAGTTATTTGGCCGGGGCGATTCTGATTGACGGGGCAAACGTTCTTCCGGTGATCCGGGGACTGGTCAAACCGGAGGATTTTCAAGTGGCGGCTTACCGGGCGATATTCACCGCCGCCGCTTCTCTAGCGGCGGACGGCGAACCGGTAGACCCCTGTTCTATCAAGGCCAGAGCGAAGCGGCAGGGCGTGGAGCTGTCCAACCAGCTACTAACGGAGCTGATGGAGGTCGTGCCAACTTGCACAAATGCAGCGGACTACGCCCGTCGTGTGGCGGAGGACGCACGGACAAGGGCAATCAAAGAGCTTGCCGTCCGGGTTCAAGAAGATTCATCTTCCACCCCTGACGAGCTGTTGGCGACCTTGCAGAGGGAGGCAGATGCCATCCGGGGCAGTAACTTCCAGCGGGGATTATTGACCCCCTGCGACACTCTCCACCGCTTCACGGATTATGTGGTGAACGCCGGGGACAAGCGGGACAACTTCATTTCTTCCGGGTTTCCCCGGCTGGATAAAATTCTGGGTGGCGGCTTTATCCGTTCTGGGCTTTACATAATCGGCGCAAGGCCAGCAATGGGCAAATCCACCTTCGCAGTCAATCTTGCGGACAATATCGATGGAAACGTCATGTTTGTCTCGTTGGAGATGTCCCCCGAGCAGATCACGGCAAAGCGCGTTGCCCGTCTGACCGGTATTCCCGCCGCAAAGCTGCTGCGCGGCGCTGTGACTGATGATGACTGGCAGAAAATCGCTATCGCCAATTCAGCGCTTTCAGAACAGGGGGCCTTTATCAATTCCCGCTACGACTTGACCGTGCAGCAAATCCAGTTGCTCGCCCAATCCGTGCCAGAGCTGCGGGCAGTAGTCGTGGACTATTTGGGGCTTATCACCCCCACCACAAGGGGCGGTAGCACTTACGAGAATATTTCCCAAATCAGCCGAGAACTGAAGCGGCTGGCCATCTCCCTGAATATCCCGGTCATTTGCCTGTCACAGCTTTCCAGAGCCGTGGAGGGGCGGCAGAATAAGCGGCCTATGCTTTCAGATTTGCGAGATTCCGGAGCAATCGAACAAGATGCCGATGCAGTTATGTTCTTGTACCGGGATGATTACTACACCAGAGACACTACCGAGGGCTTTCCCTCCCTTGTAGAGTTGTCTGTGGAGAAAAACCGCCACGGACAGACCGGAAAAACTGAATTCAACTGCTGGCTTTCTTCCAGCCTTTTCCGGGAGGTGTCATAAATAGTGGATCACAAAAAATGGCAAAAATTCGAGAAAGAAAAGCGCAAGCTTGCAGAAAAAGGCTTAACCTACATTGAATACGAGCGGGAGATCAAAAAGCTGCTGCGCAAGTACAAACTGTAGTTGCAGGGCTGGCGGCGTTCCATAAAGCGCCGTTAGCCCAGTACTTAAGCGTGTAATTATTTAACGACAAGTTATCCCGGCAGAAACCGGCCAAAAGCGGAAGGAGGTGGGGATTTGACCCATAAAAAAGAGAAATTGCTTGCTGCTCTGTTGACCAGCCGCACGAAGAAAGAGGCGGCTAAAGTGGCGGGTATTTCAGAACGCACCATGCGTACGTACTTTGATGACCCGGAGTTTCGGGCGGCCTACAAACAGGCCGCCGCCGGAATTATGGACAGCGCAACCCGGCAGCTGCAGCAGAATTTGACCGCTGCAATAGACCGGCTGGGCAAGATCGTGGCGGATGACGAAGAATCCAGTATCACTCAAGTGTCAGCCGCCAGAACATTGCTTGACTACGCACTGCGGTTCACCGAGTTCAACGACATTCTCAAGGAAATGGAAAGCACCGAGGGGGAACCCGATGTATTATGACCGATTAAAAAGCCGTGTGAGGGCAAGCAATGCCGCCAGACGGCGGCAGCAGGAAGCAAAAGCCCTGATCGACTGCATCGACGTGAAGCAGCACATAGCGCCTGTATACTACCCCTTACACGAGGATGTCAGGGCGGGGAGACACAGCACATACAACCTCCCCGGCGGGCGCGGTTCCTGCAAATCGTCGTTTGTGTCTGTGGAGATCGTCAGCGGAATCATGCATGATGGGGAATCAAACGCCATTGTATTCCGTGCCGTGGGCAACACCTTGCGCGATAGCTGCTATTCACAAATCGGCTGGGCAATAGACACGTTGGGCGTTTCTCACCTGTGGCGGGGGCGTGTAAGCCCCATGAGCTATACATATCTCCCCACCGGGCAGGAAATTCTTTTCCGTGGTCTGGACGATGCAAGCAAGCTGAAATCCATCAAACCCCGGCGCGGTACATTCCGCTATATCTGGTTTGAGGAATTTTCAGAGCTTCCCGGTGCCAACTTCACCCGAAACGTCATGCAGTCCGTTTTGAGAGGTCAAGGCAGCAGTGCAATCGTATTCCGCAGCTTTAACCCTCCCATCAGCGCCAACAACTGGGCGAACGTATTCATACAGGAGCCGGACGAAAAGGCCGTCACACTGCTGACTAACTACACGCAAGTTCCCCCGGAGTGGCTGGGTGAAGCGTTTCTATATGAGGCTGAGCGGCTGAAAGCGCTGAATTACAAGGCATATGAGCATGAATACATGGGCATAGCGACCGGAACAGGCGGCGAGGTATTCCCCAATTTGGAAATCCGGGAGATCACAGACAAAGAAATAAACGAGATGGGCTATATCTTCATGGGGCTTGACTTTGGTTTCGCTGTTGACCCTTGCGCCTTTGTGCGAGTGGCTTACGACCGAAAGACCGACACCGTTTATTTTCTGGATGAAATCTATGAACGGCACTGGTCAAACAGGCAGATTGCCGCCGAGATCAAACGCCGCCACTACGACAGGAGCCGGGAAGTAAGCTATGTCTACTATGTGGGCGAGTATGCGGAGCATTACACCATTACCGCCGATTGCGCGGAGCCTAAGAGTATCGCCGACATTCAGGCCGAGGGAATCAAGTGCATACCATGCAGGAAATTCCCCGGGTGTGTGGAATACCGCGTGAAATGGTTACAGCACCGCCGCATTGTCATTGACCCGAAGCGAACCCCCGAAGCATACCGGGAATTTGTAAATTACAGCTACGCCACGGACAAGGACGGAAACTTTCTTTCTGTTCTCCCGGACAAGGACAACCACACGATTGACGCCGTTGCCTATGCCCTTGACCAGGTGATTTACAAAAAGGGCGTTTCCGCATAAGAAAGGGGGTGAAAATATGGGCTATTTAAGAATCAAATGTCACTACTGCGGCGGCATTTGGGAGGTTTACCGCCGGGACATTCGATATGGTAAGGCCAGAGAATGCCCGCACTGTTCCCACACGATTGATGAACAGACGTGGAGCAAGCAGATCATCCCCGCTTACTGCGCCATGTATGACGCAAATATTGAACTGCTGAAAGATCATACAGGCTACCATACCCCGCTTTTTGAGGTGAGCTATGAATCAGCTACTTTGTTCAAGGATTCAGAAAGTAAAAAGACGGTTTTCCACGAAGACGATTGATCACCACAACCTTTTCAAAATTATTTCATGGAGGAATGAAAATGAGCAAATATAATATTTATGCAAAGAAACTGGATACCGCTTTCCGGGACGCACAAGAAGCCTATGCGGCAGAGGTCGCCAAGCTGAACGCCGCTCAGAAAGCCCGTGACAACGCTTTCGCATGGTCGTCGGAACGGGCGCAGGGAATCGCCGCTAGTCTTGAACAGGCCGAACGGCAGGCCGTCACAATCGCCTTGCAGGCGGCAAAGGAGGCATTCGCCAAAGCGGCACGGCAGATCGTGGACAATTACCGGGTCAGCGTGGAAAGTCTGAAACAGGAGCTTTCCGAGGCAGTAGACGCTGCAAATCTGGTAGACCCGGCGGCGGTTGACAGCAGCGCCCTTGCACTGCTGAACAGCGGTATCATGACGGCAGCAGACTACAGGCACATGCTGGAACAGTTCGCAGACAATCCCACAATGTGCCGCATGATTGGCAAATACGCCGGGGACGCTGTAGCGGCAGCCCGCGATAACCGGCAGGAAAGCGCCGCTCTGCGAGCTGTACATATCGAAGCCGGACGGGACAGCTACAGCGTCATTGACACGTTCAACGCCCTGGCTGACGCCTCCATTCGCTACATGGGCGCGTCTTCCCCGGAGCGGCACGAGTTCAGCCAGCAGATGCAGGCACATTGGGATGACGGAGATATTCGGGAAGCCATCGACAATTTCTAAGAGAACCGCCGCACGGCGGCATTCTCTCCGTGGACAAGCTCAGAGGGGCGAAGCACTGACCCTATGCGTTTTTCCACAGCAAAACAGAATCCCGGCGCGAAGGACTGCGGCGGGTCGCAGATAAAGGATTTTCTGCGGATTGTGCCGGGGGCTGCAAATGCCCCCGGCTGGGAGGGTGAGCATTGTCAAACGAAGAATTAGCCCTTGCCATCCGGCAGGGCGAACAGGGGCGCACGCTGGAGCTATGGGAACAGGTCAACGGCCTTGTGGAACGAAAAGCCCTGCAAATCATGACCGCCCTGCAGCTCAGCGGCAACCCCCGGGGCGTGGAATTTGACGACCTGTATCAGACCGGCTATCTGGCTATGGTGGCGGCGGTGGAGACCTACAGCCCGGAGCGCGGCGCTTTTTCCACATGGTTCATGTTCCATCTGAAAACTGCATTTGCAGAGGCTACCGGCTACCGCACGAAAAGCGGCAGGTGTGAGCCGTTGAACACCGCCGCAAGCCTTGATCGGCCTGTACAGCCAGACGAGCCGGACAGCGGCACTCTGGGCGAATTTGTCCCAGACAGCAGGGCGGCAGATGCAATAGCGGACGTGGAAGAATCTGTATACCTCGAGCAGCTCCATAAGGCCATAGACGGCGCTATAAGCGGACTTCCCACGGATAATGCCCAATGGGGCGATATGACGCTATCTGCTGTCGGGGAGGCCATAGGCAAAAGCCCGGAGCGAACGCGGCAGATGGAAAACAAGGGAATCCGGGAATTGCGCAAGTCCAAAACCCTGCACCGCTTTCTTGACTTTGACATGTACCACGGTACAGGGTTAGGAGCGTTCAGATCGTCCGGCAGCTCCATACAGGAGCAATACATACTGAAACAGGAGCGCCGGGAAGAATACGAACGCAAGCGGAGGAACGAACAGGCATTCGAGGAAGAAGCAGAAGCAATGACCCGAAGAGTTGCCGCCCGTGTAGCCTCCCTGTCCCCGGAGGAAAAGCGGGCAATGCTGGAAAGGGCAGGAATCACCGTAACCACATAGAGCAACGCCCCCGGCCTTGATGGTCGGGGGCGTGGTGTGCTTATATGTAATCTTCAAAGTATTGCAGGGTGGAGAACTTCACAATATTCCTGTTTCTGGAAATGTTTATGTGCTGCTTCGCTTTTTTGTATTTCTTGATGTATTGCCGCATTTTCTGCTCTATGGTATAGCTGTTTATGCTTTTCAATACTTCAAATTCATTCGGGCGGATGTGCGGTTTAATCGAAGAAATATATTCGGCTGGGTTGTCAATCACAACAGCCTTTGTGAAGTCAATGCCGCATTTATTGGCCTTATCTGTCCAGATCGTATGCTCATGGTTAATATTGGAGCGCATGGGGATTGCCCACAGAACGCCATCAATTAGAACACCAACCCGGATATAAGGGCGGCTTGTTTTCTGTTCAATTTCAGGACAATCTTTATAGCGCCGATAAAATTTTTCGGTTAGGAAAATGACATTCAGCATTATTCGACACCTCATAGCCGAAGAAAACGGCCACGCGCGAGCGTGACCGTTCTTCTCTGCGAGCATTCTTTTGTTTACCCTCCACACGCTCTATGTGGAGATCAACTCAGCGAGCATTCTTTTTTATTGACTTGCGCTCTACAAGTCGACAGCGGCGATAATATCTCTATTACGCTTGCGGACTTCTCCGCACTGTTATTATATGAACTTTAATTCAAAAAGTCAACACCAAAATGAACCAAAATTCAGGAAAATGCATATTGACGCACAACCGGCAGCAAAGAGCCAGCACCTTTTCGGGTGCTGGCTTTTGCTATTCTGCGGGATTGTCGCCCGTGGCGGGCTGCTACGGTGCTTCCTGATACTCCATCAGATCGCCAGGCTGACAGTGAAGGACTTCACAGAGCCTTGCAATAGATCGATGGTCAAGGCCGCCAGTTCCGTTTTTTATCGCTGTCAATGTCGCTTGCCCTAGAACCTTTTCTTTCCTGATTCTGTATGAGGTATAGCCTCTTTCCTCTAGCAGTTTCAAGAGCTTGTCGTATTTGATCGGCATTTTCTTCACCCTCTTTCCAGTGGGGTCTTTGAAGTGGCTGCCCCTTCTCCACTATCCGCATTATATCACAAGATATGCACTATTTCAAGTGATAAAATGCACAATGAAATAGCACTAAAGATTGTGCATATTGTCAATAGACATGCACTAAAGATAGTGATATAATTAAGGCACAAACAGAGAGGGAAACACACCAGGAGGTAACACCATGAAAGAGATCAGAACTAAGGTTTGCAAGAGAGCCAATGCCTATATCAAGTCCGGTATGAACCGCTCTGCCGCTTTCAAGCGGGCATGGTCTGAAACCTATGTCAAGGCTGCTAACCTCCAGAACGGAGACAAAATCATGGTTACGACCTATTCCAATCTCTGGCGGGAAATGGTTACTGTACCCGCAACCGTGATTTGTGTTAACATGTTCGGCAAAAATGTCAACATCATGGTAAAAACTGTCGACGGCATGAAAGAGTTCTTTACCGATGCTTTCATGCCCGCCACCCAAATGGTCGAAATCGTCTAACAGACGTTTCACATAATCAACAATCAGGAGGTCAACACAATGGACACCAAGATCAAGGAAATTCGTGAATTGAAGCGGATGCAAGAAGAACTTGCGGCAGAGCTTGACGCGCTGGTTAATGAAGTCAAGCAGTACATGGACGCGGAGGGCGTGGACACCATCAGCGGCACAGACTGGAAGGTGACATACAAGGCCGTGACTAGCGCCCGGTTTGACAGCACGGCATTTAAGAAAGCTATGCCCGATCTGGCCGAGGCATTCACGAAAACAACCACAAGCAAAAGATTTTGCATTGCATGAACAAGGAGGAATATAAAAATGCTTACAAAGGAAACCGCCGAAGCCGCTTATGAAAACTTCCTGAGCGAAACCAACTGCAAGCGCCTGCCAAAGACTGCGGACGCGCTGTTTACACAGCTTGAAAAGCAGCTTCGCGCAATCGACGAAACCGAAAACGACGGCTATTTCCCGGCCATTGCCGCCGCTTTTTTCCGGATGGTAAAGGCCGTCAATCGAAACCGTGAGTTGCTGAGTGAATTTTACGGGTTGCTTGCCGCTTTAGCTGTTGTCTGCGAGAACGGCACAGAGGGAGACATTAGGATACTGCGCGCATTCACCACAGCACGGGCGGGCAGGAGGTGGCGAGATGATGACCAAAGAAGAAAGTAAAAATGTCCGCGAAGAGCTAAAAGACCTTATTCTGTCCCTTACTGAGAAACAGACTACGGCAATTCTAAAGGCTGCCACACAAGAGCATTTTTGGGACTTGCCCGAATCAGAACAAGTGGAATTAGTAAGGAGATATCTACATGAATAGAAAGATCATGTTCCCCCCGGAGAGCGTGGAGAGTATCGAAACCATAGAGGATATTTTGACAATGACCGTAGCTGAAAAGCGCGAGCTTCTCCGATGGTGGAAAGATAAGAAGGCCAGAGAATCAAAGCCCAGTCATGGCGGCAAAAGGCAGCCAAACGGTAAGTTTGAATCTGCGTGAGCGTCCCCAAATTAGCAGGGTGGCGGATTTTACTCCGCCACCTAATTTTGTCCGTTATTTGTCCGTTAAAGATATACAAAGATAGTGCAAGTTACAAAAGGATATGAAATCTTTCAGGTGCAAAAATCGCAATATATAAAAGATATGAGAAGTTAGAAAAAGATAGTTAAAAGTGCATTTCTTACTCCAAAACCGTAGGCTCTGGGTTCAAGTCCTAGTGCCCCTGCCAAGAATGGGAACTCTCAGTCGAGAGTTCCCATTTTTTATTTTCTTTCCTTGCCCGATTCCGTGACCCATTCGTCCAGGAACCGCATCTGCTCATCCGTGCGGAACCAATGCTCGCCGCCGGGCATGACGGTCAGTGCCGCGCCGGTTTTCTTCGCAAAGACCGATATGGTTTCCGGCGAGGTCAGGTTGTCATGCTCCCCGTACAAAATGTGGGTAGGCACGCGCCATGAAATCGGATGTTCCCGCACGAAGCGCAGGTACTTCCAGGAAAGCGTCTCCCCAAAATCCGTGGGGATTTCCAGCTTTTCCGCAAGCTCCTGCTCGGTCACGTTTGCCCACAGCATCATATTTTCAATCAGCTTTTCCATATCCACGACGGGGGAAATCAAATAGGCATCGTCCACCAGCGTTCCATTCAATGAAGACAGCGAGAAAAACGCGCCGATGCTGTTCGCTATCAGTGTGAGGCGGTCACAGCGTTTCCGCTGCTGGGCGAAAAACGCCGGGAATTCCTCCCTGGCCTCCCATGGGGTCTGCGCCCGGTAATCGAATCCAATCACTTCACTGTCCGGAAACAAAGGCTTATAATGCTCGGCTTCCGCCGCAGAACCGCCCTTTCCGTGGACATAAACTACAATTTTCTTCATAAAAATCTCCTTAGATCAAACATTTCCGTTGACAATTCCGGCGTAGACTTCCTCCGGGATCATAAGGGAGCCGATCTCCGCCAGCAGCGGTGCGTCAATGGCACCGGTCTGGGCATACTGCCGCCCGGCCCGCTTCACCAGCTCCAGCCGGGGGACGGTCACGATCGCGGTCTCCGGCGCGCTGAACATGGGGCTTTCCGGCACGGTGAGAATGGTGTGGTTGTTGGGAAACAGCAGTTCAAACTGCCGGACGGCGGGTTCAAAATTGCGCTTGCTGTTGGGAAATCCGCAGCCGCAGATCATGCGATAGCGCAGATGGGAATAGTCCCGCTGACCCACATGGACATAGCGCCCGTCCACCTCCGCCATCGCCATAGAGCTGAGGGGCAGCGTGCGGTCGATGAGGTTCTTGAGCATGGCGGGCATCCCATAGCAGTAAAGCGGATAGCTGAACAGCAGAAAATCGCTCACAAGCATCTGCTCCAGGATCTCCTGCATATCGTCGTCAATGCCACACCGCCCGCCGTTATACATGCAGGCAAAGCAGCCCCGGCAATACTCAATATGCCGGTCGATCACATCAACGATATGTATTTCCTGGGGCGTGGCTTCCTTCATGCCGTCCAGAAATGCGCGGGTGATGTGCATGGTGTCGCTTTTCTCTTTCTTCGGACTGCCGTTGAAAACAAGAATTTTCATGCTTCCCCTCCCCCATCTTTTCCGGCTTTCTTTCTGACGATCAGCTCCTTCGCCCAGACAAAGCCCACCGCCAGCAGCGCAAAGCTGCCGGAAAGCAGGGACAGCACGGTGTCACAGGTATCCTCCAGCTCAGGATGCTTCTTTATACACTCTTTAATAATGTTCATTTCCCTTCTGATTTGGACTGTTCGTAGCGGTCTTTCCCCCACCAGCCCGGCATCAGCTCCTTGATGGTGACGGTCTGCCGGGTTTCGTAATCGACCATGATTTCCATATTTTCGTTTTCTTCGTTCAGCTGATACAGAAACTCCCGGCATGCGCCACAGGGCATCCCGCTCCCGCCGCCGGACGGTGCTTTATCCCGAAAGGCGATCAGCCTTCTGATCTTCGTCTGGCCGCTGTTTACGTACATATTCAGCGCAGCCACCCGCTCCGCGCACAGGTTCATCACGCCGCTGCATGCCTCAATGCAGAAGCCCGTGTAGATCCTGCCGTCCTCGCTTTCCAGCGCACACACCACGTGATGCGCGTACACAAAGGGCGTCACGTCCTCCGGGTGGTATTCTTCTTTCGCTCGTCGGTAGAGTTCTTCCCAGATATCCATATTGCCCCCTTATAAAGTGGTATTCTTCTTTCGCTCGTCGGTAGAGTTCTTCCCAGATATCCATATTGCCCCCTTATAAAATTCCCAGCAGCGTCATGCCAGCAATTTCTTCGGTCTGGCGGAGCTGCTTCAGGTTTTCCAGTGCAGACGGATTGTTCGCAGTGATCCGCCCCAGCGTCTGACAGTCGTCCATACGGGCACAGTCGGCGCAAGTTTCCAGTCCCCGTTCCCGGACGCAGCCGCGGATGGGACAAATGCTGTCGCAGAACGGCGTCTTTGCCCCCTCCACGCGGCAGCCGGTGCAGTTCATCATTTCCGGCGTGATGGTCACGCCGTTAAGCTTCGTCCAAAGGGCGGCAGTCTTCTCCCGCAGGGCATCGTCGTTTGTGATCGTCGCGATTCTGGCGTCACATTTTCCGCAGTCCAGCCCGCAGCAAGCAATCATTTTTTTCATGTCAATTCCTCCCGATAAAGTTAAAACGCAGTGCAAACCGGTTTCCCGGGCTGCACTGCGTCTAAGCGTCTGGCATATTGATTTCTTCCAGTATTCCATTGTGAAGGCGAACCACGCAGGCGTATCTGCACTTCGGGCAGAACAGCGGAAAGTCCTCAAGCACCGTGTGCGGCCGTATCTGCGTTCGCGTCTTTCCGCCGCATCTGGGGCAGCAGAGCCAGTCTGTTTTCAGGCGTCCTGTTTCCGTCACCTTCATCACCCCCGCTTACTCGCGGATGAGTGCGCGAAAGACTGCGTCGCGATCAAAGCTGCCTGCCGCGAAGCCGGGAATCTCCTTGATGGACTTGCAGATGCTGACGCTGACGCCCGTCAGCATCTGCCCGATCTCCCGGTCGGAATAGGGACAGTCGCCGGTCACGATCAGGGTGGACAGGCTGTGTACCACGAACCACAGATTCCGGAAGTAAACGTCGGCCTCCTCGGCGGTGATGCGGTAAATGCTCACCAGCGCCGGGCGGACAAGCTCCTGCAGATGCGCCATGGAGTCCATGGCGCTGTATTCCTGCGTCCGCATCAGAAACAGCATCCGGTAAAGCTCCGGCTCCTCCCGCGCGAAGCGGATATACTGCATTCCGACGCCGAAAAACGGGATTTTCTCTTTCAGTCCGGCGTTTGCATAGCTGTCGTACACCCGCACGGCGGCGGCATAGGTCTCCCGTTTGACCGCATCCATGGAACCAAAGGCGGTGAAAACCGGCTGGGTGGAGGTGCCAAGCGCATCTGCCAGCGTCTTCGCGGTCAGGCCGTCGATTCCCCTCTCCCGCACGACCCGCAGTGCCGCTTCAACCATTTCTTCCTTCGTGAATTTGTTCTTCGGTGCCATAGCCAGCATCCTTTCTTTTTGAATGCAGAATATTTGATGTATATTGTCTAATGCATATTGTGTATTATACTCATAACAGGCGCAGTTGTCAATAGCTGTCCAAACGTTTTTGCGGCTACAGGAAAAGGTCTGCTGCAGGGATGAGGTGCAGTTCCGATAATATGCGTTGGTCTGCCGTGCGAGCCTCCTTGCCTCTCCCTATGGGAGAGGTGACGAGCGCAGCGAGGATGGAGAGGGTATAACAGGGTGCAATACCCTCTCAGTCACCTTCGGTGACAGCTCTCCCAGAGGGAGAGCCAAGGGGGTGTCCCCCGCATTGGAAACGGAGCGTATCACACCGATACGCTCCATTCACTGCTATGTGCGGCTCTCAGTCCAGCCTGCTCTCGTCCACCACCGCACCGGTGTCGGCGCTGGTGACCAGCGTGGCATACTTAGCCAGTCCCGTCAGGCGGGGCTTTCGCAGAGGCTTCCACCCTTCCCTGCGCCGGGCAAATCCTTCATCGGATACGTCGATGGTCAGACTGCGATTGGTAATATCGATATGAATCGTATCGCCGTCCCGGACAAAAGCGATGGGACCGCCGGCGGCGGCTTCCGGGCTGACGTGGCCGATGCAGGGGCCGTGGGTCGCGCCGGAGAACCGGCCGTCCGTGACCAGCGCCACGTCATGATCCATGCCCCGCCCCATGATCAGCGCTGTGGTGGACAGCATCTCCCGCATACCGGGGCCGCCCTTTGGCCCCTCGTAGCGAATGACGATCACCGTCCCCTTTTCGATGGTGTTGCCGCTGACGGCGGCGTCCGCATCCTCCATGGAGTCGAACACCCGCGCCTTTCCGGAAAACTGATACATGGACGGACTGACGCCGGACTGCTTGACCACCGCGCCCCTGGGTGCCAGATTGCCCCGCAGCACCGCAATGCCGCCCTCCGGCTTCTGGGGCTGCTCCATGGTTCTGATGACGTCGTCGGGCTGAACGCTGTAGGTTTCCAACAGCTGCCCCAGCGTCTTTCCCGTGCAGGTCATGACATTGGTGTTCAGTCGGGATTCTACGGTTTTCAGCACGGCGGGGATGCCGCCGCTAGCGTCCAGCGACGCAATGGGGTACTTTCCGGAGGGCTGGAGATTGCAGACAAAGGGCACTTCCCTGCTGATCCGGTCAAAGTCCTCCAATGTCAGGGACACCCCGGCCTCGTGGGCAATGGCCATCAGATGCAGCACCAGATTGGTGGACGAGCCTGTGGCCATGGCGCCCACAACGCCGTTGAGCAGCGCCTCTCTCGTGAGAACCTGCCGGGGCGTGATGCCTTTGCGCAGCAGCTCCATCACTGCCCGGCCGCTGGCCTTGGCGATCCGCTTCCGCTTTGTGGAGACGGTAGGTGCCGTGCCGGAGCCGGGGATGCCCATTCCCAGAACCTCCGTGAGCATACACATGGAATTCGCCGTTCCTAGATGGGCGCAGCTGCCCACGGTGGGCAGGGTGATCTTCTCCGCTTCCTTCATATATTCGGGGGTGATGATGCCCGCCTCCACCCGGCCGGGGAATTCCCGCAGTTCGCTGGAGCAGAACAGCGGATTTCCGCCCACGTTTCCGGGCAGCATCGGCCCGCCGGGGACAACCACCGTAGGAATATTCAGCCGCGCGGCGGCCATCAGCATACCGGGAATGATCTTATCGCACCCCGCCAGAAGCACCATGGCGTCAAAGTGGTGGGCTTCCACGACCATCTCCACGCTGTCGGCAATCAGGTCACGGCTTGCCAGAGGATACCGCATACCTTTATGTCCCTGACACAAGCCGTCACAGATGGCGATGGTCTCGCTTCTGCGGGGAACACCCCCCGCCTCGATGACGCCCTGACAGACCTGCTCCGCCAGCTCCTGCAAATGGGCATGACCCGGCACCATCTCCGAAAAGGAACCAATCACCGCCACAAAGGGCTTTTTCAGGTCTTCTTCGTCCATGCCGGTGGCATAGAGCAGCGCCCGCTGGCCGCTTCTTGCCAGGCCGTTGGTCAGAGTGCTGCTACGGTACCTGGGGTCCTTGAACACAAATTCATTCTCAAAACTCATAAAAACGCCTCCTTGAATATTGTCAGAAATATTTCAGCTGCGCTCCCATGTCCCCTGAGAATCATGTTTGCCACACTGGTTTTCACGGTATGGTGGTGTCTTTACAAAAACAGCGTCAGCACCGGCACGGTGATCAGAGACGTCACCGTGGAAATGAACACGCATTTGGAGCCGAATTCCGCATCCGCCCCGTATTTCTGCGCCAGAATCGCTGTGGTGGAGCCGATGGGCATACCGGACAGGGTCACGCTGACCCCTACCGTCAGCGGATCCAGCGCCAGCCCCTTCAGGGCGACCAGCAGAATCACAGGAAGGACGATCTGCCGGACGGCCGCCAGATACAGCGCCTTCGGCTCCCAGATTCCCCGCAGCGGTACGTCTGCCAGAATCGCCCCCACCAGCGCCATTGCCAGCGGCGAGGTGCAGTTGCCCAGATTGCCCACGGCGGAACGCAGGAAGCCAGGCAAGGGCAGCTGGAAGACCATCCACACAAGTCCCAGCCCCACCGCAATGATCGACGGATTCGTCAGCACCTTCTTGGTACGCTCCCACCGGGTGCCGCCGGTGGTGAACAGGGAAATCCCCGCGCTCCACATAAGGATCCGGGTAGGAATAATGAACAGTGAACCGAGGAACAGCCCTTCGTCGCCGAATGCGCCGTCAACGATGGGCAGCCCCGCAAAGCCGGAGTTGGTGACCAGCGTGCCATACTGCATGATGCACTTTTCTCTGGGGACGAACCGGTTATACAGCAGATTCCCGGCAATCAGCGCCACAACCGCCATGACGGACGCGATCAGCAGCGCCACGCCGCCCTGTATCAGCGCGTCCATGCTGAATTCCATCAGGAAGGACTTGAACACCATGCACGGCAGTGTGATCATCACCGTGAAATCCGTCAGTCTGGCGCGCATTTCGTCGGAGAAAATATTGACCTTGCGGCAGTAATAGCCCACCGCCATGTATACAAAGAGGATAGACTGGGTCTCCAGCATTTTCAGGAAGGTTTCCATGAAACTCCACCACCGCGTCATCGTATTTGAGTTTCCCCACTCTCTTTTCCGCACCCCGGAAAAGCTCAGAAATATTGTAGCAAAATGGTGAAAAAAATCTATTTGCAAAATGTATCAACCTTTTCCCGCTCTTTTATGGGTATTCTCCATATTTTCAGAATATGAAATCATCCTTTCAGCGAAATGTGAAACTTTACCGTTTCCCAGTTTGACTTTCCTTCCCCGTGCATGGTATACTTAAGAAAAAAGAAGGAGGTTTTCCCATGGCAAAGGTCGCAATGATCGTCCCCAGTGAAAAAATGCTCACCCTGGCAAAGCCCATGCTGGAATCCTACTCCCATGTAGACATGGTGCTTCTGGAGCATGTGGATCCGGGAGATTCCCAGAAAGCGCTGAAAATCGCCCGGAGCGCCATCGCCCAGGGCTGCGAGCTGATCATCGCCCGGGGCGTGCAGGCCATGCTCATCAAGAGCAACACCTCCGTGCCGGTGGTGGAAATTCAGCTGACCGCCCAGGAGGTGGGCAGCGAGTTGCTGAAAATGCGGGAGCTGCTGAACGATCCCCTGCCCCGCATCGGTCTGGTGATCCTGGACAACATGGTCAGCGACATTTCCCGGATCAACGAGCTTTTCCCGGTAGAGCTGCGGGAATACTACACGGACGACTACGGTGCCCTGCCCGCCGCGGTAGACCGGGCGCTGGCGGACGGCTGTCTCGGCATCATCGGCGGTCACACCGCCTGTGCCCGGGCGGAGGAGCTGGGGCTGATGTGCCGGTTTCTGCCGGAGAGCGGTGAAAGTCTGCGTAACGCCATGGCCATCGCCTCCCGTGTGTGCTACGCCATCGACCTGAGAAAGCGCAGCCTTTCGGAAATGGACACCATGCTGAACAACACCTTCACCGGCATCATGCAGGTGAGCCGGGGCGGAAAAATCCAGCGCTTCAACCAGAGCGTCAACAGCCTTCTGGGAAAAGAGGAGGACATTCTCCACAGGTCTGTCACAGAGGTCATCCCTAAGCTGCCCCGGCAGGTGCTGGACGACGCGCTGCTTCACGGCAAGGAGAAATACGCCTTCGTGCTGGACATCCGGGGCAAGGCCGTTATCGTCAGCATTGCGCCCGTTTTCATCGACAAGGAAGTGGACAGCGCCATCCTGACCTTTCAGGAAGAAAAGCGCATCGTGGAAATGAACAGCGAGCTGCGCACGGAGCTGTACCAGCGGGGCTACATCGCCCGCTTCAGCTTCGAGCAGATGGTCTGCAAGAGCAAGCTCACCCAGGACGTGATCCGCACCGCCAAGCGCATTGCCGGTTTTCAGGCGCCCATCCTTCTCACCGGGGAGGCGGGCGTGGGCAAAAAGATTCTGGCACAGTGCATCCACCGGGAAAGTCTCTGGCACAACAGCGCTTTCGTGTCCGTGGATTGCAGCGCCTGGATACCGGAAACGGTGGACGATATGCTTTTCGGCAACTACTCCACCCGGAAGGACGCCCCGGCGTGTCTTGCTGAGCAGGCGCAGAACGGAACGCTGTTTCTCGACCATGTGGACGCCATCAACAAGGAGACCCAGTACAAGCTGCTGTCTCTCATTCAGGGAAAACTCCTGCGCAACGGCTCCAGCGTGCCCATGACCTCCAGCGTCCGGATCATCGCCTCCACCGAGAAAACGCTGATAAGCCTTGTGGAGCAGGGCAGCTTCCGGCAGGATCTCTACTACGCCCTGTCCACCCTGAGTCTGGAGGTGCCGCCCCTGCGCAAGCGCCGGGAGGACATTCCCGGCTGGATCGGCATGTTCCTGGAGGAAAAGCAGAAGAAATACAACCGGCTCATCCATCTGACCAACGGCGCAAGGCAGTACGTTCAGGATTACGACTGGCCGGGAAACCTGGATCAGATGCAGTGTCTGTGCGAGCGGATTGTCCTGCTCTCCGAAAAGCGGAATGTGGACGAGGTGTTTCTCCGCCGGAATCTGGAAGAGGTTGCACCGCTGATGACCGCGGGGGCGGAAAAAGTCGTTCTGGTGCAGGATCCCAAGGCTTTGCAGATCACCCAGCTGCTCACCCGCTTCGGCGGCAGCCGGGAGCGGGTCGCCCAGGAGCTGGGCATCAGCAAGACCACCCTGTGGCGGTATATGAAAAAGTACAACATCGCCGCGGACTACAAATAACCCCTCCGCGCCCCGGCGGAACTGCCCGCCGGGGCGCGGATTCCCGTTTGCGGCATTTCATTTCGTCTGCAATTTTATTTTCATTTCCTGCAAAAATAGCAACATTCCCCAGATTCTCAGGTGGAAGTTCTGCATTTTGCGAATTGTCAGATTCCGGAGCCAGCTGTTACAATGTACCCACGACAAGACAGCAAAGGAGAATCTGCAATGGAAAAAATCGTGCTGGATACCGCGATCAAATTTGGCGCCGGAAGATATCGTCAGGGTCCTGACATTCTGGAATGCTGCGGCGAGGAAATCGCCCGCTTCGGCAAACATATCTTCATCGTCACCGGCCCCCGCGCCTGGGCGGCTGTGCAGACCCGGCTGACCGCTTCCATGGAAAAGGCTGGGCTGCAATGGGTCGTCAAGTTCTACGACGGTCCCTGCTCCTACGAAGCCGCGGAAGAATATGGAAAACTGTGTCAGGAAGCCCACTGCGACGAGGTCGTCGGCGTGGGTGGCGGCAGAATCATGGACTTTTCCAAGGCCGTGGCAGAGTTCGCCGGTGTCGGCACCGTCAACATTCCCACCTCCATGTCCACCTGCGCCCCCTTCACCTGCATGAGCGTCATGTACACCCCGGAGGGCGGCAAAAAGGACTGCTGGCGCTATGAGCACGAGCTGGACGCCTGTCTGGTGGACACCCAGGTAATCGCCCAGTGTCCCATCCGCTACAACGCCGCCGGTATTCTGGACGCCATGGCAAAGCGCATTGAAATCCAGAACGGCAAGCCCGTGATGCGTCTGAGCGAAAATAAGATCGACCTGTTCTCCGCCTTCCGCTGGGCGGAATTCACCTATGAGATGCTGCGGGAGTTCGGCCCCCAGGCCATCGAGGACAACCGCCGGCACCAGGTGACCAAGGCGCTGGAGGACGTGTGCTTCGTGAACATCGCCGTCACCGGCACCATCGCCAATATCACCAAGAGCTTCTCCCAGTCGGCCATCGCCCACTCTCTGTACGACGGCATCCGCACCTACTTCCCGAAGGAGTCCATGCCCTCCATTCACGGCGAGATCGTGGCCGTCGCCCTGTTCGCCCAGCTGCATTACAACCGACTGTTCGACGAGATCGGCGAACTGAAGGAATTCATGCGTGGCATGGACATGCCCCTGACCCTGAAGGAACTGGGCGTGGAGCCTACCGAGGAAAACCTCAGGAAGCTGGAAAACCATCTCATCGGCTCCCCTTACGTGGCCGCCACGCCGGAAAGCTATTCCCTGCTCCACGAGGCCATGAAGGAGCTTGTATAGGAGGAAACGTCATGAACATTCTTGTTGTCACGCCCGCAGACGAAAGTCACCGGCAGATGCTTCGCAGCGCCGCCCCGGAGAGGGATTTCACTTTTGTCCCTATTGGGGATGTGACCCGGCAGCAGGTGCAGGAGGCGGACATTATCATCGGCAACGCCCTCATCCCTCTCATTGCCGGGACACGGAAGCTGAAGCTTTTGCAGCTGAATTCCGCCGGAACCGACGGCTATACCGCTCCCGGCGTGCTTCCGGAGGGCTGCACGCTGTGCAATGCCACCGGCGCTTACGGGCTGGCCGTTTCCGAGCATATGCTGGGAGGGCTTCTGTGCCTGATGAAGAAGCTGGACAGATACCGGCTGAATCAGGAACAGCACCTTTGGCATGACGAGGGCGGCGTGACCTCTATCTACGGCGCTAAGACTCTGGTGGTGGGTTACGGCAATCTGGGCAGCGAATTTGGCCGGCGGATGCACGCCCTGGGCAGCACCGTCACCGGTATCCGCAGACACACGGGAGATAAGCCCGCAGAGCTTTCCGCCCTGTATCCCATGGACGCGCTGGAAGACTGCCTGAAGGACGCAAACATCATAGCCTTCTTCCTGCCGGGAAGCCGGGAAACCTACCATCTCTGGAACGAGCAGACCTTCGGAAAGATGAAGCCCGGCGCTTTCTTCCTGAATGCAGGCCGGGGCGGCGCAGTGGATTCCATGGCGCTAGCCGGCGCGCTGAACCGGGAACATCTGGCGGGTGCCTGTGTGGATGTGGCGGAACCGGAGCCCCTTCCCCCCGACCATCCTCTGTGGGACGCAAAAAACGTTCTGGTCACCCCCCACATTTCCGGCGGCTATCATCTGAAGGAGACACACGAGCGCGTCATCCGCATCGCCTGCCAGAATGTGGACGCCTTTCTCACCGGCAAGCCCATTCGGAATATCGTAAAATTCTAAGGCAGCACCGCGCAATTCGGCGAGGAGGCACAGCAGACGCAATTGTGCGGTGTTGCCCTAAGAAAATCGGCGGCACTCCGCAATTGGAGTGCCGCCGGTCTTCTCTTTTTCGCCGGAAGCGGGAACCGCGTCAGCCGCCGATAAGCAGCACCGCCACATCGTTGACGTTGGTGCCGGTGGGGCCGGTGACGATCAGGCCGCCGGATGCTTCCAGCGCGTGAAATGCGTCGTTATTTTGTAGGACATCGAAGATGGACACGCCCGCCGCTTCCAGCGCGGCCTTGGTGTCGTCATCCACGTAACCGCCTGCGGCTTCCGTGGGGCCGTCGGTGCCGTCGCTGCCCACAGAGAACAGGCAGGCATCCAGCCCGGAAAGCCCCTCCGCGCCGGCCAGCGCCAGCTCCTGATTCCGTCCGCCCTTGCCCTTGCCGGTGAGGTGAACCACCGTCTCACCCCCGGCGAGATAGGCAAGCTTCTTCCCGCCGCCCGCGTGAGTCCTGGCAACGGACGCCAGAAGGCTGCCCGCCTCCCGCGCCTCACAGCACAGCTGGTCGGTGAGCAAAATGGGGGTATAGCCCATTTCCGCGCACTTCTCCCCTGCCGCCGCGCACAGCTCCCGGACGGAACCGGTAATCTGGGTGGTGACGTTGTCCAACGCCTTGGGCGTCTCCTGCGCCAGAAGCTTCCAGGCGTTATCGCTGAGCTTCAGGCCGTATTTCCTCGCGATATGCAGCGCCTGGGCGCAGGTGGAGGAATCCGGGTAAGCGGGGCCGGAGGCGATCATGTCCAGCGGGTCGCCCAGAATGTCGCTCAGCACAATGCTGAACACCTGTGCCGGGGCGCAGGCCTGGGCAAACCGCCCGCCCTTCACGCCGGACAGGCGCTTGCGCACCGTGTTCATCTCCACAATGTCCGCGCCGCAGGCCAGCAGCTGCCGGGTGATGTCCTGCAATTCCTCCGGCGGGATCAGGGGCGACTCAAACAGCGCGCTGCCGCCGCCGGACAGCAGGAAAATCACGCTGTCCTCCGCCGTCAGGTTGGCGACAAGCGCCAGCGCCTTCCGCGTCCCGGCAAAGCTTCCTTCATCCGGCACAGGATGTCCGCCCTCGCAGCAGACGACGCCGGGAATGTCCCCCAGCACATGGCCGTACTTCGTCACCACCACGCCGCCGTCGATCTTCGGCAGCACCTTTGCCGCAGCGGCGGCCATCTGCCATGCCGCCTTACCGGCGGCTACCAGCAGGGTCTTCCCGCCGTGGGGATGATAACTTTTCAGCGCCCGTGCAACCGCTTCATCCGGCTTGACCGCCTCAATGGAGGACGCAATGATGGCGTCGGCATGGGCGCGCAGCAGCTCATTCATGAAAATCCACTCCTTTGTTCATTCTGATACTATTTCCTGATTAAAATCTTAATTTTAATCAGGAAGGCATCGCCTGACGGCGCTGCCTGTTTTGTGATTTATAAGGAAAGAAATCACAAAACAAGTCTCATATGAACTCCATGCCCTTCAGGCAATTAAAATCTTTTTTAAAGATTTTAATTGGAGTTCAGTATGAGAAGCCCGGCACGAATGCCGGGCTTTTCCATATTGTTTGTCAGCGTACCAGACAGGGTTTCTTGTTGTCGAACTTCCAGCCGGGAATCAGATACTGCATACCGATGGCGTCGTTGCGCGCACCCAGACAGTTGTCTAAGTACAGCTTGTTCGCCTTCATGATCTGCTCCCGATCCGCTTCGATACCCAGACCGCCCTTCTTGGGCAGGTCAATGCAGCCGCCCACGATCTGCATCGGCTCCTTGGTCAGCCGCTCGCGGCCTTCCTGCCAGATCCAGTGGGTGTCGATGCCGTTCATTCTGCCGGGGATGGCGGCGGCGCACTGCACCACCATGGCCAGAGAGATATCAAAGTGGTTGTTGGAGTGGCAGCCCCACATCAGGCCGAAGTCGTTGCACAGCTGGCCGACACGGACAGAGCCGTTCATCGTCCAGAAATGGGGGTCGGCCAGAGGAATGTCCACACTGCGCTCGGCGATGGAGTGATACATCTGCCGCCAGTCGGTGTTGATCATGTTGGTGGCGGTGGGCATACCGCTGTCCCGCTTGAACTCCGCCATGATCTCACGGCCGGAATAGCCGTTTTCCGCGCCGCAGGGATCCTCGCAGTAAGCCAGAACCTTTTTCAGCTCCGGCGCAATCTCCAGGGCTTCCTTCAGGCTCCAGCAGCCGTTGGGATCAAGATCAACCCGGGCGTCGGGGAACGCCTCCTTGATGGCCTGAACCGCCTTCAGCTCCTCCTTGGGCGCGAGAACGCCGCCCTTGAGCTTGAAGTCCACAAAGCCGTACTTCTCATGGGTGGCCTTTGCCAGCGCCACGATCTTCTCGGGAGTCAGCGCCTCCTCGTGGCGCAGACGGTACCAGTCGCACTCGGCGTCCGGCTCCTCCTCGTAGGGCAGGTCGGTCTTCTTCCGGTCGCCGATGTAGAACAGGTAGCTCAGGAACTGAACCTTGTCTCTCTGAATGCCGTCGCCCATCAGCGCGGCGGCGGGGACGTTCAGGAACTTGCCCAGCAGATCCAGCATCGGCGCTTCATAGGCCGTGACCACATGGACGCCGGTGCGCAGATCGAAGGTCTGCAAGCCCCGGACGTCGTCCTTGATGTTGGCGTCCAGCCAGGTGCGGATCTTGTTCAGGGTCTGCTTGTAGTCGGCGATGGAGGTGCCGATGACAAGCTCCTTGACCGCCTCGATGGCGGCGGTGATCTTCTGGCCGCCGGGAACCTCGCCCACGCCCTCCACACCGTTGGAGTCGGTGAGGATGACGACATTTCTGGTGAAATAGGGCGCGTGTGCGCCGGACAGGTTCAGCTCCATGCAGTCATGTCCGGCAACCGGAAAAACCTCCGCTTTTACAATGGTCGGAATGTTGCTCATGGGTTTTCTCTCCTTTACAGTAGACCCGCTTCGGTCATTGTTCTGCGGAAGCCCTCTTTGACGCTTCCCTCAGGGGTGGGCAGGTTGGGCAGGTAGGGAACGCCCACCGGCAGTCCCCGCAGCGCCGCCATATCCTTCGCGGCCACCGGGAAGCTGGCCGGATCCATGGCAAGGCGGACGGGATTCAGCTTGAACTGCGCCTCGAGACTGCCCTGTAAGTCGCCGGCGACATATTTGTTGTATACGTCGGTGATCAGCTCCGGCATGAAGTTGGCAGCGGTGCATACGCCGCCAACGGCGCCGTGGCACAGGCTGGCATACAGCAGCGTGTCCTTGCCGCCGAAAACCTTGAAGCCGATGTCCCGGGTACGGCGGATGAACTCGGATGTCTGGGTGATGTCGCCGGAGGTGTCCTTCATGCCGACGATGTTGGGAACCGTGCGTGCCAGCTCCTCCACCAGATCGGCACTCAGGGTGTACCCCACCCGGCCGGGATTGTTGTACAGCAGGACGGGAACCTCAGGAACGCTCTCGGCGATGGTCCTGAAATGCTGGTACAGCTCCGAGCGCGTGGGCTTGAGGAACATGGGCTGCAATACACTGATACCCGCAGCGCCGTTCTTCACCGCCATCTGCGCCAGACGGCAGCACTTCCTGGTGCTGATGGCACCGATGCCGAAGTACACCGGCACCCGCCCGGCGGCCTGATCCACCATGATCTTCAGACCCCGCTCCATCTCATCTTCCTCGATGACATAGAACTCGCCGTTGCTGCCAAAAGCCAGAATACCGCTGACGCCGCCGCTGATGACGTAATCAACCTGGGCGCGCATACCGGCCTCGTCGATGCGCTCGTCCGCGTCAATAACCGTGAGGATGGGAACGACTACGCCTTTGATAAAGTCCGTATTCATAGTCTATCCTCCGGCAGTCTCAACGTCCGATCTTGATGCCCGTCAAACGCTCGTAATACTTGGCGATGGCGCTGTGGTCATTGCCGCCGCAGTCATTGTTGTGCAGCCACTGCAAAATTTCCTGAACGGAAGCGGTCATGGGAACGGGGGCGCCCACGGCATGTGCGCAGTCCAGGGCGTTGTTCAGATCCTTGATGTGCAGGTCGATCTTGAAGCCGGGCTTGTCGTTGCCCGCGATCATCATGGGTCCTTTGGCGTCCATGACGGTGGAACCGGCAAGGCCGCCCCGGATGGCGCGGTAGACAACCTCAGGATCCACACCGGCCTTCTGCGCCAGGGTGAAGGCTTCGGCAACCGCCTGAATGTTGCAGGCGACGATGATCTGGTTGGCGAGCTTCGTGGTGTTGCCCGCGCCCACGTCGCCGCAGAGGGTCACGGAAGCGCCCATCGTGGCGAGGATGTCCTTGCAGGCGTCGAAGACTTCCTGCTTACCGCCGACCATGAAGCTCAGGGTGCCGTCAATAGCCTTGGGTTCGCCGCCGGAGACGGGGGCATCCAGCATTTCGACGCCTTTCTCCGCCAGAACCGCGGCGATCTCCTTGGAGACCACGGGGCTGATGGAGCTGCAGTCGATGAAGATCTGACCGGCGTGCATGTAGTTGACCACATCACCCAGCACGACCTCCTTGACCTGGGGGCCGTTGGGCAGCATGGTGATGATGATTTCGGTATTTTCTGCCAGCTCCTGACGGGAGACGGCGTGGGCGCCGTCCTTCGCCAGCTCCTCCATGGGAGCCTTGCTGCGGTTGTTTACCCAGACCTCATGGCCCGCTTTCAGCAGGTTTCTGACCATGGGCTTACCCATGATACCAAGACCAATAAATCCGATTTTCATATTTGTTACCTCCTAGAAGAATACGCAGTTATTTTGCAGCCGCTTTTTTCTTGTCCTTCTTGTTGTCATGCAGCGCATAGGCGACGGATACAATGATCAGCACCCAGATAACCCAGCCGATGGGACGGACGAAGAAGCCGGTGAGCTTGCCGCCGTAAGCGGTGACAGCCTGAATGAAATAGTCCTCCAGGTCGCCGCCGAGGATGAAGCCGATCAGGAAGCAGGTGGTGGGCAGCTTGCACTTTTTCAGCAGATAGCCGACAATACCGAACAGAAGCATGCACCATACGTCGAACATACGGCCGTTCAGGGTCGCGTAAGCGCCGACGGTACACATCATCAGGACGACGGGATACAGTCTCTCCTGGGGAATCAGGATGATCTTCGCCAGCAGCTTGATGGGGAAGAACATGATGACGAACATCAGAATGTTGCACACCAGCAGCGCCACCAGAATGGTGTTCCAGGTGTAGGGATGGTTGGTGATGAACAGGGGGCCGACCTGGACGCCCTGGAGCATGAACGCGCCGATCAGGACAGCGGTGGTGGAGTCGCCGGGAATGCCCAGGGACAGCAGCGGAACCAGTGCGCCGCCGGTCAGACCGTTATTGGAGGTCTCGGAAGCGACCAGACCTTCCACAGCGCCGGTACCCAGAAGCTCGGGGTGCTTCGACCAGGATTTGGCCTGGGAGTAAGCCAGCACGGACGCGGCGCTGCCGCCGACACCGGGGAGAATGCCCATCAGGGTGCCGATCAGGGCGGAGCGGATAACGTTGACGCCCTGACCCTTGAAGTCTCTGCGGAAGTTGAAGGCGACGGCGTTGGTCACGCCGCGGCTGTCGTCCTTGCCGTATTTGGCGTGCATGCCTGTCTCACATTCCTCCAGCATCTGGGAGATGGCAAACAGACCCATCAGCACGGGGAACAGCTGGAAGCCCTGCTGCATCTCGGACTTGAGGAAGCTGGGAACCATACGGTAGGCGTTGTTGACGGAGAACTGATTCATCAGAGCGATCAGCACGCCCACGAGGCCAATCCAGATGCCCTCCAGCATCTGACCCTTGGACAGAGCCGCGATAACGGTCAGCGCGAACAGGATGATCAGGAACTTCTCCACTGCGGAGAACTTGATGGCCCAGCCTGCCAGCACGGGGGTGAACACGGCCAGAACGACCAGGGAGATCATGCCGCCCATGAAGGAGGAGGTGATGCCGATTTTCATTGCCCGCTCGGACTCGCCCCGTCTTGCCATGGGAGAGCCGTCGAAGGTGGTGCACAGAGAGGAGGGAGTGCCGGGGATGTTGATCAGGATGGCGGGAACCAGACCGCCGGAAATGCCGCCCACGTACAGTCCGAGCAGCAGGTACATGGCTACGTCGATGTCATAGGCATAGGTCAGGGGCAGGAAGGTGGCGACGGCCATAGTGGCGGTCATGCCGGGGATGGCACCGAAGATGATGCCGATGACCACGCCGAAGGTGGCGACCAGAAGCTGGGGGATACCAAAGGAAAAAGGCATTTCGTCACAACCTTTCTTTAATACAGAATGAAGTTCCAGGCCGGGATCTCAATGGTGCAGATGCCGGAAGGAAGGGTGATGGCAAACACGGTGCCGAACATGGCGCTGACGACCACGCAGGCCACCACGGAAATGATGATGCTGTTGAGCTGGTAGCGCTTGTCCTTCAGGCGCGCCTTTCCGCCGAAGAGGGTATTGAACAGGTACAGGAAGAGGATGGAGCAGACGGTGAAGCCGATCTTATCCAGCAGGAAGAAGTAGGCGGCCATCAGAGCCAGCGTACCCCAGAATTTTACCTTATCGTAGTTCTCTTCAAAGAATCTGCCGAACTTGGGCAGGACGCTGCCTCCGGCCTTGACCCGCTTTCTGGCCTTCAGAACCAGAATCAGCAGACCCAGCGCCGCAATAATGACCATCAGGATTCTGGGAACGATCCAGTGCTGCGTCGAGTATACAATATTTATCATGATAAGTACAGTCCTTTCTTAAGGGCCCCCGCCAAACCTCCGATGGCAGGTACGACGGGGGTCGATTCCGTTATGGAAGGATTCCGGAGGGAAACTCTGATTAAATCGGCAAGCGCTGTGAGCGAGAGATTTTTCGGCCAATCGAGGTATCGGAAACGGAGGAATACTTTGTGTATTTCCCGTTTTCGGTACCGAAGAGTGGGCGGAAAAGATCCGCTCACAGCCGCAGACGATTTATTCAGAGTTTCCTTAGGTCAGATCATCCAGAGAGGGGCACTGCTCAACGATCTTCTCAGCAGCCTCGCGCTTGGCGGTGATGTAGGTGCGGGCAGCTTCCACATCGGCCTGCTCGGGAGTAACGGCAGTGTACTTCAGGTTGGCCATTTCCGCCTGGAAGTCGGGGTTGGCGGCAATGCGCTTCATGGCCTCGTTGATCTCGCCCAGGACGCCCTCGTCCATATTCTTGGGGAAGAACATGAAGAAGTCCTTGTTGAAGGTGAAGACTTCGCCGTCGAAGGTGATACCGGCGTCGGCCATGGAGGACACGCCCTCGACCTCACCGCAGGTGTCGAAAATCTTGCAGGCCAGCTGGGAGTCAACGCCTTCCTTGGTGAACTCGACCATAGCAGAATAGTCAGCGTAGATGATGTCGGCGTTGCCGTCCCACAGGCGCTGCTTCTTCTCGTCGGTGGTGCCGCCTACGATGGCCTTGATGCGGGAAGCCACATCCTCACCGTACTTTTCCTGCGCCCACATGTAGAAGACGCCGAAGCACAGGTGAGAAGCGGAACCGGCTTCGATATTCACGCGGATGACTTCATTGGGATTCTCAGCCAGCCACTCGGCAGCCTCGGCCAGGGAGTTGTAGGGAGCGGAAGCGTGGGCGGCGAAGCAGCCGCCGGGGTTGGAGCCGATCATGGGTCCGACGGTCAGGTTTTCCAGAGCGTAAGCGCTGTCAACCGCGCCAAACAGAACGGACAGATAAGCCATGTCATGGAACATCATGATGGTGGTGCCGTCGCCCTTGGCCTTGGTGATGGCGTCCAGAGCGGCAGCGTTGCCGACGGCGTCAACCTTGCCGTTGAAGCCCATTTCTTCGCCCAGGTAACGGGTGACCATGTCGGCGATCATGTAGGAGTCGCCGCCGGTGGAGGTGGAACCGATGACCACGCGGACGCGCTTGCCCTTCAGGGAACCGCCGTCGCTGCTGGCGCCGCAGCCGGCCAGCAGGCCGATGCACATGGCCGCGATGAGGATGAGGGAGATAACCTTCTTCATAGTTCAGTTTCCTTTCACATTTGTTTTTTCGAGTGCCCGGTGTTTCCCGGTCGGGCGCTCATCTTGCCTACATTGTAGCGGATGAACGAAAATCTGTCTATTCGTGGAATGTCTAAATTCAGCGCGCAAAATTCGGGCAAACCGTAATATCTTTCAGCTTCTGAAATCTGGCTGCAATCAACCGTTTCATTTCCGAAATTTATCGTTCGTTTTCCCACGATTTTTCCGATTTGCCCCGGTTTTGCCCCTCTTTTTTCCCTCTTGTCACAGCCGTTCTTTTTTGTTAAACTGGAAAAAAGCAGATTTTGGGCTGCAATGCATGAAACAGGAGGTTTCTACTATATGAATTCATCTACCGTTCCGGCTCTTCGCAGTCAGTTCCGAAGACTTCGCAGAATGTACTTTATTTTTCTCCTGCTGGCGGTGGCGGCGCTGGTCTGCTATTTCCTTGACCCCCGGCTGACGCTGGTCGTCCTGGGACTGAGCCTTGGACTGAATCTGATCGTCGGCCGCCGGGCTTCCAGATCTTATAAGGAGAACTTTACCAGAGCCGCCGCCTTGGTCACGCTGGAAAAGCATCTGGACGCCCCCTATTGGCGCGACGGCGTCACCCTTACCGAGACGGAGGTCCGGGACGCCCGGATGATCCCCACAAACGCCGGTTCCGGCGGCACGGTGTGCCATCAGGGCGGCGGCGGAAGCTACCGGGGCTGTCAGGTGCTGGTGGAGGACGTCACCATTGCCCATTCCTTTACGGAAAACGGCAAAAAGCGGCACAATTTCACCGTCGGCTCCTGGGTTCGCGTCGATTTGGGACGGGACACCGGGCTGGACTGCCGCTTTCTGGGTGAGGGCATTCTTTCCGCCCAGTCTCTCAAGGAAATGCTCTGGGTGGAAACCGATCTTCGCAGCCAGACGCCCCCCGCTCCCCTGGATCCCGGCTGGCGTGTCCTGACCACGGAAAGCAATCCCGCCCTGCCGGAAACCCCGGTTCTGCGTCAGATCGAGCGGCTTCGCCGGGACACCGACAGCCAGGTCGCTCTGGCCATCGAGGGACAGTACCTGCACTGTCTGCTGGTGGGGCGGCTCATTGCCCAGACCGTCAGCAGCCGTCAGGCGCCGGGAGAGGGTTTCGAGAAAGCAGATCTCCTGCCGGAGCTTTCTCAGGTTCTCAATCTGTGCGATAGATTGAAATGAAGCATTTCAAAAAATGAAAGAAATTGCAGATTGTCAAAAACCAGCGTCCCGTATTCTGTCATAATGTGAATTGAAAAATTGCCCCGTAACCTGTATGCTGTTGGAAAAGAGGAAGCTTCGACACGCTTCCCGAAAAAGGAGTTGCCGCTATGAGCCGTCTTACCATCAAAATCAGCGAAAAAGACAATGTAGCCGTCGCCGTCCACGACCTGGAGGCCGGTGTGGAAATCCAGCCGGGTCTGAAAACCCTGGAGCCTATCCCCCAGGCCCACAAAATCGCCCTGACCCCCATTGCCCCGGGGGGCGAGATCATCCGCTACGGCGTGGTTCTGGGCTACGCGAAGGCGGACATCCCCGCCGGCGCCTGGATCAACGAGCATATGCTGGATCTGCCTGACAGCCCCGGTCTTGATAATCTTCCCTACGGCACCAACGTGCTTTCCCCCGAACAGCTTCCCATGCCGAAGCGCACAACATGGCTGGGCTACCGGAACAAGGTCGGCCCCGCCGGCACCCGGAATCTGCTTGGCATCGTCACCACCGTGCAGTGCGCCGCAGGCGTTCTGAAGGTTGCCGTGGAGCGGATCAAGCAGGAGCTGCTGCCTAAGTTTCCCAACGTGGACGGCGTGGTGGCCGTGACCCATCCCTATGGCTGCGGCGTCGCCATCAACGCGCCCATGGCCTACATCCCCATCCGCGCCATCACCAACGTGATCCGCCACCCCAACTTTGGCGGGGAGATCATGGTGGTGGGTCTGGGCTGCGAAAAGCTGACCTACGACCGGGTGCTGCCCCCGGAGGACATCACCCCGGAGAACGTCCTGACCCTTCAGGATTACCCCGGTCACGACGCCATGATGAACGCCATTCTGGACATGGCGGACAGAAAGCTGCAAAAGCTGAACCAGCGCCGCCGGGAAGAGCTTCCCCTGAGCGAGCTGCTGATTGGTATGCAGTGCGGCGGCAGCGACGCTTTCAGCGGCATCACCGCCAACCCCAGCGCGGGCTACGCGGCGGATATGATCGTTCGCGGCGGCGGCACGGTCATGTTCAGCGAAGTCACCGAGGTTCGGGACGGCGTTCAGATGCTGGCCGCCCGGTGCCCGGACGCCCACACCCGGGATCGTCTGGCCGAGGAAATGAAATGGTACGACGATTATCTCGCCGCCGGGGGCGTAGGCCGGGACGCCAATCCCACGCCGGGCAACAAAAAGGGCGGCCTTGCCAACATCGTGGAAAAGGCCATGGGCTCCATTGCCAAGAGCGGCACCAGCCCCATTGTGGAAGTCCTCTCCCCTGCCCAGAAGCCCACGAAGCACGGCCTGATCTACGCCGCGACCCCCGCCAGCGACATCGTCTGCGGCCCCAGTCAGGTTGCCAGCGGCATCGGCTTACAGGTCTTCATGACTGGCCGGGGGACGCCCTACGGTCTGGACATCGCGCCGGTCATCAAGGTTTGCAGCCGGAACGAGATGAAAGCCCACTGGTTCGACATGATCGACATTTCCGCCGGTGACGTGGCCACCGGCGATGCCACCATAGCGGAGGTGGGCACGGAAATTTTCAACATGATCCTGGACGTAGCCAGCGGTCTGCGCCAGCCCTACAGCGACCAATACGGCTTCCACAACGACATGTGCATCTTCAACCCCGCCCCCATCACCTGATTTTTGCACGGCAGCGCTGCCGCGATTCCTTATTATATATAAACAAGCGGAGGATTCCAGAATGGAATCCTCCGTCACAGCGTGTCAAAAAAGCCTCGCAGAGTTTGCCGCCCGCAGGCGGCAAATAAAGTCAGATCATTTTCTGCCGGGGCGTGTACCTGGCAGAAAATACCTTACAGGCTGCAAGTGTGCGAGTTGTCCGCCATAGGCGGACAAGGAGTGCGCGCAGCAGACTGCAATCCTTTTGTCAAAAAAGGCCAACAGCCTTTTTTGACAGTCTGAAGCGGAGGATTCCAGAATGGAATCCTCCGTCATTCTTTCAGGGTCTACCTGGAAACCGGAAATATGACCAACAGCGAGGGATTTTTCGCCTGATGAAGCCATTTTTCCGCGGGAATACTTTGTGTATTGCAAGGGAAAATGGCGCACAGCAGGCGGAAAAGACCCGCTGTTTGGGCATGTTGACGGTTTTCAGATAGGCCCCAATTAACCCTTGAAGAACTCGTCAATGACTTCCTTCCAGTCACCCTTGATGATCATGTGGTGGTTGCTGATGGGATGGGCAGAGAAATACCCCGTGCCGTCCTGGAGCTTCAGGCGCATCTGCGTCCGGCACAGATCCGGACGGTGCATGGTCTCCAGAAGCTCCGCTCTGCCCGCATAGTACCGCTCCATGCTGTCGTCGCACTTGAAGATCGTCATGGGCTGCACTGCCAGATCGCCGGATACCGCCACGCCGGTGCCCGACTCAAAATGGGTCACCAGATGGTAGCTGTCCGGCATGTTGATGGGCAGCGTGCAGTGGGCGAAGATGATCTCGCTCTTTTCCGGATCCATGCAGCTGGGGTTGGCCATGAAGCCGGACTGGCCGGTCAGGGCTTCCAGCACGGCCATGCTAACCAGGCTCTTCTGGTCGCCTTCGCAGGCCGCCGGGATTCCCTCGGCGTTGAGCAGCGCCAGCGCCAGACAGCCGGTGGTGTGGATACGTCCCAGCAGATCAAAGCACTTGACGGTCACGCCGGTCAGGTCGTATTTGGCGATCAGCCGCTTCATCGCGCCGTATACCTGGAGCGCTTTTTCCACTTCCTTCGGGTCGAAGCCCTTGGTCTTCAGCTCCTGGGTGTAGGCGTTTTCCGGGTAGCCGCCCTTGTGGAATTCCTCAACGACCTCTTCCAGGTCAAACATTCTGCATTCCATGCCGCTGAGGACTTTCAGCTTGTCAAAATCCACGTCGCTGGCAATCAGTCCGCCAGGCTCGCCGAAGCAGCCGAGCTTCATGTGAGACAGCTTTTCCCTTGCTTCCGCCACACGCTTCAATACGTTTAAGCGTCTGGCAATCGCTTCGGGGGTTCCATGGAGGATTTCGCCCTTCAGCCCCTTTTCCTGTAGGAAGCCCAGGATCTCCATGGCCGCCGCCAGAGAATTGTAGGCAGGGGTAGTCAGCAGGATGTAAGGCTCCTTCGTCTGCTGATAGGACGCCGCAAAGCCCGGCTCCGCGCCGCCGGACGCAATGAAGTACACAGGCAGCGGCTGCGCACTGACCTCGTCCATCTCCGCGCACACGACATTCTCACCCAGCGCCTTGCTCAGATTGCTTAAGAATTCCGCGCCGTAGTTGGGTACGTTGGAATCGTTGCAGTCCGAAGGCCCCATCAGGAATTTAACTTTCAGTTCTCCCATAAAATTCACCTCATCAGCAGACCCGCAGGGTCTTGTACATGTAATGCTTGAACTTGTTGGCGTACAGCTTACTGCAAATGTAGACGTTCGGCTCCTTGCCGGTCACGTTGCACCGGTCGACGATCACATTGCCGTAGCCGGGGCCGTTGGAGATGTCCACTTCGCAGAAGTACTTGTCGCAGGTTTCGATACACTCGGGGTACAGCGCCGCCGCCATGGCCGAGGGGTCGGCCATATCCAGATAGCTGTCGCCGAAGCGCTCGCTGTTGAGCACCATCAGCTGACGGTTGCAGTCGATGGCGAACCTGCCCAGAGGGCCGCTCTTCTGAATTTCCTCGATCTCCGAGGGAATCAGCATGGCGTCGCCCAGGCAGGCATCCCAGCCCACCAGAACCAGATGCTCCAGCCCCGCGTCCACGACGATCTTCGCTGCTTCCGCGTCCTGCCAGATGTTGAACTCCGCCAGAGGCGTCGCGTTGCCCACGCCGAGACCCGCGCTTCCCATGCACACGATCCGCCCGGCCTTCCTGACGGCTTCCTTATCCAGGCGAAGCGCCAGGGCAATGTTGGTCAGGGGTCCCAGAGCAATGATGTCGATCTCCCCCGGCTCGCTTGCATTCAGCGCTTCCAGCATCCGGATGACGCCGTTGCCCTCGCCGATTTTCAGCCGGTGGGGAACCAGGCCGATATCGCCCATTCCGTCCTCGCCATGGGTCTCCGCAGCATACTGCATATCCCGCAGAAGCATGTCGATGGCGCCCATGTAAACCGGCGGCTCGTAGGTACCGGCGTGTTCAATCGTCGTGAGCGTGTTGATGGCCGCCTGCTTGCAGCCCACATTGCCGGATACCGTCGTACACATGATGACCTCGAAATTGGGGTCATTCAGTGCCATTGCAATGGCCACTGCATCGTCCGAACCGCAATCTGTATCGATGATCAGTTTTTTCCTGTCCATGTTCAGTCCTCCAGGGTTGTGAATTTTCGGGGGAAAATGGAATCCAGCGGCCAGGTCGTCATGTTGTGGTACATATCCTGCCACTGCAGAATCTCGTAATTGCAGCTCGTCGCAAAAATTTCCAGAAGCCGCGCCTGCTCCCTCGGCGTTTTGTTGGCGCAGAGCTTATTCACCATGCGGATCTCGTTCTCCGTTTTGGCAACATACTCGTCGCCCACATAGAACGCGATCCACTTGTAGAACTTGTTGTCCTCAGGGAGCGTACACTTCGGCAGCAGATCCTCGCCGAAAAAGCGGTAGAGGATGTTGCAGGGGAACATGGCCATCATGCACTCCGCAAGACTTCCCTGCTGGGCGCACATCAGCTGGAACGCAGTGTAAGAGCGCTTTCCCGGCGCTTCGATGACGGCGTCCATTTCTTCCAACGTCGCGCCGATCTCCTTTGACCAGAAGTTCCGGTTCACCATGACCGTGCCCTCCATGGTGTTTTTTACGATGGGGTACCAGTCCTCCATTTCCTGAAAACAGGTACACTTGGAGAAAGCCACCGCCCAGCACCGGGTGTAGTCCAGCAGATACTGGTGGTTCTGCAAAATCTGGAACCGGAAGCGCTCGTCCGACATGGTGCCGTGGAGGATGTCCTGCATATGCTCCGTCCGCTCGATGACCGCGCAGACCTCCTTGATCACGGGAACCAGTTTTTCTTCATAAAAACCCATTGCGTTTCCCTCCCGGCGGTTATTTTGCTCTGCTGTCTTCGATCAGCAGCTTCACGGCGTCGCAGGCCACCTCGATGGTGTGGTCGTTCATGCTGCCGTAGGCCATGATGGCACCGGCCTTCACGCCGCGAATGAGCGACACGATGAAAATACCCGCGCACTCCATCTCGGACGCCATGACGCGGCTCTTTTCCCATGCCTTCCAGCGGGAATGGAGACGGTCGCTGTTTGGCATACTGTCCGGGTCATGCTGGCCGTAGAAGGAATCCTTGGACTGACCGATTCCCTCTTCGAAGCGGTAGCCCTTGGCCTGTGCCGCCCGCACCAGCGCGTCCGTCACGTGACGGTCTGCGATGGCCGGGTATTCGATGGGTACATAGTGTACCGTAGTTCCCTCGTCCCGCACGGCCGCCGTGATGACCACCCCCTCTAAGCTTTCGTCGTAGCTCTCCGGGCAGAGACGGCCGCAGGTTCCCACGCGGATAAACACCTCCGCGCCGCAGTGAATCAGCTCTTCCACAGCGATTGCCGCAGAGGGGCAGCCCATGCCGGTGCTGCAAACGGACACCTTTTCCCCGTTCAGGGTCCCCGTCCAGGTTTTATGCTCCCGGTTGTGGGCGACCAGCACGGGATTGTCAAAATGCTTTGCGATCAAATCCGTCCGGAAGGGGTCGCCCGGAAGAATGACGTACTTTCCGATATCGCCTTTTTTGCAGCAGATATGGTACTGCTGCCCTTTTTCATTCAGGGTTTCCTTACTTTGAATTGCCATACGAAGATATCTCCTTTTCCGACGTGACTGCATTTACCAGAATGGAGGATGCCAGCATCAGAACCACCGTCGCCAGCGCATAGTAGAATGCGCTGCCCACGCCGAACACACCCACCAGCGCGCCGGAAAGAATGGGCGTCATAACGTCCGAAATACCGGCGGCAATTGCTACGTAGGAGCTGGCAACGCTGATCCGCTTATAGCCGATGCGGGTGGTGATCGCCACGAACAGGCTGAACATGACCCCCAGAAACGTTCCGGTGATAAATAGACAGATGAAATAAATTTCCGTTTTATGAAAGAGAATCGCCGCCGCCAGGGCAATCATGCTGATGACGCTGTTGATGATGACGATGATCCGTTCCTTCATCTTTTTCAGTATCCAGGTAAAGGCGAAGGAGCCGATCACGCCGCCGATATTGTAAATCGTCAGCATAAACGCCGCGTTGGCCTCCGAGATTCCCATGCTCTGGGCGAAGCTTGCGGTGTACAGGGAAAGCACGTTCACCGCGCCGCTGAAGCAGGCGACGCCGATCAGCGCACCGGCATAGGCCAGCCAGAGCTTTTTGGTGTACAGGGGCTTGACCTGTTCCTCCTGGGTTTCCGCCGTCTTCGTCTGCTTTTCCAGCTTCACAAAGGGCAGGCAGGCCAGAAGAATCAGCGCGATTGCCGTCAGCACGTAAAACGCGCCGTAGAACGGCAGCCGCTCCGACAGCATCACACCAATCAGAAACGGCATTGCGAAGCTTCCCACGCAGAAGAACGCCTGTCCCGCACTCAGCGCACCGGCATAATTGTTCCGGCAGGAAATGCTGAGCATCAGCGGGCAAACGGCATCCTCCGCGCCCATGCCGACGCCGCCCAGGAAGGCCGCCGCCATCCCCGCATAGTAATTGGGGAACAGCGGGATGCCCACGAAATAGACGCAGGTCGCCAGCACCGAAATGGCATACACCGCTTTCGCGCCGATTTTCTCCACCAGTCTTCCCGTCAGTCCCACCGTGGACACACGGCCGATGGCAAAGGAGGACCCCAGAAGCACCACCGCGTCCATGGTTCTGCCGTAGACGCCGATGAGCTGGGTCAGGCTGCTTCCCACCAGAAGCGCCGCCGCGCCAACCAGGAAATACAGACCGAAGGCCAGAATTGTAATCAGGGTGCTGTTTTTCCGCATTGCCGTCATCCCAGTTTTTTCATGATCTCATCCACAGCGTCGTCGATGTGGATGATCTTTTTTTCGATGCCCAGCGCCTTACACACGCGACTGACATAGGGCTGCTTCAGCATGGCATAGTCCAGAGCGTCCAGATCCCAGAAAATTTCCTCCGGAGTTCCCTCTTTTACGACCTTTTTCTTCGCCATGATGATCACACGGTCGAAATTCTCCGCCACGAATTCCATGTCGTGAGAAATCGTGATGATGGTCTTGCCCCGCGCCTGCAAGGTTTTCAGAATCTGGGACAGCCGTCGGTTGCCATCGATGTCCTGACCGGCGGTAGGCTCGTCAAAAATCAGGATTTCCGTTCCCATGGAGATAACGGCGGCGATGGTGACGAATTTCCGCACGGAAAGGGGCAGATTCATGGGGTTTTCGTCCCGGTAGATGTCCATACCGGTGATTTTCAGGGCATCCTCCACCCGCCGATCCTCTTCCTCGATATCCAGCTTCATGTTCTTGGGGCCGAAGCGAACTTCATCCTCCACTGTTGCGTGGAAGATCTGGTCGTCCGGGTTCTGGAACACATAGCCCACGATGCGAGAAACCTGCGCAGTGGTGTAGTCTTTGGTGTTCATGTCCCCCACCAAAACGTCGCCCTTGGTCGGGCGGAGCAGGCCGTTGATCATCTTGACCGTGGTGGTCTTGCCCGCGCCGTTCTGGCCGACGATGGCCACATTTTCGCCGCCCTTGATATCGATGCTCACGTCGTCCACTGCCAGGAAGCCTCCGGGATAGGAGAAGCTGACATTTCGCAAGCTCAAATCCTTCATTTTGCGTCCCTCCCGTTCAGCGCAGTGGAAATGATCTCCACCGCACGCTTCTCAGTTACCGGAATTTCCGATATCGGAAATCCTCTTTCCTTCAGCTTGCTGCCAAGGATGGCCATCTGGGGAAGCTGCACGCCCTGCTCCATCAGGGCCATGTCCGAAAGGATCTGCGCTTTATCGCCGCTTGCAATCAGCTTGCCGCCTTTCAGCACCAGCACCTCGTCTGCGTATTCCGCAATCAGATCAATCTTATGCTCCACCAGAATGATGGTCTTCTTCTTGTCCTTCATCATTTTGATGATCTCGAAAACGCTCTCCGTTCCCTGGGGGTCAAGCTGGCTGGTGGGTTCGTCGATGATCAGGATATCCGGCTCCAGCACCAGGACGGATGCCAGCGCCACCCGCTGCATCTGCCCGCCGGACAGCTCCAGCGGATTCTTTTCAGCCAGAGAATCGATGTGGGTCAACTTCATAATCGCCTCGACCCGCTCCACGATTTCCTCCACCGGAACGCCGAAATTTTCCAGACCGTAGGCCACTTCCTCAAATACTGTCTCCTTGACGCCGCTGATCTGGGTGAAGGGGTTCTGGAACACGTAGCCGATCTTCGTTGCCAGCTCGCCGCCGTACTCCCCGATGGGCTTGCCGTATACCAGCACCTCGCCCTGGATGTCTCCCTGATAGAAGCTGGGGGCAAATCCCCGGAGAATTGCGCAGAGGGTGGTCTTGCCGGAGCCGTTTTCCCCCACGACGCCATAGAATTTTCCTTCTTCGATGTTCAGAGAAACGTTCCGGATGGACGGCTCGTCTGCCAGAGGATAGGTATAGGTGACGTTTTTACATTCCATTACATAACCCATAATACAATCCTCCATACGACGACCAAAACCGTAATAACCGTGCTGATGATCTTGACAGCGCCCTCCCAGCCGGAGCGATTCAGGTTAAACAGATGCGTCCGCTCTCCCTGAATGGAGAAGCCTCTGGCTTCCAGGGTCAGCACCCGCTCCTCAGAGCTGGTGATACCGCTTAAGATCAGCGGCACCAGGGTGGGGAAAAACGCCTTTGCCCGCACGATCAGGTTTCCCTCGGTCTCAATGCCTCTTGCCCGCTGGGCGTCCATGATGGTCTTGCTGCTGGCGCCCAGAACGTCGATCATCTGCAAGGAGTTGGTGAACACATAGGCCACCTTGTGATTGATGCCGGACTCGTCCATGGCTCTTGCCAGCTCCTTGTTGGAGGTCGTCTGGAACACCCACACAAAAATACCGGCAATATCCAGCACCATAAAGGAAAGAGAAATGGCCGTCTGAAGCCCCTTCTCATAAATTTTCAGGAATTTCCACTGCCAGAGAAGCTCTCCGCCAGGCACGATGAAGGTCTGCACCACGAAAATCAGACCCACAACCAAAAACACCTTATTGAACGCCTTCGCGCACTTCTTCGGCTGGCCGCTGGCCGCGCACAGGATGACCACGACGAAAAACCAGGGGATCAGCAGCAGCGATAGGTTGTGGGAAGTCAGCTTGATGGAATCGAAAATAAAGCTGCAAATGGAGTACATCAGAACCACCCAGAACTTTGTCAGCGGGTGAAGTCCTTCCAGCTTGTTTGTTTTGTTGATTTGGATTTTTTCCAGATATGTCATATCCTATCGTCCTTTTTATTCCATGTAAGACGGATTACTCATGCGATTTTGCAAAAGCCAGGAGAGCCAGCCTGGCTTTTTACCTTTACTTGGCTTCTTCGGTTTCGGGCTTGGTTTCCTTGTCCTTCTTTTTCAGGAAGTTCTGGCCGCAGCCGAACTTGACCAGGGTACGGTCGGGAATGACTCTGATGACGCCCCAGCTGATGAAGAAGGAAATGGTGCGGTCGAGGGTGGTGAAGATGCCGTCGGTGCCGAAGAAGGCAGCCCAGATGTTGGCGCCCGCTGCCATGGCGGTGGCCGTGATCAGGGAGGTGCCGCTGCCAGTAACGCCGCCGTAAACCAGGACGACGAGGGGAGCGGCCGCGACGGTGGAAATGATGGCCTGGAGGATCAGGGCAATGATGATCTTCCACCAGCAGCTGAACATATTCGCGCGGGACATCCAGCCGGTGGTCAGACCAACGATGATGTTGACAATGATGAAGGGCAGGTTAACGGGGTTTGCGATACTGGTCAGCAGGTTGGTGATTGCGCCGACGACGGCGGCAACCCAGGGGCCACAGAGCATACCGGAGAAAATCGTTCCGATGACGTCCAGGTACATAGGCAGCTTCAG